>DASPJA010000022.1:0-88285 GCA_035628835.1 Allosphingosinicella sp.
CAAGTTCAGCAACCATTAGCTGGGCGAGGTTTGTTTTTGCCAGGCTGATCCTCTGGCGAGGACGGTGTTGACGAAGATGAGGAGCTTGCGGGCGCAGGCGACGAGGGCTTGTTTGTGGGGGCGGCCTTTGTCGCGTAGGCGTTTGTAGAGGTCGACCAGGCTCTGGTTCCATCGGAAGCTGGCGGGCAGGGCTGCGGCGTAGAGGGCTCGGCGGACGCGGGCGCGGCCGCCGGCGATCCGGCGCTGGCCTTTGTGCTTGCCGCTGTCGTCGTCGAACGGCGCGAGGCCGGCGAGGCTTGCCGCCGCTTCCCGGCTGATGTCGCCGAGCTCGGGCATGAGGATGAGGAGGGTGATGGCGGTCCGGCGGCCGACGCCCTCGACCGATTCGATCAGCTGGAGGCGCTCGGCGAGGTCCCGGTGAGCGAGGATCGCCTTGGCGAGGAGGGCGAGCTCGGCCGCGAGCCGGCGTTCGAGGCGCGCCGCCTCCTGCTCGATCCAGCGCTGGAGCCGGGCCGTGCGATAGGCCTCCCGCCGGGTCTTCATCCGAGCCAGGTCCGCCTCGACCTGCTCGACCAGCCGAAGATGCTCGTCCAGGGCGGCGAGCCTCGCGTCGCGCGGCGCCCGAACGCTCTCCAGCTCGGCCGTGACCCAAGCGATGAGGCCGGCGTCGATCGCATCGTTCTTGGCGCGCTTCATGCGATAGACGGCGAAGGCGCGCACCTGCCGCGGCTGAAGCAGGACGACCTCGAAGCCGGCCTGGCGGAAGGCCTCGGCCGCAGAGCGCTCATAGCCGCCCGACGCCTCCAGGCCGATCCGGGTGACATTCCGCCCGGTGAGCCACGCGATCAGCTCGGCGCAGCCGCTCTTGCTGTTGGCCGCGCCGAAGCGCGAGGCGCAGCCATGCACCTGGGCGTCGAGCCGGGCCTTGCCGACATCGATTCCAGCCGCGATCATGCTATCATGAGCCATCTTCGTCGATCCTTCCTCGTGGACGAACCCTGGGTTCTGGCAACCATACGGATCCGATGGAGACGTCGACTGCGATCAAGCTGAACCTCATCCCCAAGGGATAGGGTGACGAACGATCCGACAGCCGACGCCGGACCCCGGGTGGCCACCCGGGGTCCGGCACTGCTCATGCAGCCAAGGAAGAATACACCTTTTCGCTACCACGAGGGTGACAGAGGAGCGGTGACCGCCGTGCTTCCCCCTGCCCCTACATCAGGCTCACACGTCCGCCCGCGTGCCGCTCCAGCCGGCCCGCCAGCTCCAGCTCGAGCAGCACCGTCTGGACCACCGCCGGCGGCAGGTCCGACTGGCGGATGAGCTCGTTGACCGGCACCGGCGTGCAGTTCAGCATCCGGGTGACGGCCTCGCGCGCTTCGTCATCCGCTTCCACGGCCACCTCCGGTTTTCCGTATTCCCGCTCCGGCTGGCGGAACGGGCGGATCCGCGCCGGGCTGATCGCCTCCAGCACGTCTTCCGCCGACTGGACGAGCGTGGCACCCTCCCGGATCAGCTGGTTGCAGCCCTGGGCGCGCGGATCCAGCGGGGACCCCGGCACCGCCATCACCTCGCGCCCGCTCTCGGCGGCGAAGCGCGCGGTGATCAGCGAGCCGGAGCGCGGCGCCGCCTCCACCACGACGGTGCCGTAAGCGAGGCCGGCGATGATCCGGTTGCGGGAGGGGAAATGGCGGGAGCGCGGCTCGACCCCGGGCGGCTGCTCGGAGACGATGAGTCCGCGCTCGGCGATCGAGCGCTGCCGCGCCTCGTTCTCGGGCGGGTAGAATATGTCGATTCCGCCGGCGACGACGGCGATCGTGCCGGTGTCCAGCGACCCGTCATGGGCGGCCGAGTCGATGCCTCGGGCGAGTCCGGAGACGATGACGATTCCCGCCTCCCCCAGCGCCTGCGCCAGAGCGCGCGCGAACCGGCAGGCCGCGGCGGAGGCGTTGCGGGCGCCGACCATCGCCGCCGCCGGCCGGTCGAGCAGGGTCGGATGGCCCTTGACGATCAGCGCGGGTGGGGCCGATTCCAGCTCGGCGAGGAGCGGCGGGTAGAGACCCTGCCCGAGGAACAGGTAGCGCCCGCCGATCCGGGCCACCTGCTCGATCTCGCGCTCGACGGCGGAGCGGGAGGCGAGCCGGGGGGCGCGGCCGCCGCCGCGGGCGGCGAGATCGGGGATGGCGTCGAGCGCCGCGGCGGCGGATCCGAAGCGGGCGAGCAGCTGGAAGTAGGTGATCGGGCCGATATTCTCCGACCGGATCAGCCGCAGCCGGGCGATCTGGTCGGGGGACGGTTCAGGCACTCCGGCCTATCCTCGGCTCGGTGCCGGCGAAGAGGCGCCCGATATTTTCCCGGTGGGTCCAGAAGACCAGCAGGGTGAAGCCGAGGAAGTGCAGGGCCAGGTCGAAGCGGCCGAGCAGCGCCGCCGCCGGCGGCATGGCGGCGGCCGCGGCGAGTCCGCCGAGCGACGAGTAACGGCTGAGCAGTAGCACTCCGATCCAGGCGGCCGCGTAGGCGGCGGGCGCCTGCCAGCCGAGGCCGTCGACCAGGGCGAAGCCGAGCACCACGCCGAAATAGGTCGCGACCCCCTTGCCGCCGGCGAAGCGCAGCCACACCGGCCAGAGATGGCCGGCCATGGCGCCGATCGCGGCCAGCTGCACGGTGCCGGGGAAGAGCCACTCGGCGATCGCCAGCGCGGCCGTCCCCTTGGCCCCGTCGAGGAGCAGGGTGGCGGCGGCGAGACCCTTGCGGCCGGTTCTCAGCACATTGGTGGCGCCGATATTGCCCGAGCCGATCCTGCGCAGGTCGCCGGCGCCGGTCAGCCGGGTAAGGACGATCCCGAACGGTATGGAGCCCAGCGCATAGCCGAGGAGCAAGGCGAGAAGCGGAGGGGCGATGACGGGCAGGTTCACGACAGCGGACTTTAGCAAATCGCGTAGCGGGCGCAATCACGTCCAGCAGAATCGATGAATTCGTCCTTCTCCCCTCCCTGAAAGGGAGGGGTCGGGGGTGGGTCCGGCGAAGGCGGCCGAGACTCCGACTCCGACAAGCCTCGCTACGCTCGTCTACCCCCCCGCCCCCTCCTTTCAGGGAGTGGACCTTGCCCGAGCCGCCGCCACCGCTAAAGCACGCGCGTGACCAGTGCCCGCCCCCTCCTCATCTTCGATTCGGGCGTCGGCGGACTTTCCGTCCTGGGAGCGATCCGGGCGCTGCTGCCGACGGCGCCCCTCGTCTATGCCGCCGACAGCGCCGGATACCCTTATGGCACCAAGCGCCCGGCGGAGATCGAGGCGCGCGTGCCGGCCCTGCTCGGCCGCCTCGCCGAGCGCTTCGATCCGGAGCTGATCGTCATCGCCTGCAACACCGCCTCGACGATCGCGCTCGACGCGGTCCGGGCCGCGCTCGACCTGCCGGTGGTCGGCACAGTGCCCGCGATCAAGCCCGCCGCTCTGGTGTCGAGAACCCGGACGATCGGAGTGCTCGGCACCGAGGCGACGGTTCGGCAGCCTTATGTCGACCGGCTTTCGGCCGAGTTCGCCGCCGATTGCACCGTGATCCGCCACGGTTCCGCCGAGCTGGTCGACTTCGCCGAGGGGAGGCTGCGCGGCGAGGCGATGGACGACGGAGCCTGCGCCCGGGCCCTGAACGGCCTGTTCGGCCAGCCCGGCGGCGAGCGGATCGACACCATCGTCCTCGCCTGCACCCACTTTCCGCTCGTCGAGGCGGAGCTGGCCGCCGCCGCCGCGCACCCCGTGCGCTTCGTCGACGGCAAGGAGGGAATCGCCCGCCGCACAGCCTGGCTGACCCGCGATCTCGCCTGGCCCGACCGAGCCGCCGAAGGAGTAGCCCTGTTCACCGGCCGGGGCACCGACGTCGAGGCCTACCGTTCAGGCCTCGCCCGCCACGGCCTGACCCGGCTGGAACGGCTCTAGTGGCGTCTAGCCAATCGTCCCCCAAATCGGCTAAGAAGCGCCCAGGGACCCCGGGGAGTCGACGTGGACTATAATCGCATCTTCGCGCAGGCGATCGACCGGCTACATGCCGAGGGCCGCTACCGCGTGTTCATCGATATCCTGAGGAACAAGGGCGCCTTCCCCAACGCCCGCTGCTTCGCCGGCCATAACGGACCCAAGCCGATCACCGTATGGTGCTCGAACGACTATCTCTGCATGGGCCAGCACCCGGACGTGGTGTCGGCGATGGAGGAGGCGCTTCACGACGTCGGCGCCGGCTCCGGCGGAACCCGCAACATCGGCGGCAACACCCATTACCATGTCGAGTTGGAGACCGAGCTTGCCGATCTCCACGCCAAGGAGTCGGCGCTCCTCTTCACCTCCGGCTACATCTCGAACGAGGCGACCCTCTCGACCGTCGCGAAGCTCCTGCCGGGCTGCATCGTCTTTTCCGACGAACTCAACCACGCCTCGATGATCGCCGGAATCCGCGCGTCGGGATGCGACAAGCAGGTGTTCCGCCACAACGACCTCGAGCATCTCGAGGCGCTCCTCGCCGGGGCGGATGCGGAGGCGCCCAAGCTGATCGCCTTCGAAAGCGTCTATTCGATGGACGGGGACGTCGCGCCGATCGCCGCGATCTGCGACCTCGCGGACAAATATAACGCGATCACCTATCTCGACGAGGTCCACGCCGTCGGCATGTACGGGCCGCGCGGCGGCGGTATCTCCGAGCGCGACGACGTCGCCCGGCGGGTCACCATCATCGAGGGCACGCTCGGCAAGGCCTTCGGAGTGATGGGCGGCTATATCGCGGCCGACCGCAACATCGTCGACGTGGTGAGGAGCTACGCACCCGGCTTCATCTTCACCACCTCGCTGTCGCCGGTGCTGGTCGCGGGGGCCCTGGCGAGCGTCAGGCATCTCAAGGCGTCGAGCGCCGAGCGCGAGGCCCAGCATCTCAACGCCGGCCGGCTCAAGGCGATCTTCGCGGAGGCGCGCCTGCCGGTGATGCCGTCCACCACCCATATCGTGCCGCTGATGGTCGGCGATCCCGTCAAGGCCAAGAAGATCAGCGACATCCTGCTGGCCGAATATGGCGTCTACGTTCAGCCGATAAACTATCCGACCGTGCCGAGGGGCACCGAGCGGCTGCGCTTCACTCCCGGCCCGCGCCACGACGAGGCGATGATGCGCGAGCTCGCCAAGGCCCTGGTCGAGATATGGGACCGGCTGGAGCTTCGCGCCGCGGCCTGACGCCGCCCCGGGAGTCGCCATGATCGAGCTGGACGAAGAGCAACGCCGCGCGCGGGAGTGGTTCGAGAGCCTGCGCGACCGCATCTGCGCCGGTTTCGAGGCGATCGAGCGCGAGGCCGGCAGCCCGGCCGAGTTCGGCTATACCCCCTGGGACCGGACCGATCCGGACGGCTCGCCCGGCGGCGGCGGCGTTCGCGGGCTGATGAAGGGGACGGTGTTCGAGAAGGTCGGGGTCAACGTCTCCACCGTCGCCGGCCGCTTCAGCGAGGATTTCGCCGCCACCATCCACGGCGCCGGCGACGATCCGCGCTTCTTCGCCACCGGCATCAGCCTGGTCGCCCACATGGCCAATCCGCATGTGCCGGCCGTGCACATGAACACGCGTTTCCTGTGCACGACGAAGCGCTGGTTCGGAGGCGGGGCCGATCTCAACCCGCCGCTCCCCTACGAGGAGGACACGGCCGACTTCCACGCCCGCCTGCGCGCCGCCTGCGCCGCCCACGACCAGACCTTCTACGGCCGCTTCTCCAAATGGGCGGAGGAATATTTCTACATACCCCATCGCGGCGTGCATCGCGGCGTCGGCGGCATCTTCTACGACCATCTCGAAGGCCCGTTCGAAGCCAGCTTCGCCTTCACCCGCGACGTCGGCGAGGCCTTTCTCGACGTGTTCCCGAGGCTGGTCCGCAGGCGCATGGCCCAGCCCTTCACCGAGGCCCACAAGGCGAGGCAGCTCGAATGGCGCGGCCGCTACGCCGAATTCAACCTGATCTACGATCGCGGCACCCTGTTCGGCCTCCGCACCGGCGGCAATGTCGACGCCATCCTGATGAGCCTGCCGCCAATGGCCACGTGGGGGTGATCACCGCCGGTTCGGCCGGCTGCCTGCGCGTGACGTGTCGGAGTGCCTGGCGCCCGTTCCGGAGCCGCCCTCGCGGCACGGATCGTGCGCGCGGCGGAGCTAAGCCGGCGGTGCCGCGTTATCGCGGGCCGGCGGCCTAGAGTCGTTGAGGACATGAAAAGGGAAGAATCGATGCGCATGATAGCACTGGCCGGCCTGGCCCTCGCCCTCTCCGCCTGCGGCGGCGGCGGCGACGATGCGGCGAACGAGGCGAACGGCCTCGCCACCGACAACATGCTGATGGAGGATAATCTCCTTCTCGACGCGAACACGTCGATGAACGGGATGACCGGCACGGATGCGAATATGACGGCCGACGCCAACACCCAGAACATGATGGTCGAGGACGCCGGCACCAACGACGCCGACATCAATCTCGCCAACGGCCTCTAATCCGAAGCGCGAGCTGCGATCAGCGAGGAGCGCCCGCCGGCTCGGGCGCTCCTTCGCCGTGCAGCCGAATACCGGAACAGCCACGCGCCCCTGCGCTTCCTGTCCGCGTGAGCATCTGTCGCAGATCCCCAGGCGAGCGGGCTAGCGGCCTGCCTGCGCGTCGCGAGTATATTCGTCCTCCGTCGCCGGCGGCGATTCCTTCGGCGCGGAAGCATCGGCATTGTCGGTCGCGGCTTCGCCTGGGGCCGGCGGGAGATAACCGTCGGGATGCGAAACCGCGTCGGGCGGGGGCACCGGCTCGTCCAGACCGTTGGCCGGGGCATCGGCGGCGGCCGGAGCGGCAGCAGCCTCATTCTCAGTCGCATTGGCCTCGGCTGCGACCGTTCCGTTCGCGGCCGCCGACGGTTCCGGGCGTCCGCAGGCGGCGAGCAGGAGAAGCGCGAACGTGGCGGCAAAGGCGAGGGTCGACATGGCTGTGCTCCGGCTCCCGATCCCCTCGCCCGAGCGGCGAACGATCGGTCCGACAGCGGCGTTCCGCCCGGAGGCTGGAGGCCGCTAGAATGGGGACGGCATAGCTTCTCGCCCGCCCCCAATTTGCGGGGGAAATCGTATACTGTCCCATCTTAGCCGACCGGAGCTGGATCATGAGCATCACCATCACCGCCTTCGAAGATTCCCCGGATCGCGGCGAAGGGCAGGCGCGCGACATGCGGGTGAGGTGGGCGCTCGAGGAGGTCGGCCGGCCTTACGACGTTCGCCTCCTCTCCTTCGCCGCGATGAAGGAGCCCGAGCATATGGGCCGGCATCCGTTCGGGCAGATCCCGACCTATGAGGAAGGCGGCCTCGTCCTCTTCGAATCGGGCGCGATCATCTTCCATATCGCGGAGCGCCATGGCGGCCTGCTGCCGGACGAGGCCAAGGCCCGCGCCCGCGCCGTCGCCTGGATGTTCGCCGCGCTCAACACGGTCGAGCCTCCGATCGTGGAGCGCGAAGCCTTCGCGATCCTCGAGCGCGACAAGAGCTGGTACGAGGAGCGCCTGCCGATGCTCGACGAGCGCGTCCGCCGCCGCCTCGACCAGCTGGCGGCCCGGCTCGGAGATTCGGATTGGCTGGAGGGCGGCTTCAGCGCCGCCGACCTGCTGATGGTGACGGTGCTGCGCCGGCTGGACGGCTGGGGCATCCTCGAAGACTATCCCACCCTCTCCGCCTACATCGCCCGCGGCGAAAAGCGGCCGGCCTACCGGCGCGCCTTCGACGATCAGCTGGCGGTTTTCACCGCCTCTTCGGCGGCTTGACCGCCCGGCCACCCGCTATTGCCGCCTCCCCCTGCATTGTTTTCGGCAACGCCCCGCCCATATCGAAGCGAGCTTCGAAGGAGTAGCTCAGGAGTGCCGACCGCGGCACAGGATCGGGGACGGAGGGGGCCACTCGCGGCGCTCCTGATCCTCTTGAGCCTGGTGCTGGGCTCGGCCACCGCCGCCGGCGGCGCGGACCTTCGCGGACCCTCGGCGCGCCTGGGATCCAGCCGTCACGTCCCGGCCGCCGCGGTTCTTCCGGCCGGAGCCCGAAGCGCCGTCGACGAGGAGATTGCGGGCTCGGCGGCCGGATCGTCCGTCCCTCCAACCGCGCCGGGCATCGTCACCGAGCGCCTCCGGGCCCGGCCCGCCGCCGGCTTCCGGCCTGGCGCAGAGGCCGCGGTCGCGGGCCCGGCGAGCGCCTCCTACAGGGCGCGAGCCCCTCCAGCCATCTGAGCCCCGCCGCAAGGCGGTCCCTCAGACCCGGAACTGCCTTCGCGGCAGCCCTTTTCGCTGGAGAACGATCATGTCATCCGCAACCTACCGACTGACGCACATCCACCGCCGCCTGGACGAGGCGATCACCCGGGAGACGAGCCGCCGGCTCCCCGACAGCTTGAGGCTGCTCCGCCTCAAGAAGCTGCGCCTGGCGGTCAAGGACCGCCTCGCCACCTTGATGCGCAGAAGCCTGACGGCCTGACCTAACGGGCTCCCCTCCCCGGCCGCGGCCGGGGAGGGGATTGCGCCGCGGCGAGGACAAGCGGAATCCGCTTTGGCTCCGGCGCGCGTTGGCCTGGACCATTCGTCGCCACTTGCAACGGGCCGCCCGGGTAAGGCAGTTCGGGCGCTGACATGACCGGCTCCGAACCATGCTGCTCCTCCCTGCGCTGACCATCATCGCTTTCGCCGCCGGCTTCCATCTGCACTGGGCGCTCGGCGGGCGGCTCGGCTATTCGGTGTCGCTGCCGCAGCGGCCGGACGGGACGCCGGTGATGGCCCACCGGCTGCCCTGGTGGCGCCCCGCGGCCGGGGCGGTGGCGCTCGGGCTCGTCGCGCTCGCCCTGCTCCTGCTCGCTCATTCCGGCCATCTGCCGCTCCCTCTGCCGGACGGCGTCGCCCGCGCCGCACTGCTCGCGACCGGCGCCGCCTTCGTCGCCCGGGCGCTCCTCCCCAACCGCTATGTGTGCTTCTTCAAGTCGCTTCGCGGCACGCGCTGGGCGCGCTTCGACACCCGCCTCTACAGCCCGCTCTTCCTGCTGCTCGGGCTGCTCATTCTCGCTCTGGCGCTGGACCGGTGAGATGAGCCCGAAGCGAAACTGGCGGTCCGCCGGCTGCGCCGCGCTTCTCGGCGCCGCGATCGCGTTTCCGACAGGGGTCATGGTCGGCGGCGGCGGCGGGGCTCCTCGCGAGAAAGCCCGGGAACCGAGCCGCCCACCCCCATCCCGCACCGCGCCGCGGACCACCCGCAACGTCTATTCGCCCAGGGTCGCAACCGACCCTTATGTCATCGACCAGCAGCGGCGGGTGCTTGAGGTGCTGGAGGCGAGCTGCCGTCAGTCGAAGCGGCATTGCGCGGAAGCGGAACAGGCCCGCCGCCGGATCGAGGAAGCCGAGTCGGCAAGATAGTCCGCGGGGCGGCCCGAAACGTCGTGGCCCGACTTGCCAGCCCGCCCGCGTCCCGGCATCGCCTTGCCATGCTGACCCCAGTCCCGCTTGGCCATATCGGCACCGTCGTCACCTATCTGGAGATGATCCGGCGCCCGCCGCTGCGCCCCCTGCCCGCCTCGCCGCTGCGCCTCGAGCACTGGCGCGACCCCGAGCCGGCGCGGTACCGCCTGCTTTTCGAGCGGGTCGGCGCCCGCTGGCTGTGGTATTCGCGGCTGGTGATGGACGACGAGCGCCTGCGCGCGGAAATGGGCGAAATCCACGCGGTGGTCGATCCCGCCGGGATCGAAGTCGGCATGCTGGAGCTGGATTTCCGGACGGCGGGCGAGTGCCTGATCCGCTTTCTCGGCCTCGTCCCCGAACTCGCCGGCAAGGGCCACGGCCGATGGCTGTTCGCGCAGGTGCTGGCGCTGGCGTGGCGGCCGGGCGTCGAGCGGGTCGCGGTCAACACCTGCACGCTCGACCATCCGGCCGCGCTGAAGGCCTATCTCAACGCGGGCTTCACCGCGGTGAAGCAGGCCTTCGAGAGCTTCGCGGATCCGCGCCTGAACGGGCTTCTGCCGGTCGATGCGGCGCCGCAAATCCCGCTTATTGGGCCGCCGTCTCAGAGCCCCTGATCGGGTGCCGCGGTCGGCGCCTTGGCGGCCGACGGGCTCCCGCTCAGCTGCCGGTAGATCGCGGCGTTGAGCACGAGCAGCAACGTCACCATCGCGGCGTTGCCCGCGGTCCTCACGATCAGGGTGAGCAGCTGGCCGATATCCTGGCCGGCGACGAGAACGAAGACGATTCCGAGCAGGGTCGAGGCGATTCCGACGACGATCGCGGTGGCGATCGCGATGATCAGGAGCAGGCCCAATATCGCCCAGCCATGGCCCCTGGTGAGCTCGAAGCAGCGCATGAGGGCCGCGATCGGGTTTCGCCTCGTCTCGGCGACCACCACGGAGTTGAGCGGCCCGAGCCGGCCGAGCAGATAGAGGCCGGGGACGATGAGCAGGACGAAGCCGATGCCGATCGCCGCGTTGCCGAGCAGCGACGCGGCGAAATAGGAAGGCAGCAGCGCCAGCGAGGCGGCGATCGCTCCGCCGACGCTGACGTCGCGGGCGAAAATGAGCAGCAATATGGCGATGGCGCCGATCATCCCGATCAGGCTGTTGAGCAGCAGCCAGTGCCAGTTGAGGTTCAGATATTCCCCCCAAAGCTCGCCTAGCTGATTCAAATCCTGCGGCTCGGGCTGCGGCAGGAAATAGGCGACCAGCAGGCCGGGCAGGAAGATGAACACGCCGGCGACGGTCGCGATCAGCGAGGAATGCGAGCGCAGCAGGCCCATGACGTCGGCCCAGACGGCGCTGTAGGAGAATTTCATGCTTTCTAGCCCCTTGTTCGTGGCGGCAGCATAGGGGCGGGGCCGCGCGGCCTCAAGCCGGGCCTGTCGCCGTTGCCGGCCTTCACTTTGACTCCGACGGCCCCGGCGGTCACTCTGCCCCTTCCACAGGGGAGGACCAAGCCATGTTCAGTGACATTCTCGTGCCCGTCATCGCGCTCGTCGCCTGGACGCTTCTGATCATGGTCTGGATGGTCGTCAGCCGCTTCGCCGCGATGAAGCGCAAGGGCATTTCGCTCTCCGGACGGGTCGGCGGCCGGGGCGGCGCCCAGCTCGAAGGGGTGGTCGAGGACGAGGTGATGTGGAAAGCCCATAATTACATGCACCTGGTCGAGCAGCCGACG
Source organism: Allosphingosinicella sp. (assembly GCA_035628835.1). Taxonomy (GTDB): domain Bacteria; phylum Pseudomonadota; class Alphaproteobacteria; order Sphingomonadales; family Sphingomonadaceae; genus Allosphingosinicella. The sequence goes on from DASPJA010000022.1 coordinate 11,196, forward strand.
CTGTTCTACGCGATCGCCCTGGCGCTGGCGGTAGGCCATGGCGGCGGCGGCATCAGCACGATCCTGGCCTGGGCCTATGTGGCGCTGCGGGTCGCGCACAGCCTGGTGCAGACGACCGTCAACGTCATCACCTACCGCTTCATCCTGTGGGCATTGTCGTCGCTGGCGCTGATGGGGCTGACCGTCCAGGCGGCCAGGATGGCCTATGCCTGGATTTCCTACGCCCCCTGACGGGAAAAGGCGCCGACCAGCTCGACATGGGTCGACCAGCGGAACTGGCCGACCGGCTGGATCCAGTCGAGGCGATAGCCCCCTTCGGTGAGCGCCGCCGCATCGCGCGCGAAGGTGGCGGGATTGCAGGAGACGTAGGCGATTCGCGGCACCGCCGAGCGGGCCAGCTCGGCGGCCTGCTCCCTGGCGCCGGCCCGGGGCGGATCGAGCACGACCGCTTCGAACCGGTTCAGCTCGGCCCGGTCGAGCGGCCGGCGGTAGAGATCGCGATGATCGACGAAGACCGGCCGCCGCGCCCGTCCCGCCGCCGCCTTCAAGGCGAGGGCCGCGTCGCGGGATCCTTCCGCCGCCAGGATTCGCCCCTCCAGCGCCAGGGCGAAGGTGCCGAGGCCGGCGAACAGGTCGGCGACCACCCGCGCTTCCCCCACCGCCCGCCGCACCGCCTCGACCAGGGCAGCCTCCCCGTCCGCCGTGGCCTGGAGGAAGGCGCCGTGGGGCAGCGCGACCGGAACGCCGCCGAGCGTGACGGTGACCGGCTCCGGCTCCCAGCGGGTCTGGGCGCCATAGCCGTCGTCGAGGGCCAGCCGGGCAAGGCGATGCTCGAGCGCGAAGCCGCCGAGCGCCTCGGCCTCGGCGAGGCCCTCCGCCTCGACCTTTTCGAGCAGCAGGTCGACGCCCTGATCCGCGAGGGTCAGGCGCACGCCGGCCGCCGCCGCGGGTTTCAGAATCCGAAGCAGCGCCCGCAGCGGCCGGACGAGCGCGAACAGCTCCGGCCGCAGGATGTGGCATTCGCGCATGTCGACGACGCGGTGGCTCCCCTCGGCGTTGAAGCCGAGCGCCCCGCCCCGCTCCGCCCGCAGCGAGGCGCGGCGGCGGCTGTTCGGCGGTGAGATATGGGCGGGCAGGATGTCGGGCGCCGGGATGCCCTGGGCAGCCAGCGCCGAGGCGATCCGGTCGCGAAGGAAGCCGGCATAAGCCTCGTCGTCGACATGCTGAAGCTGGCAGCCGCCGCATTCGGGGAAATGGCGGCAGGGCGGCGCCTGGCGGTGCGGGCCGGCCTCGACCAGACCCTCCTCGGTCACCCGGTCGCCGGGGGCAGCCAGCGGATGATACCGGCCGCTCTCGCCGACTCCGTCGCCCCGGCTCGCGAGCCGGAGGATGAGGTCGGGCTCGCTCACAGGCACTCTGCGAAAGCGGAGGGGAGATGGACGACGAGATCGTCCGCGATCAGATCGGGCCCGGCCAGCTCCGCCGCTCGGCCGTGCAGCCAGACTCCGGCGCACGCCGCCTTGAAAGGCGCGAGGCCGGTAGCGCACAGGCCGGCGACGATCCCGGCCAGCACATCGCCCGTGCCGGCGCTCGCCAGCCAGGCCGGGGCGGTCCGCGAAATCGCCGCTCGGCCATCGCCGGCGGCCACGACCGTGTCCGCGCCCTTGCAGACGATCGTGCCCGCGGTGCCGCCGACCGCCGCGCGGGCCGTCTCGATCTTGCTTCCGCGAGCGGCGCGGAGCCGGGCCAGTTCACCGGCATGCGGAGTGAGGACGGTCGGAGCGTTCCTCGACCGGAAGCCGACCCGGTTGGCGATCAGCCACAGCGCGTCGCCGTCGACCACGACGGGGAGGGACGTCGACAGCACCCGGCTCAGCGTCTCGGCCGCTTCGGCCGTGCGACCGAGGCCGGGGCCGACCAGGACCGCGTTGATCCTTCGGTCGCCCAGCATCTCGTCCAGGGCGGCGGACGGCCGGCGGACGAGGGCATTGGGGATTCCTCCCCCCTCTCCGACCAAGGTCACGTATCCGGCTCCGGCGCGCGCGGCCGCGCTTGCCGCGAGCGCGGCCGCGCCGGGCATGGCGCCGCCGACGACGAGCAGATGGCCGCGCGTATATTTGTGATCGTCCGGTCCAGGTGCAGGCAGCACCGGCCTCTCGATCAGCCTCAAGCGGCTCTCTGCCTCCACGCCGATATCGGCGATCACCGCCCGTCCGATGTGACGGGCCGCGGGCTGGAGGAGGTGCGAGGGCTTCAGCGCGGCGAAGCTGATCGTGAGATCGAAATCGGGGACCGGCGAAAGGATCGCGCCGTCGTCGGTCGAGACTCCGCTCGGCAGGTCGACCGCCACCCGCACCCGAGCCGCCGAGGCAAGGGCGCACAGCTGCCGCGACAAGGCCTGATCGAGAGGCCTCGAAAGGCCGGTGCCGAAAAGCGAGTCGATCAGCAGCGGCTCGGGCGACGCGTCGGCGAGGGTCTCCACCGGCCCCTCCCAGGCGGCGCGCGCGGCCGCTGCGTCCGGCGTCCTCGGCTCCGCGAAGGCGGCCACCCGGACCTTCGACCCCCGTTCGGCGAGACGTCGCGCGATCACGTAGCCGTCCCCGCCATTGTTGCCCGGACCGCACAGGATGAGCGCCGGCACAGGCCCCGCGAAGCGCCAGATCGCCTCCGCGGCGGCGCCGCCTGCCCGCTCCATCAGCCGCGCCGCGGGGGTTCCGGCGGCGATCGCGGCCGCCTCGGCGGCGCGCATCTCCGCGGCGGTCAGGATGAAGCGGCTCATCGCACCCGCGCCGGCAGGCGGTAGCGGTCGGAGCCGATGGACACCTCGATCAGATCGGGACCGATCACCTTCACATTGGCCGCCTCGGCGCCGTCCGCGGCCATCACGCCCAGGCCGTCCTGGGTCGCGACCAGCCGCCGGAAGCTGCCGCTCGGGCTTCGGATGGTGAGGAGGACGTCGCGGCCGGCGGCGCGCTCGACGGTGCAGACCCGCTCGAAGGCGGCCGCGCCGTCGACGGCGCACTCGATCCGCTCGCCCGCGGTCGCGGCGCGCTCCCCGCCGCAGGCGGCAAGGGGAAGGACGAATGCGGCGAAGCGCTTCATGAGGTGGGTGTTTCCCTCATTGCCGCGGCCCGGGCAAGTCAGCGGCGCGGCCGCAGCGCCGCCAGCCGCTCGCGAAAATCGGCGGTGCCGAACAGGACGAGCAGGCGCGCGCCGGACATCGCCGCCTCTGCGCACCGGTGAGCCAGAAGCGCCCAGTCGCCGGCAAGGATGGCGTTGCGGGTTTCGGGCAGGTTGAGGCCAAGGCGGGCGACGGGACCGTGGTGAGTCAGGTCGAACATGGCTCGATGTGGCGGGGCGCGGCGGCTTTGTCGCCACAAAAAAGAGCCGGCCGCCCGGTCGGAGGCGGCCGGCTCTAGAGGAGCCATGGCGCCGGCTCCGTACGCGGCGGAGCGGGACCATGCGCGAATGTCCACCAAGCCCCCTCGGGCCCCGTTTCGACTCGTCGTCCGTCCCGCAGCAAGGAGCGTGCCACAACGCAAAGCCGCGGGTTACGATGGTTAAGAGGGCGGAAGAGGCGTCCCGGCGCGGGACTCGCGGGTCACCTGAGGCGGCTGGCGAGCCGCCACCAATGCGGATGGCGGTGGGCGAACCGGCGGCTCGCGCGGTCACGATCCGCCTCCTCCGTGAACAGGGCGAAGCAGGTCGCGCCCGATCCCGACATGCGGATCATGGTTGCTGTGTCCAGGGCGGCGAGAGCTTCCAGCACCTCGCCTATTTCCGGTACCAGGCCCTTCGCCGGCGCCTCGAGATCGTTGCGCCCGATCCGCGGGTCGCCGAGCGGGCCCCGGTCGCGGCCGTCCCATCGTTCGAAGACGTCCCGCGTCGACAGCCTCACGCCCGGATTGACCAGGAGCAAGGGCGCGCCGCCGAGGCCGTAATCGGTGAATTCGAGCCGGTCGCCCCGGCCTTCGCCGCGCGCGGTTCGCGAGTGGAAGCAGGCGAGCACGTCGGCGCCGAGCCCCCGCGCAAGTTCGGCCAGCGCCGCTTCGGGCAAGTCGGCGCGCCACCAGCGCCGCAGCAGCCGAAGCGCCGCGGCTGCGTCCGCGGAGCCGCCGCCGATGCCGGAGGCCACCGGCAGCCGCTTGTCGAGCGTCAAGGCGGCTCCCGCCCCGATTCCGCAGCGCTCGCGCAAGGCGTTAGCGGCCTTGAGGACGATATTGTCTTCGCCGGCGAGGCTGTCCGCGAAGGGCCCGGTGACTCCGAGGCTGATCCCCTCGCCCTCGACCACGCTGAGCATGTCGCCATCCTGGGCGAACGCGAAGGCGGTCTCGATGCGGTGATAGCCGTCCGGCTCCCGCCCCCGCACGTGGAGAGCGAGGTTTAGCTTCGCATATGCGAACTCGTGCATCAGGGGGCGGCGAGATCCGGCCGGAGCCCCGTGTCGATCTTGCGGCGCAGCCGGTCCGCGGCGGCGCCTTCGGCATAATGGAGCGCCGCGCGCCAGGCGTAACGCGCCTCGTAGCGGCGGCCGGCGCTGTAATAAGCATCGCCGAGATGCTCGGCGATCGCCGCGTCGGCCGGCTGCCCCTGCGCCGCCCGTTCGAGCAATTCGATCGCCTTGGGCACGTCGCCGCGGACATAATAGGCCCAGCCGAGCGAATCGGTGATCGCGGCATCGTCGGGCTGGAGGCGGTTGGCCTCGCCGATCAGCTTCTCGGCCTCGGCGAGATTCTCGCGCCGCTCCAGCTGCGAATAGCCGAGGAAGTTGAGCACCACCGGCTGGTCCGGGCCGAGCCGGCGCGCTTCCTCGAGCGCGGCCTTGCCGCCCTTCCAGTCGCCCGCCTGGGTCAGAGCGCTGCCGCGCAAGAGCCAGAGCGCCCAGAGCGGATGCTGGGCCTGGCCTCCGGCTTTGACCAGATCGAGCGCCTTTTCATAAGCGGTCGCGGCTTCGGCGTGGCGCTGGGTCTGGTTGAGGATGTCGCCGAGCCGGGTCCAGTTGTCGATCGCCGAGGGAGCGTCCGCCGCGGCCCGCCGGGCCTCGGCCAGAGCCTCGTCGGTGCGGTTCGCCTCGACCAGCACGGTCATCCGGCGGTCGGCCGCGGCGGCCGCGAAGACGTCGTCCCGCTGCACCTTGGCCAGCGCCGCCAGCGCCGCCTCGTGCCGGCCCTGCCCTGCCAGCAGATCCGCGGCGATCAGCCAGGACTCGGCGTTTTCAGGGGCGAGGAAGGTGGCCAGGCGGGCGAAGCTCAGCGCCAGCTGCGGCACTTCCTGGCCGTTCAGGTCGATCGCCATCCGGCCGAGCAGCTCCGCCATCCCGGCCGCGGGAGTGACGATCTCGCCGCCGAGGCGTTCGCCCGCCTCCAGCCGCCGCCGGGCCTCGGCGAGCGCCTCGGCCTCGCCCTGCACCACCGCCAGCGCTTCCTTGCGCCCCCTTTTGCGGGCGAGCATGGCGGCCGCGGCGATGCGCAGGCGCTGCGAGCGGATCGACTGATCCTCGAGCAAGGGCGCGAGCGCGAGCGCGCCCTCCTTCGCCTTGCCGCCGGCGAGGAGCAGCAGCGGCCGGTGCTCCGAGGCGTAGGTGGCGGCGAGCGCGTTTCCGGACGCGCCTTCGAGGAGGGTCAGGGGATTGCCCTTGCCGCTGCCGTGGGCGAGCCAGGCGCGAAGCAAGGGCGTCATGAACGAGAAGACCTCGTCCTGCTCGAGCCGCTCGATCTGCCGCCCCGCTTCCTTCCACTGCTTGGACCGGAAGGCTTCGCCGACCAGTAGCAGCCGACCGTCAGGAGCGAGCTTGCCGGCGGCGTCGAGCGTCCGGGCCGCCTGCAGCGCCAGCGTTCGATCGCCCGCCGCGATCGCCTGCGACAGAGCGCGGGCGGCGAGCACCTCGTTGCCCGGCGCCAGCGCCAGCGCCGCTCCGTAATTGCGGGCCGCCTGCTCGGCCGCGCCGGAGCTGTCCGCCGCCCGGGCCCGCACATAGGCGGCGAGCGCGGAAGTCTCCTCGACGCTCGCGCCGGCGGGGGTGGCGGGAAGCAGCAAAGCCGCGGAGAGCAGCCCGGAGGCCAGGAGCTTACATGTTGGGATAATTAGGCCCTCCTCCGCCTTCGGGGACGACCCAGTTGATGTTCTGGGTCGGATCCTTGATGTCGCACGTCTTGCAGTGGACGCAATTCTGGGCGTTGATCTGAAGCCGCGGCCCGCTCGCCTCCTCGACGAATTCGTAGACCCCTGCCGGGCAGTATCTTTGCTCGGGCCCGTCGTAGAGCGGCAGATTGACCTGCGTCGGGATGGACGGGTCCTTCAGCGTCAGATGGACCGGCTGGTCCTCCTCGTGATTGGTGTTCGAGATGAACACCGAGGAGAGGCGGTCGAAGCTGATGACGCCGTCGGGCCTGGGATAGTCGATCGGCTTCACCAGATCCCGGCGGTACAGCGTCTCATTGTCCGGATGATGCCGCAGCGTGAAGGGCAGGCCAATCCTCAGGTAACGCATCCACATGTCGGTGCCGGCGAGCAAGGTTCCCATCGTGCCGCCGAACCTGGCGACGAGCGGCTCGACGTTGCGCACCATCTTGAGCTCGGTGGCCACCCAGCTGTTTCGGAGCGATTCCTCGTAGCCCGACAGCTCGTCCCCCGCCCGATCCTGGGCGATCGCGGCGAAGGCCGCCTCCGCGGCGAGCATTCCGGACTTGATGGCCGTGTGGCTGCCCTTGATCCTCGGCACGTTGACGAAGCCGGCGGCGCAGCCGATCAGGGCGCCGCCGGGGAAAGCGAGCTTCGGCACCGCCTGCCAGCCGCCCTCGTTGATCGCCCGGGCGCCGTAGGAGACCCGGCGCCCGCCCTCCAGAATCTCGCGGATGGCGGGATGCTGCTTCCAGCGCTGGAACTCCTCGAAGGGGGAAAGGTGGGGGTTGCGGTAATTGAGCGCGACGACGAAGCCGAGCGCGACCTGGTTGTTCTCCTGATGGTAGAGGAAGCCGCCGCCCCAGGCGTCGTCGAGCGGCCAGCCCTGGGTGTGGATGACCCGGCCCGGCACGTGCTTGGCCGGCTCGATGTCCCACAATTCCTTGAGGCCGATGCCGTAGACCTGCGGCTGGCTGTCCCGGTCGAGGTCGAACTGGCGCTTGAGCTGCTTGGTGAGGTGGCCGCGGGCGCCTTCCGCGAAGAAGGTATAGCGGCCGTGAAGCTCCATTCCGGGCTGGTAGTCGGAGCGGCGGGTGCCGTCGCGGGCGACGCCCATGTCGCCGGTGGCGACGCCCTTCACCGACCCGTCCTCGTTGAACAGCACCTCGGCGGCGGCGAAGCCCGGGAAGATCTCGACTCCGAGCGCCTCCGCCTGCCCGGCCAGCCAGCGGCAGAGATTGCCGAGCGAAGCGGTGTAGGTGCCCTTGTTGTTCATGAAGGGCGGCATCATCAGATGCGGAAACCCGTATTTGCGCTTCTCGGTCAGCACCCAATGGTGATTCTCGACCACCGGCACGGTCAGCGGGCTGTCCAGCTCCCGCCAGTTGGGCAGAAGCTCGTCTATTCCGCGCGGGTCGATGACGGCACCCGACAGGATGTGGGCTCCGACTTCCGACCCTTTTTCGAGGATGCACACGCTGAGCTCTCGCCCCGCCTCGTCGGCGAGCTGCTTGAGACGGATGCCGGCGGCGAGGCCGGCGGGGCCGGCGCCGACGATCACCACGTCATAGGGCATCGACTCGCGTTCGGACATCAAGGCGCTCCTGCCGCACGGGCGCTGCGCAACTCGCGTCGTCGCAGGCAGCCAACGTCTGGCAGATAGATAGAGATTTTGAGGTTGACCAGCCCGCGCGGCACTGACTCCATGGCGATCGTGGAGCGGGGTAACGATGCATTTTCGCCGGCGGCCGCCGAAAGCGCGCTGATCTGGTGGACCGAGGCGGGCGTCGACACGCTCGTCGACGAAGAGCCGCGCGACTGGCTCAAGCCGAAAGCGAAGGAGGCGCCGGCGCCCGCCCCGGCCGCCGCCGAAGCGCCCGGCGAGACCCTTCCCGGGCAGCTCGACCTGTTCCAGGCCTGGCTGGCCTCCTCGGATCGCCTCGCCTTCGCTTCCCCATCGGCGCCGCGCATCTGCCCCTCCGGCGATCCGGCTTCCGGACTGATGATCCTCGCCGATATGCCGAGCGGCGAGGATTGCGCCGCCGGCACCCTGATCAGCGGCGAGGCCGGCCGGCTGTTCGACCGGATGCTCGCCGCCATCGGCCGCGACCGCAACTCGATCTACCTCGCCGCCCTCTCCTGCATCCGCTCCCCCTCCGGCCAGCTCAACAGCGACTCGATGAAAAGCTGCGCCGCGCTCGCCCGCCATCATATCGGTCTCGCGGCGCCCCGGGCGGTGCTGCTGTTCGGCGACGCCTGCTCCAAGGCCCTGCTCGGCCTGTCGGTGCCGCAGGCGCGGGGCCGCTGGCACGAAATCGCCACCCACGCCGGGCCCGTCAAAGCTCTGGCAACCATTGCTCCCCGACAATTGCTGGAGTCGCCGCGCTTGAAGGCGATGGCCTGGGCCGACCTCCAGATGCTGATCGAAGAGGTGAAGTCATGACGAAGCTCCGCCCCCTCCTGCTCGCCGCGGCGCTCGCCCTGCCGGCATCGCCGGCCTTCGCGGACGACGGCGCCCGCCCGCGAGCGGCGGTCGCGGCGGCGCTGACCCCGGACCAGCGCAGCGGCTATCGCGACGTCTTCGCCGCCATTCGGGCGAGCGACTGGCCGGGAGCCTCGGCGAGGCTCGCGGCGATGCCCGAAGGCCCGCTCCACGATGTCGCACGCGCCGAGCTGTTCCTCGCCAAGGGATCGCCCAGGGTGGAGCTCCCCGACCTCCTCCCGGTGCTCGCCCGAGCGCCCGAAATGCCGAAGGCGGAGCAGATCGCCCGCCTCGCTTTGACCCGCGGGGCGACGGAGCTGCCGAGCCTGCCGGAGGCGCAGAAGCTGGTCTGGGTCGGCAGCCAGCCGCGGCGCTCGCGGGCCGAGGCGACGAAGGGCGACCAGGCGGCGGCCGAGCTCGAGCCGCTCGTCCAGCCGCTGATCAAGGACAACCGGCCCTACGAGGCGGAGGCGATCTTCCTGCAGCGCCAGGATCTGCTCGGCCCGGAGGCCCGGACCGAATATCAGCAGCGAATCGCCTGGTCCTATTACATCGTCGGCAACGATCGAGACGCCCGCCGCCTCGCCGCCCTCGCCCGCGCCGGCAGCGGCGAATGGGCGGTCCACGGCGCCTGGTCGGAAGGGCTCGCCGCGTGGCGCGAGGGAGACTGCAAGGGCGCGGCCGACGCGTTCGGAAACGTCTCCGGCCGGTCCAGCGACGTCGAGATGGTCGCCGCCGCCCATTATTGGAGCGCCCGGGCCGAGATGATGTGCGGCCGGCCGGAGCGGGTCCAGGGCCAGCTGCGCGCCGCCGCCCGGCAGAAGGAGACCTTCTACGGCCTCATCGCCTCGACCGCGCTCGGCATCGGCGGCGCCGGAGCGTCGGGGATGCACAATTACCGCGACTCCGAATGGCGGGGAATCGCCGGCAAGCCGAACGTTCGCGCCGCACTGGCACTGGTCGAGATCGGCGAGACCGAGCTGGCCGACCAGTTCCTTCGCCACCAGGCGCGGATCGGCGGCGCCGGGGACCACAATGCCCTCCTCCACCTCGCCGCCGATCTCGACCTCGCCTCGACCCAATATTGGCTGGCGCACAACGCCCCGCGCGGGGCCAGCGTCAACTTCGCCGCGCGCTATCCCCGGCCCGACTGGCGGCCGACCCGGGGCTGGCGGGTCGATCCCTCGCTCGCCTTCGCGCACGCGCTTCAGGAGTCGAACTTCCGCACCTCCGTCGTCAGCCCGGCCGGAGCGGTCGGCCTGATGCAGGTTCGGCCCGGCACCGCCGGCGATATCGCCCGCGCCCGCGGCGAGCCGTTCGACCGGCAGATGCTGGCCAGCCCCGCCGCCAATATCGAGTTCGGGCAAAGCTATATCGAGGCGCTCCGCGACCACGGCGCCACCGGCGGCCTGCTGCCCAAGGTGATCGCCGCCTACAATGCGGGGCCGGTGCCGGTGGCGGAGTGGAACGCCCGCCGCTTCGACAAGGGCGACCCCCTCCTCTACATCGAGTCGCTGCCTTATTGGGAGACGCGCGGCTACGTTCCGATCGTGCTTCGCAACTACTGGATCTACGAGGAGGAAGCGGGGAAGCCGGGCCCCAGCCGCGCCGCCCTCGCCCAGGGCATGTGGCCGAAATTCCCCGGCATGGCCGGAGCGAGCGCGGTGCGGCTCAAGGCGGAGGAGACCAGGCTGGCCTACGGCACCGAATAGCCATCGGTTCTTGCTATGTTCTGAGGCTGGGCGTATAACGCTCCCCATGCCCCGCCCCGACGTCCGTCACGGCCGCGGCGCGCCCGAGAACCGGACGCCGACGCGCTTCAACCTACCGGTGCGGGAGGCGGACGGCGACTGGCTCGACGCTCGCGAGGAGGTGGATGAGGGGCCGCCGCCGCTTCGGACCACGGTCACCGTCGAGAAGCCGAAGACAATCATCGCCTGGAACCGCTCGCCCGACATCGGCTTCGACCGCTCGATCAACTCCTACCGGGGCTGCGAGCATGGCTGCATCTATTGCTTCGCCCGGCCGACCCATGCGTTCCACGATCTGTCGCCCGGCCTCGATTTCGAGACCAGGCTGTTCGCCAAGCCGGACGCGGCCAGGATCCTTCGCGAGGAGCTGGCCAGGCCCGGCTATGTGGTTCGCTCCATGGCGATGGGCACCAACACCGATCCCTACCAGCCGATCGAGGCCAAATGGCGGATCACCCGCTCGGTGCTCGAGGTGCTGGCCGAGACGAAGCACCCGGTGACGATCACGACCAAGTCGGACCGGGTGCTCCGCGACCTCGACATATTGGCGCCGATGGCGGCGGAAGGGCTGGCGGCGGTGGCGGTGTCGGTGACGTCGCTCACTCCGGAAATCTCCCGCACGCTGGAGCCGCGGGCGCCGTCGGGACGCAAGCGGCTGGCCGCGGTGAAGGCGCTGAGCGAGGCGGGAATCCCGACCATCGTCGCCGTCGCGCCGGTCATCCCCGGAATCACCGACCACGAGGTCGAGCATATCCTCGAGGCTGCGGCGGAAGCGGGGGCGAAGGGCGCCTTCTTCCTGCCGGTGCGGCTGCCCCACGAGGTGGCGCCCCTGTTCCGCGCCTGGCTGGACGAGCATTTTCCGGACCGGGCCGACAAGGTGATGAACATCATCCGCTCCATGCGCGGCGGCAAGGACAACGACCCCAACTGGTTCACCCGGATGAAGGGCCAGGGCCCGTGGGCGGAGCTGCTCAGGGTGCGCTTCGAGGTGGCCGCGAGGAAGCACGGGCTGAACCGCGAGAAAAGCAGGCTGCGCACGGACCTGTTCGTGCCGCCGCAGGGGCCGCAGCTGAGATTGTTGTAAATCCTCCCCATGCGCAGCATGGGGAGGGGGACCATGCGAAGGGTGGTGAAGGGGTAGCTGGCAAAAGCCTGCGGCAATTACCCCTCCACCAGGCTTCGCCTGGTCCCCCCTCCCCAAGCAGGCTTGGGGAGGATTTCAGGCCGCGCTGCTCAGCCGGTAGTCGCGATATTCCTCCCTCAGCGCCGTCTTGAGCAGCTTGCCCGTCGCCGTGTGGGGCAGGCTCTCGACGAACAATATCTCGTCGGGAAGCCACCATTTCGCGACATGGCCTTCGAGATGGTCGAGGATCTGCTGCGGAGTCACGTCCATCCCGCTCTTCTTCACCACCAGCAGGATCGGCCTTTCGTCCCACTTCGGATGCTTGACTCCCACGGCCGCGGCCTCGGCGACCCCGGGGCAGCCGACGGCGGCGTTCTCGAGGTCGATCGAGCTGATCCATTCGCCGCCCGACTTGATGACGTCCTTGGACCGGTCGGTGATCTGGAGAACGCCGTCCGGGTGGAGAGCGGCGACGTCGCCGGTATCGAACCAGCCCTCCTCGTCGATGCAATCGCCGCGCTCGTCCTGGAAATACTGGCGGATGATCCAGGGCCCGCGGGTCTGCAGCCGGCCGGAGGTCTTGCCGTCGCGGGGAAGGAGATTGCCGTCGTCGTCGACGGTTCGAAGCTCGACCCCGAACGGCACCCTGCCCTGCTTGCACAGCAAAGCGACGCGCTGCTCGCGGCTGAGCTCGTCCCAGTCGCCGCTGCCGGCGCCGACGGTGCCGAGCGGCGACATCTCGGTCATTCCCCAGGCGTGGCCGACCCGGATGCCGCGGTCCATGAACCATTCGATCATCGCCCGCGGCGCCGCCGAGCCGCCGATATGGACGGTGGTCAGCTTGCCGAGATCCTCGCCGGTCGAATCGACATGGTTGACGAGGGCGAGCCAGACGGTCGGGACGCCGGCGGTATGGGTGACTCCCTCCCCCTTCATCAGATCACACATGACCTGCGGCGTGTAGTCGGCCGAGAAGACCATCTTGCCGCCCGCCATCGCCGTGCAGAAGGGCAAGGCCCAGCCGGCGGCATGGAACATCGGCACCACCGGAAGCACCACCGCGCGGGCGCTGAGGTCGAACACGTCCGGGCTCATCTGCACCATGGCGTGGAGCACGGTCGAGCGGTGCTCGTAGAGCACGCCCTTCGGATTGCCGGTCGTTCCGCTGGTGTAGCAGAGCATCGCCGGCTCGCGCTCGTCGCCTTCGACCCAGGCATAATCGCCGCTCTCGGCGCCGATCAGCGCCTCGAACTCGGGCGAATCGAAGCAGACATAATGCTCGATGCTGGCCCAGCGCGGCTTCAGCCGCTCGACCAGCGGCGCGAAGGCGGCGTCGTAGAAGAGCACCCGGTCCTCGGCATGGTTGGCGATGTAGAGGAGCTGGTCGTCGAACAGGCGCGGGTTGATGGTGTGGATGACCCCGCCCATGCCGATCGTTCCGTACCAGGCGACGACGTGGCGGCTGTGGTTCATCGCCAGCGTCCCGACCCGGTCGCCCGGCTTCAGCCCGAGCCGCTCCAGGGCCTGCGCGAGCTTGCGCGAATCCCTCGCCACCCCGGCCCAGTCGGTGCGCTCGACCCTGCCGTCGGCATAGCGCGAGACGAGCTCGCGGCGGCCGTGCTCGCGCGCCGAATGGTCGAGGATCCGCATGATCCTCAGCGGCCAGTCCTGCATCCCTCCGAGCATGATCCCTCCAAGCGCTGGAAGGGGACAGTCTATGCGCTCAGGAGACGAGCGCAAGCCGCGGTTGCGGGGCGACCGAGAGGCGCACCGCGACGACCCCCTCGATCCGCTCGAGACGCGCCGCAAGCTCGGCGTCGAGCCGGAAGTCTCGGCCCAGCACGAGCAAGGCTTCGCCGACGCCCAGCTTCACCCTGAGGTGAAGCTCGCCATGGCCGCCGCGGTCGTCGGCGGTGGCGGCCTTCAGGCGCTCGATCGCCTCGACTTGATCCACTTCGATCTCGAGCTGGAGCCGGGCGCGCTTGGACAGGCTCTCGAACAGCTGCAGCGAGCGGATGGTGACCCGCGGCGCCTCCTCCCCCGGGCGGCGGTCCAGCTCCACGCTCAGCAGGGCGCAGGCGCCGGACTTGGCGGCGGCCTCGATCTGCTCGGAGGCGTCGTCGTCGAACACGGTGGCGACGAACTGGCCGGACGAGTCCGACATCGTCGCCATCAGATAGCGGCGGCCCCGCGCCGAGGTGCGCCAGCGCGCGTCCTCGACCATGCCGGCCATCACAGCCCCGGTGCGGCCGCCGTCGGGCGGCGCCGGCAGCGACGCCAGCGCCGCATAGGTCTTCGCGCCGTGCGCCTCGGCGAGGTGGCGGTAGCGATCGACCGGGTGGGCCGAGAAATAGAAGCCGAACGCGTCCTTCTCGGCCGACATGCGCTGGGCAAGGGTCCAGGTCGCCGCGACCGGCATACGGATCGGAACGACGTTCGATTCGCCGCCTCCGAACAGTCCGCCCTGTCCGCTCTCGCGAGCGTCGGCGGCGCTGGCGGCATGGGCGAGGATGGTCTCGGCCGCGGCGAAGACGGCGGCGCGGTTGGAGTCGAGCGGGTCGAAGGCGCCGCCGGCGGCGAGGCTCTCGATCTGGCGGCGATTGAGAAGGCGGGGATCCACCCGCTCGGCGAAATCCTCGAGCGACTTGAAGGCGCCGTTCAGCCGCCGCTCCTCGACCAAGAGCTCCATCGCCTTCTCGCCGACGCCCTTGAGCGCGCCGAGCGCATAGCGGACGGCTAGGCCCCCCGCCTTCAGGGGAGGGGTTGGGGTGGGGGATGTCTCGGCGCGGCTCACAAGCCCCACCCCAAACCCCTCCCCTGAAGGGGAGGGGCTTTCGATCCCCTCCACCGAGAACTCGGCCTCGCTGGCGTTGATCGAGGGCGGCAGGCACTCGACCGCCAGACGCCGCATATCGTCGGTGAAGATGGCGAGCTTGTCGGTCTGGTGGATATCGAAGCACATCGAGGCGGCGTAGAACTCGACCGGATGGTGGGCCTTCAGCCAGGCGGTCTGGTAGGCGATCAGCGCGTAGGCGGCGGCGTGGCTCTTGTTGAAGCCGTAGCCGGCGAACTTGTCGATCAAGTCGAACAGCTCGTTGGCCTTGGCTTTCGGAATGGCGTTGACCCGCTCGCAGCCGGCGACGAAGCCTGCCCGCTGGGCGTCCATCTCGGACTTGATCTTCTTGCCCATGGCTCGGCGGAGAAGGTCGGCCTCGCCGAGGCTGAAGCCGGCGAGGACCTTGGCCGCCTCCATCACCTGCTCCTGGTAGACGAAGATGCCGTAGGTCTCCTTGAGCACCGGCTCCAGCAAAGGGTGCGGATATTCGATCGGCTCGCGGCCGTTCTTGCGGGCGCCGAACATGGGGATGTTGTCCATCGGTCCCGGACGGTAGAGCGAAACGAGGGCGATGATGTCCTCGAAGCTGGTCGGCTTCACCGCCGCCAGGGTGCGGCGCATGCCTTCGGATTCGAGCTGGAACACGCCGACCGTATCGCCGCGCTGGAGCAGCCTGTAGACCTCCTCGTCGTCCCAGGCGAGGCGGTCGAGATCGGCGGTGACTCCGCGCTTCGCAAGCATCTGCACCGCTTTTTGAAGCACCGACAGAGTCTTCAGGCCGAGGAAGTCGAACTTCACAAGCCCCGCCGCCTCGACATATTTCATGTCGAACTGGGTGACGGGCATGTCTGAGCGCGGGTCGCGGTAGAGCGGGACGAGCTGGTCGAGGGGGCGGTCGCCGATGACGACTCCGGCGGCGTGGGTCGAGGCGTGGCGGGGCAGGCCCTCGAGCTTCATCGCCAGGTCGAACAGGCGCCGGACCTGGGAATCGTTCTTATACTCGGCGGCGAGCTCGGTGACTCCGTTCAGCGCCCGCTCCAGAGTCCATGGGTCGGTGGGGTGGTTGGGGATGGCCTTGGCGAGCCTGTCGACCTGCCCGTAGGGCATTTGCAGGACCCGGCCCGTGTCCTTGAGCACGGCCCGTGCCTTGAGCTTCCCGAAGGTGATGATCTGGGCGACCTTGTCGGTGCCGTAGCGATTCTGGACGTAACGGATGACCTCGCCGCGCCGGGTTTCGCAGAAATCGATGTCGAAGTCCGGCATCGACACGCGCTCGGGATTGAGGAAGCGCTCGAACAGCAGTCCGAGCCGGATCGGATCGAGATCGGTGATGGTCAGCGCCCAGGCGACGACCGAGCCCGCTCCCGAGCCGCGGCCGGGGCCGACCGGAATATCGTTCTCCTTGGCCCATTTGATGAAGTCGGCGACGATGAGGAAGTAGGCGGAAAAGCCCATTCGGACGATGATGTCGGCTTCATATTCGAGCCGGTCGAAATAGGCCTTCCGCTCCTCTTCCCTCAGCCCGTCATAATGGGCGAGCCGCTCTTCGAGCCCGGCGCGGGCGTCGCGGAGAAGCTGCCCGGCTTCCGCTTCGGTATCGCCGGCGATGCTCGGCAGGATCGGCTTGCGCTTGGGCGCTCCGAACGCGCAGCGGCGGGCGATGACTCCGCTATTCTCGATCGCTTCCGGAATATCCGCGAACAGCCGCCGCATCTCCGCGGCCGGCTTGAGCCAGGCCTCAGGCGAGGACCGCCGGCGATCGTCGCGGTCCAGCTGGCTCGACTGGGCGATGCACAGCAAGGCGTCGTGCGCTTCATGGAAATGGGCGTCGGCGTAGGAGGCCGGGTTGGTCGCGACCAGCGGCAGGTCATGCTGGTAGGCAAGCTCGACCAGCCGGCCTTCCGCCCGCCGCTCGTCCTCATCTTCCCGCCGCGACAGCTCGATATAGAGGCGGCCGGGGAACAGTGAGACGAGTCGCTCCAGAATCAGCTCGGCGGCCATGTCCTGGCCCTGGCTGATCAGCCTCGCGAGCGCCCCGTCGGCGCCGGCCGTCAGGGCTATCAGGCCGTCCGTCCGCCCCTCGAGCGCCTCGAAACGAACATGCGCCGGCTCTTCCACGGGACGGCCGAGATGCGCCGCCGAGACCAGGGTGCAAAGATTGTCGTAGCCGCGGTCGTTCTGCGCGTAGAGCGCGATCCAGTCGAGCGCCGGCGGCCCGCCGGCGCCGTCGGGACGGGCGACGGCGAGCATCGCCCCGACGATCGGCTGGACCCCCGCTTCCCGGCAGGCGTCGGTAAAGGCCATCGCCGCGTAGAGCCCGTTCCGGTCGGTGAGCGCGGCGGCCGGGAAATCGAGCCGCTTCGCCTGCTTGGCGATCGCCTTGGGCTCGATCGCCCCCTCCAGCATGGTGTAGCTGGAGAAGATTCGAAGTGGGACGTAGGGGCCGGCCATCCGCTTGTTATGATGGCTGGCGAGCGGCGATGGAAGCGTCGAGCCGGGGTTTTCCACACCTATTCCCGTCGTCCCGGACGGCGTTCCTAATCGCCTCGCCCGATGGTCCTCAGCTCGGCCATTCGCGACGCGTAGGTCGAAGTGACGCAGCTCTCGCTGCGGCATTGCTCGCGCCGGCCGAGGAAGGCGTCGCGGCTCCGGCGCAAATGGCCTCTGGTCGCCGGATCGGCCCGGGCCATGAGGTCGTAATAGAGCGATGCCATCGCCCGGTCCTGGGCGGCGAGGCGCGGCGACGAGCAGATCATCTTCTCCGTGCGCGTCTTGCCGTAGCGGCAGTTGAAGCTGGGCCGGACCGTGACTCGCGTCGGCGCCGGCGTCGCCGGCCGCTCGGCCGTGCGCGGAGGGGACGCCGGCCGCGCAACGGGCCGGGGCGCCGGCTCGGCGTCCGGCGGCATGGGCGCCGGCTCCGCCGTAGCCGCGGCGGGCGGCACTGCCGGTTCCGGCGCCGCGGCGACGATCTTCGGCAACGGCCCGCCCTGCATCCCGAAGGTCGCCAGCCGGTAGATGATCGGTTCGGCGCCATCCATCTGATAGACGAGGCCGCTGCCGTCGACGGCCGCCTGGGCGGCATATTCGACCTCGGCGTCGAGGCGCCTCTTGCCGTCGAAGGCATTTTCCGCCCCCGGCGGAAGCTCGAGGATGAAGCGGCCGGTGCAGACGGTGACGTTCAGCTCGTCGTCGCGGCTCTTCACCAGCGGCTCCTCCATCCGCACCACCGCCGCGGCGGCGAGCGGATCGAGATTGCGCGGGTCGGAATTGCGGATTCGGGCGGCCTCGTCGAACACCAGCTCCTTCAGTCGCGCATAGGTGGCGTCGGAGGCGCAGGCCTTGCGGATCCGCTCGCGCTGCTCGCTCGCCAGCTCCGCCTTCGATTTCTGCGCCGGCGGGTCCTTCTTCTTCATCCAGTCGCAGCCGCCGAGCAAGGCGGACGTCCCCGCGACCAGCAGAATCAGATTACGCAACGCCATTGGGTTCGCTCCAGCTGCCCCGGTCTTCCGCCGCCAACGCAGCAGCGGCGGCATCTTTCCCGCCGGCCGAGAGCCGGAGTCAGAGCTCGCAGCCCGAGGTGCAGAAGAGTGGCCGGCCCTTGACCTCCGCGACGGGGAGCAGCTCGACGCCGTCCATCGCCCGCGCCACCCGGCTGTCGGCCGAACGGTCGCGATTGTCGCCCAGCAGGAAGACGAAGCCGGCCGGCACGCGGGTCTCGGGAAATTCGTCGACCTGCGAGGGTCCCATGTCGAGTATCTGGTGCGGCGCCGCCTCGCCGGGAAACTGCTCGGCGAGCCTGCGCGCGGGCGGCGCGCCGGGAACCTCGCGGCGCTGCTCCATGGCCAGGAAGCGTTGCTCGACGGGGCGACCGTTGAGGATGACGATCCCCTCTCCGAGCGCGATCGAATCCCCTCCGAGCGCGGCGATGCGCTTGACGTAGGTTGCCTCCCCGACCGACACGAGGACGATATCGCCGCGCCTGAGATCGCCGCCGCCGTTCATGAAGGCGACGAAGCGGTCTCCCTTTTCCAGCGTCGGCGCCATCGCCTCGGACGGCAAATAGAAGTTTCTGACATAGCCGCTGCCGAAGGCACCCATCAGGGCGACGAACAGGATGGCGATGAGGCCGGCCACTCCAACCGTCGCTCCCCACAGGACCCGGCGCAGGGTCGGGCTCATTCCAGAACGCCCTCGTGCAGCCTCAGCACCCGGTCCATCTTCGCGGCGATGCGCTCATTGTGGGTGGCGACGAGGGCGGCGCTGCCTTCGTCGCGGACGAGGCGGAGGAACTCGGCGAAGACGATGTCGGCGGTATGCTCGTCGAGATTGCCGGTGGGCTCGTCCGCGAGGACGAGCGCGGGCCGGTTGGCGAGCGCGCGGGCGACGGCCACGCGCTGCTGCTCGCCCCCGGACAATTTGCTGGGGCGGTGGGTGACCCGCTCGGCGAGGCCGAGCGTGCCGAGCAGCGACGACGACCGCTCTTCGGCCTCCTCGCGGCTCGCCCCTTTGACCAGCTGCGGGATGACGACGTTTTCGAGGGCCGTAAAATCCGGAAGCAGATGGTGAAATTGGTAGACGAAGCCCAACGTGTCGCGGCGGACCCGGGTGCGGTTGCCGTCGCTGAGCTCCGCCACCTCTTCGCCGGCGATCCGGATCGAACCCTCGAATCCGCCCTCGAGCAGGCCGACCGCCTGGAGCAGGGTGGACTTGCCGGAGCCGGACGGGCCGAGCAGGGCGACGATCTCGCCGGGGCGTACCTCGAGATCGACGCCCCGCAGAACGTCGATGGTCACGCCCCCCTGGCGGAAGCTGCGCCTGAGGCCGCTGACGGCGAGCACCTCATTCATAGCGAAGCACCTGCACCGGATCGGTGCTCGCCGCCTTCCACGCCGGATAGAGCGTGGCGAGGAAGCTCAGCACCAGCGCCATGGCGACGATGGCGAGCACTTCGAACGGATCGGTCTTGGAGGGCAATTCGGTCAGGAAGCGGATCGACGGGTCCCACAGGTTCTGGCCGGTCAGGAACTGGATCAGGTTCACGAAGGGCTGGCGGAAATAGAGGAGCAGGAAGCCGAGGCCGAGGCCGGCGAGGATTCCGATTGCCCCGATGATCACGCCCACCGTCATGAACACCTTCATCAGCCCGCGCCGGCTCGCCCCCATGGTGCGCAGGATGGCGATGTCGCGGGTCTTGGCCCGGACCAGCATGATCAGGGAGGAGAGGATGTTGAACACGGCGACGAGGATGATGATCGAGAGGATGACGAACATCGCCACCCTTTCGACCTGAAGCGCCTCGAACAATGAGGCGTTCATCGAGCGCCAGTCCGCCACCGCGGCGTGGCCGCTGACGCTGGCCCGAAGCGGCTCCAATATCTCCCCGACGCGGTCGGCGTCGACCGTCTGAACCTCCACCATGCCGACCGAATCCCCCAGCAGGAGCAGGGTCTGCGCATCCTCGATCGGCATGATCACGAACGATTTGTCGTAATCGTAGACGCCGACCTCGAAGATGGCGGAGACGTTGTAGGAGACGATGCGCGGCACCGTTCCGAACGGGGTGGTTCGTCCCTCCGGGCTGATCAGGCTGATCTGGCCGCCGACATTCGCGCCGAGCGCCTCGGCGAGGCGGGCGCCGATCGCGACATTGCCGGCGCCGGGGCGAAGCGCTTCGAGAGAGCCGGAGAGAACCTTGCCCTGAAGCGTCTCGTTGCGCAGGATGTCGCCCCGGTCCATGCCCCGGACGAGCACCCCTTCAACCCTGCCTTCGTAGCTCACCATCAGCGGTTGCTCGATCAGCGGCAGCGCGTCGGTGACTCCGGGAGTCGCCCGCGCCTGGCGGACGATGTCGCGCCAGTCGGGAAGCTGGCCGCCATAGCCCTGGACGACGGCATGGCCGTTCAGGCCGACGATCTTGTCGAACAGCTCGGCGCGGAAGCCGTTCATCACGCTCATCACGACGATCAGGGCGGCCACTCCGAGCGCGACCGCGACCAGGCTGATCGCGGCGACCAGGAAGATGAACCCCTCGCCCTTGCCGGGCAGCAGATAGCGCCGGGCGATCATCCGCTCGTAGCGGGAGAGGATCACGCCGTCAGCCTCGCCAGGGCGCTTTCGATCGACAGCTCCTCGCGCTCGCCTCCGGAGCGGCGCTTGAGCTCGACCACGCCGCGCTCCAACCCCTTGGGGCCGACGATCAGCTGCCAGGGCAGGCCGATCAGGTCCATGGTCGCGAACTTGGCGCCGCCGCGCTCGTCGCGGTCGTCGTAGAGCGTGTCGACGCCGGCGTCGCTGAGGCGGCCGTAAATCTCGTCGGCCGCGCTGGTGACGGCGCCGTCGTCGGCGCGCATGTTGATCAGGCCGAGCTGGAAGGGGGCGACGCTGTCGGGCCAGATGATGCCCTTGTCGTCGTGGCTGGCCTCGATGATGGCGCCGATCAGCCGCGACACGCCGATTCCGTAGCTGCCCATTTGCGGCTGGACCTGGGCGCCGTCCCTCGCCTGCACGGAAAGGCCCATGCTGGCGCTGTACTTGGTGCCGAAGGCGAAGATGTGGCCGACCTCGATTCCGCGGCGGGTGCGCAGGCGCTCCGCCGGCACCGGACAGTCGGTAACCTTGGCATGCTCCTCCTCCTCCATCGCGTAGAGGCCGGTGAGCCGGGCGATGGTGGAGGAGTCGGCTGCGAGCAGCTCGTCGCGCGAAATCTCCTCGATCGCCGAATCGTAGAAGAGCGCGCTCTCGCCCGTGTCGGCGAGGATGTGGAATTCGTGGCTGAGGTCGCCGCCGATCGGCCCGGTCGGCGCCTTTACCGGCACGGCGGTGAGCCCGAGGCGGGCGAAGGTGCGCAGATAGGCGACGAACATCGCCTCGTAGCTGGAGCGAAGCCCCTCTTCGTCGAGGTCGAAGCTGTAGGCGTCCTTCATCAGGAACTCGCGCCCGCGCATCACTCCGAAGCGGGGGCGGACCTCGTCCCGGAACTTCCACTGGATATGGTAGAGGATGCGGGGAAGGTCGCGGTAGCTCCTGGCGGAATCGCGGAAGATGGCTGTGACCATCTCCTCGTTGGTGGGGCCGTAAAGCATGTCGCGGTCGTGGCGGTCGCGGATCCGGAGCATTTCGGGGCCGTAGGCGTCGTAGCGGCCGGACTGGCGCCAAAGGTCCGCCGACTGAAGGGTCGGCATCAGCATTTCTACGGCGCCGGCGCGATCCTGCTCCTCGCGGACGATCCGCTCGATCCGCTTCAGCACCTTGAGGCCGATGGGCAGCCAGGCGTAGATGCCGGCGGCGGTCTGGCGGACGAGGCCGGCGCGGAGCATCAGCTGGTGGCTGACGATCTGGGCGTCCGACGGGGTCTCCTTCATCACCGGGAGGAAATAACGGGAAAGGCGCATGCGCCGCCTCTACGGGGCACCCCGCGCCAAGGCAACCGGGCGGGCCAAATGCCCTGTTGCCGTACCGACACAGGACCTGAGCAAAGTGCCCCAAGCCCTTGGATAGGCAGGTGACAAGAGGCCGACTCCCTCATAGCGTCCCCGCCACGAACGAAGGCTATAGCCGGGTTCGGGGAGGCTTCGGCCCCGCATTCCCATGCGAGGGGGAATGCGAGCGGGCCGGGCATCTTGACTAAGGGGGTCGGCGCGCAAGCGCCGCGACGGTGCCCGGGCAGCGATGCCCGGGCACTTTTCGTTGACCCTGGGGCAGGTCGAGGGTGACGGGAGGGCGCGGCGGCAGGGCGGATCGGCCGCCGACATTGCTAAAATCGCCCCTTGCGCCTACATAAGAGGGGCTGACGTCGCTGCGACGGAATTTGCGGCCCCTCGCGGCCCCGCCTTCCCTTTCATGCTTCTCGCCCGCGCCAAACGGCCTCCTTGCCGGCGCGGTCATCTATTTCCGGCCGCAGGTTGCCGAGGGAGAACAAGGTTTGGCGAAGGAAGCTACTCTCACCGTCGAGGGCGAGATCGACGAAATCTATCCGGACGGCCGCTTCGGAGTGATGCTGGACAACCAGCACCGGGTGATCGTCTACACCGCGGGCAAGATGCGGCGCTTCCGCATCCGCTCGGTTGTCGGCGACCGGGTCCATGTCGAGATGACGCCCTACGATCTGACCAAAGGCCGGCTGATCTTCCGCGAACGCACGCCCGGCCAGGGGCCTGGCAGCAGCCCGCGGCGCCCCGGCGCCAAGCGCTAGAAGGAGATACCAACATGGGCGGAACCCCCGACAGCACCCGCACGCCGATCAAGCCCTTCCTGATCAACAAGGACGAGGAAGGCCGGGTCCGGCTGACCCTTCGCGAGACCCGCTATAACGGCCAGGGCTATCCGATCGTCACGACGATTCTGCACGAAGAGCCTTTCCCGACCGCCACCGCGGCGCGCGCTTATGCCAAGGAGCATTTCGGCGCCGAGCCGGGGCAATTCGCGAGCAAGTAGGCGCGACGCTCTCCCCTCCCTGCAAGGGAGGGGCTGGGGGCGGGTCCGCCGAAGGCCGGTTAAACTCCGGCTCGGGAGAAGTCTCGCTTCGCTCGCCCGCCCACCCCTGACCCCTCCCTTGCAGGGAGGGGAATTCACGACCGCTTCCGCCTCAGCGACGCCTGCGCGGCCGCGAGCCTGGCGATCGGCACCCGGTAGGGCGACGCGCTGACGTAATCCAGGCCCGTCTTCTCGCAGAAGGCGATGCTCGCCGGATCGCCGCCATGCTCGCCGCATATGCCGAGCTTGAGGCCGGGCCTGGCGCCCCGGCCGCGCTCGGCGGCGAGGGCGATCAGCTCGCCGACCCCGTCCTCGTCGATCGAGACGAACGGGTCGCGCTCGAAAATGCCCTTCTCGACATAGTGGGTGAGGAAGCGGCCGGCATCGTCCCGGCTCACGCCCAGGGTGGTCTGGGTGAGGTCGTTGGTGCCGAAGCTGAAGAATTGCGCCTCTTCGGCGATGTCGGCGGCGCGCAGAGCGGCGCGCGGGAGCTCGATCATCGTCCCGACCAGATAATCGACGCTCGCGCCCTGCTCGGCGAAGACGGCGCCGGCGGTGCGGTCGATCAGCTCCCTGATGATGCGGAGCTCGGCCCGGGTGGCGACGAGTGGGACCATCACTTCCGGGATCGGAGCCTTGCCGCCCTCCCTCGCGACGGCGACCGCGGCCTCGAAGATGGCGCGAGCCTGCATCTCGTAGATTTCGGGATAGGTGATCCCGAGCCGGCAGCCGCGGTGGCCGAGCATCGGGTTGAACTCGTGAAGCTCGGCGACCCGGCGCTTCAGCGCCTCGACTCCCACTCCGGCGCCGGCCGCGACTTCCTCATATTCCGCCTCGCTGTGCGGGAGGAATTCGTGGAGCGGCGGATCGAGCAGCCGGATGGTCACCGGGAGCGGCGCCATGATCCGGAAAATCTCCTCGAAATCGGCGCGCTGGGCCGGAAGCAGCTTGAGCAATGCCGCGCGGCGCCCGGATTCGTCGGCGGCGAGGATCATCTGGCGGACGTTGGCGATCCGCTCGGCGTCGAAGAACATATGCTCGGTACGGCACAGGCCGATGCCCTCGGCGCCGAACTCGCGGGCGGTCCGGCAGTCGAGCGGGGTCTCGGCATTGGTTCGGACTCCGAGGCGGCGGTGAGCGTCGGCCCAGGCCATGAGGGTCCCGAAATCGCCGACCAGCTCGGGCTGGACGGTGGCGACGGCGCCGAGCATGACCTCGCCCGAGGAGCCGTCGATGGTGATCGTCTCCCCTTCCCTCACCTCGACCGCTCCGGCGCGCATCAGCCGCGCCTTGTAGTCGATCGAGACGGTCCCGGCGCCGCTGACGCAGGGGCGGCCCATCCCCCGGGCGACGACGGCGGCATGGCTGGTCATGCCGCCGCGCGCGGTGAGGATGCCCTGCGCCGCGTGCATGCCGTGAATGTCCTCGGGGCTGGTCTCGACCCGGACCAGGATCACCTTCTCGCCCAGCCCCGCGCGCTTCTCCGCCGTGTCGGCGTCGAAGACGGCCGCTCCGGAGGCGGCGCCCGGCGAAGCGGGCAGCCCCTTGGCGATCACCCGCCGCTCGGCCTTGGGATCCAGGGTGGGGTGGAGCAACTGATCGAGCGCCTGCGGGTCGACCCGGAGCACCGCCTCCTCCTGCGTGATCAGGCCTTCGCCGGCCATGTCGACGGCGATGCGCAGGGCCGCCTTGGCGGTGCGCTTGCCGGAACGGGTCTGGAGCATGAACAGCTTGCCGCGCTCGACGGTGAACTCGATGTCCTGCATGTCGCGATAATGGCGCTCGAGCAGGTCGAAGACCCGGGCGAGCTCGCCGAACACCTCCGGCATGGATTCTTCCATCGACGCCGCCTTGGCGCCGGCGGCCTCGCGGGCGGCGCGGGTGAGATATTGCGGGGTCCGGATGCCGGCGACGACGTCCTCTCCCTGGGCGTTGATCAGATATTCGCCGTAATAAGCCCGCTCGCCGGTCGACGGGTTGCGGGTGAAGGCGACTCCGGTGGCCGAGGTCTCGCCCATGTTGCCGAAGACCATGGCCTGGACGTTGACCGCCGTGCCCCAGTCGCCGGGGATGCCGTTCAGCCGGCGGTAGGTTTTGGCGCGATCCGACTGCCAGGAGCCGAAGACGGCGCCAACCGCGCCCCAGAGCTGCTCGTGCACGTCTTCCGGGAACGGCCGGCCCAGTTGCTCCTCGACCAGTTCCTTGTAGCGGGCGGTGAGCCGGCGCCAGTCCGCGGCCTCCAGGTCGGTGTCGAGGTGGACGCCCTTGTCCTCCTTGGCGATCTCCAGAGCTTCCTCGAAGGCCGAATGATCGAGGCCGAGGACGACGTCCGAATACATCTGGATGAAGCGGCGGTAGCTGTCCCAGGCGAAGCGCGGGTCGCCGGAGATGGCGGCGAGCCCCTCGACGGTCGCATCGTTGAGGCCGAGGTTGAGGACGGTGTCCATCATGCCCGGCATCGACACCCGGGCGCCGGAGCGGACCGAGACGAGGAGCGGATCCGCGCAGTCGCCGAAGCTCTTGCCGCAAATGCCCTCGATATGGGCGAGGCCGTCGGCAACTTCCCGGCGCAGGCTGTCGGGAAAGCTTTCCCCTTCGGCGTAATAGCGGGCGCACATCTCGGTGGAGATGGTGAAGCCGGGCGGCACCGGCAGGCCGATCGACGCCATTTCGGCGAGGTTGGCGCCCTTGCCGCCGAGGAGGTTCTTGTTGCCCGCCTCGCCGTCGGTGATTCCGCCGCCGAAGCGATAGACGTAGCGGGTCATATTGCTCCCCTCCCTGCAAGGGAGGGGTCGGGGGTGGGTGCGAGCGGAGCGAGCATTGCAGCCTTGGAGTTTCGGCCGCCTTCGACGGACCCACCCCCGGCCCCTCCCTTCCAGGGAGGGGAGACATGCGGCCGCTGATCGAAACTCTTCACCTTCACCCCTCGATCTTCGAGAAATCGGCGACCCGGTGAACCGCGTTTCGGATCCGGGCGAGGAGGATGAGGCGCGACTGGCGCGTCTCGGGATCGGGATCGTTCACCGTGACATGGTCGAAAAAGGCGTCGACCGGCCGGCGAAGGGTCGCGAGGGCGGCCATCGCGCCTTCGAAATTCTCGGCTTCGAGTGCGGCCGCCGCCCTGGGCTCGGCGGCGTCGAGCGCGGCGTCGAGCGCCTCCTCCTCCGCGAGCGGCGTCCGTCCGGGACTGTAGGCGAAAAAGCTGCTCCGGTGACCTCCCGTCCAGCCTTCCTTCCTGAGGATGTTGGCGGCGCGCTTGTAGCCGGTGAGCAGGTCCGAGCCTTCGGGAGTCTCGATGAAGGCCTGAAGCGCCTTCACCCGGGCGAGCAGCCGGACGAGATCGTCCTCGTGGCCGAGCGCGAACACGGCGTCGATGAGGTCGTGGCGTACCCCCGCCTCGCGTTGCTGGACCTTGAGCCGGTCGGCGAAGAAGTCGAGCACCGCCTCCTTGAGGCCGTTCGCCTCATCGATGATCGCCCCTCGCTCGATCCGCGGGGTCAGCGCCGAGTCCCAGCGGACGACGACCCGCTCGCCGTGGCGATAGGTGAAGGAGCCGACCTCGGCGGTGATCTCATGCTCGTCGTCGTCGTCCTCGAGCAGGTCCGGGAAGGTGACGGTGGAGAGTGCTCCCAAGCGCGAGACGATGAGCAGCACCGCCGCCTGGACGAGCACGTCGGCAAGCGGGATTCTGAGGCCGTTGCGGGTGAGGATCTGGAGGAAGCTCAAGGCGGCGCGGCGAAGCGCGAACGGGTCGCGCGATCCGGTCGGCTTCTCGCCGATCGAGAAGAAGGAGACCAGGGTGTCGAGCCGGTCGGCGATGTTGACGGCGACGGTGACCGGATCGGCCGGAACCTCGTCGCCCTGCCCGCCCGGCTTATAATGATCGCGGATGGCGTTGACGACCGCGTCCGGCCAGCCCTCGGCGCGGGCGAGATAGGCGCCGAGCGTCCCCTGAAGCTCCGGAAACTCGCCGACGCTCTGGGTGACCAGATCGGCCTTGGCGAGGCGGGCGGCGGTTTTCACCTGGGCGGCGAACTCTCCCCTCCCCGCAAGGGAGGGGCCGGGGATCATCCGTTCCTTGACCAGCCATTCGGCGAGCTTCGCGACCCGGAGAACCTTGTCCGCGACGGTGCCCAGCTTCTCGTGGAAGACGATCTCGCCGAGCTTCTTCGACTGCTCCTCGAGCGGTATCTTGAGGTCCTGCTCCCAGAAGAACTTCGCGTCGGAGAGGCGGGCGGAGAGGACTCGTTCGTTGCCGGCGACGATCGAGGCGCCGCCGTCGACGGCCTCGATATTGGCCGTGCAGACGAAATTGGGGGCGAGATTCCCCTCCCCGTCCGTGACCGCGAAATATTTCTGGTTGGTGCGCATGGTGAGCTGGATCACCTCGCGCGGCACCTCGAGGAAGGCGGGGTCGAAGCTTCCGAGCAGGGGCACCGGCCATTCGGTCAGGCCGGCATTTTCGGCGAGCAGGCCCTCGTCCTCGACCAAAACGAGGCCGGCCGCGGAAGCGGCGGCGTGGGCGCCTTCGGCGACGATTCGGCGGCGTTCGGCCGGGTCGACGACGACGTGGCAGGCCTGCAGCTTCTCCCTGTAGTCGTTGGCGCCGCCGATGGTGATCGGCCCGGAATGATGAAAGCGGTGGCCCAGGGTGGCGGCGCCGCTCCTGACGCCCGCGATCTCGAAATCGACGATCTCCTCGCCGAGCAGGGCGACGATCCCCTGCAGCGGGCGGACCCAGCGCGCGCTCTCGGTCGAGGCGGAGGCGGCGCCCCAGCGCATCGACTTGGGCCAGGGGAAGGTCCGGACGATGGCCGGGACCGCTTCGGCCAGGACCGCCGAGGTCGAGCGGCCGGGCTTGTCGACGACGGCGAAATAGACTCCGTCGCGCTCCTCGAGCTGGTCGCGGGTGAGGCCGGTCTTGCGAAGAAAGCCTTCGAGCGCCTGCTGCGGAGCCGAGGCGCGCGGCCCCTTGGTCTCCTCGCGAACCGCTTCCGTCGCCTCGGGCAGCCCGCGGGCGATGAGGACGAGGCGTCGCGGCGTCGCGTAGGTCTCGACCGCCTCCGCCGCGAGCCCGGCTCCTGAGAGCTGTTCCGAGAAAAGGCGCGCGAGATCCTGCTGCGCCTTGCCCTGCATCCGGGCGGGAATCTCTTCGGAGAGAAGCTCGAGGAGGAAATCAGGCATGTTCCCCTCCCTGGAAGGGAGGGGTCAGGGGTGGGTAGGCGAGCGTAGCGAGACTTTTACTGACTCGGAGTTTCGGCCGCCTTCGGCGGACCCACCCCCAGCCCCTCCCTTCTAGGGAGGGGAGCATGCGAGAGACGCTCATCCTTCCCACCCGTTCTTCTCCATCCAGGACTGGCAGGCGCCCTTCGCCAGATCTCTCACCCGGCCGATATAGGCCTGGCGCTCGGCGACGGAGATGACGCCCCTCGCCTGCAGGGTGTTGAAGATGTGGCTGGCCTTGATCGCCTGCTCGTAGGCGGGGATCGGCAGAGCGCGTTCGAGGCAGCGCTCGCACTCGAGCGCCGCCTTGCGGAACTGGTCGAACAGCATCCCGGTGTCGGCGACCTCGAAATTGTACGCGCTCATCTGGCGCTCGTTTTCGAGGAAGACGTGGCCGTAGGTCACTCCCCGGTCGTTATACTCGAGGTCGAAGATATTGTCCTTGTCCTGGACGTACATGGCGAGCCGCTCGAGCCCGTAGGTGAGCTCGCCCGAGACCGGGCGGCAGTCGAAACCGCCCATCTGCTGGAAATAGGTAAACTGCGTCACCTCCATTCCGTCGCACCAGACTTCCCAGCCCAGGCCCCAGGCGCCGAGCGTCGGGCTTTCCCAATCGTCCTCGACGAAGCGGATGTCATGCCGGGTGAAATCGATGCCGATCGCGGCGAGCGAGCCGAGATAGAGGGCCTGCAGGTCCGCCGGGCTCGGCTTCAGGATGACCTGATATTGATAGTAATGGCCGAGCCGGTTGGGGTTCTCGCCATAACGGCCGTCGGTGGGGCGGCGGCAGGGCTGGACGAAGGCGGCGTTCCAAGGGTCGGGGCCGAGCGCCCGCAAGGTGGTGGCGGTGTGGAAGGTCCCCGCCCCCATCTCCATGTCGTAGGGCTGGAGGATGACGCAGCCCTGATTGCTCCAATAATCATGGAGGGTGAGGATCAGCGACTGGAAGCTGGGGGGCCGGTCCACTTGGGCTTCGCACCTGCAACAAAAGGGTGGCGACGCTCTGGCGCAGGAGGCCTGGAGGGTCAAGCGGAGCGGCGCGATTGACCGGCCGAGGCAAAAGCCGCACAAGCCGGTGACACGGTTTATTTGCCGGGCGGGCGTGACATGGGCTTAAAATCGCTGAGTTTTTCGAGATGCCTGTGGCTTGTGCCGCTGGCCGCTCTGGCGGCGGCGCCCGCGGCCGCGGCGCCGATCGGCAAGGACAGCTCGAACAAGCAGGCGCCCGCGCCGGCCCCGCAGGCCGAGCCGAGGCCGGCTTTGTGGCTGCTCGCCGACGAGGACACCAGGATCTACATGTTCGGCACCATCCACGTGCTTCCGCCCGGCTTCCGCTGGCGCTCGAAGGCGCTCGACAAGGCGGTGGGCGAGTCGGCGGAGCTGGTCGTCGAGACTTACGAGGCGCCGGGATCGGAAAGCGACGAGGAGGTCGCGGACGGCTTCTTCGCGGACAAGGCGGTGCCGATCCTGCAGCGTGTGCCCAGGAAGAAGCGCAAGGCCCTCAGGACGGCGATCGAGGCCTCGGGCGTGCCTCTGCCCGTCTTCGACCGGATGCACAGCTGGGCGGCGGCGATGACTCTGGGAATCTCTCAGATGCTGTCCGAATATGGAGTCGAGGATCCCGGCGAGGCACCCGGGGTGGAGGACGTGCTCGAGGAGACGTTCCGAGGCGCCGGCAAGCCGATCCTCAGCGTCGAGGACGGCGATGCGGTGCTCGCCTCGATGAGCGGACTGCCCGAGAAGGTCCAGACGGAGCTCCTGCTCGGGGCGATCGAGCCGGTGACGCCGGGCGCCGGGGACGACATCTCGACGCTCGGAGTCGGCGAGGCCGAATGGGTGGCGGGCCGGTCCGAGGCACTCGACCTGGAGAATGAGCCGGGCTTCCCGCCCGCCCTGTTCGACGTTCTGGTGCGCCGCCGCAACGCCGCCTGGACCTTGTGGCTGGAGGAGCGGCTGAAGAAACCGGGAACGTTGCTGTTCGCGGTCGGCGCCGGCCATCTCGCCGGGCGCGAGTCGGTGCAGGCGATGCTCGCCAGGCGCGGCCTCCGGGTGAAGCGAATCGACTGACGGGCGCGGCGCGCCCCGCCTTGTAAATCGGTGCCAGGCACCGATTTCGGGCTGGCACCCAATGTTTCGGCGAGGAAGGGCGACGATGGCGTTCAGGTTTGGGAAGAACTGGCTTCGACTGGGGCTGGCGGGGCTGCTGCCGCTCGCCGGCTGCATGGCGGAGGCCGCTCCGGCGGCCCGGGCCGCGGCGCGGCCGGCGATGTGGAAGCTCGCCGACAAGGACACCACCGTCTATCTGTTCGGCACCATCCACCTGCTCCCCGAGGGCCGGACCTGGCGCACCCCGGCGATGGAGGCGGCGCTCGCCGGCTCGCAGGAGCTGGTGCTCGAAGTGGCCAATGTCGACGACATGATGGCCAGCGCCCAGGCGATGGCCAGGATGGGCCTGGCGTCCGGCCTGCCGCCGATCGCCGAGCGGGTGCCGGAGTCGAAACGCGCCGCGCTCAGGGCGATGATCGCCGAGACCGGCTATCCCGAGGCGGTGTTCGACCGGCTCGAGACGTGGGCGGCGGCGCTGTCCCTGCTCGGAGTCTCGTTCAAGCGGCTCGGGCTCGATCCGTCGCTCGGCGTCGAAAGGCAGATCGACAAGCCGTTCCGGGCCGCCGGCAAGACGGTGACCGGGCTGGAGACGGTCGAGCAGCAGCTGGGCTATTTCGATACCCTTCCGGAAGCCGCTCAGCGGGCCCTGCTCCTCTCCGTCGTCGAGGACAGCGCGGACACCCGGGCGCAGTTCCAGGCGATGCTCGAGGCCTGGTCGAAGGGCGACCTCGACGGCATCGCCCGCACCTTCGACGACGAGACCCAGATGTCGCCCGAATTGAAGGCGGTGCTGATGAGCAAGCGCAACGCCGCCTGGGCGGACTGGCTGGCCCGGCGGATGGAGAAGCCGGGCACGGTCTTCGTCGCCGTCGGCGCGGGGCATCTGGCCGGTGCGGATTCGGTTCAGGCGATGCTGAAGAAGAAGGGCCTGAAGGCGAAAAGGGTGCAGTGAGTGCGTCATCCCGGACCTGATCCGGGATCCATGAACGCGGACGTCCGCGCATCCTCGCGGGAATCCGTGTTCATGGATTCGGGCCTTCGCCCGAATGACGAAGTGGCAAAACTTGCCTTCCCGCCCCCCCTCGGCTAGAGGCGCCGCTTCCCCGTTCATGGTCATCCCTGGAGGCGTGAGCGCGGGTTTTTACATCAATCCAAGTTTTGGAGACATGCACATGAGCGAACAGCTTACGCTGTCGGCCGAGACGCGCGAGCGGGCAGGCAAGGGAGCCTCCCGCGCAATGCGTCGCGAAGGCCGAGTCCCCGCCGTCGTCTACGGCAACAAGGAAGAGCCCCTCGCCGTCCACGTCGAGGAAAAGGCGCTGATGAAGATGCTGAACACCGGCCACTTCATGAACTCGGTCGTGATGATCGAGGTCGCCGGCGGAACCACCGCCCGGACCCTTCCGAAGGACGTCCAGTTCCACCCGGTCACCGACCGGCCGCTGCATGTCGATTTCCTGCGCATCTCCGAGCATTCGAAGGTGCACGTCAACGTCCCGATCAGGTTCACCGACGAGGAGCGCTCGCGCGGCCTCAAGCGCGGCGGCGTTCTCAATGCGGTCCGCCACGAGCTCGAGCTGGTCTGCGACGCGGCCGAGATTCCGGACGAGATCGAGATCAGCCTCGCCGGCCTCGACATCGGCGATTCGCTGCACATCTCGGCCGTGACCCTGCCCAAGGGCGTCGAGAGCGCGATCACCGACCGCGACTTCACCATCGCCACCATCGTTCCGCCCTCGGGCCTCAAGATGGACGCCGAGGACGCCCAGGCGGCCGAGGGCGAGCCCGCTTCGGCCGAAGTGCCGCTGGTCGGCGAGGACGAGGCCGAAGGCGAGGCCGAAGAAGGCTGATGGCCATCCTGGGCTGGCTCGGCTCCCTGTTCGGCCCTCGGGCCGTCGAGGTGCCGGGCCAGCCCCGGGACGCTCCCGCCGCTTCGGACTGGGGGGATTTCGAACCCGTGCAGATCTGGGTCGGCCTCGGCAATCCCGGCGCGAGCTACGCCATGCACCGGCACAATGTCGGCTTCATGGCGGCGGACGCGATCGCGGCCACTCACGGCTTCGAGCCGCCGAAGAAGAGCTTCCACGGCTGGGCCCAGCAGGGCCGGATCGGCGGACAGCGCCTGCTGCTTCTGAAGCCGGCGACCTTCATGAACGACAGCGGCCGCGCCGTCAGGGCGGCAGTGGACTTCTTCAAGAAGGACGTGGGCGACGTCACGATCTTCCACGACGAGCTCGATCTCGCCCCGTTCAAGGTCAAGGTGAAGGTCGGCGGCGGCACGGCCGGGCATAACGGCCTCAGGTCCGCCGAAGCCCATATCGGCAACGCCTTCCGCCGGGTTCGGATCGGGATCGGCCATCCCGGCCACAAGGACAGGGTGACCGGCCATGTGCTGGGCAGTTACGCCAAGGCCGAGCAGGACAGGCTCGCCGACATGCTCGGCGCCATCGCCGCCGAGGCCGAGTGGCTGGCCAAGGGCGACGACGCGCGCTTCATGAACGAGGTCGCGCTCCGGCTTCAGGACTGAGCCCGTCTTAATGGGCCGCACCCCTTCGTCATTGCGAGGAGCGAAGCGACGCGGCACTCCAGCGCAGCCTCCGACGACGCGCTGGACTGCTTCGCTTCGCTCGCAATGACGAGTGTATAAGGTTTTTATGATCACGCCCTACCAATGCGCCGGCTGATCTATCTCGGCCTCGGATTCGCCTCGGTGGCCCTCGGCGCCGCGGGAATCGTGCTTCCGCTGCTGCCGACGGTGCCCTTCATGCTGCTCGCCGCCTTCTTCTTCGCGCGCAGCTCGCCGCGGCTGGAAGCCTGGATCGTCGAGCATCCCCGCTTCGGCCCGCACGTCCGGGCCTGGCGCGAGCGCGGGGCGATCAGCCCGACCGGCAAGCGCGCGGCGCTCTTCGCCTTCACGTTCAGCGCCGTGCTCGGTCTTGTCCTCCTCCCCTTCCCATGGCTGCTCGCGCCGCTGGCCGCCGGGCTCGCCGGCGGCGGCTGGATCGCGACCCGGCCCGAAGCGTGACCCGACGCGGGGGCTGGCACAGGGCGGACCCGATCAGCTAATCGGCCCGGGTCGCTCGGCAAGCTGAGGGGATTTCGGTTGCACAGGCTGATCGCGCTGCTCGCTCTCGGATTCGCAGGCATTTCGCGGGAAGCCGCCGCCGCGGCGCCGGATCCCTGGGCCGGGCGCTGGGACGTCACCGCGGAGTTCCGCAACGGCAGCGCCGCCGGGGCCATGACGCTGGCGCGCAAGGGCGAAGCCGTCGAAGGCACGTCCGAGCCGCTCGACGAGGCTCAATTCTTTCCGCTCGAAGTGACGGGTCGGCCGCGGCCGAACGGCGCCGAGCTCGACCTCGCCTATCGCGGCCAGCCGGCCGGCCGGCTGAGCGTCAGCGTCCGGCAAGGCACGTTGACGGGCAGCGGAATCCTCTACGGAGTGCCGGTCAAGGTGCGCGGAGTCAGGCCAGGCGCGCCGGCTCGCGCGCCGGTCACCCACGATTTCGTGCCGACTTCCTATCATCTGCAATATTCCGGCCGAGCTCCGCCCGCGCTTCGGATCGCGCCGGGAGACCGGGTGAGGACCCGGACGCTCGACAATGAGGGCCGGGATTCGGCGCGCATATGGCGGGGCATGCCCGGCAACAGCCTGACCGGCCCCTTCCATGTCGAAGGGGCGATGCCGGGGGACACGCTGGTCGTCCGTATCGATCGGATCGGCCTCAACCGCGACACCGCGCACATGTACAGCGGCGAGCTCGACCACAAGGCGGTTCAGGGCGGCTACCGGCAGGAGCCGGTTGCCGGCTGGGGGCGAACCTGGATCCTCGATCGCCGGAAAGGGACCGCGCGGCTCGAAAAGCCGGGCGAGCGCCTCAAGGCCCTCGAGCTGCCGCTTCGCCCGATGATCGGCTCGATCGGAGTGGCGCCTCCGCTCAACCAGGCGATCTTCGCCGGCGACGTCGGCTTCCACGGCGGCAACATGGATTATCGCCGCCACGTCGCCGGAGCGACGATCTACTTCCCGGTGTGGCGGGCCGGCGCCCTCCTCTCGCTCGGCGACGGCCATGCCCTGCAAGGCGACGGCGAGATAAGCGGCCAGGGGCTGGAGACCTCGCTGGACGTCGAGTTCAGGGTGGAGCTGATCAAGGGAAAGAGCCTCGGCCAGGTCTGGTCGGAGGACAAGGACTATGTGATGGTCTCAGGCATCGACAACAGCCTCGACAGCTCGCTTCAGATGGCGACGACCGGCATGGCCCGCTGGCTGAAGGAGCGATACGGTCTCAACGATTCCGAAGTGGCCGCCCTGCTGAGCAGCGCGATCGAATATGACATAGCCGAGATCGTCGATCCGCGGCCGCACGTGGTGGCGAAGCTGGCCAAGAAGACTCTGCTGATGATCGCCAGGCCCTAGCGCGGCTCGCTCTTGTCCGTCTTCTGAGCGGTGCCGGGCTCGGCCAGATGGCGGTGCATTTCGGCCGAGACGCCACCGCCGAGCACCTGCGCCGCAACGACCTGAAGCTTGTTGTGGAGGCCGTGGATGACGCTCCGCTCGCCCTTCTTCATCGCCTCCCAGCCGGTCTTGGCGACCTTGGCCGGATCGTCCTTGGCCATGGTGCCGACTCGCGTGTCCTTGAGATCGGCGCGCTCGAAGAAACGGGTGTCGGTGGCTCCGGGCTTGAGGCAGGTGACCGTCACCTCACTGCCCTTGAGCTCGTTGGCGAGGGCATCGGCGAAAGAGTCGATGAAGGCCTTGGAGCCGTTGTAGACGGCCTGGAAGGCCCCCGCCATGTGCCCGGCGATCGAGCCGGTGATGAGGATCCGCCCCGCGTTCCTCGCGACCATCGCCCTCGCCACCCGCTGGACGAGGTAGACCGTGCCGGTGACGTTGGTGTCGATGACGTGCCGCCACTCCGCCGGATCCTGCTCGAGGAAGGCTCGGCCGAGGCCGTGGCCGGCATTGGCGACGAGAATGTCGACGTCGCGGCCGCCGGCGGCATCGAGCAGCCGGTCCACGCCCGCGAAAGTGGAGAGGTCGGTCTCGACGTTGCGGACCTCGACTTCATGGTCCTCGAGCTCCCTCGACGCATCCAGGAGCGGGGTGTCGGCGGCCACGACCAGATCGAAGCCCTCCCGGGCGGCGAGCTTCGCCAGCTCGAGGCCGATCCCGCTCGAGGCTCCGGTGACGATAGCGAGCCTGCCTTTTCCTGCCATGATGGGGTCTCCGTGAAGCTTTGCTCCTCAACTTCACGGAAGAAGACCGGTTCCTGCTCTCCGCGCTCTTCGCGGAAGGCGGAAGCGACGGCGGCGATGCACGCCATTTTGGGGAACCGGATCGCCGCGGCATCGTCTATGCGCGTTCCACCTGAAGGACCGAAATGCTGCAGCCGCCCCGCCCCGACCTTGCCGACGCACGCCCCGGTTTCCGCGAGTTCGTGGTGCTGATCGCCGGGCTGATGTCGCTGAACGCCCTCGCCATCGACGCGATGGTGCCGGCCCTGCCGGCGATCGGCGAGGCGCTGAACGTGGCCGACGAGAACAGCCGCCAGCTCGTCGTGTCGCTCTATGTGCTCGGCTTCGGCCTCACCCAGATCGTCTACGGGCCGCTGTCGGACCGGTTCGGGCGCAAGCCGGTGCTGGTCGTCAGCCTGGTCCTCTATGTCGGCTTCGCGCTCGCCTGCTGGGCGGCGTCGAGCTTCGCGCTGCTGCTGGCGGCGCGCATGGCCCAGGGCGGAGCCGCCGCGTCGACCCGGGTGCTGGTCGTCTCGATCGTCCGCGACCGCTTCGAGGGCGCCCGGATGGCGCGGATCATGTCGCTGGCCTTCCTCGTCTTCCTGCTCATCCCGATGCTTGCGCCGGTCTTCGGCCAGCTCACCCTTCTGGTCGCCTCGTGGCGGGCGATCTTCTTCGGGCTGGCGCTCGGCGGCTCGATCATGCTGCTGTGGACGTTGATCCGGCTGCCCGAGACGCTCGATCCCAAATATCGGCGGCCGCTCAACCCGAGGACGATCTGGGACGGGACCTGGCAGACTTTGAGCAACCGCCAGTCGCTCGGCTACACACTGGCCTTCACGCTGATGATGGCCAGCCTGATGGGCTATATCAACTCGATCCAGCAGATCGTCTTCGACGTCTTCCGCCGTCCCGAGCTGATCGCCGCCACCTTCGCCGGGGTTGCCTTGCCGATGGCCTTCACCTCCTGGCTGAACTCTCGCATCGTCGAGCGGATCGGCACCCGCCGGGTCGCCCATAGCGGGCTCGCCCTGTTCACGCTCGCCGCGCTCGCCCACCTCGCCATCGTCCTCACGAGTGGCGAGAGCCTGTGGCTGTTCATCGCCATGCAGGGCCTGACCATGGCCTGCTTCGGACTCGCCTCGGCCAATTTCGGGGCTCTGGCGATGCAGCCTCTCGGCCATGTCGCCGGCACCGCCTCGTCCGTGCAGGGCACGATCGGAACGATCGGCGGCGCCCTGCTCGGCCTCGCCGTCGGCCAGAGCTTCAACAACACCCTCGTCCCCATGGTCGGCAGCTTCGCGGCGTTCGGGGCGACCGCCCTGCTCATCCTGCTGGCGACGGAGCGGGGGCGGCTGTTCGGGCGAGGGTGATCCTCCCCATCGTCAGATGGGGAGGATAAGCTGTGTCCGGATCCGGGCGAAGTTCATGAAGTTCACGATGTCCGCGAAATGAGGTCGCGCTAGATATCGTCCTCCGCGCTCGGCCCCGTCATCAGCGCCTCGGCGACCTCGTCGGTGCGGCCGCGGATGGCGCGTTCGAGGCGGGCGGCGACTTCCGGATTCTCCCGGAGATAGGTCTTGGCGTTCTCGCGCCCCTGGCCGATCCGGATCGAATCGTAGCTGAACCAGGCGCCCGACTTCTCGACCAGCCCGGCCTTGACTCCGAGATCGAGTATCTCGCCGACCTTGGAGATGCCCTCGCCGTACATGATGTCGAACTCGACCTGCTTGAACGGCGGCGCCACCTTGTTCTTCACGACCTTGACCCGCGTGGTGTTGCCGACGATGTCGTCGCGGTCCTTGATCTGGCCGGTGCGGCGGATGTCGAGGCGCACCGACGCGTAGAATTTGAGCGCGTTGCCGCCGGTCGTCGTCTCCGGATTGCCGTACATGACTCCGATCTTCATGCGCAGCTGGTTGATGAAGATGACCAGGCATTTGGACTTGGAGATGGAGCCGGTCAGCTTGCGCAGCGACTGCGACATGAGACGCGCCTGGAGGCCGACATGGCTGTCGCCCATCTCGCCCTCGATCTCCGCGCGGGGGACCAGGGCGGCGACCGAATCGACGACCAGAACGTCGACGGCGTTGGAGCGCACGAGGGTGTCGGTGATCTCGAGCGCCTGCTCGCCGGTGTCGGGTTGGGAGACGATCAGCTCGTCGACGTCCACCCCGAGCTTCCTGGCGTAGACGGGATCGAGGGCGTGCTCGGCGTCGACGAAGGCGGCGGTGCCGCCATTCTTCTGGGCCTCGGCGATGACGTGGAGGGCGAGCGTGGTCTTGCCGGAGCTTTCCGGTCCGTACACCTCGATCACCCGCCCGCGCGGAAGGCCGCCGATGCCGAGCGCGATGTCGAGCCCGAGCGAGCCGGTGGAGATGGTCTCGATCTCGACCGCCTCGCGCGATCCCAGTTTCATCGCGCTGCCCTTGCCGAAGGCGCGATCGATCTGCGCCAAAGCGGCCTCGAGGGCCTTCTGCCTGTCCATATTGTCCGAGTTTCCCACCACCTTGAGTGAAGCCGCCATGGCCCGCATCCCCTATTGCCTCTGCGCCGCCCATTCAACGCGATTGTGCGGATGTACGCGATCCGTTCCATGAGAACAAGAGGAAAACGCCTATCCATCCTACGCCGCCCCCAGCGACATCCAAAAACCGCATCGCGAAGGGCGGGCTTCGGGGAACTCATCCGCCCTTGTCCGCCCCCGCCTTTGCTGGCAACCCTCGCTTCCCTCGGGAAGAGAGAGCGTCGATGCCCGTCCTGCCAAGATCCTTTCGCACCTTCCTCGCGGCGCTGGCGGCGCTTGCCGGACTCGCCGTTCCGGCCGGGGCCGGGGCGCCGGCGAAGCCTCCGGAGGACCCCGCCACGGCCATGTTCGAGCGATGCCGCTCGGCCGACCTGGCGAAGGAGCGTGACTGCTATGCCGCCGCTCTCGACGAGCGTCTGGCACAAGGCGGCCCGGCGCCGGTGCTCAAGCTGCTCGACCGCCTCGCCGCGCTCGACCCCGACGTCCGGCGCGACGGGCATTTCTACGCGCACCGGATCGGCATCTCCGCGCTCAAATCTCCAGCCGACGTGGGCGCCGTCTTCGCGACCTGCACTCCCGCCTGGCAGTCGGGCTGCTATCACGGCGTCATCCAGTCCTACTTCATCGCTACCGCCCGGGACGGCGGCGGAGTCACGACCGAGAGCGTCGACGCTCTGTGCGGCGACTTTCGCGGGAAGCGGGCGGACCTGCTCTTCCAGTGCACCCACGGTCTCGGCCACGGCCTCGCCATCCTCCACGGCCACGACCTTCCGCTGGCGCTGAGTTCCTGCGACCTGCTCAGCCGCGAGCCGGAACGGGAGATGTGCTACGCCGGAGCGTTCATGGAGAGCCTGGTCAACGCGACCCATCCGCACAGCGTCGCCGCCGCCCCCGCCGGAGCGGCTCCCGGGCCGGGCAAGGCCGGCGCGGCGGCGGCCCATGCCGGGCACGGCGCGGCCGGGCACGGTCCGGCGAGCGCCGAAGCGGCGCCGGCCAGGCCGCGGTTCCAGGCGCTCGATCCGGCCGACCTCCATTATCCCTGCTCGCGGATGGAGGAGAAATATCTGGTCGCCTGCTACACGATCCAGACCTCGGCGATGCTTCACCACAGCGGGCGAGACGTCGGCCGGGCGGCGAGCGAATGCGCGCGCGCTCCCGAGAAGGCGCGGGCCGCCTGCTTCCTCAGCCTGGGGCGCGACGTCAGCACGATCGCCCTCAACGACAATGAGGAGGCGGTTCGGCTGTGCGGGCTCGCGGAAGCGGCCTTCCGGCCGCTCTGCCATCGCGGGGTCGTCGAATCGATGGTGAACATGAACGCCGATCCGGCCGAGGGCATTCCCTATTGCCGGGCGGTGCCGGAGACGCAGGGCAAGCGCGCCTGCTACATCGCCGTCGGGCTGCAGGCACTCGTGCTTCCGGACGGGGAGACGAAGCGGGAGCAGGCGTGCCGCCTCGCCGAGGCGGAGCTGCTCGACGCCTGCCTGGGACGCCCCGCCGGCCCCAGGGTGGATGCCGGATCAGATCCGGCATGACGAGGAAGGGCTGACCCTTGCCGCCCGGCGGCGGCGCCTCTATCGCGCCGCAATGCCCTTCCCGCACCGCCACCTGCTCGGGATCGATGCGCTTTCCGCCGACGACATAGTCTATCTGCTCGACGAGGCCGAGCCGTGGGTCGAGTTCAACCGCGGCGCCCGCAAGGCGGACCGGAGGCTGGCCGGCCTCACCCAGTTCAACCTGTTCTTCGAGAACAGCACCCGCACCCTCTTCTCGTTCGAGGTCGCCGGCAAGAGGCTCGGCGCCCAGGTGGCGAATTTCCATCCCGGCGGGTCGAGCGTCAGGAAAGGCGAGAGCCTGATCGACACCGCACTCACCCTCGGCGCGATGCGGCCCGACGTGATGATCGTCCGTCACGGCGAGACCGGAGCGCCGCGCCAGGTGGCCGAGGCGGTCGGCTGCCCGGTGATCAACGCCGGCGACGGCACCGGCGAGCACCCCACCCAGGCGCTGCTCGACGCGCTCACCATTCGCCGCCGCAAGGGCCGGATCGAGGGGCTCGAGGTGGCGATATGCGGCGACATAAGGCACAGCCGGGTGGCGGGTTCGAACCTCAGGCTGCTGCCTAAGCTGGGCGCGAAGGTGCGGCTGGTCGGCCCCCCGTCCCTTCTCCCCGAAGGCGGGCGCCTTCCCGCCTTCACCGATTTCGACGAGGGGATAAGGGGCGCCGACGTCGTGATGATGCTGAGGATCCAGCGCGAGCGGATGGAGTCGAGCGTCGAGGGCGGCCTGGCCGATTTCCACGCCCTTTACGGACTGACGATGGAGCGGCTCGAGCGCTCGGCGCCGGAGGCGATCGTCATGCATCCGGGACCGATGAACCGCGGAGTCGAGATTGACGGCGAGGTCGCGGACCATCCGGCCCGCTCGGCGATCCTGGAGCAGGTCGAGCTGGGGGTGGCGGTGCGGATGGCCGTGCTCGATGTCCTGACGAGGGAGCGGCGGGCTTAGCTCCCCTCCCTTCGAGGGAGGGGCCGGGGGTGGGTCCGCCGAAGGCGGCCGAAACTCCCGGCTCGGTGGGCTCGCTTCGCTCGCACCCACCCCTGGCCCCTCCCTCCAGGGAGGGGAGAAGCTCAGCCCTGGCGGCCGCTCCGATAGCGGCCGGCCCAGCGCACCGGGGCGTCGCCGGCGACGGTTCGGACGAAGCAGGCGCCGCCTTTGGCCTGGATCGACCGGCAGGTCGACGCCGCCGCCGAGCGGCTGGCGAAGCCGGCCACCGACAGGCGGTGCAGGGTGCCGCGGCCGGGGATGCTGACCGTGGTGCTGAGCGGAGTAAGCTCGGCGAAGCCGAAGCGCTTCAGCATCTGCGCCCAGGCCCGCTCGACCGACGAAGGCGAGCTGTAGGCGCCGAGCTGGACGGCGAAGCGGCCGGGGCCGGCCTCCGCGGCACGGGCCGGACGGCTGCGCGGAGACTCGAAGCTCGGAACCGGCGCCGGGGCGACGGCCCTGGAGGCCGGAAGCACCGAAGGCTGCGGGGTGACGAGCGCCTGAACGGCCTCGGCATAAAGCGGCCGGGTCTGCTCGGCCGGAGGCGATTCGGCCTCGGCGGCCTCGGCGGCCTCGGCGGCGGCGCGTTCGCTCACCCATTGCGGCAAGGGACTGGAGGCGATCTGGACCGGCGCCGCCTCGGCGGGCTCGGGCGCGGGAGCGGCCTGGGCCAGCACCGGCGCCGGTTCGGGCGCGGGTTCGGCCTGGGCGAGCGCGGGCGCGGCGGCGGTCACCGTCTCCGCGGCCGGCTCGGGCAGCGGGCCGGCGGCCGCGAAAGCCTCGTCGGCGGGCCTGGCGGGCGCCAGAGCGAGGCGGACCGGCTGGCCGGCATCGTCGGACGACGGAGTGACTCCGAGCAGGGTCGCGACCTGGACGGCGGCGCCGCCGGGCTGGGCGAGCGCGGCCCATTGCTGGAGCCGGGTGCCGAGATCGGCGGGAGAGACGTCCTGGGCGGCGGTGACCCGGGCTTTCTCCCAGTCGCCGGCGAGGGCGTAGGACAAAGCGAGATTCTGGCGGGTGCGGCCGGTGGCGCCGGCAGCGCGGGCGGCCGGCTCGAGCAATTCGATCGCGCGGCGCGCCTCGCCGGCGAGCGCGTAGGCGAGGCCGATATCGGCCGGCGAGGCGGTCTCGGCGAGGCGATCGAGCTCGGCGACGGCGGCGGCCGGCCGGCCCAGGGCGATTCGCGCCAGGGCGATGCTGAACGAGGCCCGGGCATTGCCCGGATCGAGCTGCTGGACGTCGGCGAAAGTGGCTTCGGCCGACTGGAAGCGGCCGTTCTTGAGATAGAGATCGGCGAGGATCATCCGGTAGCCGACGTCGCGCGGGCTGAGCTCGACCGCCCGCTCCGCATAACCCAGGCCTTCCTTGTAATCGCCCTTGCGGACGGCGGCCTGAGCCTTGGTGTAGAGCGCGGCTGCCTGCTGCTCGGAACGGGGCGCCCTCGCCGAGGCCGAAGCGATATGCGAGGTGGCGGCGGGCCCGCAGGCGACCATGGTGGTGCCGATCGCCAGGCCCGAGACCGCGAACTTCAGTGCGACGCTCTTGTTCATCCTACCCACTCCGCTCAACGCTGATTCGCCTGCCCCGGCACGTGCCCGGCAAGGGCCTCCAGCTCGGGCAGGGAATCGAGGAAATCATCGAGAGCCCCGGTGACCAGCTGCTGCGCCGAGCGGCGAGTCAGGGCGCAGGCGAGGCGCAGTTTCAGGTGCCGCTCCGGATCGAGGCGAAGGGTGAAGGCGGCCTTGGCGCGGACCGCTCCGGCGGGCGAGCGGCCCGGCGACGCGGCGCGCGAGCGCGGCAGCTTGACCACACGCGCTTCCGGCGGCGGCGGGGCCTGCGGCTCCGGCTCGGGCCGGCGCTCGGCTTCGGGCTCCGGTCGGGCATCGGCCCGGGGCTCCGGCTCGGGCTCGGGCTCGGGCGGGGCGAGCCGCGCCTCGAGCTCGCGCCTTTGCTCGACCACCGCCGGCGGCTCGGCATGGGAACGGCCGCCGGGCGCCGGAGTGAGCGCCTCGATCGAGCTCGGCACATGCTCGGGCAAATCGTGCGCCTCGTTGATGTCGTGGAGCGCTCCGGGCGCATGGCCCATGTCGTTCCAGCCCA
Source organism: Allosphingosinicella sp. (assembly GCA_035628835.1). Taxonomy (GTDB): domain Bacteria; phylum Pseudomonadota; class Alphaproteobacteria; order Sphingomonadales; family Sphingomonadaceae; genus Allosphingosinicella. Next base: position 53,709 of record DASPJA010000022.1, read on the forward strand.
GATCCTCGAGGCTGCTTCCGAAGCTGCCGAAGCCCTGCGGGCGCATGGCGGGCTTGGCCGCTCCCTTGCGGGCGAGGAGGCCTGAGGAGAGGGAAGCGAAGGGCTTGGTCTCGGCCATCTGTCCCTCCCCTTACTGGCCGACCACGCGCCGGCCGAAGCCGGCGGCGGGCCGCGCGCTGGAGGGATGGGCGGCGAAACCGCCCTGGGGCGCCGAGAAGACGGTGCGGCGGAAATTCTTCTCCAGCCGGTCGGCGACATAGTCCCACAGCTCGACCACCTCCCTGGCGGACTTGCTGTTGGGATCGACCTCCATCACCGTGCGGCCGTCGATCATCGAGGCGGCGTAATCGGTGCGGTGGTGCAAGGTGACCGGGGCGACGGTGCCGTGCTGCGAGAGCGCGACGGCGGCCTCGTAGGTGATCCGCGCCTTGGGCGTGGCGGCGTTGACGACGAAGATGAGCGGCTTGCCGGCGCGCTCGCAAAGATCGACGGTGGCGCCGACGGCGCGAAGGTCGTGCGGGCTCGGGCGGGTCGGGATCAGGATCAGCTCGGCGACCTGGATCACGCTCTGGATCGCCATGGTGATGGCCGGAGGCGTGTCGATCACCGCGAGCTTGAAGCCCTGCTGGCGCAGTATCTCCAGGTCGGCGGCGAGCCGGGCGACCGTGGTCTGGGCGAAAGCGGGCATCTCGGCCTCGCGCTCGTTCCACCAGTCGGCGAGCGATCCCTGAGGATCGATATCGATCAGGCAGACCGGGCCTGCACCCGCCCTTTCCGCCTGGACGGCGAGATGGCCGGACAAGGTGGTCTTACCGGATCCCCCCTTCTGCGACGATAGTGCCAAAACGCGCATGTTTTCCCCTCGGGCTCGCGATCCTTGGCCGCCGTCCTGCGCCCTGGTTGGCTAAAATCCGGTTAACGCCAAGGCGGCCCGGCGCCTTTTTGCGCAATCGGGCTCATCGCCGCGGCCGGGATTGTGCTAAGAGCGCGTTAAGGATTTTCGGCTAGCTCCGACCCCTCGAAAACCCTTTCCCGCGCGGGAGATAGATGATGCGAACTTTCGGTCGGCCCCTGCTCGCAGCCACGGCGGCGGCGCTCTTCCTGCTTGGCGCCCAGGCCGGCGCCGGGGCCGTCTCGGCCGACGTCAAGGCCGGAGTCGACCGCTGGATGCGCGGCGATTATGCCGGAGCGGTCGCGCAATGGCGGCCGCTCGCCGAAGCCGGCAATGCCGACGCCCAGTTCAATCTCGGCCAGGCCTACAAGCTGGGCCGCGGCGTTCCGGTCAACGCCGCCACGGCGCAGAGCTGGTACCAGAAAGCGGCGAGGCAGGGCCACGAGCAGGCGCAGGTCAATGTCGGCCTGCTGCTGTACAATGGCGGCCGCCGGCAGGAGGCCCTGCCCTGGATCCGCAAGGCCGCCGAGCTGGGCGATCCCCGCGCGCAATACATATTGGGAACCGAGCTGTTCAACGGCGACCTCGTCGGCAAGGACTGGCCGAGGGCCTATGCCCTGATGCTTCGCGCCGCCGACGGGGGCGTGCCGCCGGCCGCCGACAATCTCAAGGTGATGGAGCGCTTCATTCCGGCCGAGCAGCGCCAGCAGGGCGTCGCCCTGGCGCAGCGAATGGGCCAGGGCACGAAGACCAGCGTCTTCGCCTCGGCCCCGGTGGCCGTGCCGGCGGCCCGCCCGGCTCCGGTCAAGGCGGCCGCCCCGCCGCGCCAGGCGCCGGTCAAAGCCGCCGCCACGGCCGCGGCCGGCGGGCGCTGGCGGGTCCAGCTCGGCGCCTTCGGAAGCGCCGCCAACGCGCAGCGCGCCTGGGCCGGGCTGAGGGGCAAGGTCGGCGCCTTCGGCTCGCTCCAGCCCAATTATGTCGCGGCCGGGGCGGTCACCCGCCTCCAGGCCGGGCCGCTCGCCAGCCGGGCCGCGGCCGACCGAGTCTGCGCCGCGGCCAAGGCGGCCGGCGCGGCCTGCTTTCCGGTCGCGCCTTAACCGAATTTTCTTGCCTGCGCGGCTATGATCCTTCCCGTGACTGGGGGGACGGGAATGGCGGCGGCCGGAAGGATCGGGAGCGGAAGCCGGATGGCGTCGCGGTGGCGGCGGCGGCGGATGTGCATCCTCATCGCCGGAGCGCCCGCGCCCGCCGCCCTGCGCACCATCTCGGCGAGCGGCGCCTTCCTCGAGACCAACGCCAGGCCGGCCCTGGGCGATCCGGTCGAGCTTCGCCATCCCGAAGCCGGCGCGATCGGCGCCGTCGTGCGCTCGCTGGCTCCGGACGGAGTCGAGCTCGGCTTCCCGCTCGGCGAGGCCTCGGTCGCCTTCGCCCTCGCCGCCATCGCCGCCGACATGACGCGCCCGTAATCGGTGCCTGGCACCAATTAAGACGGCGTTGTTACTGCTCCCATTCGCGGCTCGCCCAGCCCTGGGCGTAGAGGAGGGCGGTGAGGTCGTTGTGGAGGATGGCCGCGTCGGCCGCGGCCCTCGCGGCCGGCTTGGCGTGATAGGCGATTCCCAGCCCCGCTTCCTTCAGCATCGGAACGTCGTTGGCGCCGTCGCCGACGGCGAGCGATTCCCTCGGACGAAGGCCGAGCGCGGCGGCGGCGTCGAGCAGCGCCAGCCTCTTGCCCTCGGCGCCGAGCACCGGCGGCGCCACCGAGCCGTCGAGCCTTCCCGCGACGACATTCAGCCGGTTGGCCACCACGCGGTCGAAGCCAATGTCGGCGCCGACCGGATCGGCGAAGCGGGTGAAGCCGCCTGAGACGAGGATCGTCACCGCCCCTTCCCGCTTCATGGTCCGGACCAGCGCCCGGGCGCCGGGGGTGAGCCGGACCCGTTCGGCCCGGCACCGGTCGATCGCCGCCTCGTCGAGGCCGGCCAGCAAGGCGACCCGCTCGGCGAGCGCGGCCTCGAAGCCGATCTCGCCGCGCATCGCCCGCTCGGTCACCGCCGCCACCTCCGCCTTGAGGCCGGCATAATCGGCGAGCTCGTCGATGCATTCGACCGCGATCATGGTCGAATCCATGTCGGCGACGAGCAGCCGGCGGCGCCTCGCCGACTCGCCCTGGACGATCGCGTCGACTCCGTCGATCAGCCCCTCCAGCGCCGCCCTGGCCGGCGCGGGCGCGGCCGAGAAGAGCAGGTCGCAGGCCTTGTCCTCCTCGATCCAGCTGCGGCCGTAGGAGGCGATGCCGGCGGCGGCGAGCGCGTCCTCGGCCGCCGAAATATCGCCGCCGGCCAGGCGTTCCTTTGCTATCAGGGTGGCGATGAACATGGCTTCCTCTTCGCGGCCGCGGCTGGCGCTTATCGCGGGGCCGACCGCCAGCGGCAAGTCGGCGCTCGCTTTGGCGCTGGCGGAGACGGCCGGCGGAACGATCATCAACGCCGACAGCGCGCAAATTTATGCGGATCTGCGCATAGTCTCGGCACGACCGTCGGCCGCCGACGAGGCGCGGGTCCCGCACCGTCTCTACGGCTGCCGGGACGCCGCCCTGCCCTGCTCCGCGGCGGACTGGGCCGGCGACGCCAGGCGGGAGATCGAGGCGGCCCGGGCGGCGGGAAGACTTCCGATCCTCGCCGGCGGCACCGGCCTCTACATCCGCACCCTGCTCGACGGAATCGCCCCGGTGCCCGACATCGATCCGGCGATCAGGGCGGCGGTGCGGTCGTTCACCGTCCGGCATGCCTATGCGGCGCTTGAGCGCGAGGATCCGGACGCCGCGGCGCGGCTCCGGCCGTCCGACGCCACCCGGGTGGCGCGGGCGCTCGAGGTGATCCGCTCGACCGGCCGCCCTTTGTCCGAATGGCAGAAGGAGCGGTCGGGCGGGATCGCGGGCGAGGTCGATCTCGTTCCGCTGCTGCTTCTGCCGCCGCGCGACTGGCTGTACGAACGCTGCGACCGTCGCTTCGAGGAAATCCTTTCTGATCAGGGCGTAGAAGAGGTTCGTTCGCTGCTGGAGCGAGGTTTGAACCCGATGCTGCCGGCGATGCGGGCGATCGGCGTTCGCGACATCGCCGCCTTCCTGAGCGGCGAGCTGTCGCGCGCCGAGGCACTGGCGGCGGGCCGAACCGCCACCCGCCAATATGCCAAGCGCCAATATACCTGGTTCTCGCGCCAGCCGCCGGCGGAATGGCCGCGCTTCACGGAGCCGCTGGAGGGAGAGGCACTGGCGAGGGCCTTGGCGATGCTGGCGCGTTGATCTCCATCATCCGTTCGGGCCGAGCTTGTCGAAGCCCTGCCCTTCCTACTACCGGGGGACAAGGAAAGCCCTTCGACAGGCTCAGGGCGAACGGAGTAGCTTGATCCCATGCGCGTCTATCTCGATGCCGACGCCGACCTCGCCCTGATCCGCGGCCGCCGGGTGGCCGTGATCGGCTACGGCAACCAGGGACGCGCCCAGGCCCTCAACCTGCGCGACAGCGGGATCGCCGTGGCCGTCGGCCTTCCCGAGGGATCGCCCAGCCGGGCGCGCGCGCGGGCGGACGGGTTCGAGGTCATGACGGCGGCGGAAGCCTCTGAAAAAGCGGACGTCGTGGTGATTCTGGCGGCCGACGAGCTCCACGCGCGAATCTATGCCGGGGAGGTGGCGCCCAACCTCGCCGAGGGCTCGGCCCTCGTCTTCGCGCACGGGCTCAGCATCCGCTTCGGCCTCGTCGAGCCGAGGCCGGATCTCGACGTCCTGCTCGTCGCTCCGAAGGGGCCCGGCACCGCGCTTCGAAGCGAATATGAGCAGGGCCGCGGCCTTATCGCGCTGTTCGCCGTCCACCAGGATCCGTCCGGCGGCGCCAGGGCCACCGCCCTCTCCTATGCCGCGGCGATCGGCAGCGGCCGCACCGGCATCCTCGAGACCAGCTTCGCCGAGGAATGCGAGGCGGACCTGTTCAACGAGCAGGCGGTCCTGTGGGGCGCGATACCGGAGCTGATCCATGCCGGCTTCGAGACTTTGGTCGACGCCGGTTTCTCCCCGGAAATCGCGTATTTCGAATGTCTTACCGAGGTGAAGCTGATAGCCGATCTCATCTACGAGCGGGGCATAGCCGGGATGCGCGAGGCGATCTCCAACACCGCCGAGTTCGGCGCCCTCAAGGGCGGCACCCGGATCGTCACCGCCGACACGAGGACGGAGATGCGCCGGATCCTTCGCGAGGTGCGCGGCGGCGGCTTCGTCAGGGAGCTGATCGCCGACGCCGAAGCGGGCTATCCGAGGCTGAAGTCGAGCCGGGCCAGAGCGGCCGTCCACCCGATCGAGGAGGTCGCCGCGCGGCTCCGGGCGCTGGCGGCGGGCGCCGGTGGCTGAGCGCCGCGCCTGGCGCCCGCGCCGGCTGCTGGAAGGGGCGTTCGCCGCCGCCGTGGGCGCCGGCCTTTTGTGGTGCGCCTGGGGATATTGGTACGACCGGCGGATGCCGGAGCGGCTCGAGCGGATCCATCTCGGAATGGACCGCAAGGCGGCCGAGGCGATCCTCGGCCGGCCCGACTGGGAGGGGACATGCGGCGCCCGGATCGCCTCGCTTCCGCGCGAGGGCTGCGCCCGCGAGCTCGGCTATGCCTCGCCCTTCGCTCTGATCGTCCCGAAACATTATCTCGTCCAGCTCGACCGTGGCGGCCGGGTGATCGAGGCGGAAATCATCGCCGGGCGGTAATCCGCATCGCCCCCCGCGAAAATCCGGCGAGGGAGACTTTTGCGCTCCGGCTCTCCGATTGACCCTGATCGCGGCTTGAGTCTAACGGCGGCCATGCCCGACGTCCCGTCCCTCCGAGGCCGATGAGCGCCCGCTCCCGTCCCGCCTGGCTGCCCCCGCCCGACGGCGCCCGCGACCCGCGCATCGAGGATCCGACCAATTTGCGGGTGGTCCATCTCGCCGGCCGGATGCTTCTTCCGCTGGCGCTCAGGGCGAGGATTTCGGCCAATGCCGTGTCGGTGGCGGGCCTTGCCGTCGGCACCGGCGCCGCTCTGGCCTATCTGGGCTGGCGCGACCCGGGGCTGGCGACGCTGGGCTTCCTGCTGACCGTCGCCTGGCTGGTCTTCGACGGCCTCGACGGAATGGTCGCCCGGGCGACCGGCACCGCCAGCCCGCTCGGCCGCTTCCTCGACGGCCTGTGCGACCATGGCGTGTTCCTGATCCTCTATCTGGCGCTCGGCGCGGCCATCGACACTCCGCAGGCCTGGATCACCGGCACCGTCGCCGGCTTCGTCCACGGGCTGCAGGCCAATCTCTACGAGAGCGAGCGCGCCCGCTACCACCGCCGGGTCCGGGGCGACCCCGGCGGCGGGTCGCCTCCCCCCTCGCCCAACGCGGTGGCGCGCGCCTACGACCGGCTCGCCGGCTCGCTCGACCGCCTCGCCGGCCGCTTCGACCAGGCCCTGGCGGCGGCGCCCGACCGGCGCGGGCTCGCGGCCGCCTATGGCGAGCGCGCGGCGCCGGCGCTGAAGCTCATGAACCTGCTCAACGCCAATGCGCGAATCGTCGTCCTCTACGCCGCCTGCCTGGCCGGCGATCCGATGCTGTTCTGGTGGTGGACCCTGGGGCCGCTCACCCTTGTGACGGCGGCCGGCCTGATCTGGCACCGGCGGATCGAGGCTCGGCTGGCCGCCCAGGCCTAGAACCCCCGAACAATTTCAATCGCTTGGAAGTTGGTGCCTGGCACCGATTTTCGCGGAATGACGAGGGCGGGACGATTCATTCCTGCCGGCCGGTCGCGCGGTTCCACGTCCACACTGCCAGCAGGGCGACCGGAAAGACGGAGAGCCCTATGACCCAACCTTCTTCGGACATGAAGTGGATGACGTTCTCAATCGTGCCGCAGGGGGCATCGAAACAGATCCTTCGGTCCGACGCGTAGAGGCAGTAAAGAAGCATCGCGGCGAAGGCCGCGACGGCCGCGATCAGGATGTCCTTGCGCTTCACGGGCCCTTTTGTCCCCCGACCACCCCTTTGGTGCCAGGCACCGATTTACGCCAGCGCGCCGAGCTGTGCCTCGGGGTCATTTGCGCCCGAACAATTTCTCGATGTCGCCGTGCGCCAGCTTCACCCAGGTGGGGCGGCCGTGGTTGCACTGGCCGCTATGGGGGGTGACCTCCATCTCGCGAAGGAGGGCGTTCATCTCGGCGACGGAGAGGATCCGCCCCGCCCGGACGGAGCCGTGGCAGGCCATGGTTGCGGCGACATGGTCGAGCCTCTCGCGCAGCGCCAGGGCTTCATCGAAGGCGGCCAGCTCGTCGGCGAGGTCGGTGACGAGACCCTTGACGTCGCCGTTGCCGAGGATGGCTGGAGTGGCCCGCACCAGAACCGCCCGGGCGCCGAAACGCTCCAGCTCGAGGCCCATCTCCGTGAGCTCGGCGGCGCGCGCCTCGAGCCGGTCGCAGGCGGGCTCCTCGAGCTCGACCACCTCGGGGAGGAGCAGGGCCTGGCGGGCGACTCCGCCGTCGGCCATCGCCCGGCGCATCCGCTCCAACACCAGGCGCTCGTGGGCGGCATGCTGGTCGACGAGGATGAGGCCGTCCTCCGCCTCGGCGACGATATAGGTGGCGGCGACCTGGCCGCGGGCGACTCCGAGCGGGAAGGAACAGGCCTCGGGCGGAGGCGCGAAAGCGGATTCGCCCCGGGCGGCCGGGGCGAAATCGTAGGACGCGCGGGACTCCCCGACCTTCCCCGTCACCCCCGCGAAAGCGGGGGTCCCGCTTCCTTGCTGATTCCACAAATAGGAAAAAGCGGGATTCCCGCTTTCGCGGGAATGACCGGGCTCCGGTCGCCAGGGCACATCCGCCGCCGGCCGCTGCACGCTTCGGAACCCCGCCGAATCGAGAGCGTGCCTCAAACCGCCGACGATCAGGCCGCGGATCCCGGCCGGGTCGCGGAACCGGACCTCGGTCCTGGCCGGGTGGACGTTGACGTCGACCTCGTCGCCCGGGAGGTCGATGAACAGGGCGACGACCGGGTGGCGGTCGCGGGCGAGCAGGTCCTGATAGGCGGCGCGGACGGCGCCGATCAGCAGCCGGTCCTTCACCGGGCGGCCGTTGACGAACAGATATTGATGGTCGCCGACTCCGCGGTTGAAGGTCGGCAGGCCGGCGACCCCGCCGAGGCGCGCCGGGCCGCGGTCGTAGGAGAGGGCGACGCTGTTCTCGTGCAGGGCCCGGTCGGTCAGGGCGGCGACCCGCTGAGGCCGCTCCTCGCCCGGCTGGACCGAGAGGGTGCGGCGGCCGTCATGCTCGAGGGTGAAGCCGATGTCGGGCCGCGCCATCGCGAGCCTCTTCACGACGTCGAGGCAGGCCGCATATTCGGAGCGCTCCGAGCGCAGGAACTTGCGGCGTGCGGGCACCCGGGCGAACAATTGCTCGACCCGGATGCGGGTTCCGGGCGGGAGCGCCGCCGGCCCCTCCCCTTCCAGCCGGCCGTTGTCGACGATGCGCGACCAGCCGTCGGCGCCGCGCACCCGGCTCTCGACGGCGAGGCGGGCGACGCTGGCGATCGACGGCAGAGCCTCGCCGCGGAAGCCCAGCGTGGTGACGGATTCGATCTCCTCGCCCGGCAATTTGGAGGTAGCGTGGCGCTCGAGCGCGAGCGCCATGTCGGCCGGGCTCATCCCGCAGCCGTCGTCGGCGACCTCGATCCGGCCGGTGCCGCCGCCGCCGAGCGAAATGGCGATGCGGGTGGCGCCGGCGTCGATCGCGTTCTCGACCAGCTCCTTCAACGCGCTGGCCGGTCTTTCCACCACTTCGCCCGCCGCGATGCGGTTGACGAGATGCTCGGGCAGGCGGCGTATTGACATCGATCCGGTCACTAGACCAAGCCCGGCTTTCCCGCGAGCCTTGTTAACTCATTTGTGGAACAAGGGGCCGGGCCATCCTATAGAGAAAGGCGAGCGCGCCGGGCACCATGCCGCGGCGGCGTTTTAGAGAAGCGGGACCCACCTCAATGTCACTCTTGCGTTTCTTCAAGTTCCCCTCCCACGACATGGCCATCGATCTCGGAACGGCGAATACGGTCGTCTACGTTCGGGGCCGCGGAGTGGTGCTGAACGAGCCGTCGGTGGTCGCGATCGAGACCATCAATGGCGTGAAGCGCGTGAAGGCGGTCGGCGACGACGCCAAGATGATGATGGGCAAGACCCCCGACCAGATCGAGGCGATCCGGCCGCTGAGGGACGGGGTCATCGCCGACATCGACGTCGCCGAGCAGATGATCAAGCATTTCATCCAGAAGGTACACGGCAAGCGCCGCTTCCCGCGCTGGCCGGAGATCGTGATCTGCGTCCCTTCGGGTTCCACGTCCGTCGAAAGGCGCGCCATCCGCGACGCCGCGTCAAACGCCGGCGCCTCGCAGGTCTGGCTGATCGAGGAGCCGATGGCGGCGGCGATCGGCGCCGACATGCCGGTGACCGAGCCGATCGGCTCGATGGTCGTCGATATCGGCGGCGGAACCACCGAGGTGGCGGTGCTCTCGCTCCGCGGCCTCGCCTACACGACCTCGGTGCGGGTCGGCGGCGACAAGATGGACGAGGCGATCTCCTCCTACGTCCGCCGCAACCACAATCTGCTGATCGGCGAGGCGACCGCCGAGCGGATCAAGAAGCAGGTCGGGATCGCCAAGCCGCCCGCCGACGGCGACGGCCTCTCGGTCCACATCAAGGGGCGCGACCTCGTCAACGGCGTCCCCAAGGAGATCACCATCAACCAGCGCCAGATCGCCGAGGCTTTGTCGGAGCCGGTCGGGACGATCGTGGAGGGCGTCAGGATCGCGCTCGAGAATACGGCGCCGGAGCTCGCCGCCGACATCGTCGACCAGGGCATCGTCCTGACCGGCGGCGGCGCCCTCCTGCAGGGACTGGACGAGGTGTTGCGTGACGAGACGGGGCTTCCGGTCACCGTCGCCGACGATCCGCTCACCTGCGTCGCCATCGGCACCGGCCGGGCGCTCGAGGAGGAAATCTTCCGCGGCGTTCTGTTGACCGCCTGAGACCGGGCCTGGGAGGCTCATAGATGGCGCCGCCATCGACCCGCCGCCCCGGTTTCTCCCGCCGGGCGCAATACGGGCTTTTCCTCGGCTATGTGATGGCGGTGGGGGGAGTCCTGTTCGCGGGGCTGCTGCTCGTCATCGCCGTCATCGACCCGAGCGGGTTCAACGCGCTCAAGGGCCTGGCGCTCGACGTCACCAGCCCAGTGTCGTCGGCGGGGCGCGGAGTTTCGCGCTTCTTCGGCGGCATCGGCGATTCGGTCGGCAATTACGTCCAGGCCGGAAACCAGAATGCCGAGCTTAAGCGGCGGCTGCAGGAATCGCGGCGCCGGCTGATCGAGGCGCAGGCCACCGAGCTGGAGAATAAGAGGCTCAAGGCGCTGCTGGGGCTCACCCGCGAAACCGAGAATCCGGTCGCCGTGACCCGGATCGTCGGCTCCTCCTTCGCCTCCGTCCGCCGCCTCGCCACCCTCTCCGCCGGAGCCTCGGCCGGAGTTCAGCCGGGCCAGCCGGTGCGCTCCGCCGACGGCCTCGTCGGACGCGTGATCGAGACAGGGCGCTGGGCCAGCCGGGTCCTGCTTGTCGCCGACAGCGCCAGCAACGTGCCGGTTCGGCTGGTCCGCGACGGCACTCCGGCGATCGCCACCGGCCATGGCGACGGAACGGTCGACCTCAAGACCTTGGAAGTGGGCAAGAACCCCTTCCGCCGCGGCGACGTCCTGGTCACGTCCGGCGTTGGCGGAGTCTATCCGCCCGACATTCCCGTCGCCGTGGTGGTGTCGGTCCAGGGGGACCGGACGGTGGCGAAGCCGCTCGCCGATCCCTCCAACGTCGAATATGCGGTGGTCCTCCCGGTCTACCAGGCGCTGGCCGACACGCCCCTCTCCGAAGCGACGGAGAGCGCCCTGAGGGGCGCCTCGCAATGAGCCGGATCGCCGGGTCGAGCCGCGACGTCGCCTTGCTCGGCTTCCGCCGCCAGTGGCTGCCCATCCTGACCACGCTCGCGGCGTCGCTGCTCGCCCTCTTCCCCTATGTCGCTTCCCGGCCGATCGTCCCCGATTTCGCCTATCTGGTGCTGCTCGCCTGGCGGCTGCTGCGGCCCGAAATGTGGCAGGCCCACATCGCCCTGCCGCTCGGCCTGTTCAACGATCTCGTCGCCGGGCTGCCGGTAGGACAGTCCATGGCCCTGTGGACCCTGACCTTCCTCATCCTCGACATCGTCGACAGCCGGGTCGGCTGGCGCGATTACTGGCTGGACTGGCTGTTCGCGGCCGCCGCAATCCTCTTCTACACCGCCGGCGGCTGGTATGTGGCCCGGGAGATGGGAAGCGTCGTGCCCTTCGAGGTGCTTCTGCCGCAGCTCGCTCTGTCCGTCTTCGCTTATCCTCTGGTGGCGCGGCTCGTCGTCGCCCTCGACCGATGGCGGCTGGCCCGATGAAGAGACGCAACCGCGCCGTCGTCACCGAGAGCAGCCAGCTCTTCACCTTCACCCGCCGGGCGATGGTTCTGGGCGGCTTCCAGGGCCTGCTCGGAGCGGCCCTCGCCGGACGCATGGCCTATATCTCGATCGCCGAGAACGAGCGCTACAAATTGCTCTCCGAGAGCAACCGGGTCCAGCTCCGGCTCATCCCGCCGAGGCGGGGCTGGATCGTCGACCGGGCGGGGCAGCCGATCGCGATCAACCGAAGCGATTTCCGGGTCGACCTCATCCCCGACCGCCTGAAGGAGCCCGACCGGATCATCGCCGAGCTGACCCGCCTGCTCGACCTCCCACCCGACGAGGTGGAGCGGATCCGGGAGGAGCTGAAGCACGCCGCCGGCTATCAGCCGGTGCCGGTCGCGGAGAATCTCCCGTTCGAGAAATATGCCGCGGTGACCATCCGCCAGCCCGAGCTGCCCGGCGTCGCGCCGCTGCGCTCCTTCTCCCGTTTCTATCCCGACGGGGCGGCCGTCGCCCACCTGGTCGGCTATGTCGGAACCCCGAACCAGGAGGAATATAAGAAGGAGGGCAAGGCGCCGCTGCTGATCACCCCGGGCTTCAAGATCGGCAAGGAAGGCGTCGAGAAGACGATGGAGATGCGGCTGCGCGGCCGGCCGGGCGCGCAGCGCGTGGAGGTGACCGCGAGCGGCAAGCTGGTCCGCAACCTGACCACCCTCCAGGACAAGAGCGGCGGCACCCTGCCGCTCACCATCGATGCGGGCCTGCAGACCTTCGCCGCCCGGCGATTGGGCGAGGAATCCGGCTCGGTGGTGGTGCTCGACTGCCTGACCGGCGACATCCTCGCCCTTGCCTCGATGCCGGCCTACGATCCCAACAGCTTCACCGACGGGATCAGCCGCAACGAGTGGAAGATGCTGTCGGACGACGAGCGCAAGCCCCTGCTCAACAAGGCCCTGAACGGCCTCTACCCACCCGGCTCCACCTTCAAGCCGATGGTCGCCATGGCGCTTCTGCAGGCGGGCATCGACCCCAAGGCGCGGGTCAATTGCCCCGGCGGCTTCCAGCTCGGCAACCGCTTCTTCCGCTGCCTGGGCCGCCACGGCCCGATGACCATGCACACCGCGATCGCGCGCAGCTGCAACACCTATTTCTACGCGATGGGCCGCCGCGCCGGAATCGACGTCATCTCGGCCATGGGCAAGAGGCTCGGCTTCGGCGAGAAGTTCGACATCCCCGTCGTCTCGCAGAATTACGGGACGATGCCGAGCGCCGAGTGGAAGAAGGCACGCTACGAACGCAGCGCGAAGCTGGTCGAGCGGCCGGATTGGACCGAGTCCGACACTCTCAACACCTCGATCGGGCAGGGCTTCGTCATCGTCAATCCGCTCCAGCTGGCGGTGATGTCGGGAAGGATCGCCTCGGGCCGCGACATCCAGCCCAACCTCCTCCAGCGCCGGAGGCCGGCCCCCGCGGCCCTGCCCTTCCCGAAGGAGCATTTCGACACCGTCCGCGCCGGAATGTGGGAGGTCGTGAACGGCGCCGGCACCGCCGGCCGAAGCAGGCTCGAGACCCCCGGCATCGAGATGGGCGGAAAGACCGGAACCGCCCAGGTCCGGCGAATCACCGGCGGCCAGCGCGGCCAGTCGGGCGCCTGGAAGTATCGCGACCACGGCCTGTTCGTCTGCTTCGCCCCCACCGCCAGCCCCCGGTTCGCATGCTCGGTGGTGATCGAGCACGGCATGGGCGGCGCCCGAGCCGCCGCTCCGGTCGCCAAGGACGTGCTCACCTATCTGTTCGACAAGCCCAGGGCGCTTGAGGCGCTCGCCAAATTCGAGGAGCAATGGGGCGGAACGCTCGACGAGCGCATGGAGCGGCGGGCGCAAAGCTGGCTCGCCGCGGCCAAGGCCGCCAGGGAGGGCGGTCCCGGCGGCTCGGCCGGGGCGGGCGACTAATGGGCCTCGCCTTCGTCCCGGCCCCGGTGGCGACGCTGCCGTGGCGGATGCTCGGGATCGTGACCGCCCTGGGCATGGCCGGGGTGCTCGGCCTCTATTCGGCGGCCGGGGGCTTCATGATGCCCTGGGCGCTCCCTCATCTGATTCGCTTCCTGGTCTTCCTCGGCCTCGCTCTGGCCTTGTCGAGGATCCGGCCGCAGACCTTTCACGACCTCGCCTTCTTCGCCTATGGCGGCGGCATCCTGCTGCTCATCCTCACGCTGATGCTGGGAGTCATCGGCGGCGGCGCGCGCAGCTGGCTCGAGCTGGGCTTCGTCCGGATCCAGCCGTCCGAGCTGATGAAGCCGATCATCGTCCTGACCCTCGCCCGCTTCTACGCCCACGTCCCGCCGGCAGAGATTCGCAGACTATGGGCGATGTGGCCGCTCGCCCTGATCCTCCTCCCCCCGCTCCTGCTCATCCTGCTCCAGCCTGATCTCGGAACGATGATGCTGATCGTGCTCAACACCATCGCGCTCATGTTCCTCGCCGGGCTTCCGCTGAGCTGGTTCATCGGCGGCGCCCTCGCCGTCGGGGCGGCGCTGCCGGTCGTCTATTCCTTCCTTCTGCCGCACCAGCAGGACCGGGTGCTGATCTTCCTCAACCCGGAGACCGACCCGCTCGGCGCCGGCTATCACCTCACCCAGTCCAAGATCGCGATCGGCTCGGGCGGGGTGTTCGGCAAGGGCTTCCTCAACGGCACCCAGAGCCACCTCAACTACCTTCCCGAGCAGCATACCGACTTCATCTTCTCGGCGATCGCCGAGGAATGGGGGCTGATCGGCGGCTGCGTCCTGATCCTGCTCTTCTTCCTTCTGCTGCGCTGGGGGATGGGCGTCGCGCTGGAGGCCAAGGGGCGGTTCGAGCGGCTTGCGGCGGCGGGCCTCACCCTGACCATCTTCTTCTACATCGCCGTCAACCTGATGATGGTGATGGGGCTGGCGCCGGTCGTCGGGATCCCGCTTCCGCTCGTCTCCTACGGCGGATCGGCGATGCTGACGGTGATGATCTGCCTCGGAATCCTGATGTCGATCGAGCGCTCCACGAAGGGCGAAGCGCGCCGGTAATCCGGCCGCGCGGCCGGGCGTAATCGGTGCCTGGCACCAATCAGCGGATCCAGGGGTGGCGGTCGCCGCCGGCGACGGTGGAGACCCGCGGAGCGGCGCCGAGCGTGATGGCGAGGCCGCCGCTCCTGGCCAGCATCGCCCGGTCCGCCTTCAGCCAGCGCGGCCGGCAGGCGGCGGGCAGCCGCCGGTCCGAGACAACGATGTCGGCCCCGGCACAGGCCTCGAGCAGCGCCGGCACCGGAACAAGCCGGTCGCTTCGGCTGGCGAGCAGGCGCCAGCCGCGCAGATCGGCGACGCAGAAATCGGCGCTGCACTCGGCGCCGCGCAGCGCCTCCAGCTCCCCCGCCTCCCCTTCCAGGCCGGCGCTCTGGGTCATCAGATCGCGGACATAGTCGCCCGCCCGGCCCCGAAGCAGGGCCAGGTCGCCGGACGGCGTGCGCAAAGCGAGGTGGCGGCCGTCACCGGTGACGAGCAGATCGGGCACCGGGGCCAGCACGGCCGCCGCGGCGCCCGCCGCGGCCGGAACCAGCCCCCAGCGGCGCCACCGGCCGCGCCACAGCGCCAGCCAGAGCCCGCCGCCCAGCATCAGGGCGAAGGCGGCCGTGGGCATGACCGGCAGCCTCGCCACGGCCCCCGGCGCCGCGGCGGTGGCGTGGGCGAGGCCGAGGAGGAGATCGAGCGCGGCGCCCGCCAGCCACCAGAAAGGCGCGCCGAGGCCGGCCAGGTCGAAGAGCAAGGCGAGCGCCTCGAGCGGCATGATGATGAAGGTCGTCAGCGGGATGGCGACGATATTGGCCAGCGCCCCGTACAGGCCGGCCTGATGGAAATGCCAGAGCGCGATCGGGATGAGCGCGAGCTCGACGGCGAGGCCGGTGAGGACGAGGCCGAGCAGGAAGCGGCCGAGCTTCATCGGCCACAGCTCCTCGCGGCGGGCGAGCAGGGCGCGCACACGCGGATGCTCGTGCAGGGCGACGATGGCGGTGATCGCGGCGAAGCTCATCTGGAAGCTCGCGCCGGGCAGCGATTCCGGCCAGAGCAGGAGGACGATCAGAGCGCCCACCGCGACCAGCCGGAGGGTCACCGCGTCCCGCCCCAGCGCGATCCCGAGCAGGACCAGCAAGGCGGCGATGCACGAGCGGATCGTCGGCACCTCGGCGCCGGTAAGCAGCGTGTAGGCGACGCCCGCCAGAGCGCCGGCGCCCGCCGCGACGAGGACGAGCCGGAACCGGAGCGCGAGCACCGGGCTGAGAGCGAGCAGCTTCAGGGTGAGAAGCATCACCGCGCCGACCACCGCGGTGAGGTGGAGGCCGCTGACGGAGAGCAGATGGGCGAGGCCGGAGCGGCGCATCGCCTCCGCATCCGCCTCGGGGATGCCGCCCTGGTCGCCGGTGGCGAGCGCGGCCGCGATTCCGCCCGGGCCGCCCGGCAGCCGAGCCCGGATGTGATCGGCGAGGCTCTGCCGGGCGACGGCAAGGCGGGCCCGCCAGCCCTGGTCGCCCGGCGGAGCGACGAGGCGCACCACCGTGACCCGGCCGGTCCCGCCTATCCCCTGGAACCAGGCGGCGCGGGCGAAATCATAGGCGCCGGGAAGCGCGGCGGGGGCCGGCGGCATCAGGTAGCCGCGCAGCCGGACGACGGCGCCCGGATCGAGGCCGGCCGGGGCCTTCGCCGAATCGACATTGACCCTGAGGCGCGGCGGCAGCGAGGATCCGGCGGCCGGCCTCACCACAAGCCGGACCACATCCCGGGCCGGCAGCCGCTGGAAGCTTTCGACGGCCGCGTCGAACTCGGCGGCGCGCGGCTGGGTCAGCACCGGCGCCGCGACCCGCTCCGCCTTCCACCAGATGTTGCCGCAGCCGATCATCGCGGCCAGGCAGAAGATCGAGAGCGCCCGGCTCCAGCGCGTCCCGGGAGCGAGCGCCAGGGGCGCCAGCGCCAGCGCCGCCGCCAGCAGCAGGAAGGCCGTCCAGGCGCGGATGTCCGGCAAGGCGAACCAGGCGGCGGTGCCGAGACCGAGGCCGACTGGGAGCCAGAGCGGCAACTGGTCGCGCTCGAGGTCGGCGAGATGCTCGAGGCGGCAGGACAACCGCGTCATCCCGGACTTGATCCGGGATCCATGAACACCGGAGTCCGAGGCGAGATCGAGGGCACCCGTGTTCATGGATTCCGGCCTTCGCCGGAATGACGGAGAGGGCGGTGACGCTTTACCCCCGCGCCCCTTTGTCGCGGCCGGTCCGCTATGCTAGGGGCGCTTGCCAAACCGGCCGTCATGGCCCGCATCCTTGGAGAAAAGGCGCTTGAGCGCAACCGTCCAGCCCGGCGAGGTCGTCACCCGTTTTGCGCCCTCGCCGACCGGCTTCCTGCACATCGGCAACGCCCGAACCGGCCTGTTCAGCTGGCTCTACGCCCGCCACCATGGCGGCCGCGCCCTTCTGCGCATCGAGGACACGGATGCGGCCCGCTCCACCCAGGAGGCGATCGACGTCATCCTCGACGGCCTCAAATGGCTCGGAATCGACTGGGACGGCCACGAATATTACCAATCGCAATTCCAGGCGCGCCACGCCGAGGTGGCCCATGAGCTCGTCGCCCGGGGGCACGCCTATCGCTGCTACATGAGCGCCGAGGAGCTGGCCGACGGCCGAGCCAGGGCGCAGTCGGAGCGGCGGCCCTACCGGGTCGAGAGTCCGTGGCGGGATGGCGCGCCCGGGGCGCCGGCCCCCGACTCCCCCTTCGTCGTCCGGCTCAAGGCGCCGCGCGAGGGCGAGACGGCGATCGACGACCTCGTCCAGGGGCGGGTCACCGTCCAGAATGCGGAGCTTGACGACATGGTGCTGCTCCGCTCGGACGGCACCCCCACCTACATGCTGGCGGTGGTGGTCGACGATCACGACATGGGCGTGACCCATGTCATCCGG
Organism: Allosphingosinicella sp.; assembly: GCA_035628835.1. Taxonomy (GTDB): domain Bacteria; phylum Pseudomonadota; class Alphaproteobacteria; order Sphingomonadales; family Sphingomonadaceae; genus Allosphingosinicella. The sequence continues at coordinate 71,074 of DASPJA010000022.1, forward strand.
GGCGACGACCATCTCAACAACGCGTTTCGCCAGCTCGGAATCATCAGGGCCATGGGCTGGCCCGAGCCGGTCTACGCCCACGTGCCGCTGATCCACGGCCCGGACGGCGCCAAGCTCTCCAAGCGCCACGGCGCGCTGGGGGTCGACGATTATCGCGACGAGCTCGGGATCCTCCCGGAGGCCCTGTTCAACTATCTCCTCCGCTTGGGCTGGGGCCATGGCGACGACGAGGTGATCTCGAAGGAGCAGGCGATCCAGTGGTTCGACCTCGCCCAGGTCGGCAAGTCGCCGTCGCGCTTCGACATCAAGAAGCTCGAAAATCTGAACGGCCATTATATCCGCGAGGCCGATGACGGCCGCCTCGCCGGGCTCGTCGCGCCCCGCGCCGGCCGGCTGATCGGGCGCGACCTCGGCACCGCCGAGATCGAGCTTCTCGTCCGGGCCATGCCGGAGCTGAAACCCCGGGCGAAGAACCTCAACGAACTTGCTGAAAACTCAGTGTTCCTGTTTCAGTCACGCCCACTCGACTTCGACGAAAAGGCCAGCCAGCTGCTCGCCGGCGACGCCCCCCGCCTGCTCGCGCGCGCCTGGAGTGCACTCTATGCGCTTGACGAATGGACGGCGCTCGCCACAGAGGCGGCGGTGCGCAGCACAGCGGAAGGCGCCGGGGTCAAGCTCGGCCAGGTGGCGCAGCCGCTCCGAGCCGCGCTCACCGGACGGGCGACCTCGCCCGGAATATTCGATGTTCTGGTCCTGCTGGGGCGCGAGGAGAGCCTCGCCCGCATCGCGGACCGGATGGACGGAGCAGAATAGATGGCGGACGGACAGGCCACACTCACCCTCGGCGCGGCCGGCAGCGAGGGCAACAGCCACGGCTTTCCCGTGCGACAGGGCTCGGTCGGCCCCGACGTCATCGACATCCGCAAGCTCTATGCGGAGACGGGCGCCTTCACCTACGATCCCGGCTTCACCTCGACCGCCGCCTGCGAGAGCGCGATCACCTATATCGACGGCGACCAGGGCATATTGCTCCACCGCGGCTATCCGATCGACCAGCTCGCCGAGCATTCGACCTTCATGGAGGTCTGCTACCTGCTCCTCAACGGCGAGCTTCCGAAGAAGGACGTGCTCGACAATTTCACCCACACGATCATGCGCCACACCATGCTTCACGAGCAGCTGGCGACCTTCTATCGCGGGTTCCGGCGCGACGCCCATCCGATGGCGATCATGTGCGGGGTGGTCGGCGCCCTCTCCGCCTTCTACCATGATTCGACCGACATCACCGATCCCAAGCAGCGCATGATCGCCAGCCACCGGCTGATCGCGAAGATGCCGACGATCGCGGCCATGGCCTACAAATATTCGATCGGCCAGCCGTTCATGTACCCCCAGAACAACCTCACCTACACGGGCAACTTCCTGAGGATGACGTTCGGCGTTCCCGCCGAATCCTACGAGGTCAACCCGATCGTCGAGCGGGCGATGCGGCGGATCTTCATCCTCCATGCCGATCATGAGCAGAACGCCTCGACCTCGACGGTGCGGCTCGCCGGCTCGTCGGGCGCGAACCCCTTCGCCTGCATCGCCGCCGGAATCGCCTGCCTTTGGGGGCCGGCCCATGGCGGCGCCAACGAGGCGGCCCTGAACATGCTCCACGAGATCGGCCATCCGCGGCGGATCCCCGAGTTCATCGCCCGAGCCAAGGACAAGGACGATCCGTTCCGGCTGATGGGCTTCGGCCACCGCGTCTACAAGAATTACGACCCGCGCGCCAAGGTGATGCAGGCGACGGCTCAGGAGGTGCTGAAGGAGATGGGCGTCAGCGACCCCGTTTTCGACGTCGCCCGCGAGCTCGAGCAGATCGCGCTCAGCGACGATTATTTCATCGAAAAGAAGCTCTACCCCAATGTCGATTTCTATTCGGGCGTTGTGCTCTCGGCGATCGGCTTCCCGACCTCGATGTTCACCGCCCTCTTCGCTCTCGCCCGAACCGTCGGCTGGGTGGCGCAGTGGAACGAGATGATCTCCGACCCCGAGCAGAAGATCGGCCGCCCCCGCCAGCTCTACACCGGCCCCGTCCAGCGCGACTACGTGCCGGTGGACCGGCGTTGACCCCCGTCATTCCGGCGAAGGCCGGAATCCATGAACGCCGTCGGCGGAAGGCTGGTCCGGCCAATGTTCATGGATCCCGGATCAAGTCCGGGATGACCGGTCTGGTCCTCTCGGCGACCTGCCTTGCCGTCCTCGTGCCTGCCGCGCCCGCCCCGGCGCAGCTGCCGACGCAGCGCAACGTCACCGTCGGCGGGATCACCCTCTCCTCCCCCTGGCGCGCTGCCGTCTACGCTCATGCCCGCGAAAAGCTGCTCCATCCGGCCTGGGGCTGGCGCCATTCCGAACGCGACTTCCTGCTCGCCCGCCAGATCGCCAGGGAGGAAGGGCTCGCGATCGACGAGGACATCCTCTTCGCCGCCGCCTTCCTCCACGATTCGGGGGCGATCCCGCCCTTCGCCAAGGAAGGCGTCGACCATGCGGTCCGCTCGGCCGAGCTGGCCGAACCGCTGCTCCGCAAGGTCGGCTTCCCGATGGCGAAATTCCCGGCGGTCAAGGCGGCGATAACCGGCCACATGTACGACCAAAAAGCCGGCGCCAGCGACGAGGCGGTCGTGCTGCACGACGCCGATGCCCTCGACTTCCTCGGCGCCACCGGAATCGCCCGGCGCCTGGCGGTGACCGGCGACGCCCGCGACATGGACTCCGTTTTCGAGCGCCTGCAGCTGGTTTACCGCGACATACCCGGCCGGCTCGTCACCTCGGCCGCCAAGCGCATGGCGATACCCCGGCTGGTCGCCATGCAGGCCTTCTTCGAGCAGCTCAAGCGCGAGACTCCGCCGCTGGCGCCGCTCTAGCCTCCCTCCCTGGAAGGGAGGGGCTGGGGGTGGGTCCGCCGCAGGCGGCCGAAACTCCGAGTCATCGGAAAGTCTCGCTCCGCTCGCCTACCCACCCCTGACCCCTCCCTTTCAGGGAGGGGAAGCGGCGAGCCTCACCCCAGCTTCGACTTCAGCTCCCTGAGCAGCTCCAGCGAAGCGAGGACATCGTCGAACATCATCCGCACCCTCTCCTCCCCCGGGCGGGAGCGGAGCATCGAGCCGGGCTCGAAGCGGTCCTTGCCGTTGGCGGCGACCAGAGCCTCTTCCGGGCCGGCATAGACGAAGACCCGGCCGTTCTTCCTGAGCTCGAGCAGCCGCGCCCTGAAGCCGCTGTCGAAGAGCAGCTCGCGCGCTTCCATCGGATGGGTCGCATAGACCTCGAACTTGTTCTCGAACGCCGGATCCCCTTCGACCCGTACCCTCTCCATGTCGCTCGCCGGCTTCCAGAAGTTCAGGATCTTCCTGTCCGGAACGATCGCGATCCGGCCCTGGCGGCCCGGCCGGCGCTGGATGGCGTACATCTGGCCGGAGAAGACGCTGTAGGTGTTCTTGCCGGCGCGGCGCTGCAGGCTGGTCTCGTAGACGGCGAAGCCCCGCCCCTCCTCGTCCGTGCCGTTGAACAGGTCCGTATAGGTCTCGCTGCAGAAGCCGCCGCTTCCGAACAGCAAGGCGCAGGCGGAGGCGAAGGCGGGCGGAGTGAAGCCGGCCGGGATATATTCGAGGCCGGCCTTGCGGGCGACTTCCTCCAGCACCGGATGCTTCAGCCCTTCCTTGGCGGCCATCAGGGGAGCGGCGGCGGCGATGAAGGTGCCGACCAGAAAGGCCGCGAATACGAGGAAGGCGACTACCTCCCAGCCGGCGTTCAGAAGGGTGACGAGGGCGGCGATGGTCAGCAGCAGCCCGACCGATCCCCTCAGCCAGAATTTGCGCACCGCCGCCTTGCGCTCGCCCTCGAGCGCGCCGATCCGCTCGCGCACCGTGCCGGCCGCGCACAAAGTGGTGAAATCCGCGCTCGTCAGCTGAATCATTCGTCCCCCCATGGCTTTGCGCCGGAGATTGGCGCCGCCGCGCGGGCCGCGCAACAATTGAAACACAGTCGCGGGCGTCCCGAAATGAACGGGCAACAGCGGGGGATTAGCAACCCGGTCATCGAGTCCATATCCGGAGTTGCCTGTATGCTTACGATCATCGCCGCCGCGCTGGCCGCGGCCGCGCCCGGTCCGGGCGAGCCGACGCTCGACGAGGTCCGCGCCGCCACCGCCCGCTTCCGGGACGTCAAGGTCGCGCTCGCCGAAGGCTATGTGCGCGATCCCACCGATATGTGCGATGTTGCCCCCATGATGGGCCGCCCCGCCGCGCTCGGCGGCATGGGTATCCACTTCTTTCGTCCCGACCTGCTTGGAATCACCGCTCCGCCCAACCCGCGCGTGAACGGCAACGGCACCCATACCGATTTCCGCAAGCCCTCGATCCTGATCTACGAGCCTCGGGCCGACGGCACGCTCGAGCTGGTCGCCGTCGAGAATCTGGTGTTCAAGAAAGCCTGGCACGAAGCGGGCAACAAGGGCCTGCCGACCTTCCACGGCGTCGAATATGATTACATGGCCGACGATCCGGCGACGAAGATCGACGAGGCGCACAATTTCGAGCCGCATTACGACCGCCACGTCTGGCTCTACCGCAAGAACGCCAACGGCATGTTCGCCCAGTTCAACCCGACCGTGACCTGCAAATTCCACAAGCCGATGGTGGTGGCGGGGAAGAAGGGAGCGGAGCACGGCGGCCATTGATAGTGGAGCTGGAAGCGGTGACAGAGCACCGTTCGCCCTGAGCCTGTCGAAGGGCCTTCGTTCATCCCTCGCGAAGTCAAGGGCTTCGACAAGCTCGGCCCGAACGGATTCGCTCGGGCCGGCTTCCTTGACTTGCTATTCCCGCCTGAGCGGCAAAGTGAAGGTGAAACGCGCGCCCTGCCCCGGAGCGCTGTCGACCGCGACGTCGCCGCCCATCGCTCGGGCGAGGCGGCGGGCGATGTAGAGCCCGAGGCCGGTTCCGCCCGCCTCGGTCGGATCGACCCGCTCGAACTTCTCGAAGATCCGCGCCTGGTCCTCGGCCGAGATGCCCTTGCCCTGATCGGCGACGATCAAGGCGGCGAGATCGCCCTCGCGATCGGCCCGGATCCACACCTGCCCGCCTTCGGGCGAATAGCGGATCGCGTTGGTGAGCAGATTGACGACGATCTGGAGAGCGCGGCGGAAGTCCCCGGTCACGGGCAGGCTCTCGCCGGAGGCGGGAGCGTCGATCCTGACCTGGCGCTCGCCGGCGCGGACCGCCAGCAGCCCGGCGGCTCGGCGGGCGACGTCGGCGAGATCGATCTCTTCCCCTTCGGGGCGGAAATCCGGCCGCTCGATCGCCTGCAGGTCGACGAGGTCGTCGACCAGAGCCAGCAAATGACGTCCGGCGGTGGCGATGTCGCCGGCATAGCCGGCATAATCGGTCCGGATCGGCCCCTCGCCCTGAGCGCCGATCGTCTCGGCGCTGGCGATGATCTGGGCGAGCGGCGCCCGGAGCGCCTTGTCGAGCCGCTCGCCAAACGCGCCCGGCTCGGGAGCGGAGGGCGCCGGGGCCGTCACGGACGGGGAGCCGGCCGGGAGCGCGGCGGCGGAACCGCGGAAGCCGGCGAACCGGCCGGCGCCGTCGATCAGAGGCAGTCCGGCGAGGCGGTAGCGGCCGCCGCGCCCGCCGCGAAGCTCGGCGAGCTGGCCGTCGAAGCGGCGCTGCTCGGCGAGGGCGGTCAGCAGCGGCAGCTCGCCCTCCTCCCCCTCCTCGAGCCGGAACAATCGGGTGAGCTGCTGCCCGACCAGCTGCGCCGGAGCCTTGCCGGCGGCCGCGGCGGCGGCGGCCGAAACGGTGGTGAGCCGAAGCGAGGCGTCGGTCTCCCACATCCAGTCGGCGCCGGCGCGAAGGAAATCCGCCTGCCGCTCGGCGTCGGGCGCGGGCGCGGGCGCCCGGGCCGGGCGCGCGATCCAGCCGGTGACGGCGAGCTCGACCATATCGTCCTTCGGTTCGGCGCGTACCCACAGCTCGAGATCCGACTCCCCTTCGGCGGCGACCGCCCCGCGCGAGATGACGATTCCGAGCCGGCGCGCCAGACGGGCGAGCGCGGCGATCTGCGGAACGGCGAGCGGCCCGCCTTCCTCGCCGCCGGCGGCGCGGTGAAGCGCCATCAGGCGCGGGTCGGCCCCGACCAGCCGCCCCTCGGCATCGATCCGGCCGCGGACGGCGTCCTCGGCGCTCATGACGCGAGCCTTGCGACGGCGGCGCGATAGGCGGGATCGAGCCTCCACAGGAGGATGTGATGGCGCGCCTGCTCGGCGTCGAGCCCGTCGAAAAGGTCCAGCTGGGCTCCCACCGCCTCCTCGCGCCCGGCCAGATGGAGCAGGATCGAGGCTGCGGCGTCGCGCCCGAGACCGGCCGCACGCATCACGATCGCCGGGCCTCGGCCGGAGGTGTCGGGAAGCAGCTCCCACAGCGCCTCGGTATCGAGGCCGGTGCGCAGCGAAAGGCCTGCCAGCAGGAGCGGCAGCGCGCCCTCGCCGGCGGCGCGGACGAGAAGGGCCTCGTCGAGCCGCGCCCGCTCCTCGAGGCGGAGGGCCAGGCGGCGCGCAAGCGCGTCGGCCCCCGCCCCTTCGTCATAATCGCGGAGCATGACGCCCGTCGCCGAGGTCACGGCGGCGTCGGCGGCGGCCGGAGCGACCTCGTGGCGGGCGATCAGATAGGTCCGCAGGGCCGCGGCGACCGTCCAGGCGAGGCCGTGCGCCACCTCGGCTGGAAGGTCGCCGCTCGCAAGCAGCGGCTCATGGAACGCGTCTAGGCGGCGGCTGCCGGCGATCAGCAGCGAGACGGCGGCGGCGGCGACGTCCGGATCGGAATCGCCCGCCAGCTCGGTGAGGAGGCGATGCTCGGCGGCGGCGCGGGCAAGCCGATGCTCTTCCGTCCGGCGCAGCAGCAAGGCGAACAATGCCGGGTCGGCGAGCGCCCCGCCGGCCTCCAGCAGCGGCACGGCGATGGGCAGGCTGGCAGAGGACAAGGCGGCGCGCAGCGGCGCGTCCTCGTCGCCGCCGAAATGCACGGCGAGAGCGGAGCGGAGCTCGTCCTCGATGTCGCCGACCAGGCGCAGCAGGAGGTGGGAAAGAGTGATTCGCTGGCGGTCGCTGAGGCGAAAGGCTTCCGGCAGGGCCAGATCCGCCATGGCGGCGGACACGCGCGCGCGCGCCGACGCGAGCAGCTGCGCCGCGCCGTCCAGCTCACCCCCCTTCGCGCGCACTTCGTACATTGCCCGTGCATAGGCCGGTCAGGGTTAAAGCGGCGCTAATCCTGTGCAGGCGCCGGAGCCGGGGCATGGGCATGACGCTGGGCCCAGAAAAAGCTCGCGCCGGCATAGAAAGCCAGCAGGGTCAGCCCGGTGCCCCACAGGTTGGCGGCGGCGAAGGGCAGCATCAGCCAGGTCATGCCCTTGGGCTCCGCCAGCCAGAGCTTGCCCGGGATTTCACGCCCCGCCGCCTCGACCCGCAGGGCGAGGCTGAAGGCGATGATCGTCCCCGCCAGGGCGACGCAGCCCCAGCCCCGGGTACCGGCGAGCTCGAGGGCCAGAAGGAGCAATAGCCCGGCCCAAAGCGCCGGCAGCAGCGCCCCCCACCAGGTCGGTCCGCGGGCGCCCTGCAGGCGAAGCGAGGCGAGCCGCTCGCTTATCCCGTCGAGCGGCGTCGCCAGCAGGAGGAGAGCGACTCCGAAGCCGAGCCAATGCCGGGCGAAGGCGAGCCCGGCGAGCGTCATCAGCAGGACCGCGGCGAGGCCTATCGCAGTCGGAGTCACCGCCGTCGGCATCAGCGCCTTCGTCGCCGCCCGCTCGAGAGGCGCGAGCAGATAGCGGGACAGCCAGTCGCCGCTGCGGGCATGGGCGCCGGCGATGATCTGCGCCTCGAGCTCGGCGAGGTCGTCGCCGGTCTCGGCCACCAGAGGCAGCTCGTCCTCCGCTTCGCCGCGGACGCTGATCTGCCGGGCCCCCGCCTGAACCGCCCGGCGAAGCAAGGTCGACTGCAGGTCCCAGTCGCGAAGCATCGAGGCGGTCTGCTTGAGCATCTGGCCGTCGATCATCGCGAGGCCGGCCCAGCGGCTCTGGGCGTCGATGCGCTCATAGCGGTCGTCGACCCGCAGATCGGGAACGACGAGGATGGCCGCGCCGTCGATCGCGATCAGCCGGGAGATCGCCGCTTCGGGCGCGACCAGGCCGTCGCCGACCAGAAGGATTCGGTCGTTGCTGTGCACCGCCTCCGCCGCCTCCTCGGCGCTTCGGGCGAGGACGAGAGTCACCCCTTCCGCCCGCAACCGGTCGAGCGCCGCGCCGAGCGCCGCGGTCACCCGTTCGACAACGACCACGACCGGCTCGGCGCCGGCGCCGGCGGCGAGTCGGACCTGGCGCTCGAGGAGGGTGCGGCCGGCGATCGGCAGGGTCGCGCGCAGCCCGCCCCCGGCGTCGTCCGCTTCGTGATAGGCGGCGATCAGGGCGGCCAGAGTCACGCTTTTCTCCCCATCCGGTTGGGATAGAGGGCGGGGACGGCGTGCGTAAAGCCTGTCCGCTCGTTTCCCCCTCCCTGGAAGGGAGGGGTCAGGGGTGGGTCCGCCGAAGGCGGCCGAAACTCCGAGTCAGGGAAAGTCTCGCTACGCTCGCCTACCCACCCCCTGCCCCTCCCTTGAAGGGAGGGGAGTCAGGCGGCGAAATCCGCGATCGCGGCGTTGAGCTTGCGCAGCACGACGGGATCGCCCGGAGCGCCGTCGAGCGCCTCGTCCGCGAGGGCGACGAGGCCGATCGCGCCGAAGCTGGCGGCGACGCTTTTCAGCCGCGACGCCGCGATTTGCCAATTGGCGTCGCACCGGGCCCGGCCCATCAGGTCCGCCTGCCGCAAGGCGCTGTCGAGGAAGGCGGCGCGAAGCTCGCGCATCAGCTCGGGGTCGCTGCCGACGGCGGCGGCCAGCGAGGCGTTCAGCGCTCCGGGATCGTAGACCATGAGCCTTCCCTAGAGCGGGCGCGTTAACGCCCCGTATCCTTCCGAGCTTTCTTGGCGCCCGAATCATGGTAAACGAACCGTTATGACGGGGGCAGAACGAGCACAGACGGAGCCCGGGCAAGGCTTCACGGCGGCAACCGGCTCCGACTGGCTGGGACAGCCGGCCGAAGCCGAGGCGGAGGCGCCCGACCCGCCGCCCGACCGGGCTCGCCGCCCGGCCCGGGCAGGTCTGCTCGGAGCGTTCCTCATCCTCCTCGCAACGGGTTGGGTGGCGGCGGTCGGTTTCTGGCTCTGGCAGACCCGGCCGCCGTTCTCGCTCGGCAACGGCATCGCCTGGACGGCGACGGTGGCGGGTCCTCTCGCCCTCCTCGCCTTGCTGTGGCTGATGTTCGGCCGGACGTCACGGCGCGAGGCCGAAAGGTTCAGGCTCGCGGTCGAGCAGATGACGGCGGAGAGCCGGGCGCTGGAAAGCGTGCTCGAGATCGTCGCCGGCCGGATCGAGGACAATCACGCGCGCCTGCGCGGCGAGGCCGAGCGGCTGATGACGCTGGGGGACGAGGCCTCCGACCGGCTCGGCCGTGTGACCTATTATCTCTCCAAGGAGACGGCGACCCTCGACCGGAAAGCGGCGGCCCTCGACTCGGCGGCCAATGCCGCGAAGGTCGACATCGGAGTTCTCCTCCACGATCTGCCGCGCGCCGAGGAGCAGGCGCGGGCCGTCGCCGACGCGATGAAGGAAGCCGGGCTCAACGCCCATGGCCAGGCGAGCGCGCTCGAGGCCCAGCTCGCCTCCCTGGCGGCGCGGGGCCGGGACGCCGACGAGGTGCTCGGCGGCGCGGCGCAGCGCATGTCCGCCCATGTCGCCCGGATCGAGAGCGGAAGCGCCGCCGCGGCGGCGAGCATGGACGAATCCTCGGCCAAGATGACGGCGGCGGTCGACGGCGCGATGAGCCGAGCCGCCGAAGCGGTGGAGACGGCGCGGGCGGCGCTCGAGCTTCAGGGCCAGACCACCCTGGCGGCGATCGAGCAGAGCCGCGCCGCGCTCGACAAAGCGGGCGAGGACAGCGCCCGCAACCTCTCGCAGCGGCTGGAGACGATCAGCGGCAAGATCGAGGCGCTGGCCGGCCATATCGCAGCCCAGGACGCGGCCAGCCACGCCTTGGTCACCGGCCTCGGCAAGGAGCTGGCCGAGCTCGACGCCTGGTTCGACCAGCTCGGCCGGAGCGGCGGCGCGCACAGCGAGCGGCTCGGCCAGTCCGTGGCCGGCGTTCGGGCGTCACTGGGGTCGCTCCTCCAGGAGCTTGGCGCCGGGCAGCAGCAGGCGAGCGAGCTGACCGAGCGGGCCGGCGGCCTCGGCACCGCCCTGGCGGGACTCTCGGCCGAGCTTCGGGACGAGCTGCCCGTGGCCCTCGCCAATGTCGAGGCCCAGGCCGGCCGGGCCCGGGAGGCCGCGCAGGCGATCGCCCCCCTCGTCGGCGAAGTCGAGCGGTCGGCGGATGCCGCGGCGGCGCGTCTGGGCGAGAGCGAAGCGGCGATCGCCCGCCAGCGCGAGGTCGTCGAAACGCTCCTCGCCCACATTTCCCAAGGCACGGCCGGGGCCGAGGAGCAATTGCGAGCCCTCGCCGCCACCGCGGAGGATGCCCGCGCCGCGGGCGAGAGCATCGCGGTCCAGACCGGCGCCTCGGTGGCCGAGGTACGCGCCGCCGCGGCGGCTCTGCTCGACGAGCTCGGCGCCGGCAGGCAGCAGGCGGGCGACCTGATCGAGAGCGCCGGAAGCCTCGGCACGGCGCTGACGGGCATTGCGGGCGAGCTTCGCGAGGCGCTGCCGGCGGCGCTGAGGAGCGTCGAGGAGCAGGCCGGTCGCACCCGCGAGGCGGCGGAGGCGATCGTTCCGATCGTCGGCGATATCGAGACCATGACCGGCACCGCCGCGGCCCGCCTCGGCGAGAGCGAGGCCGCATTGGCGCGGCAGCAGGAAGCGATGGAGATTCTGCTGGCCCGGATCGGCGAGGGCTCGGCGAGCGCGGAGGAGCAATTGCGCGCGCTGGGTGCCGCCGCGGAGGAGGCCCAGGCCGCGGCGCAGAAGATCGCCGCCGATACCGGCCCCGAGCTGATCGAGGCCCTGCTGAGAGTCCGCGAGGCGGCCGGCCAGGCTTCGGAGCGCGCCCGCGAGGCGATCTCCGCCGCGATCCCGGCCAGCGCCGCCGCGCTCGGCGACGCGAGCCGCGAAGCCCTGGAGAAGGCGGTGAGCGAAACGGTCGAGCGGCAGATGGCCGAGCTGTCGGCCGTGTCGGAGCGCGCCATCGACACCGCCCGCCGGGCGTCGGAGCGACTCACCCGCCAGATGCTGTCATTGGGCGAGACGGCGGCGGCGATCGAGGCCCGGATCGACGACGAACGCCGCGAGCGGGAGGAGAAGGAAAGCGAGAATTTCTCGCGCCGGGTGGCGCTGCTCATCGAATCGCTCAACTCGACGGCGATCGACGTCACCAAGATCCTGTCGAACGAGGTGACCGACAGCGCCTGGACCGCCTATCTGAAGGGCGACCGCGGAGTGTTCACGCGCCGCGCCGTGCGCCTGCTCGACCGCAACGACGCCCGCGAGATCGCCCGCCATTACGAGGAAGAGCCCGAGTTCCGCGAGCAGGTGAACCGCTACATCCACGATTTCGAGGCGATGCTCCGCCGGATCCTCGCCGACCGCGACGGCTCGCCGCTCGGAGTCACCATCCTCTCCAGCGACATGGGCAAGCTCTACGTCGCCCTCGCCCAGGCGATCGAGCGGATCAGGTCATAAGTCCTCCCCGTCGCAGATGGGGAGGCGGACCGCCGAAGGCGGTGAGGGGTAGCTGGCGCAGGCGTGAGCGGTTCTCCCTCGGATCCTCGGTCCTCAGGGCAGAGACCCCTCCACCACACTTCGTGTGGTCCCCCTCCCCACGGTTTCGCCGCAGAGAGGATCAGAGCCGCGACCAGTCCAGCATGTCGATGGTCAGCCAGCCGTAGAGGTAATTGGCGTAGAACAGGCCGAACGCGATCGCGGAGACGATCGTCGCCCGAAGAGCGACCCGGCCGAAGCTGAAGCGGTGGGGAGCGCTGGGGGCGTGGCCGGCGGGCGTCTCCACGCCCTCCTCCTCCGGCGTGCGCACGCCGAACGGCAGGACGACGAAAAGGCTCAGCGTCCAGAACAGGACGTAGATGGCCAGGATCGACTGGAGCTTCACGCCGTCATACCCGGACGATGAGGACGTCCACCACCGGCTTCTTGCCGGTCCATTCGGTGGCGCAGCGGCGGACGGCGAGGCGGATGGTCTCGCGCAACTTGTCCTCGCTGGCGCCGCCCTTCAGCGCGGCTTCCGAGGCGGCGTCGCAGGCTTCCTCGAGGAAAGCCTCGCGATCCTCCTCGACCGGTATCCCCTCGAGCGCGATCTGCACGTCGCCGACGAGCCGGTCCTGGGCATTCAGAGCCAATGCGACCGATATGACCCCGAAGCTGGCGATCTTGCGCCGTTCGTTCATCGTCGTCCCGTCGGCGGCGAGGATGACGTCGCCGTCGAGAATCAGTCGGCCGACCCTCTCCTCGCCGAGCTTGAGCGGCCCGTCGGGGGCGAGCCGGACGACGTCCCCATTCTTCTGGAGAATGCCCTTGGGCACGCCGTGCGAGCGGGCGAAACGCTCATGCTCGGCCATGTGGCGCATTTCGCCATGGACCGGGACGATGATCTCGGGCCGAATCCAGCCGTACATGGCGGCCAGCTCCGGACGTCCGGGATGGCCGGAGACGTGGACGTTCGCCTGCCGGTCGGTGATCATCTTGATGCCCCGGGCGGCGAGCTCGTTCTGGATCCGGCCGATGGCGATCTCGTTGCCCGGTATCTGCTTGGAGGAGAAGACGACGAGGTCGCCCTCGGTGAGCTTGATCCGGTGCTGGTCGAAGGCGATCCGGGCAAGCGCCGCCCGGCTTTCGCCCTGGCCACCGGTGCCGATGATCATCACGTCCCGCCTCGGCAGGGACATGGCGGTCTCGAAATCGACGGTTTCGGGGAAATCGGTCAGATAGCCGACGCTTCGGGCGACCCTCAGGATCCGGTCGAGCGAGCGGCCGGCGACGCAGACCCGGCGGCCAGTGTCCTGCGCGACCTTGCCGAGCGTGCTCAGGCGGGCCGCGTTCGAGGCGAAGGTGGTGACCAGCACCCTCCCCTCGGCCTCGCCGATCACCCGGTCGAGTCCCTCGCGGACCTGCTCCTCGGATCCCGACGCCTCCTCCTGGAAGACGTTGGTTGAATCGCAGACCAGGGCGAGTATCCCTTCGTCGCCGACCCGGGTCAGGGCGGCGGCGTCGGCGGGATCGCCGAGCTGCGGGAATTCGTCCAGTTTCCAGTCGCCGGTGTGGAAGATCTTGCCGTAGGGCGTGTCGATGAGGAGGGCATTGCCTTCCGGGATCGAGTGGGCGAGCGGAACGAAGCGGAATCCGAACGGGCCGATCTGCATGGTCCCGCCGATATCGATGATGTTGACCTTGATCTTCCGCTCCAGCCCTTCCTCCTGGAGCTTCTCCGCGATCAGGCCCGCGGTGAAGGGAGTCGCCCAGAGCGGAACTCCGAGATCGTCTGCGAGATAGGGGATCGCTCCGATATGGTCCTCGTGGCCGTGGGTCAGCACGACGCCGAGGAGATCGTCGCGATTCTCCTCGATGAAGGTCAGGTCCGGGAGGATGAGCTCGACCCCCGGATAGGCCGGATCGGCGAAGGTCATGCCGAGATCGACCATGATCCACTTGCCGTCGCAGCCGTAGAGATTGACGTTCATTCCGATCTCGCCCGAGCCGCCGAGCGCGAGGAAGAGCAGTTCTTTACCGGGTTTCATTTCATTCCTTTGCTTGCCTCCCCGCCGCGAAGCGGTGGGGAGGGGGACCAGCGAAGCTGGTGGAGGGGTGATCGAACTCGGAAGGTGCGAGCCAGGTCACCCCTCCACCACCTTCGGTGGTCCCCCTCCCCATCTACGATGGGGAGGCAGATAATGTCCGCTTGTACAACAATCCGAGCCCCTGGATGGTCAGATCCGGCTCGATCTCGTCGAAGATGGTCGTGTGCTGGTCGAACAGGGTGGCGAGGCCGCCGGTCGCCACCACCTTCACCGGCCGCCCGATCTCCGCCTTCATCCGGGCGACCAGCCCTTCCATCATCGCCACATAGCCCCAGTAGATGCCGATATGCATCTGGTCCTCGGTGGTTCGACCGATGACCGAGAGATTGCCGGTGGGCGCCTCGATGGCGATGCGCGGCAGCTTGGCCGCCGCGGTGACAAGGGCGTCGAGTGACAGGTTGATTCCGGGCGCGATGATGCCGCCCTTGTAGGCGCCCGAATAGTCGACCGCGTCGAAGGTGGTGGCGGTTCCGAAATCCACGACGATCAGGTCGCCCTCGTGCAAGGCGTGCGCCGCGATCGCGTTGAGCACGCGGTCGGCGCCGACGCTCCTCGGCTCCGCGACGTCGAGCTCGATCCCCCATTCCGCCCCCGCCTGCCCGGCGATCAGCGCCTCCACCTTGAAATATTTGGCGGCGAGCACTTCGAGATTGTGGGTTGCCCGAGGCACGACGGTGCCGACGATAACGGCGTCGACGACGTCACGTGGAAGCCCCTCCAGCTCGATCAGCTGGTGAAGCCACACCGCATATTGATCCGCGGTGCGCCGGGGATCGGTGGCGATCCGCCAGCGGGCGCGGATGATTCCGTCCTCGAGCAGGGCGAAGACGATGTTGGTGTTCCCGGCGTCGACGGCGAGCAGCATGGGCGCTCTCTAGCGGCGGCAGGGCGAATTGGCGAGGGCGGCCGCAGCGAACCCCAATAATCGCCTCACCCGGACGAAGCCGGTCGCGCCCTAGATCAGGAACACGTCGCCCGCGTGGACGACGTGGCTGGAGCCGTCCGGCAGGCGCAGCTTCAGAGCGCCGTTCTCGTCGAGCCCGTCGAACAGCCCTTCCACCCAGGCGCCGCTGGCCGTGTGGGTGGAAAGCGCGGTTCCCCGGGGATGGGCGCCGGCGAGCCAGCGGGTCCGGACCGGCTCGACGCCGTCCTGCCGCCAGCGCTCCAGCCAGCGGGCGAAGCTTTCGGCCAGCGCGTCGAGGAAAGCGGCCGGATCGGGGGCGCCGCCGAGCTGGCCGAAGCTGATCGTCGGGCGCGTTTCGTCGGGATGATCGGCGAGATTGACTCCGAAGCCGACGATCACCGCGTCGTCCAGCCGTTCGAGCAGGATTCCGGACAGCTTGGCGCCGGCCACCATCAGATCGTTGGGCCATTTGATCTCGATCGGGGCCCGGCTGGCGAAGGCGCAGGCGACCTCGTGCAGCGCGACCGCCGCGACCAGGGCGAGGGTGGCCGCGGGCGGATCGCGCGGGCGCAGGCGGACAAGCGTGCTGGCGTAGAGATTGCCGGGCGGCGAGTGCCACTCCCGGCCCTGCCGCCCCCGACCGTTGCGCTGGCGCTCCGCGCGCACCCACATGCCCTCGGCCGCGCCCTCGCGGGCCAGAGCAGCGAGATCGTCGTTCGTGGAGCCGGTCACGGTTACGGTGCGGATGAGGGTCGACGCGTTCATGGCTCTACCGTCAGACATAGCCTCCATCCTTGGCGATGAGGAGGGCCTGGGTGAGGCTCCTGACGCCAAGCTTCTTCATCATGTTCGCGCGGTGCAGCTCCACCGTCCGGACGCTGAGGCCGAGATCGTGGGCGACGATCTTGTTGGGGGCGCCGTCGGCGAAGGCGAGGAGCACCTCCTTCTCGCGCCGGGTCAGGGTCGCAAGAGCCCGAACCCGGGAGAAACGCTGGGTCCGCAACAGATCGAAGCCTTTTTCGACGGCGGCGATGAGGTCGTCGACCCGGAAGGGCTTCTCGATGAAGTCGACGACTCCGAGGCGGCCGGCGCGGACGGCGTGGGGGACATTGCCGTTGGCCGAGACCACGATCACCGGGAAAGCGGCCCGGCCCTGTGCGATCCGTTCCAGCAGCTCCAGCCCGTTGATCCCGGGCAGCTCGATGTCGACAATAATGACGCCGGGCAGCCGGTTGGGATGGCCGGCCAGGAAGGCCTCGGCGGAATCGAACTCTTCGAAGTCGGTGCAGGTCGTGGTCAAAGCCTGACGTATGAGCCTGCGCAAAAGCTCTTCATCATCGATAATATAAGCGCACCGATCTCCCATAGCTGCTCAATTAGGCCCGGCCCCGCGGTGCGCATAGGTATTTTTCCGCGCTAGGAGCCGAACCGGGTCGGGACCACGATGACGGAGCCGCCGGGGGGGTGGCGCTTCATCCTTCTCGCGGCGTGTGAGCGCTTGCAAGGGACTGGGTCGGCGATGGACTAGCGCCGGCCCAGTCTTCGAGGCTCAAAACAAGGCGCTCGCGGCATTGTCCGCGAAGCGGCCGAGCAAAGGAATGGCCAGATAGCCGAGCGGAGACACGAAGGCCGCCGCGAGAACGATCAGCACCGACTGCGGCAAGTCGCGGGTCTCGCCATAGGCCGGAGCAGGATCGTCGAAATACATCGTCTTGACGATCTTCAGATAATAAAAGGCGCTGATCACCGAGGTGGCGATGCCGACCGCCGCCAGCCAGGTCAGATCGGCCCTCACCGCCGCGTCGAAGACCAGGAATTTGGGCCAGAAGCCGAACAGCGGCGGAACGCCGGCGAGGCTGAACATGAAGATCGCCATTCCCGCCGCCAGCCACGGCCGGGTCGTCGAGAGCCCCGAAAGGCTGGCGATGCTCTCGACCGGCCGCCCCTCCGGATCGCGCATCCTGAGCACGATCAGGAACGTGCCCAAGGTCATCACGGTATAGACCGCCATGTAGAAGAGCACCGAAGCAACGCCATAGCGGGTAGCGGCGGCGAGGCCGA
The DNA here is from genome assembly GCA_035628835.1 of Allosphingosinicella sp. Lineage (GTDB taxonomy): Bacteria > Pseudomonadota > Alphaproteobacteria > Sphingomonadales > Sphingomonadaceae > Allosphingosinicella. The sequence continues at coordinate 87,957 of DASPJA010000022.1, forward strand.
TCAGGGCGAAGCCGACATTGTTGATCGAGGAATAAGCGAGCAGGCGCTTGATGTTGGGCTGGCCGATCGCGGCGACCCCGCCGAGGATGGTCGAGGCGAGCGCCATGAAGATGACGATCTGGCGCCATTCGTAGGTTGCCGGCCCCATCGCCTCCACCGCGACGCGGGTGAGCATCGCCATCGCCGCGACCTTCGGCGCCGAGGCGAAGAAGGCCGTGACCGGGGTCGGAGCGCCCTCGTAGACGTCGGGCGTCCACATATGGAACGGCACCGCCGATACCTTGAAGGCAAGCCCCGCGAACAGGAAGACGAGGCCGAAGATCAGGCCC
>DASPJA010000023.1:0-13725 GCA_035628835.1 Allosphingosinicella sp.
TCCACCGACGACTGCCATGGCGCCGACATCTACATCGTCACCGTTCCGACGCCGGTCGACGAGGCGAACCGGCCGGACCTGCGCGCCGTCGAGGGCGCCACCCGCGCCGTCGGCGCCCTGCTCGACGCGGCGCGGCGGCCGATCGTCGTCTACGAGAGCACGGTTTATCCCGGGGTAACCGAGGAAATCTGCGGGCCGCTGATCGAAGAAGTGTCGGGGCTCCAGCGCGGCCGCGACTTCTTCCTCGGCTACTCGCCCGAGCGCATCAACCCCGGCGACCGCGAGCATACGGTCGACCGGATCATCAAGGTCGTCGCCGGCGAGAACGAGGCGGTGACCGACCGGCTCGCCGCCATGTACGGCGCGGTGACCAGCGCCGGAGTCTTCCGGGCCGCCTCGATCAAGACCGCCGAGGCCGCCAAGGTGATCGAGAACGCCCAGCGCGACATCAACATCGCCTTCATGAACGAGATCACCAAGATCTTCTCGAAGCTCGACATCTCGATCTGGGACGTGCTCGCCGCCGCCGGCACCAAGTGGAACTTCCTGCCCTTCCAGCCCGGCCTCGTCGGCGGCCACTGCATCGGCGTCGATCCTTATTATCTCAGCTTCCGGGCCCAGCAGCTCGGCCTCGACCCCCATGTCATCCTCGCGGGCCGCTCGACCAATGACGGCATGGGCGCCTGGGTCGCCGACGGGCTCCATGCGCGGCTCGGCCGCGCCGGCAAGGCGCTGGTCATGGGCCTCGCCTTCAAGGAGAACGTGCCGGACCTGAGGAACAGCCGGGTCATCGACGTCGTCCGCCGGCTCCAGGAGCTCGGCCACGAAGTGACGGTTCACGACCCGCTCGCCGACGCCGCCGAGGCCCGGCACGAATATGGCGTCGATCTCGCCGCCGACGCCTTCGACAGGGCCTACGACCTCGTCCTCGTCGCCGTTCCCCATGCCGCTTATGCCGAGCTCGACGATTCGAAGCTGTCCGGCCTGGTGGCGGAAGGCGGCCTGCTCGCCGACCTCAAGCATCTCTACAAGAACCGCCCGCTGGCCGGCGTCCGGCGCTGGACGCTGTAGCCGGCGGCCGTCAGCGCGAGCGTGGCGAAGCAATCGGGGCGGCGCGGTGCCCGCTCCCCAGATATGCTATTGATAATCATTCGCAACTCTAATAGCCGAAGTCGATGCCCTTTCCGACTCAAGCTCGCCTCCGCCCGCTCTGGTTCCAGGCCCACAAGTGGATCGGCCTCGCCCTCGCCATCCTGATCGTCCCGGTCTCGCTGACGGGATCGGCGCTGGTCTGGCACGACTGGCTGGACGAGAAGCTCAACCCGGAGCGCTCGGCCGCGGCGGCTCCCGGCCTGCCGCCCTCCGCTTACGCGGCCGCGGCGCGGAGCTTCGCGAGGCCCGGGGAGCGGCTCGCCAGCCTCGCTTATCCGGACGGCGCCGGCCCGGTCGTCGCGACCCTCGCCCGGCCGCCGCGGCCCGGCGGCGGCCGCCCGGTGCGCACTCTCCTCTACCTCGACCCGGTCTCAGCCCGGCTGCTCGACCGTTCGGCGAGCGACGAAGGCGCGGTGCGGGTGCTCCACGTCCTCCACGGCTCGCTGATGGTGCCCGGCGTCGGCCGCCAGATCGTCGGCTGGATCGGCGTGGCGATGCTGCTCTCCTCGCTCACCGGCCTGTGGCTGTGGTGGCCGCTGAACGGCCGCTTCACCCGCGCCCTGCGCTGGAAGCGGCGGCCGGCGACCAGCGCCAACCTCCACCACCAGGGGGGCTTCTGGATCGCCTTGCCGCTGGCCATGCTGTCCTTCACCGGCGCGTGGATCTCCTTCCCGGCCTTCTTCGCGAGCCAGTCGGGAGACCCGGCGGGTCCCTCGCCGGCCGAGCGGATGCGGCGGATGGCCGTGATTCCGGCGGTCGAGACGAGGCTCGGCGCGGACGACGCCGTCGCGGCCGCGCGGCCGCTGGCGGCGGGCGGGCTCGCCGTCCTGACCTGGCCGACCGAGCCGGAGATGAAGTGGAAGATCGGCCTGAGAGGCGAGAACGGCGTCGCCGAGGTCGCGCTCGACGACCGCGGCGGCGCCGCCACCCCGCCCAAGGCGCCGCCGCCCGAAACCACCGCCCGCCTGATGCGCCGCCTTCACGACGGCACCGGCATGGGCCCGCTGTGGCAGACGATCATCTTCATCGGCGGGATCGTCCCGGCGCTGCTCGCGGTGACGGGGATCCTGATGTGGCTGAACCTGCGCCGGCGGAGGGCCCGCTCGCCGGCGACGGCCGGCGCCGCCTAACCCGCCTTGCGCGGCCGGCCCCCCTTCGCCCCGTTCGCGCGAGCGGCGGCCGCCTTGGCGGGGGAGGTCGCGCTTCCCGCGCGGCGGGCGAGCTCGCTCATCCAACGACGCGTTCCGAAGATCCCGCTCATCAGGCCGTTCAGGGACAGGTCCGCATCCCGCGACGGCCAGTGAAGGGCGAAGCCCGCGCCGGCGACCTCCACTTCAGCGATCTCCGATTCGGCGGCTTGCTCAAGCTCCTCGACGCGGCGGGCGGGGAAGGCGAACGTGCAGCCGTTGGTCAGGTCGACGACGATCATTCCGCTCGTCCGGTCGTAGCGCGCGGCCGCCGCGCGGGGCGCCTCGCTCAACATCCTGCGACCACGGGCGATCGCGGCGGCTGCCTGCGCATCGGACCAGTGTTCACTCATGGCCGTCTCCAAATATCGCTTTCCAGTGGGCGAGGAAGTCTGCCTGCCTTTCCAATATCACGTCCATGGCTCTTCGCCGGTCGCGGGCTTTCATTCCAACCGATGGATCTGGACCGGAACGCCCTCGCTGCCCCTGATGAGAACTTTCATCTCGCCGTCGCCGAAAACGTGGACATGAGGCGGCTCATGGTCATCCGTGAAGATGGCGAACCGAAGCCCGTGCTGACGAAGAAGCGTCGGAATGCCGATAACCTATCCGTTGGGTTTTTTCAACTCCGCCGGAGAAGCGTATCGCCCGCATGAAACCTTCCAAAATTCAGATTTTCCGCGACCGACTTTGCGGATCAGACGCCGTGATACCGCCGGTACCACTCCACGAACCGCGGCACGCCTTCGTCGATGCTGGTCGTCGGCCGGAAGCCGAGGTCGTTCTGGATGGCGCTGATGTCGGCATAGGTGTCGCGGACGTCGCCGGGCTGCATCGGCATCAGCTTGCGCTCCGCCTTGCGGCCGCAGGCCTGCTCGATGAGGCCGATCATCCGGGTCAGCTCCTCGGAGCGATGGTTGCCGATATTGTAGAGGCGGTGGGGGCTCCGGCTGCCTCCGGCCTTGGGCTGGCCGTCGTCGGGCGGAGGATTGTCGAGGGCGGCGACCACCCCGGTGACGATATCGTCCACATAGGTGAAGTCGCGCCGCATATTGCCCTCGCCGAAGACGTGGATCGGCTCGCCCGCGAAGATCGCCCTGGTGAACAGCCACATCGCCATGTCGGGCCGCCCCCAGGGGCCGTAGACGGTGAAGAAGCGGAGGCCGGTCTGCGGCAGCCGGTAGAGATGGGCGTAGGTCTCGCTCATCAGCTCGTCCGCCTTCTTGGTGGCGGCGTAGAGCGACAGCGGATGGTCGACCCGGTCCTCGACCCGGAAGGGCAGGGTCTCGTTGCCGCCATAGACCGAGGAGGAGGAAGCGTAGACGAGGTGGGAGGCGCCGCGGGCCCGGGCCAGCTCCATCATGTTCAGATGCCCGACCAGGTTGGACTGGATATAGGCCCTCGGATTCTCCATCGAGTAGCGCACCCCCGCCTGGGCGCCGAGATGGACGATCCGGTCGAAGGCGGCGCCGTCGAGGGCGCGCTCGAGCTTCTCGCTGTCGGCGAAGTCGGTCTCGATCGAGGTGAAGGCGCCCTCATGGTCGCGGCGCAGCTTCGAATCGCGGTCGCGTTTCAGGGCGACGCTGTAATAATCGTTGAAATTGTCGATCCCGACGACCTCGTCGCCGCGCTCCAGCAGACGGGCGGCGACATGATGGCCGATGAAGCCGGCGGCGCCGGTCACGAGGATCTTCATTGATTGTGCCTGCCGCCCCGGGTGCGATGCGTTGAGAAAGGAAGTCCGCGCCCCTTAAAGGCGGCATCCGGCGATGCCAAGCCGCGCCGGCTCAGGCCGCGGCGGCGGCGTCCGTTTCGCGCGCCTCGAGGAACCAGCGCTCCTCGCCCTCGAGTCCGATCGCGGTGAGGGTGCCGGAGCGGTAGGCGCCGGTGTCGAGGGCGATCCGGTTGGGATGCTCCTCCGCCCGCTCGACGATCGTGTGGCCGTGGACGACGACGACTCCGTGATCGCTCCGGTCGTCGAGGAAGCCTTCGCGGATCCACCTCAGGTCGCGGCCGACCTGCTTGTCGAGCGCCACGCCGGGGCGGATGCCGGCATGGACGAACAGATAGTCGCCGAAGCGGAAGCTGTCGTGCATCTCGTCGAGAAAGCGGACATGGCTCTCCGGCACCTCGGCGATCAGCCGCTCCATGATCGCCACCGGGGTCGCGTTCAGCATCCAGCCGGTGGTGAGCCCGTAGCTCTGGGCGCATTCGGTGCCGCCATAGGCCAGCCAATGCTGGACGCCGCTGTCGTCGCCGCCGAGGACTCCGAGAAAGAATTCCTCGTGATTGCCCTTCAGGAAAACGTTGCGGGCGAAAGCGGGCGGGCGGTTGACCAGGAGATCGACGACGCCGCGGCTGTCGGGGCCGCGGTCGACGAGATCGCCGAGGAAGACCAGCCACGTCTTCGCCGGACCGCGCCTCGCATTGTCCTCCTCGATGCGGGCGAGAAGGTCGACCAGCAGGTCGAGCCGGCCGTGGACGTCGCCGATCGCATAGGCCCGGCTGCCCGGCGGGCCGCTTCGGCCCCTGGACGTCCGGCTTCTGGAAAACAGGCGACTCAACATGGACGGCGGACTCCGCGGGCGAACCAGGCGCCGATATTTGTTGTAGTGGCGCAGTTACAAGGTTTTACGGGCCCCGCCGGACGGTTTCGACTCGCTCCGGACGTCAAAGTCTGGACGGCGGCGGCGAAAGAAGCTAAGCGGCACAACGAGATACAGGCAGCTCGCCTTGAGCGGCATCGCGGGCATTGCATCCTTGGGAGCAATGCGCGCCGAATCGCGCGCACGGGCTGTTCCACGGAAGCCAAGGATATTGTAAGGGCCAGCGGCCCGACGGGAGAGAGATGAACATGCGAATGTTCCGGCATGAAGAGCGTTACCCTTCCATCACTCGGCTGCTGCGGCGCGCGGTCCTCGTCGTCGCCGCCCTCGGCGCCGCGGCCTGCACCTCGCGCGGCGGCCCGGTTCCCTACGAGCCCACGGGCTTCGTCGCCCCCGACGCCCAGGCGCAGCCGGTGGCCAGCTCAGCGCAGCCGATCGGAGCGCTCGACACGCTCAACATCAACGTCTTCCAGGTCCAGTCGCTGTCGGGCGAGTTCAAGGTCGATCAGGCGGGCAAGATCGATTATCCGCTGCTCGGAATGATCCAGGCCCAGGGCCGGACGACCGACGAGCTCGGCCAGCAGCTCGCCGCCAGCCTGGGGCAGAAATATCTCCAGGCGCCGAACGTCCAGGTCGCGATCAAGGACCGCGCGGAGCAGAAGATCACCGTCGACGGCTCGGTCCACCAGCCCGGCATGTTCACCGTCAAGGGCCCGACCACCCTGCTTCAGGCCGTCGCCATGGCGCGCGGCACGACCGAGGATGCCAATCCCTCGCGAGTGATCGTCTTCCGGACCATCCGCGGCGAGAAGGTGGCCGGCGCGTTCGACCTCCAGGCGATCCGCCGCGCGAAGGCGGAGGATCCGGCGATCTACGGCAATGACATCGTCATCGTCGACGGCAGCCGCGCCCGCCAGGTGTACCGCGATCTTTTGAGCACGCTACCGTTGCTTGGCCTCCTGCGGCCCTTCTAGGGCGCTACCGAATTAGAGACAGGATTCGACGATCATGAACAATCATGGGGGATATCTCCCGAGCCAGGGCGCCGGTCCCGTGCTGCCTTTCGACCCGAGCGGCAGGCTGCCGGCGCATACCGGCCTGACCGACGTCGCCTTCGGGCGGCCGACCAAGTCGGAATCCCGTTTCGACGTCAACGAGATCTGGCGCATCCTCGCCAAATGGTGGTGGCTGATCACCGCCATCGCCGTGACCTGCCTGCTGGCCGCCATCGTCATCTCGCTGATGATCACCCCGGTCTACCGGGCCGAGGCGACCATCGAGGTCAATCCCGAGGGCGTCCAGGTCGTCGGCAAGGATATCGGCGACATCCAGCCGACCGCGTCGGACGACCGCGGGTTCCTGAACACGCAGGCCGGCCTGCTCAAGAGCCGCTCGCTCGCCGAGCGGGTCGCCCGGAGCACCAATCTCGCCAATGACGAGAATTTCGTCTCCCAGGAGCTCGAGCGGCCGGTCCGCGAGAATGCCGTCGCCGGGATGGTGATGGGCAGCGTCACCATCACTCCGCAGCGCGACAGCCGGCTCATCGGCATCAGCATCGAGAGCACCGATCCGGCGCTCGCCGCCAAGCTCGCCAACGCCTATGCGGACAATTTCATCCAGCAGAACATGGAGCGCCGCTACGAGGCGACCTCCTATGCGCGCAATTTCCTCCAGCAGCGCATCGCCGCGGTGAAGACCAAGCTCGAGGAATCGGAGCGGGCGCTGGTCGCTTACGCGCAGAAGCAGGGGATCATCACCCTGGCGGTGGACACCGGCGGCACCGGCAGCGTCCGCCAGGAGCAGTCGATCGACGCGGCGACCCTGATCCAGAACAACAACGCCCTCGCCCAGGCGCGAAGCGACCGAATCGCGGCCGAGGGCCGCTACCGCCAGGCGTCGGCGGCGCAGGCGAGGTCGGCCGGGATCACCGACCCGACCGTGCAGGCGCTGCAGCAGCAGCGCTCGGCGCTCGAGGCGCAATATCAGCAGAAGCTCGCTCTGTTCCGCCCCGAATTTCCGGAGATGGTGCAGCTGCGCAACCAGATCGACACTCTCGCCAGGGAGATCGCCACTCAGCGGCAGGCCGCCTCCGGCTCGGCCGCGGGCAATCTGCAGGCCGACTACCAGGCCGCCGTGGCCCGCGAGCGGGCGCTGGAGGCCAAGGTCAACCAGAACAAGGCGGCGCTGATGGATCTGCGCGAGCGCAGCATCCAGTACACGATCCTGCAGCGCGACGTCGACACCCAGCGGAGCCTCTACGACGCCCTGCTCCAGCGCTTCAAGGAAGTCGGCGTGGCCGGCGGAGTCGGCGCCAACGTCGTTTCGGTGGTCGACCGGGCGCAGGTGCCGGGCGGGCCGTTCAAGCCCAATCTGCCGCTCAACATCGCGATCGGACTGTTCATGGGCCTCCTGCTCGGCCTCGGCACCGCCTTCGCGATCGAGTGGATCGACGACACGATCAAGACTCCGGACGATCTCGCCACCAAGCTCGGCCTCGCCTCGCTCGGGGTGATCCCCGGGGTGGGCAAGGGCCTGGCGGTGCGCGAGCAGCTGGAGGATCCGCGCTCGCAGGTTTCGGAGGCCTATCAGTCGGTCCGGACGGCGCTGCAATTCTCGACCGACCATGGCGTGCCGCGAAGCCTGCTGGTGACCAGCACCCGGGCGTCGGAGGGCAAGTCGAGCACCGCGCTCGCCCTCGCCCAGACGCTCGCCAGCCTCGGCTCGTCGGTGCTGCTCGTCGACGCCGACCTGCGCAAGCCGACCTTCCGCGGCCCGAGCTCGACCAGCCAGGGCCTGTCGAGCCTGCTCGCCGGATCGGACAAGGTCGCCGAGTGCGTCCACCCGACCCAGATGGAGCGGCTGTTCCTTCTGCCCGCCGGACCGATCCCGCCCAACCCGGCCGAGCTGCTCGCCTCCGGCCGCTTCCGCGACATCCTCAAGGAAGCACTGACAAAGTTCGACCACATCATCATCGACAGCCCGCCCGTGCTCGGTCTCGCCGACGCGCCGATGCTCGCTTCGAGCACCGAGGGCACTCTGATGGTGATCGAGGCCGGAGCGATCCGACGCGCCGCGGCCCTGAACGCGGTCAACCGGCTGCGCGCTTCCGAAGCTCGGCTGATGGGCGCCATCCTGACCAAGTTCAACGCCCTCAAGGTCGGCTACGGCTATGGCTACGGCTATGGTTACGGCGACGACGCCTACGCCTATCGCGAGGGCGATGAGCCCAAGAAGCAGATCGAGCTCCTGAAGAGCAGCTGAGGGTGGCAGCCGGCGGACAGGGGGAGGTCGGGACTTCCAGGAGGCGGATAGCCGCCTGGGGTGTCACCGCCGCGTCGCCGCTGATCGCGTGGCTCATCGTCAAGGCCGCCGCCGCGGGATTGTCCACGGCGACGGCCCTCGCTCTGGCGCCGCTGCCGCCGGCGGACCCGGCCCCGACCCTCAAGGCGATCGGCAAAATCGCGCAGCTGCCGACCCAGAAGGTCGACGAGCGGATGCAGCGGACGGCGCAGGAGGAGCTCAAGACCCTGCCGCTGGCGTTCGAGCCCTTCTTCGTCGCGGCCCGCGCCGCCGAGCAGGAAGGCGATCTGCGCCGGGCCATCGTCCTGATGGAGGAGGCGCGCCGACGCCGCCTCTCCCATCCGGCGGTGCGAATGCAGCTGATGATCTATTACATCAAGGCGGAGCGCTACGCGGAAGCGCTTTCCGAGATCGACTTCCTCCTGCGCCGCGACGCCGAGCTTCGTCCGGCCCTGCTGCCGGAGCTCACCAAGCTGATCGCCGATCCGCGCGGGCGCTCGGCGCTCGCGACGATAATCGCGAAGGAGCCGTCCTGGCGTGAGGAATTCTTCGCCGCCGCCGGAAACCGCAAGGTCGCGACCGCCCATGCCCGCGACCTTTACGACAAGGTGCGGGCGCTGAAGCGCGGAGGCGACCTCCGGCTGGAGCGTCAGCTGATCCTGCAGTCCCAGGCCGCGTCGGGCGATTATACCGGCGCCCGGCAGACCTGGCTCGCGGCCCTTCCCTCGGGAGAGCGCGCCGCGAGCCGCTTCATGTTCGACGGCGCCTTCCGCGGCATCCAGGCGCCGAGGCCGTTCGGCTGGACCTTCCACGATTCCGAGGCGGGACGCGCCGAGCCGGCCAAGGACGGGCAGCGTACCTATCTCGATGTCGCCTATTTCGGCGGCCGTCCCATGGTCCTGGCCGAGCAGGTGCTGGCCCTGCCGCCCGGGACCCATATGCTCCGGGTGGTCGGCCGCAGCCCCAACGGGATCCAGGCCGGAAAGCTCTTCTGGCGGATCACCTGCCTGCCCGGCGGCGCCCAGATCGGCACCCTCGACCTGTCGCAGGCGAATGCCAACGATCGCCGGTTCAGCACCGTTTTCACCGTCCCCGCTTCCGGCTGCGCCGGGCAGGGGCTGACGCTCGCCGCCGAGCCCGGAGACGTGGCGACCGCGGTCAACCTCGAACTCTCCCGGATGGAGATCGGTCGATGAAGGGCGGCATCTGGACGATCATCGCCGCTTTCTATCTCGGCGCCTGCCTGCTCCTCGGCGGCGCCAGCGCGGCCGGAGCGATCGCGAACGCGCTTCTTCAGCTGACCGGCCTCGGACTGATCGTCGCCCTTCTCTGGCAGCGCGACTTTGGCCTGCCCCACGCGGCCCGGGGCCCGGCCTGGGTTGCCGCGGGCCTGCTCGCGGTCGGGCTGCTCAGCCTGATCCCGCTCCCGGCCGGCCTGTTTTCCAGCCTCGGGGTGCGCGCCGAGGTGACCGAGGGGTTCCGGCTGATCGGCTTGCAGCCCCCGGCCCTGTCCGCCTCGCTGGCCCCGCCCTGGACCCTCTACTCGCTGCTGCACCTGCTGCCGCCGGCGGCGATGTTCCTGCTCGTGCTGCGACTGCCCAATGACGGCCGGCGCCTGCTCCCGACGGTGGTGCTGGCGATCGCCGGCATTTCGATCGTGCTCGGCGCCTTCCAGCTCATGGGCGGCCCGGCCTCGCCGGCGCGCTTCTACCAGGTGACCAATCTCACCTCGCCGGTCGGCTTCTTCGCCAACGCCAATCATGAAGCGACCCTGCTCCTGTGCGCGCTTCCGCTCAGCGCGGTGCTGGCGGGCCGGATGGCGACCCGCCGCTCCCGCTCGAAGCGCAGCGGCGGCGCCATCATCAGCGTCGCCATCGCCGTCTTCATCCTCGCCGGAATCGCGATCAGCGGGTCCAGCGCCGGCTACGGCCTCGCCGTTCCGGCCGCGGTCGCCAGTTTCCTCATCTACCGGCGCACCGTGGCGGGCGGGATCGCCAAGGGATGGTGGGGGGCGCTTGCGGTTTTTGCCTTGTTGTTCGCGCTTGCCGGGGTGCAGGGCCCCCTGGGGAAGGAGAAGTTCGAGGGCGACCTGACCTCGCAGCCGACCAGCCGGCGAGTCCTCGCCGCGACCACCGTCGAGGCGATCGAGGATTCCTTCCCGGTCGGCACCGGCCTCGGCACCTTCTCGACCGTCTACCGGCGCTACGAAGACCCCAACCGGGTCACCCGGCAATTCGCCAATCACGCCCATAACGACTATCTCGAAGCCGTCCTCGAGCTCGGCCTGGCCGGGCTCCTGCTCATCCTCGGCTTCCTGTTCTGGTGGGCGCGGCGATCCTACCAGGCCTGGACCCGCGACTATCAGGGGGCCGCGCTCGCCCGGGCCGGCTCGGTGATGATCGGCGTGGTGCTCGCCCACTCGATCGTCGACTATCCGATCCGAACCGCCGCGATCGCCGCGATCTTCGCTCTCGGCTGCGCCCTGATGGTGCCGCCGCGGCCGGCACGCGGGTCGGAAGAGCCGGCGCCGGAGGACGATTCGGCGCCGCTCCGGCATATCGAGGCGGCGTGAGCCTCCTCGCCGGGGCTGAGATCCAGGAGTTTTCGAGACGTGCTGATCGAACGGACCCCGCTGGCCGACCTGCTCGTGCTGACGCCGCGATACCATCGCGACGAACGCGGCTTCTTCACCGAGAGCTACAACCGGAAAGCCTTCGCTGAAGCCGTCGGCGCGGACGTCGACTTCGTCCAGGACAATCACAGCCGTTCGGCGAAGGGCGTGCTTCGCGGCCTCCATTACCAGCTGCCGCCGCGCGCGCAGGGCAAGCTGGTCCGGGTGGTCGCCGGCGAGATATTCGACGTCGCCGTGGACCTGCGGCGGACCTCGCCCAGCTTCGGCCGCTGGTTCGGCCTCATCCTCTCGGCGGACAAGGGCAACCAGCTCTGGATTCCGCGCGGTTTCGCGCACGGCTTCCTGACCCTCAGCGACACCGCGGACGTCCTCTACAAAGCCTCCGATTATTACGACCGGGCCTGCGAACGCTCGGTGGCCTGGAACGACGCCGACATCGGCATCGACTGGAACCTCGACGGCGAGCCGATCCTGTCCGGCAAGGACGCCGCCGCGCCGCCGCTCGCCGCCGCCGAGGCGTTCGGCGGCCCCGACGGCCGATGAGCGTATCGAGGCACACCACCTACAATCTGCTCGGCGCCCTGCTGCCGCTCGGCATCGCCCTGGTAACGATCCCGCTCTACCTCCGCGTCGTCGGCGCCGAACGCTACGGCCTGCTCTCCATCTGCTGGCTGCTGCTAGGCTATTTCGGGCTCTTCGATTTCGGGATCAGCCGAGCCGTCTCGCAAAAGATCGCGTCGCTCCGCAACGAGAGCGACGAGGCGCGCAGCGACACCTTCTGGACCGGGCTCACCCTGACCCTGGTCCTCGCCGCGCTGGCGATCCCACTCACCTTCCCGCTCGCCGACCTCGCCTTGTCCTTCATCGACGTTCCGGCCGGGCAGCTTCACCGCGAGGTGAGCCGGGCGGTGCCGTGGCTGGCCGCCGTCCTTCCGGTCGCGCTGCTGGGAGCCCTGCTCAACGGCGTGCTCGCCGGACGGGAGCGCTTCGGCACCCTCAACCTCATCGAAGGGACCGGCAACGTCCTCTTCTCCGTCGTGCCGCTGTCCCTCGCTTTCGCCTTCGGTCCGGAGCTGTGGCTGCTGCTCGCCGGCTCGCTCGCCGCCAGACTGGTTTCGCTGAGCCTGCTGGCAATCGCCTGCGCGCGCGCGGTGCCGGTCGGCCGCCCGCGCTTCCGGCGGGAGCTGGTCGGGCAGCTGGCCGGCTATGGCGGATGGGTGAGCGTCACCAGCATCGTCGGTCCGCTCCTGGCCCTGTGGGACCGCTTCGCGATCGGCGCCGTCCTCGGCCCGAGGGCCGTCGCCATCTACGTAATCCCCTTTTCGCTGGCCTATCGCCTGGTGCTCGTCCCGACGGCGCTGACCAGCGCGCTGTTCCCGCGCTTCGCAGTGGCTTCTGACGAGGAGCTGGAGCGCCTCAGCCTGACCGCGCTGACCGCGGTGTCGGTGGTGATGACCCCGATCATCCTCGCGTCGATCCTGGGCGCCGGACCCTTCTTCAATCTCTGGCTGGGCCGGGAGATCGGCCGGCCGGCGGCCGAGATCGCCTGCATCTTCCTGCCGGCGATCTGGGCGAACAGCCTCGCCTTGGTCGCGGTGTCCATCCTGCAGGGGCAGGGAAAGCCGAAATACGTGGCCCTGGCGCATCTCGGCCAGGCCATTCCTTATGCCGGGTTGCTGTATCTCGGGCTGACCCAGTTCGGCCTCAACGGCGCGGCGATGGCGTGGAGCCTGCGCGTAGCCGTCGACGCGCTTCTGCTGATGTGGCTGGCGCGGGCGCCTCTGGCGCGGCTCGGGCCTCTGCTGTTCCCGGCCGCGCTCATCGTCGCCGCCTCCGCCGCGGCGCTCCTGCTGCCGCCGGATTCGGTCGCCCGCTGGGCCCTGCTCGTCCTGTTCCTCGGCGCAGGAGCGCTCGATTCCTATCGCCGCCGCCCGGAAGCCCTGGAGCAGTTCGCCCGGGCCTCGCTGGCGCGGCTGACCGGCTCGGCCTCGCCGGCGCGCTAGAGTCGATCCTGTGTTACCTGAATCGGAAGGGGATTCCCAACCGGGCTGAGGTGTGATTCAAGCTGCTGGCTGGGGATGGAGGCCAGCAGCGATGGTCAGGCCTTATTCGAACGATTTGCGGGAGCGGGTGGCTCGGTCGGTTTTGTCGGGGCGCTCGGTGCGCGAGACGGCTCGGCTGTTCGGGGTGAGCGTGGCGAGCGCGGTGAAGTGGTCGCAGCGTCTTCGCTCGACGGGGAGCGCGGCGTCGCGTCCGATGGGCGGGCGGCGTCCTCGCATTCTGGCGGGCGAGGAGCCTTGGCTGTTGGCGCGGCTGGCCGAGCAGCCGGATCTGACGATGCTGGCCCTGGCGCTCGAGCTTCGCGAGCGCGGCTATCCGAGGGTGAGCCCGAACACGGTCTGGTCGCAGCTTCGCCGGGCCGGCTTCAGCTTCAAAAAAAACGCTGTTCGCCGTCGAGCAGCTGCGGCCGGCGATCGCCCGGAGGCGCGAGCAGTGGAAGAAGTATCAGGGGCGGCTTGATCCAAGGCGCCTGGTCTTCATCGACGAGACCTGGGCCAAGACCAACATGACTCCGATCCGCGGCTGGAGCCGGCGCGGCGAGAAGCTGGTGGCGCGGGCGCCGTTCGGCCGATGGCGAACGCTCACCTTCCTCGCCGCGCTGCGTCACGACCGGATCGACGCGCCCTGCGTGCTCGACGGGCCGGTCAACGGGCAGCTCTTCACCGCCTGGGTCGAGCAGTTCCTGGTGCCGACCCTTTCGCCCGGCGACATCGTCATCATGGACAATCTGGGCAGCCACAAAGGCAAGGCCGTCCGCAAGGCGATCCGGGCCGCGGGCGCCAAGCTC
>DASPJA010000024.1:0-42914 GCA_035628835.1 Allosphingosinicella sp.
CCGCCCTCCGGCGCATAGGGGAGCGCGTAGCCCACCTTCCGGGCGTCGGCGAGGAAAGCGTCCGCCCCGGCCCGTATCGAGGCTCGGAGGGCGGCGGTCTCCGCGCTCGTCAGGCGGGTGCGGGCGGTGACGAGAGTGATCGTCCCGAGCGTCGCGACGCTGTTCCAGCCCGGAGCCGTCGCGGCGGCGGCCCGGAAGTGGGGCGAGGCGCGGAGAGCGGCGGCATATTCGGGCTTGCCGGTGGTCGCGAGCAGCTCGGCCGCGGCCCAGTAGAATTCGTCGCCATGGTCCGAATCGCCATAGGCGCCGCTGCCGGTGAAGTCGGCGATCGCCCAGACCTCCGGGTTGCGACGCGCCGCCGCCCAGGCCTTTTCGGCGGCTTCGAGGCAGCGCCGGGCGAAGACCGGGTCGATCTTCCGCCAGATTCGGGCGCATTGAGCCGCGGTGGCGGCGAGGTTCAGGGTGGCGCCGGTGCTCGGCGGGAAGAGCTGGCGCTTCTCCTTGTCCTCGTGCGGCGCGAGCGGGAGTCCGGTCCAGCGGACGTCGGCGACCTTGTGGTGGGCCATGCCGGAGGCAGGGATGTCGCTGAAGACGAGGCCGGGGACGCTCTGCTTCTGTCCCACCGGCACCGAAAGGCGGGTGCCGTCCGGCACCTGCATCTTGAGGAGGAATTCCACCTGCCAGCGCGCTTCGTCGAGCAGGTCGGGGACTCCGTTCCCGGCCTCGGGGATGGCGGCCCGGCCGTCCGCGAAGCGGGTTCGGGCGTGGCGTTCCCAGGCGTTGAGCAGCGTCCAGACCGCGATTCCGCCGTTCACCACATATTTGCCGTGATCGCCGGCATCGTACCAGCCGCCGGCCACGTCGAGCGTGTAGGGGCAGCCCGGCCAGCGATTGCCCTTCGAATCGGCGCCGGCGACGCAGGTGGCGCGCTCGCCGACATGGCCGGCGGGCCGCGCCCGCTCCCGGCCCACGTACCGCGCCTCGATCGGGGTGCCGGCGCGATTGTGGTAGAAGTAGGCGAGCGCGTCGGAAGGCAGCCGCTCGTAGAGGCCCGGCGAGATGGAGAATGCCCGGCTCGCCGCCTCCCCGACGACGATCCTGTAACCGGAGCCGGCCTTTCGGAAGCCGCTGAAATCCACGCGGTGGACATGCTCGCCCGACCAGAGGTCGTCGCCGAAGACGGCTGTCCGGCCGGTGGCCCGGGTGCGCCCCGCGGAGTCGACGAGCCGCCAGCCGAGCGGCGCCTTGGACGGGTGAGCGAGCACAGCCTTTTTCGGCCCGTCGGGCAGAAGCCCGAGCTGGTTCAGCCGCACCGGGGCGGGCTCGCCGGCGGCGGCGAGGAAGGGAAGGGCGGCGGCGAGAAGGATCGGTCTCATCTCTGCGCGGGCTCCGTCATTGCGGGCGAGTAAGCGTGAAGACCGAAGACGGCGCCGACGAACCCGCCGGCTGTCTTCGTGCTGAGGATCTTGCCGTCCTCCCGGCCGCCGAGGGTCCGCCATTCGCCGCGGCCGGCCGCGTAGGCGAAGCTGTATTCCGCCTTATTCGCCTCGATTCGTAGACGGACGGGGGCTCCGATAGCGGCGGACAGCGGCGCCGAGGCGATCAGGGCCCCTTCCGCCGGGTCGCTCGGCCCGGCGCGGCGGCGAAGCTCGACGACGGGACGCCCGCCGCGCCGGGCGACGGCGAGGTAGAAGAAATATTCGTCGTTCTGCAGGGCCGCGAGCCCCGCGGAATCGCCCTCCTTGCCGGGCGTGAAACGGACCACGGTCGAGGCCGAGGCATCGAGATGCTGCTGGCGCCGGGCGAGGAAGGCCGGGTTGCCGAACCCGCCGAGCGGAACGCCGCGGGCCTCGAGGCGAAGCTCTCCGCCGGCAAGTGCGTACCAGCGCTCGCGGGGATTGCGCATCATCATCCAGCGGTACGGAAGCGCCCGTCCGTCGAACTCGTCCGCGACCGCGAACGCGCCGCTGGTCGGCACCGGCGGAGCGGGTTGCGGGGGAAGGTTCGGGCGGCGGCGGACGTAGGGGATCAACTCCCCCGGCCGGGTTATGTGCGGCCACCCCCGCTCCCAGGTGACCGGCAGGAGGAAAATTTCGCGGCCGGTATTGTAATGGTCGCCCTCATAGGGCCGGACGGCGAGGAAGGTCGCCCACCACTCACCCGCCGCCGTCTCGACGAGGTCGGCGTGGCCGGCCGAGGTGATCGGATCCGGGCGGTCGCGCGGCAGGTCGCGTTGGGTCAGGATCGGATTTCCCGGATAGGCCTCGTAAGGCCCGTCCGCTCGCCGGCTGCGCAGCACGACCTGCGAATGGCCCTCCGCCGTGCCGCCTTCGGCGGCGAGGAGATAGTAATAGCCGTCCTTGCGAAGGATGTGCGGCCCCTCGATCCAGATCGGCTTCGTCGAGAGGTCGACTCCGCCGTTCACCAGCACCTTGCGCGGCCCGAACGTCTTCTTCGCGGCGGGATCGAAGCGCTGGATCCAGATCGCCCGGTGCCCCTCGTAGAGCGGTTGCCCTTCCGGCGGGCCGTTGTTCAGGATCCAGACGCTGCCGTCCTCGTCGAAGAAGAGGGAAGGGTCGATCCCGCCCTCGAGCTCGGGCAGCCAGACGGGGTCCGACCACGGCCCCGCGGGGTGCTTGGCGGTGATGACGAAATTGCCGCCGCAATCGACGCAGGTGTTGAGGATGTAGAAGGTGCCGTCCCGATGCTCGATGGTCGGAGCGAAGACTCCGCGCGACAGGCCGAGGCGGCCGAAATCGAGCTGGTCCGGGCGGTCGATGGCGTTGCCGATCTGGGTCCAGCCGACGAGGTCTCGGCTGTGGAAGACCGGGATTCCCGGAAACCAGGCGAAGGTCGAGGTGACCAGATAATAATCGTCGCCGACGCGGGTGAGGCTCGGGTCCGGATAGAAGCCCTTGAGGATCGGGTTGCGATAGTCGCCGGCGCTCGCCGGAAGCGCGTCGACGGGGTCGGACCCGCGATAGTCGAACCGCTCGAAGCGCGCCGTCGGCGCCCCCGCCGGCGAGTCCCGCGGGCTCGCGCAACCCGCGGCGAGCAGCGCTGCGACGGCTGCCGCGGCCGCCCTCACGCCGCGGCCGCCAGTTCGGGCGCGGCGCAATTGTCGAGGATGAACTGCCTGTGCGTCGGCATGTATTCGGCCGAATTGTGGGTCGCCTCGGCGATGTGCCTGAGCCTTCGCCTCGTCTCCTCGATCGGCATGATGTCGGCGACCGGATCGTAGGTCCTCGCCTTCATCAGCTGGCCGATCATCACCGCGAACCAGCTGGTGTCGTTGAACAGCTCGTCATTCTCGCGGAAGGTGCGGCCATAGGCCTCGAACACCCGGATCTTCTCGGCGAGCCGGTCGGGGATCGCCATGGTCCGGCAATAATTCCAGAATTCGGAATCGTCGCGCTCGGTCGCCTTGTAGTGGAGGACGAGGAACTCCCTCACGATCTCATATTCGTTGAGGACGATCCGGTTGAAGCGGTCGATGTCGGCCTGCTGGAAGCTACGGTCCGGGAACATCGTCATCAGCCGGGAGAGGCCGCTCTGGACCAGCCAGATGCTGGTCGATTCGAGCGGCTCCAGGAAGCCCGCGGCAAGGCCGAGGGCGACGCAATTCTTGATCCAGAACTGCTTGCGCCGTCCGGTCTTGAACGGGACCACCCTGGGATCGGCGAGCGGCTTTCCGTCGAGGTTGCTCATCAGGATGTCGATCGCCTCGTCGTCCGACATGAAGTCGCTCGAGAAGACGTGGCCGTTGCCGATCCGGTGCTGGAGCGGGATCCGCCACTGCCAGCCGGCCTTGCGGGCGGTGGAGCGGGTGTAGGGCGTGATCTCGGCCACGCTTTCGCACGGAACGGCGATCGCGCGGTTGCAGGGGAGGTAGTGCGACCAGTCCTCGTAGCCCGCCTTCAGAGCCTGCTCGATGATCAGGCCGCGGAAGCCCGAGCAGTCGATGAAGAAATCCGCCTCGACCTTGTCGCCGCTCTCCAGAGTGACCGATTCGACGAAGCCGTCGTCGCCGCGCAGATTGACGTCGACGATCTTGCCCTCGCGGCGGATGATTCCGCGCCCCTCGGCGTAGCGGCGCAGGTAGCGGGCGTAGAGGCCGGCGTCGAAATGATAGGCGTAGGCGATGGCCGACAGCGGCGAGTTGCCGGCGTCGAACGGGCGCATGAACTTGCCGCGCTCGCCGGCCAGGGCAGGGAGCGACCATTCGTCGAGCCGCGGCGCCTCGCCCAGCTGGTGGAGGCGAAGCCAGTGGGCGTGGAACGACACCCCTTCCATGTTGAGGCCGTAGGAGCCGAAGGGGTGGAAGTAGCGATGGCCCTGGCGGCCCCAATTGTGGAACTCGATTCCGAGCTTGAACGTGCCCTTGGTCTCGCGGACGAAATCGTCCTCGTCGAGCTCGAGCATCCGGTTGAAGGTGGCCATCTGCGGGATTGTCGCCTCGCCGACGCCGATGATCCCGATCTCGTCGGATTCGATCAGGGTGACGCTGCAATATCGGGTGGTCAGGATCTTCGCGAGGGTGGCCGCGGCCATCCAGCCGGCGGTGCCGCCGCCGACGATGACGATGCTGCGGATACGCTGGTCGGTCACGCAAAAGCTCCCCTGGATGTGACGGTCTCGGCCCCGGCGGCGGAACGGCCGAGCCGGGCCAGATAATCCGAGTGGGTCGGCATCTTCTCGGCCGCCTGGCGGATGAAGGGCGCCATTCGCGCCAGCGTCCCCCGAACCTCCTCCTCGTCGACGCTGTCGGCCAGCGGGTCGTAGCGCCTCGGAACGATGCCCTGCCCGAGCAGAACGGCAAGCCAGCTCGCCTCCGAAAAGAGCTCGTCCTCGTGCCGGAAGATGCGCCCGTTCTCCCGGAAGAGGCCGATCTTGCGGGCCAGGCTGTCGGGCACCTCCATGTCGCGGCAGGCGCGCCAGAAGGCCGAATCGTCGCGCTCCGTCGCCTTGTAATGGAGGATGATGAAGTCGCGGATCTGCTCGACCTGCAGATCGCCGAGGCGGTTATATTCGGCCGCGAGGACCGGGTCGAAATCGCGGTCCGGGAAGAGGGCGAGAAGCTTGGAGATGCCGGCCTGGACGAGGTGGATGCTGGTCGATTCGAGCGGCTCGAGGAAGCCGCCGGCGAGGCCGAGCGCGACCACGTTCCGGTCCCACAGCTTGCGCCGCCGCCCCGCGGCGAATCGGATGAGCCGAGGCTCGCCGAGCGGGTCACCGGCCGAGTTGGCGAGCGCCGTCTCGGCCGCCTCGTCATCGGAGACGTGGGCGCTCGAATATACGTAGCCGTTGCCGGTCCGGTGCTGGAGCGGGATGCGCCATTGCCAGCCCGCCGCCAGCGCCCTCGAGCGGGTGTAGGGGAGGGGCTCTCCGGCCGAGGCGGAAGGGATGGCGACCGCCCGGTCGCAGGGCAGCCAGCGGGTCCATTCCTCGTAACCGGCCTTCAGCGCCTGCTCGATGAGGAGGCCGCGGAAGCCCGAGCAGTCGATGAACAGGTCTCCCTCTATGCGCAAATCGCCGGCGAGCTTTACGGCCGCGACGAAGCCGTCATCGCCGCGCAGCTCGACGTCGACCACCTTGCCCTCGCGTCGGGCGACGCCCCGGGCCTCGGCGTAGGTTCGCAGGTAGGCGGCGTAGAGGCTCGCGTCGAAATGGAAGGCGTAGTTCAAGGTGGAGAGGATCGAGCGCGGATCGCGCACCGGCCGCTGGAACCGGCCGAGCTTCGCCGCGACCGCGCAGAGATTGTAATCCTCGAGCCCCGCCGCCTCGCCGCGGGCCCGGTGCTTCAGCCAATATTGATGGAACTTCACCGCCTCCATGTCGGCGCCGAACTCGCCGAAGGGGTGCATGTAGCGATGGCCGAGGCGGGTCCAGTCGACGAACTCGATGCCGAGCTTGAACGTCGCCTTCGTCTTCGCGACGAAATCGTCCTCGTCGAGGCCGAGGATGGCGTTGAAGGTGCGGATCGGCGGTATCGTCGCCTCGCCCACGCCGATCGTTCCGATCTCGTCCGACTCGATCAGATTGATCTCCACCCCCGTCGCGCCGAGCCGCGCCATGGCCGCCGCGGCCATCCAGCCGGCGGTGCCGCCGCCGACGATGACGATGCTCCGGATCCGGCGGTCGCTCATGCCGCGCTCTCCCGCGCTCTGGATCGGGCGAGATAGTCGCGGTGCGACGGGAGCTTCGCTGCCGCCTCCAGCATGATCGACCGGATGGAAGCGAGATGATGCCGTATCCGGTCGATGGGGAGGGCGTCCGCGCGCGCATCATAGCGTCGCGGCCGAAGGCCGAACGAGTCGAACAGGGCCGCCCACTCGCTCTCTTCGAACATGTCGCCGTCGAGCAGGGGAACCCGGCCGCGGCTTTGATAGAGGGCGATCTTGTGCGCGAGCGGGTCGGGGACCGCCATGTATCGCAGCTGGTCCCAGAAGGGTTCGCCGCGCCGGCCGTTCAGCTTGTAGGGGAGGATGAGCCGGTCGCGGAGGCGGTCCAGCTCCTCGTTGGTCGAGCGATTATATTCGGCCGCCTCGGAAGTCGCATCGGGCGCCGCCGGGAAGAGCCGAAGCAGCCTCGCCAGCGCCCTGTGCAGGAGATCGAGCGACGTGGACTGAAGCGGCTCGACCGTCGCCGCGGCGGCGCCGATGGCGACGCAGTTGCGGATCCATGGCCGTTTCCTGCGCCCGGCCTCGAACGCGGTTCCCCGCTCGTCGGCGGCCGCGGAGCAGGAGACGATAAGCTCGCCGACTCCGCCTTGATATGGCACCACCCGCCGCCAGCCGGCGGCCCCGGCTTCGACATGCGAATAGGGCGCCGGCGGGACGGGCGTCGCCGAACCGGACGCCGCGGCGCGGTCGCAGGGGAGCCAGGCGCGCCAGCTCTCGAAGCCCGAGGCAAGCGCGCCTTCGCTGAGCAGCGCCGAGGGTCCGGAGGCGTCGATGAAGAATTCGCCGGTCACGCTTTCGGCGCTCGCAAGGCGAAGCCCGGCCAGGGCGCCCTGCTCGCCGAGCTCGGCGGCGACGAACGGGGTCTCGACGATCCTGACGCCGCGCGCGAGCGCGAGGTCCCGAAGGGCGCGGGCATAAGGGCCGAGCGGGAGGTGGAGGCCGTAGCTGTAGGTGGAGAGGACCGAGGACGGATCGTCGGACGGCCGAGCGAAGCGTCCCATCTGAGCCGCGATCGTCGCCACCGAGAAATTGCCGAAGCGGACATGGTCCCCCGCCGCGCGCAGGCGCCCGGCCAGCTGGTGGAACGGGACGGTCCCGAGCGGCGCCCCGATATCCCCGAACGGCAGGAAAAAGGCCGGCTCGGCCGACGACCAGCCGGAAAAGGCGGCACCGAGCGCGTAGCCCGCATTCGACTGGCGGATCAGGCCGTCCTCGTCGAGGCCCAGCCGGACGTGAAGTTCGCGGATCGAGGGGAGGGCGGCCTCGGCGGGGCCGAAGGGGCCGAGGCTGTCGTCCGGTCCCCCCGTCGGCACCAGCGAGACGGTGTAGCGCGGCTCGGGCAGCGCACCGGCGAGCATCGCCGCCGCGGCCCATCCCGCGATCCCTTCGCCGAGGATGACGAGCTTCACGCCGCCGCCTCCTCGGCCGCGCCGATCGAGCGCAGGAAATCCCGGTGCGGCGGCATGCGCTCCGCCGCGGCCCGGCAAGCCTCGCCCATGCGCGACATCTCGGCCTGGAGCCGGGGGGCGGGGACGGCTTCGCTCAGCGGATCGAAACCGCGCGGAACGACATTCTGGCCGAGATAGACCGCGATCCAGCTCGGCTCGAGGAACATGCCCTCGCGATAATTGACGACGTATCCGCGCTCGCGGAACAGCTCCATCTTGTAGCTCAGCGAATCGGGCAGCTCCATCGTCCGGCAATGGTTCCAGAAGGCGGTGTCTTCGCGCTCGGTCGCGCAATAATGGAGGATCAGGAAGTCGCGCACCCGCTCATATTCGAGCGCCATCACTCGGTTGAATTCCTCCGCATCGAGCGGGTCCCATCCTCGGTCCGGAAGCAGATCGATGAGGTGACCGATGGCCAGCTGGATGAGATGGATGCTGGTCGATTCGAGCGGTTCCAGGAAGCCGGCCGAGAGGCCGATGGCGACGCAATTCTTCGCCCATTGCCGCCGGCGCTTGCCGGTGGTGAATCGAAGCCGGTTCGGCTCGGCGAGCGGCGCACCTTCGAGCTGAGCGACGAGCGCCGACTCGGCCTCGTCGTCGGCGATGAAGGCGCTCGAATAGACGTGGCCGTTGCCGACCCGGTGCTGGAGCGGGATCCGCCACATCCAGCCCGATTCGCGCGCCGTCGCTCGGGTGTAGGGCGTGAGCGCGCCCGTCCCGGCGCAGGGCATCGCAATGGCCCGGTCGCAGGGGAGCCAGTGGGTCCATTCCTCGTAGCCCGCCTTCAGCGCCTGCTCGATGAGGACTCCCCGGAAGCCGGAGCAGTCGATGAACAGATCGGCCTCGAGGCGGCGCCCGTTCGCCAGGGTGAGCGAGGAGACGAAGCCGTCCTCCGGCCGGAGCGCGACGTCGACGATCCGGCCCTCGGTTCGCTTCACGCCGCGGGCTTCCGCATGGTCGCGCAGGAACCGGCCGTAGAGGCCGGCGTCGAACTGATAGGCGTAGGAATAGGTCGAATGGAGCGATGCCGGATCGTCGGCCGGATGGGCGAAGCGGTTCCGCCTCGCCGCCTGGATCGGAAGCGAGAAATGCTCGAGCGGGACCGTCGCGCCGGAGGCCCTCATCCGGAGCCAATGCTGGTGGAACGGGATTCCGCCCAGCTCGGTCCCGAAGGCGCCGAACGGATGGATGTAGGAATCGCCGATCCGTCCCCAGTTCCTGAATTCGATGCCGAGCTTGAAGGTCGCCCTGGTCCGCCGCATGAACTCGGCTTCGTCGAAGCCGAGAGCCGAGTTGAAGAAGCGGATGTGGGGGAGGGTGGCCTCGCCGACTCCGACCGTTCCGATCTCCGCCGACTCGACGACCTCGATGGCGATCGGCAGTCCGGCGAGCCTGTTGGCGAGGGCGGCGGCGGTCATCCAGCCCGCGGAGCCGCCGCCGACGACGAGAATCCGTTCGATGGCCTCGCCCGCCATCATCTACCCTAAGTGGCCTATATTGCAGAAGTGCAACAATTTCATCCTTCCACGCACCGACCGCCTGCTCCCCCCTTGACGTGATCGACAAAGCCTCGATAGTTACCGCTAACAACGATTAGCGCGGCGTCAAGTGTTAGCGCTAACATTTTTGGGAGGTGGCATGAAAGGGATCGAATCCCGAGAGCTCGATGGCGCGCGTGAGCGTCTCGGCTTTGCGATGCGGAGCGGCGTCTCGGCGCTCGCTTTGTGCATGGTTGCGGTCGCGACGCCCGCCTTCGCCCAGGCCGACCAGGCGGGTGCCGAGCAATCGGCGGAGGACGAGGAGACGTCCACGGAGGAGCAGGGCGGAGTCTCGTCGGGCGTCTCAGATCCCGCCGCCCAGGCCGAGTCGGAAGGCGACATCGTCGTCACCGGCATCCGCCGCAGCCTGCAGCGCTCCCAGGACATCAAGCGCGATTCGGAAGTGGTCGTCGATTCGGTGACCGCCGAAGACATCAGCGCGCTTCCCGACCGGTCGGTGACCGAGGCGCTCCAGCGAATCCCGGGCGTCGCCATCGACCGCTTCGCCGCCGGCCGCGATCCGGATCACTTCTCGACCGAAGGCAGCGGCGTCGTCGTGCGCGGCCTGACCTATGTCCGCAGCGAGCTTAACGGCCGCGACACCTTCACCGCCAACAACGGCCGCGGCCTCAGCTTCTCCGACGTGCCGTCGGAGCTGCTCGCCGGCGTCGACGTCTTCAAGAGCCCGTCGGCCGACATGGTCGAGGGCGGGATTTCCGGCACGGTCAACCTGCGCACCCGGGTGCCGTTCGACAACAAGGACTTCGTCATCGCCGCGTCGGGCGAGGTTAATTGGGGCGACATGCGCGAGGAGTTCACTCCGACCTTCTCGGTGCTCGCGAGCAATCGCTGGCAGACCGGGATCGGTGAGTTCGGGCTCCTCGGCAGCTTCGCTTATTCGCAGCTGAAGTGGCGCAACGACGCCCTCCAGATCTCCAACTTCGGCGAGCGGACGCTCTATTCGAACGGGGACGTCGTGGCGAGCGACGGCGCAACCGCGGTCGGAACCGTCTACCTGCCGCGCGGCGCGGTCATGCGGACCCAGGATACGGACCGCAAGCGCTACGGCTATTCGGCCGCGGCACAATGGCGCAGCAACGACGAGTCGCTGCTCGCGACGCTCCAGTTCATGCGTTCCGACGCGCGCGAGCGCTGGACCGAGCACGCCATCGAGACCGCCACCGACAACGTCACCTCCAACGGCGATTCCCGCCGGGTGCCGGGCACGACGCTCGAGTTCGACGACGACGGCGTCTTCGACAATGGCGTCATCACCGGCCCGACCGGCTGGCGTGACGATCAGAACAACACCGCCGCCTGGGGCGGCAATGGCGACGTGCGCACGCCGCGCTACGGCCTTCAGAGCAACAACCAGCGCCGCAGCCAGCGGTCGCGCCTGGTGACGAGCGACTACAGCGCCAATCTCAAGTGGACTCCGAGCGACCGGCTCACCCTCAATCTCGACTACCAGCATGTCGATTCGCACGTGAACCAGCTCGATGTCGGCCTGTGGACTTCGTCGTTCCAGAACGTCTTCATCGATCTCAACGGAAGCCGAATCCCCACCGTCGAGTTCCGACCGCCGGAAGTCTGCTCCGGCCCCGCCGCCAACAGCCCCTGCACCGATCTCGCGGGCGGCGCCTCGGATCAGGATCCGAGCTATTACGGGGTCGACCCGCAGGGCGGAGTCCACAACAGCTTCTCCGATCCTTACAACACCTTCTACCGCAACATCATGGATCATATCGAGGACAGCGACGGCAGCGAGGACGCCGCGCGCATCGACCTCGATTATGCCTTCCCGGAAAGCAGCTGGCTGAACTCGATCCGGGTCGGCGCCCGCCATGCGCAGCGGGAGAATGTCGCCCGCTTCTCCACCTACAATTGGGGCGTGCTCAGCGAAGTCTGGGGCGGCCGCGGGCCGGTCTGGCTGACCGACCCCATTGACGGGAATCCTGACACCAATGGCGGCACCGCCGCCACCGGGTCTTATCAGCCCTTCAACTATCCCGGCTTCATGCGCGGCAAGGCGGGCGATCCCCTGCTCGGCGAGTCGATGCTATTCTATACCGGCGACCCCGCCGGCGATTATGCGGGGACCAGCGCCTTCGGCCTGCAGGTTGGCGATGAATGGCGCGCCCGCCTCGTCGACGGCTGCCCGCAGAACTGGGTGCCGCTGGCGATGCGCTGCGGCGTCATCGACGGGACGCACTTCCGGCCAGGCGAGGTCAACCCGGTCGACGAGGAGAATAACGCGGCCTACGCGATGGTCCGCTTCCGCCACGAATTTTCGGGCGGGTTCAAGCTCAGCGGCAATATCGGAGTGCGATACTCGCACACGACGCGCGAAGCGGCGGGCACGCAGGTGTTCAGCCAGGTCACGTTCGCGTCGGAGACGCAATGTACCACGCCCCAGCTCGATCCGGAGACCGGCCAGCCGCTTCCGCCGACGCCCTTCTGCGCCCTTCCCGCCGACGTGCGCCAGGCGGCGCGCAACTTCGCCAACGGCGCGGTGGCGACCAGCACGGCCAAGCTGAGCTACGATTATTTCCTGCCGAGCCTGAATCTCAAGGCGGAGGTGGGTGGCGGCCTGCAGTTCCGCTTCGCTTATTCGAAGGGCATCACGCCTCCGGATTTCGGCCTGACGCGAAACTTCTACACGCTCACCCTCGCCGCCAACCAGGAGGACATCGTGGCCGGCGGCGGCAGGCCGATCGCCCGGGCGACGGTCGGCAACCCGAACCTCAAGCCGATCACGTCGGACAGCTTCGACCTTTCGGCCGAATATTATTTCAACCGCGGCGGGGTCGGGCAGCTGACTCTGGCGGCCTTCCACAAGAGGCTGCACGGCGTGCTCACCAACGGCACGGAGCGAATCCCGTTCACCAATAACGGCGCGACCTTCGACGCGATCGTGACGACTCCCGTCAACTCGACCGAAACCGGGAAGATCACCGGCTTCGAGCTGGCCTATCAGCAGGTCTACGATTTCCTGCCGGGCTTCCTGTCCGGCCTCGGCCTGAACGCGACCTACACCTACGTCGACTCGAGCGGGGTAAGCCAGAGCACCCTGTCCGAGACCGATCCCGACGTGGCGGCGGGCAACACGGCGAATATCGATACCAGCCTGCTTCCGCTCCAGGGCCTGTCCAGGCACACGATCAACATCCAGCCCTTCTACGAGAAAGGCCCGCTCACCATCCGGCTGGCTTATAACTGGCGGTCGCGATTCCTGCTCACCACGCGGGACGTGATCGTGCCTTTCGCTCCGATCTTCAACGAACCCACCGGCCAGCTGGACGGATCGATCTTCTTCTCGATCAACAAGCGGATCCGGGTGGGCATCCAGGCGGTGAACATCCTGAACGAGGTCACCAAGACCTCGCAGGTGATCAACAACGATCTCATCCGGGCGCCGCGCTCGTGGTTCATGAACGACCGGCGCTTCTCCGGGATCATCCGGGTCACCATGTAGCGGACCCGGCTCGTCCCCGAAACTCGAAGGCGCCGCGACATCCTCGCGGCGCCTTTCTTTTTTCGCGGGATCAGAGGGGACGGTAGTTGATGAAGATGTTGGCGGTGAGCCGCCCCCGGCGCGGATCCGCGCTCAGGGTCTGGCCCGTGGCGATTCGGCCGGAGTGAAAGGTGCGGCTGCGATAAACCAGGATCCGGTCGAAGGCGGCGTCGAAAGCCGCGGTGCGCTCGTAATGGGCGCTGTCGCCGTCGATATAGGCGCTCGGAGCTTCGCGGAGCTCGCTCGAGCGAACCGCTTCGTAGGCGGCCTGCCGTTCCGGAGTCAGGGTTTCGAAGCCCGTGGCACGGTGTCTGTAGAAGGCGGTGCCGCCGTGGCGGGCGTCGCAAAGATAATGGAGAAGCGCGAACTGGAGCGGGTCCGTGGTGTCGACGTGCGGGATTCTCTGCAGCGGTGCGAGCCGCTCCGGGGGAAGCGTCACGAGCGAGAAGCTGCATTCTGCCCGGGCGAGCTTCACCCGCTCCAGGCCGAAGGCCCGGCGGAGGCTCGGATCGAGGGCCCGGACGAGCGCCTCGACATAGTCCAGCGGAGCCGGGGCTCGAACACCGGGATAGCCGCCGGACGGCCCCCAGACGGGTTCGAAGGCCACTTCGGACGCCGCATAGTCGACGAGGTCCGCGGGGCGGCTCATCGCGCCCTCGACGAGGAGCACCGGCTCCCGCTCGCCGCCGATCCGCTCCAGCGAAAGCGCGCGGCTCGGCGCGAGCGTGAAATCGTAGGCGGCGGACGGGGACGTCATTGGCCGGGTGCGTAGGGGAAGCGCAAGGATTTGTAATGGTCGAGATCGTGGGCCGGCGGAGCATAGCCCCTCGGCAGCGGGCGGCGCGAGAGGCTCTGGAAATAGGCGATCGAGGCATCGCGCCACCAGCGGGCCTCCTCTTCCTGAATGGCGAGGAAAGCGGCGACCTGCTCGAACCGCTGCCGGTCGATCCGCGGCTCGAGCGACGCCCAGGTGCGCCGCATCTCCCCGACGGCCGAGACTCCGCGCGAATAGCGCATGACGAGCTCGTCCCACAGCGTCCGCCCCGACCGGAGCCGACGATCCCACGGAACGTGGTGGAACCAGAGCAGATAGTCGTCGGGCACGGTCTCGAGGCTCGAGAAGCGGGCGGCGACCGGCGGCGCATATTGGGCAACCGCGTTGCTGCCCGCAACGGTCCGGTCGAAGCCGATCCCGTTCCTGTCGGCACGGTGATAATAGGTCGGGTTCCAGTCGGGCCGCTCGAGGTCGTCCACCCACGGGCCCGGCCCGTAATGATGGCCGGTCGCCATCAGATGGTGGAGACCGAGCGGGGTCATGTAGTCGACGGTCGCCTGGCGCGACCGAATCATCATCGCGACGACGGGCGCGACCACCTCCGGATCGTTGCCCCAGGTCATCCGGGTCCATTCCCCGGCGATCGCCTGCGCGGACCGCGAGGGATCCCAGGCGAGTCGGCCGAAGGCGTACCAATTGGCCTGGTCGAAATGCGAGCCGCTCCAGTTGCGGTCGGTGCCGACGTTGGCCACTCCGGCCATTCCGGTCAGGGTCGCGGCCACCGGGGTGCCGGGTCCGCGGGCGAAGGTGTCGGAGCGAAGCACCTCCTCCCACATCGTGCCGAGATAGGCGAGGTGAGTGGCGAAGCCGAGATATTCCTTGGTGATCTGCGCTTCGAGGACCAGCGGAGTGCGCGGCATCGCGCCGAACAGGGGATGGAAGGGCTCGCGAGGCTGGAAGTCGATCGGCCCGTTCTTGACCTGGAGCAGGACGTTGTCGCGGAACCCGCCGTCGAGAGGGCGGAATTCCTCGAAGGCCTGTTTTGCGCGGTCGGTGCCGGGGGCGGCCGTGTAGACGAAGGCCCGCCACATGACGATGCCCCCGTGAGGCTTGAGAGCGTCCGCGAGCATGTTCGCCCCGTCGGCGTGGCTGCGCTTATAATCCTGCGGACCCGGCTGGCCTTCCGAATTGGCCTTGACGAGGAAGCCGCCGAAATCCGGGACGTAACGGTAGATCTCTTCCGCCTTGGCCTTCCACCAGGCGCGCACCTTCGGGTCGAGCGGGTCCGCCGTGGGCAGCTTGCCGATCTCGATCGGAGCGCTGAACCTGGCGGTGAGATAGACCTTGATCCCGTAAGGGCGGAAGACTTCCGCCAGCGCCGCCACCTTCTTCAGGTAGAGCGGCGTCAGCACCTCGGCATTGGCGTTGACGTTGGTGAGGACGGCGCCGTTGATTCCGATCGACGCATTGGCCCGGGCATAGTCGGCGTAGCGCGGGTCGCGCCACGCCGGCAGCTTGTGCCAGTCCCACAGCGACGCGCCGGAATAGCCGCGCTCGACGCTTCGGTCGAGATTGTCCCAATGGTTGAGGATCCGGAGCCTGAGCTTCGGAGTCTCGCGAAGGTCCAGCGCCTCGATCGGCTGCCGGGTCTGGAGCAGTCGCAGGAAGGCGAAGGCGCCGCGGAGGACGCCGATGTCGCTGTTGGCGGCGATCACCGTTGCTCGGCGGCGCTCCAGCATCACGCTCCGGATCAGATAGCCCTCGTCACCCAGGCCGGCGAGCGGCAGCCGAAGCCGGTTGAGGGTGCGGGAGGAGCGCGGGGTTCCGGCGATCAGCACTCCCCCGGTCCCGGGCAGCGGCCCGAGCAGCCCGGCGAGGCCCCGCTTCAGCTCCGCATTCGCGGCAAGAAGGGTAGGGGAGGATCCGGCCACCGACACCTGGGCCAGGAGCGGCGCGTAACGCCCACGCCACTCCGGTTCGACCGGGCGATAGCGCAGCCAGAGGTCGTAGCCGTCCTCCGCCGCGGCCGGCGCTGCGGCGAAAGGCGCCGCGAGCAGCAGCGCCCCGGCGATGACGAGGCGGCGGAGGAAATCGGGCATCGTCTTGCACCACATTGCCGTTGTCCGGTCTTTATTACCATGTTAGCGCTATCAGCATAAGGATCGGAGAGGCAAGTTGCTGGAGATCGTCGCCGCAAAGGTGATCGTGACCTGCCCCGGGCGCAACTTCGTCACGCTCCGGATCGAGACGGGCGACGGCATCAGCGGGCTCGGCGACGCGACGCTCAACGGGCGCGAGCTCGCCGTCGCCAGTTATCTTGCCGATCATGTCGTCCCCTGCCTGATCGGCCGCGACGCCCATCGGATCGAGGATATCTGGCAGTTCCTCTACCGCGGCGCCTATTGGCGGCGGGGGCCGGTGACCATGTCCGCCATCGCCGCGGTCGACATGGCCTTGTGGGACATCAAGGGCAAAGCGGCGGGCCTGCCGCTCTACCAGCTGCTCGGCGGCGCGGCCCGGGACGGCGTCATGGTCTACGGCCATGCCAATGGCGAGACGATCGACGACACGGTGCGGGAAGCGCTTCGCTACCGCGACCTGGGCTATAAGGCGATCCGTCTGCAGTCGGGAGTGCCGGGGCTCGCCTCCACCTACGGCGTGTCCAGGGACCGGCTGTTCTACGAGCCGGCTGATGCGGATCTCCCGACCGAGAATCGCTGGTCGAGCGAGAAATATCTGCGCGTCGTGCCGGACCTGTTCGCCGCCGCGCGCGAGGCGCTCGGCTGGGACGTTCATCTCCTCCACGACGTCCATCACCGCCTGACCCCGATCGAGGCGGCGCGCCTCGGCAAGGATCTCGAGCCTTACCGGCCTTTCTGGATCGAGGACCCGACTCCGGCCGACAACCAGGATTCCTTCCGCCTAATCCGCCAGCATACGACAACTCCGATCGCGGTCGGCGAGGTTTTCAATTCGGTCTGGGACGCCAAGCAGCTGATCCAGGAGCAGCTGATCGACTATATCCGCTCGACCGTCGTCCACGCCGGAGGGATCACCCACCTGCGCCGGATCGCCGCCTTCGCGGACATGTTCAACGTGCGCACCGGCTGCCACGGCGCCACCGATCTTTCACCGGTCACCATGGCCGCCGCACTCCATTTCGACCTGTCGGTGCCGAATTTCGGGATCCAGGAATATATGCGCCACACGGGCGAGACCGACGCGGTCTTTCCCCATGCCTACGGCTTCGCGGACGGAAGCCTGCATCCGGGCGAGGCGCCCGGTCTCGGGGTCGAGCTCGATGAAGAGCTCGCCGCCCATTACCCCTATCGCCGCGCCTATCTGCCGGTGAACCGGCTCGAGGACGGCTCGATGCACGATTGGTGACGAGGAGATGCCGGTGACGATCGACAGGCGCGAAATGCTCGCCGGGGGGCTTGCCCTGATGGCTTCGGCCTGCGCCACCCCCGCCTCGAGGTCCGCCGGAGCGGCCGAAAGCTCGCTCGACTCGATCGCCCGGCGCGGCGGCCGGCGGTTCGGCTCGGCGGTCGCCTGGGGAGCCCCGGGCGCCGACCGCGGCAGCTTCGCCAACCCGGCCTATGCGGCGGTGCTCGAGCGGGAATGCGGGTTGCTCGTGCCCGAAAACGAGCTGAAATGGGCCTGGACCCGGCCGACGGCGACCGCGTTCGACTTCAGCCAGTTCGACGCGATCGTCGCCTATGCGCGCGCGAAGGGCTTCAAGCTGCGCGGCCACACGCTCTTCTGGGCGCCGGAGAAATGGTATCCCAAATGGCTCGTCGACCATGACTTCGGCAGCCGGCCGGCGAAGTCCGCCGAGGCGCTGCTCACCGAACATGTCCGCGCCGTCTGCCGCCGTTACGGGACCTCCATTTACTCCTACGACGTCGTCAACGAGGCGGTGGAGCCGGAGACCGGAGCGATCCGGGACACGGTGGTCACCCGGGCCATGGGCGGCGAGGCGATGCTGGACCTGATGTTCCACACCGCCAAGGCCGAGGCGCCGCATGCCGAGCTCGTCTACAACGATTATATGAGCTGGGAGCGCGGCACCGAGGACGAGACCCACATCACCGGCGTCCTCAGGCTGCTCGAGGGCTTCCGCCGGCGCGGCACCCCGGTTCACGCGCTCGGCGTACAATCGCACATCCGCCTGCTCAAGGACCTTCCGGTCGCCCGGATCGTGCGGGAATCGGAAGGACCGTGGCGCCGCTTCCTCGATGAGGTGGTGGCGATGGGCTACAAGCTCGTCATCACCGAGTTCGACGTCAACGACAAGAAGGCGCCGGACGACGTCGCCGTTCGCGACCGGATGGTCGCCGACTATGCCAGGGCCTATCTCGACCTGATGCTGAGCTACGACCAGCTCCGCGACGTCCTCGCCTGGGGCATGGTCGACCGCTACAGCTGGCTGACCGGCTTCGACCCGCGCGCAGACAGCTCGATCAAGCGCGGCACCCCCTACGATTCGGAGTTCCGCCCCAAGCCGTTGCGCGAGGCGATCGCCGCCGCCTTCGCGGCGGCGCCATCGCGGCGCACCGGCTGACAGGGCAGCTCGGCCCGGTGGCCGGCGGAGCCTCGTCGGGCGACTCGATGTTCTTCTGAATGACCGGCCGGTCGAGCTTGGCTAGAGCGAGCCGGCAAGCACGCTGTGAAATAGTCCGTCGCCTGACTTCGCCTTGCTCGACGCGAAGGCGCTCGGCTTCACCCCCGTCAGAGCCACGAATTCGCGGTGCATATGCGCCTGGTCGGCGAACTCGAGCAGCGGGTCGATGCTCGGTCGCCCGCCCAGAGGCGACGGGTGGAGGGTTCGCAACAGGCGGTGGAGCCGCGCCAGCCGGAGCAGGTGCTTGGGACCGCAGCCGATCTCGGCCTGGATCCGGTTGTACAGCGTTCGCTCGCTCAGGCCGGCGGCCCGTGCGATCTCGCGCACTGGTCCGGCACAGGCGTCGGTCGCGATGGCGCTCGAGAGCCTGAGGATGCGGGCGTCCGAGGGCCTGGGGGCCGCGGCGCGGCTCAGGGACCGGAAGAAATCCTCGACGATCCGCACTCGAAGCTCGAAGCAGCTTGCCTCGACGATCCGTTCCACGAGCGCCGCCGCCGCGGGGGACGGCAGCGCCTCCATGTCGACGATATGGCCGGCGGCGAGGCGCGGCGGTCCGCCGAGCAGCAGCGCGGCGCCTTCGAAGGTGAACGCCGCCACGAAGGCCCGCACCTTGCCATCCGGCCGGCCCAGCCGGGTCCGGAATGAGCTGCCCCACAGCGCGCCGCGCGGGATGGGGGAGGGCAGGAGGTCCGGATCCACCCGGTAGCCGCCCTCGAGCGTCACCTGCAGATGCGGATAAGCCATCGGGAAATGGAAGGCCGCGCCCTGCTGCACCGCATCCCGCCGCTCCACGAAGCCCCAGACCAGCGAGCGGACATCCGCATCCGCCACTCGCCAATGCAGCTCCACCCGTCGGCTCCCTTTTTTCCGATTTGTACAAGCCTAGCCGAACCGCTCCCCCTATCAAGCTCCGCGACGCACCTCTCGGCGGGGGGACCGGATGACATTCGCGGAGATGCAGGCGGACTTCCTCCGCGGTCGGCGGGGCGCTCTTTCGCTCCCGCTCACCGGCATCGCGAATTACGCCGCCGCCGCCGCGGCCAGCCTGTTCGTACCCGCCGCCTTCGCCAATCTCGTTCTCGCGCTCTGCTTCTGGGCCATCCCTCCGGTCGCGGCGCTTCTCGGCCGGATTCGGGGGGAGGACTTTCGCGGAACTCCCGGAAATCCCCTTTTCAGGCTCGGCAAGCTGGCGCGGATCATGGTGCTCTCGACCTGGGCGATCCACATTCCCGTCTGGATTCACGCTCCCGCACTGTTCCCGCTGACGGTGGGCGTCGCCTTCGGCCTGCACTGGGCCGTCTTCGGATGGAGCATCGGGCATCCGCTCGGTCTCGTCCATCTCGGACTTCGGGCGACGCTGGTGCCCGCCGCCTGGACTGCTTCCCCCGGCAACCCGATGGGCGCCGTGGCGGCGGCCGTGGCCTTTTGCTACCTCGTTTCCGTGCTCCAGCTCAGGTCGCTGGACCGGAAAGGGTTTGCCCGGCGCGAATCGCAGCCGGGCGCAATTTGCTGAAGAGTCGGGAGGAGAGCATGTCCTTGAACCAGATTTTCTGGCTGGCCCACGTTCCTGCGGCGATCGGGTGGCTTGCCCTGCTGCTGCCGGTCGGAAGCTTTCGCGCGCGGCGCCGCACGGCGATGTTCTGCGGGGCCGCCGCGGCCCTTGTCTACACCGGCGCCTTCTTCGCCAGTCCCGAAGCGGCGGTGCTGATCCGCGACTATTCGCTGACCGGAGTGGCCGCCTTCTTCGATGTTCCCCATCTGCAGCTCGCGGGCTGGACTCATTATCTCGTGCTCGACCTGTGGGCGGGCATCTGGGAAGCCGACGAAGCCGATCGCGCCGGTATGGACCGCCGGCTGCTCGTTCCGTGCCTCCTCACGACAGCCATGATCGGGCCGGTCGGGCTCCTTCTCTTCCTCGTCTGCGCGACCCTCGCCCGCGGGCGGGCCGGCCGCGGCTCGCGGACATCAGCCGACGGTGCCGGACCGCTGGGGCAGTAGCCGCGCCCTTCGCGGCCTGGACGCTCCGCTACATCGCTCCGGGCGCGGATCGGCGCGTTGTCCGCCGCCTCGCGAGAAGATTTCAGCTCGCCTGTTTGGCGCCGCGCCGAAATGTGCCATCTGGCTCTGCTCGGACAATGAGGAGAAGTGCGTTGAGAAATTTGGTTGCCGGCATGGCCGTGATTCTGCTCGCGGCCTGCGGCTCGGCCGGAGATGGGACGGGGGCGTCGCCGGACGCCAATGGCAGCGGCAATGCCGCCGCCGCCGCCCCGGAAAAGAGCGCCGGGAAGAGCGAAGCTCCGCCCCTGCAGAAGGAGCAGGCGCTCGCGCTGATGAAGCAGCGTCACGAGAATTTCGAGAAGATCGGCGATGCCATGAAGGTCATCAGCCGCGAGCTCAAGGGCGATTCCCCCGATCTCGGCCGGGTGCGGGCCGGAGCGGCCACCATCAACGAGCTGGCCCCGCAAGTCCCGACCTGGTTTCCAGCGGGCACCGGCCCGGACGCCGGCAAGACCGACGCGCGGGCGGTAATCTGGCAGAAGCCGGAGGATTTCGCGGCCAAGGCGCAGGCGTTCCGGGAAGCCGCCGCGGCGTTCAACACGGCGGCCGCGGGATCCGACCTCGCCGCGATCCGCTCCGCTCACGCCACTCTCGGCAAGAGCTGCAAGGCGTGTCACGATTCCTATCGTGAGGAGCATTGATTGGGAGCGGGGCGAACCGGTCTGGGACCTTCCGGTCCGGCTCGCCCACTGGTCGATCGTCGCGGCGGTCGCCCTGAGCTGGTGGTCGGCCGAACAAAGCTTCGACCGGGTGCACTTCTGGTCGGGCTACACCCTGCTCTTCCTTCTCATCTTCCGGCTCCTGTGGGGCTTCGCCGGCAGCTCGACGGCCCGTTTCGCCACTTTCGTGGGCGGACCGGCGGCGGTGGCGGCCTATCTGAGGCACGGACGGCACGATCGGGCGGGTCACACCCCGCTCGGAGCGCTCAGCGTTCTCGCCATGCTGCTGGCGCTGCTCGTCCAGATCATGAGCGGGTTGATCCAGATCGACTCGGACGATTTCGTCGAGGGGCCGCTCTCCGGGCTGGTGGGCTACGACACGGCCGTGCTCGCGCACGATGTTCATGAGGCGAGCTTCAACATCCTGCTGGGGCTGATCGCGCTCCACCTCCTCGCCCTTGTTTATTATCAGCTGGTCCGGCGGCGCCCGCTGGTGCCGCCGATGGTCACCGGGCGCGCGGTTCTGCCGGAGGGCGTGGCGCCGATGACCCCGGCGGCGAAAGGGCGGTCGGCCGTTTGCCTGGCCGCGGCGTTCGTCCTTACGGCGATCATAATCGCAGGCGGCAAGATCCTCGCCGGCTGAGCGGCAGGGCGATGCGCCCGCCGCGCGGCGCTCAGACCTCGATGGCGGCGGCGTAGACGATTCGATCCCGCGCCGGGCCGTTGCGGCCGCCGCTCTCGGCCTCGGTGGCGTAGGTCTCCGTCTCCGTGATCAGCAGGCGCAGGCGGTCGCCGCCTTTGGAGGGGAGGATCAACGTCTCCTCGTGGATGAGCGGCGGCAGCATGAGCTCGAGAAGATCGACGCGCTCGAGGAGATCCGAGACGCGCCCGGTCTCCGCGAGGACGGTGGCTTCCGCCAGCTTCACCCGCTGTGCCGCGTCGAGCCGGCTGCGCGGGATGTGGAAATCGCCGCCGGAGCGGCGGGCGCGGCCTGAAGCGACCGGACCGCCCGGGAGCGGCGTGTCCGGCCTCTGGCCCTGCGGCGTGTCCCGCCAGTCGAGATCGGGGTCGCCGCCCGGCTTGAGGCGCTGGAGCCGGACCGTGACGGTGCCGGCGCGGGGCAGGGGCGTCCCGCCGGTCGGAAGCCGGCCGTAGATCGAAACGCTTCGGCCGCGGTCGAGGAAAAGCGAAACCGGCGTGACGATCGCGACCCGGTCCGGCGAGAGCTGCTGGAACGAGGCCATGACCGCGGAGGACAGCTCGCAGCCGACGACGGAGTGCGGCTGGTAACGGGCGAGGGCCAGTCGAACGAAGGGAAAATAGGCGCCGCCCGGCCGAACGACGATGTCCGCATACCACAGCCCGCGGACGGGATCGTAGCCCACCGCATGGGGAACGGCATTGACCCTGATGCCGTCGGGCGCGCCCTGCGGAACAAGGTCGCGGAGGTGAAAGGCGCTGCCCGCGGCGGCTCCGTCGGGGAGCTGGGGAGAATCGGTTGGGTCGCCGAAATCGTAGGGGACGGGCCCGCCTTCGATGCGGCGCGGAAAATTGGTCGCCTTGGGCGCGATGGTCGCCACTTTCGGGCCGGTCCAGATCGGATCGGCGCCCCATTGGCTGACAAAGTCCTTGAGCGGCCCGTCGCCCGGATCGACGGCGGTAGCCGGCAGGAGCACCGCCAGCATCTCGTTGCTTCCGCTCGAATACCAGGGACGGTCGAGATAGACTCGAAGCCCTCCGCCGTCGCGCCA
The DNA here is from genome assembly GCA_035628835.1 of Allosphingosinicella sp. Lineage (GTDB taxonomy): Bacteria > Pseudomonadota > Alphaproteobacteria > Sphingomonadales > Sphingomonadaceae > Allosphingosinicella. The sequence goes on from DASPJA010000024.1 coordinate 22,550, forward strand.
GCTGCGCTGCTTCCCGCCGGGCTCTCCGCTCTCGAACCAGCCGAAGGTCGGGACGACGTAGCGGACGACCGGCGCCGCCGGCGGGCTCGAGCTCGGCACCCAGACCGCCTTGATCGCGCTTTCGCGGACGAGGGCCTTGGCATCGGCACGAATCTCCGGTGGCATGAACTCCCGGAACCGGGTCGTTGCCCGCATCCGGTAGGCGACGAAGCGGGCGCGAGTGTCCTCGAACACATGCTTGCCGTTGAGCCGGCGCGCGACTCCCTCAGGGTGGTCGAGCCGCGCGAATTCGCGGCTGAAGGCGTCGGCCTGGAACGGCTTTACGATCGGCCCGTCGCCCCCCTGGTCGTCGATCTCGAACCAGGCGGCGCTGGTGTCGATCCGGGCCGTGCTCTTGCAGTGGATGGGCGTTGCGTAACTGATGGAGGCGGTGACGTTGCCCCGGGATCTTCCGGCGCCCAGATTCTCGTAGTCGGGCTTCACCAGCGGGCGCTGCAGGGCGTGGACGAGCTCGACCTTGCGCCACGGCGTGAACATCCAGTGCCGCCCGCGCCGGGCGGCGCTTCGAGCCCGCGAATAACGCTGCTGGGCCTCCGGATCGGATCCGGCCTCGGCCGTCTCGCGGAGGCGGTCGAGAAGCTTGAACTTCGCGAGATCCCGCCTGGGAACCAGTGCGCTCAGCCGGATCCGCGCACGCTCGCCTTTGGCCAGGACGACCCGGAAGGTCCGGGTCGAGGCCTCGTAGCCGGTGACTCCGGTTTCGCTGGCGAGGAGCGTGAAGCCGAGCGCCTCGGGCCATTTGTGCGGCGCGTCCGGATCCCAGTCGTCCGCGACGAACGAGACCGGCCACAGCTTGTCGGGATCGATGCCGGGAACGCCGGAGATATAGAGGGCGCAGCCGGCCGTCTGCGGATCGTACAGATAGGGGGTTTGGTGGGTCGCCTTGGCGACCGCGAAGTCGGTCTTGACGACAGCGCCCGGTTGCTCGGGATGCTGCGGATCGAAGGCGTGGGTCTCAACCGTGATGCTCTCATAGTCGGAGTCGCGGTCCTTGAGCAGCTTGTAGGCGGCGGGATCGGGGCGGCCGTCATGGTCGAGGACCCCGTGCAGCTCGGCGAAGCGGATGCCGACGCGCGGCGGAACGACGTTGCGCCGCACCTCGGTGTCGTTGGTCGAGGCGTCGTCCATCGTCCGAAGCGCCGCCCGCGCCATGCTTTCGCCGTCCTTCGGCTCCTTCTCGCCCTCGATCAGGGTCAGAACCGGGGCCTCGGCGGGTTCGTAGCGGCCGAAACGGTAGGGGCGGCTGAGTGCCGCGGCCGGCGCCGATCCGTCGGGCGTCCAGGCCAGGCCGCCGCCGGCAAGGTCGGCATAGCGAAGGCGCACACGATAGGTTCGGCCGAAGCGAAGGACGGGCAGGCTGCCCTTGTGAGCCCGGGCGGAGACGTGCAGCGGCAGGCCGTCCGGCAATTCGTTCGGAGCCTCGGCATGGGTGACGTCGTCCGGCATGATCGCCCGGCCGGGCTGAGGCGCCGCGAGGCTCCACCCGCTCCAGGCGAAGAGCGCCTCGGTCGCCTTGAGCAGGCCCGGCTCGGAGCCGTCCGCCGCCTTGCCGGCGGCGAGGCGCAGGACCGTTTCCTCGTCCTCGGTCTCGAGGGTGAGGTTCTCGTTCGGGAGAACGTAGGTGCCGTCGAAGCGGAGCAGCGACTGCCAGCGGCCGCTTTTGTCGTCCTCGACGTCGGCGCGCCAGCCGCGGATCAGATCCTCGGCGAACAGCTCCGGCTGATCCCCCTCCAGGACCGCCTCCTCGAGCTTGAACGATCCTTTGAACAGCTCCCCGATCGCCTTGCCGCGGCGCTTCTGGGCAAGCTGGAGGCCCGCCGTCCTCAGCCGCGGAGTGCCGGTCCGGACGATCTTGTCGGAGTCGAACCGCTCGTCGTCGAAGCTTTCATCCTCGATGTTCGGAAGATTGATCGCGAAATTCTTGAGGGAGAGCCCGCCGCCGTCGACGTCCATCGAGACGAGATCGAAGCGGGCGGGGTCGAGCCTCAGCCAGCCGCCGTCCAGGGCGCCGGGATGGCGGGGGATGGCCCGGAATTCGCCGTCGCCCTTGCCGGCGTGGGTGACGGGACAGATGTCGGCTTCCGTGGCAATTCCGGCACCGTCCCACTCGACCTTCGCCTGGAGCTTGCAGTGGCCGTCGGCAATGTCGGAAAGACTCGCCTTCAGCGGGACCACGAGGCCGCAGGCGCGCATCAGCGCCGCATGCTGGCCGAGCGCCGAGACGATCCGGTGGAAGTCGAAGCTCGCGGCGAGCTTGGCGGGATCGGGGAGCGCCACCCTTTTCTGGGTGAGATATTTCGAATCCTCGTGCGGATCGTCCTTCCCCTGCTTCTTGGCGGTCGCGAGCATCTCGGGGCCGAGGGGCCGGTGATATTCGGCGAGCAGCGCGATCGCGAGATCCGGGTCGGTGAGGTCCTCGTCGCTCTGAAGCAGGCTGATCAGCTTCTCGCGGTCGAGCCCCCGCTTCGGGAGGTAGCGGATGTGCTTTCCGAGGTCGCGCACGGAAGGCAGCTCGCCGCCCTCCTCCCCGGCCATCGCGACATAGTCGCTCTCGATCGCGGCGCCGAGCGCGGCCAGCGGATAGGTGAGGATATTGGCGCCGCGCAGATCCTCGAACTTGTGGGAGGCGACCCGGGTCGAGGGCGGAAGCAGGGCCGACCAGATCCGCGGATCGGCGACGGCGGCCCGGGTGACGGCAACGGTATCCCCGTTCACCAGCAGATGGATGTCGGCGGCGTTGATCGTATCCGCCCAGTCCTGCCAGGCCGGAAACTGGATCAGCGTGTCCGGAGTGACTCCGGCCGCGAGCGTCAGGCGCGGCGCGACGTGGAGGTTGAGACGCACCTCATCGCCGGCAATCCCGTCCGGGATGACGGTGAAAACGACGCGCTGGGAAATGTCGGCCATGCTCGCTCCTCAGGCGTATGCAGCGCAATATTCGTCCCACAGCGCCTTCTTCGGGACGAGATCGAGGAAGCTCGGATCCGCTTCCGAGCCGACGAAGGTCTTCTCGACGGTGACGTCGACCGAGGCCGAGAAGAAGAGGATCTCGATCTCGACGGTGAGAGTCGCCTGGCCGAACAGGCGGGACGAGCGGACGTTGTCGTTGTCCGGGCTCTTCTCGATCAGCTCGTAGGTGAGGCCGAGATGGAAAGTGAGGCTCACCGAGATCAGCCCGAGCACCGAAAGGCGTCCGCCGAGCTCCACGAAGCCTTCGAACAGGACCATCTTCTGGGCGTAATGGAAGTAGAAGCCGCCTTTCACATAGACCGAGCCCGAGGCGACCCCGAGGTTGATCGCGATCTGGGCTCCGAAGTCGAGCTGTGCCTCGATCTCCTTGATTCCGTCCGTGCCGGCGACGATGGCGACGAAGCCGCCGCCGCCGAACATCGAGACGGTGAGGTTGAAGGTGTTCTGGCGCTCGGCGAAGTTGAAGCGCGCGGTCGGCGGCTTGCCGGTGAAGGGAAGGCTGAAGGCCGCTCCGAGCGAGATGTTCGACAGGGCCAGGATTCCGACCTGAACGGCCGGCAGGCCCAGAGTGTAGCCGGCGGTGATCCCGGCCGGGGTGACGTCGAGGTTGGGCGGATCCGAAAAGCCGTTGGCCGGTATGACCTCCCTGAGCTTGTTGATGAACTCGAGCGGCCCTCCGAAGGTCACTCCGGTATCGGGGTTGAGATCGACGTCGACGTCGGGCTTGGCGCCGGGACGCGTGAAGAAACGCAGCCGGTCGAAATGGATGACCAGCGCTCCGAAGAAGCTGATCCGGAAGTTGGTGAGGGTGCCGGTGACGCTGGTCTCGGGCGCGGCGCCGCCGAGCGGAGCGTCGATGACGCTGTCCAGAGCGAACACCGACGTATTGCCGCCGGCGCCCATGAACAGGCCGGTGATCTTCTCTCCCGGTTCGAGGTCCTGGACGAGGCTGAAGCGGGTCCGGATCCGGTCCGGCAGCTCGACGGTCGTGATCTTCGGCGTGGCGCCGGAATCGTCGAGGTCCAGCGGCCGAAGCAGGTCCTTGAGCGGGAAGAAGCCGAGCAGCTTGGCGTCGGGGAAGAAGTCGCTCGGCTCGAACCGGCCGCCGGCGAAGGTGGCGATGTCGCCGCTGGCGATCCCGTGCCGCGCCGACAGGCCGGTCGGAGTGAGGTCCGGCGTTGCGAGGCCGCCGACGGTGCTGCTCGGAGCGTCGGAGCCGAAGGCAACCTTCGATCCGCCGACGATCCGGGCGAACACCGCCGAGTCGGGATCGAGACCGTCTTCGAGATAGGGGTCGTGATAGGCGATCCGCTCGACCCGGGAGACTCCCGTCAGCCGTTCGAGCGCCGCGAGCTTGGCTTTCGACTCCCCGAAGCGCGGATATTGCTGGAGCGTGCGACCCGGAGCCGGTGAGAGCGCCGCGGTGGGATCGACGGCCCTGATCTCGGCCTCGACGAGCGGCACGTCGACGTCCTTCGCCTCGTCCGTCGCGGGGGCCATGCGGACGGTCTGGCCGGCGAGCGGGGCGATCCGGCGCTGGCTCGCCTTGCCGCCGCCATTCCAGTGGTTCCGGATGTGCGGAATGTCGGCGGCGGTGTTCTTCAGCTCCGAGATGAAGAGCAGCGGCATCTCGAAGGCGGTCTTGCGCCCGGCCGAGTCGATGCCGACGAGCGGGAATCGATAATCGACTCCGCCTCCGCGCGACGGCCAGAACGCCATCCGGAACCTGGCCGGATCGCTGTCGCCGGTGACGGGCCTGACGCGGTCGTCGGGATGCCCGCCCGGAGGGGCGAGATCGGGGGTCGCGCCTTCCAGCGCGCAGATGATCCGCTCGAAGGGGAGCGACCGGCCGTCATGGGGCTGGGGCTCCGCGCCGGGATAGGCGATCATCCGGTCGCGAACGATGATGAAGAAGCGCTGCCGGAGGACGGCGACTCGCTCGCCGGGCGAGCGCCACTGGAACTTGCGCTCCGTCACCTTCACCAGCGTCGCGCGGTGGCCGACCGGGAAGAGGAACCCCGAATATTCGACCCGGACATAATGGTCGCGGCCGATGGTGGAGCGGTGGGTCCAGGCGGAAAGGTCGACGCCCTGCGGCCGCGGGTCGAACTTGCGATGCGCCTCGAGATCGCCGCCGAGCGCCGTGAGCATGAGCCGGCGCACATAAGCGGCGCGAGGGGTGAAACGGGTCTTGCCGTCCTGCCGAAGCTCGTTGAAGCCGGCGGTGAGCTTCACCAGCATCTGCCGGTCGAGATGATCGAGCGGCTTGTTGAAAGTATCGACCGTTCCGTCCGGATAATCGGGCGACCAGATGAAGCGCAGCTTCTCGCCGTCCCAGCCGCCCGTCTCGCCGGGACGCCCGGGGCGATCGTCGACATGAACCTCGCCGCCTCGGACGGAGCGCGTGCCGAGGCGGCTGTGCCACAGCTCGGTGAGGCCGTGGTGGGTCACCGGCGCCAGAGCATGGGTGAAGCCGGCGCCGGGGAGCGGCGAGGCGATCAGCCGGTAGGGCATTTCCAGCGCGGTCTCGCGCTCCGTCGGCCGGTCGGGCCGGAGGAACTCGAGCAGGAGCTCCGGCGGAATCCTCACCATGACGAACGGGTCGTCGGCGCGACCGATCTCGGCGACGACGCGCCGGCTGGCCTCGGCGTGGACGTACATCGCCCTGAGCACCTCATCGACCGCGGCTTCCCCGGGGTCGCGGCGCTCGCCGGCGCGAAGGCGGCGGAGCCCGGTGTCGAGCTGGCGGCGGAACGTGGACGGCCTGGCTGGGCCCTCCGCCCGCGCCGCGGCGAGGCCCTCCCCCGCGAGCCGTTCGGCAAGAGCGTCGAGTGCGCCCTGAACCGGGCGCCCCAGGTCGCCGAGGGCGACCCGGGTCGCCTCCACCGTCCGGAGCAGGTCCCGCGACAGCGCTTCGAGCTGGAACCCACCGCTGAAGCGCACCCCCTCCGGATCGGGCTCCGCGCTTCCATCGAGGTGGAGCGGCCACTCGCGGCAGGCGCGAAGGAGCGCCTCGAGGCTCCAGTCGATCTGCGAAATGTCCGAGGGCATCCGGTAGACGAGCCGGCTCAGGCCGGCGGCGCGGATTCGGGATTGCGGCGCGGGCGCGACCAGGAGCGCCTTGGGAGGACGGGGAGGAGTCCCGGGACCGGGCTCGATTCCGTCGAGATTGTCGTCGGTCGCGAGATCGGCCTGATCGTTGGTGATCTCGGGGAAAGCCTCTTCCCCGAACGATTGCGGCTGGTGAGCGACGATGAGGAGGGCCGGCTCGCCGGAATTGGCCCGCGCCAGCCGGCCGCCGGAGCGCCGGAGATTGTCGAAGCGGAACTCCAGGACGAGCAGGTCCGCCGGGCGGATGACCGTGAGCGGGGGCATCGCCATTTCGAAACGGCGCCCGGCCTCGACGATGTGCGAAGCGGTTACGCGGCCGGCGGTGAGCCGGCTGCCCTTGATCCACTCGCGGAGCGACTGTCCGGCTTCGGGCATTCGAATTCTCCCGCCTGTTCGCGGTGCGACAGGGGAGGCTTCGTCGGGTCCGAACCTGGCGCGAAGCCGTCACGATTGAGGCCTTGAACAGAGGAGTCAAGACGTCGTCAGGGCGAAGACCGTCCAGCCTGCCCGCGCACTTTCCCAACTGCCTGATTTTACAACCGGACTTGCCGCCCGTGACTTGAGCCGGACTTGCGCGCTCGCAGCGTCGAACGCCGGCACTCCCGAACGTCGGCCGGCAGAAGGAAGCGTTGAGGGCGGCGCTGCCGCCCGCCAGAGCATGATCGGTTTTCACCGAACCGCTCATCCTGAGCAGGGACTGAGCGAAGGCGAAAGCCCGTATCGAAGGACCGTCCTTCGATACGCCGTTTCGACAAGCTCAACGGCTACTCAGGATGAGCGGGGCAGATCGGCCTGAAGCAATCATGCTTTAGAGGATTGAGAGATCAGGTTGAACCAGTGAACCCGTTCGCCCTGAGCGTGTCGAAGGGCCTTCCTTCCTGTTTCTCGAGGGAAAGGGAGAGGGCTTCGACAAGCTCAGCCCGAACGGCAATTGAGTGACCTCACCACCGAACGCTCTGAGGTTGCGGGCGCCGAATGTATCCGCCTCGTCATCCCGGGCTTGATCCGGCATCATCTTCCTGCCGGGAGGTGACCCGAGAAGGCCGATCCCGGATCAAGCCCGGGATGACGATCCCAGCTCAGCGCCCGTCGCTCTGGCGGTTGAGGACCACTTCGGAGACGATGCGGCGGCCGCCCGAGCGGGTCAGCTGCACGAACAGGTCGATCGTGCTCCTGGCATAATGGCGGATGTCCTCGCGGTTGAGCCGGGTCCCGGCCTGGAGCGCGAGCAGGACGATCTGCTCGATGGCGCCCGCCGCGCTGTCGGCGTGGACGGTCGTCATCGAGCCGGGGTGGCCGGAATTGACGGCGCGCAGGAAGGCGAAAGCCTCTTCCCCGCGCAGCTCGCCCAGGATGATCCGGTCGGGCCGCATGCGCAGCGACGCCGCGACCAGATCGTTGGCGGTGACCTCCGCCTCGCCGAGCGCGCTTCGGGCCGCGAGCAGTCCGACGACATTGTCGTGCCGGACCTGAAGCTCGGGCGTGTCCTCGATCAGGATCAGCCGCTCTTCCTCGGGAATTTCCCGGATGAGCGCGTTCAGGAAAGTGGTCTTGCCGGTCGAGGTGCCGCCCGAGACGAGGATGTTGCGGCGGCCGCGGACCGCGGCGGCGAGCATTCCGCCGATGTCGCCCGCCGCCAGCTGCGCGGCCAGCGCGTCGTCGCTGTCCGACCGTTCGAGGCCTTCGCGGCCGCGGGTCTTCGCGAAGGCGCCCGAGGCGACATAGTCGGACAGGGCGAGGTCCGCGGCGACATGCTTGCGGATCGCCAGCGCCAGCGCCCCGCGCGTCGCCGGCGGAGCGACGACCTGCACCCGCGCCCCGTCGGGAAGGGTGGCGGAGAGCAGGGGATGCTCGCGGCTGATGCCCTGATGCGAGATCGAGGCGATCTGCCGGGCGAGACGGTCCAGCGTGACCTCGTCGAGCGTGGGCGCGTCGTGGCGCTCGATCGCTCCGCCGATCGTCTCGATCCACAATTCGCCGGGACCGTTGACATAGATGTCGGTGACGTCGGGGCGGGCGAGCATCCCGGTCAGCGGCGCCAGGAAGGAGCGGAGATAGACTCCCTGGCCGGCCCTGTCCTCGGCGAGAGCGAGGCTCACCGCCGGCTCCCGGCGGTGCCGAAATCGAGGTCGCGCGCGACGAAAACGCTGATGCTGGTGCCGGCGGGCACCGTCAGGGTCGGGACGATCCGGCTGGACTGGAGGCTCTGTCCCAGATTTTGGGTGGAGCCGGGCAGGGCGACGACGACCCCGCTGCCCGCCACCCTCCGGCTCGCCACATTGGCTCCGATGTCGAGCGCGGTCTGCAGGATCGCGCCGGTGAAACGCTCGAAGAAATGGCTGTTATATTTGCCCCGGACGCCGCCGCGGCCGAGCGTGTCCGCCGACGGCGAGCCGATCGCCATGGTCACTCCGTCGGGGCGGATCAGGCGAGTCCAGTTGATCAGCGCCCGTTTCTGGCCCGGCTGGATGTCCGACCGGTATTCGCCGGTGAGCCGGCTGCCGCGAGGAATGAGCACCTTGCTGCCGTCGAAGCCGCGGACGTCGCGCGAAACGACCGCCCGGGCGAAGCCCGGCCGCCGCGAGTCGAACGCCGTCTCCAGCACCGCCGGGATCAGCGTGCTCTGAGCGACGGTGTTCGAGCGGTTGGCGAAGATCCCGGCGCGGACCCGGCCGACGGACTGCTCCCCGGCGAAGGCGTCCGACAGGCTGGTCTGGCCGCCCGGGCCGCCGGGCCCGCCGCCGGCGGGGCCCGGCCCCGCCGCCTGGGGCGCGGCCGAATTGTCGAGCACGAGGGTCGGGCCGCTGGCCTGGCGCGGCGGCCCCGGCGGCGGCGCGCCCGGCTCATATTCCTGGACGATGGTCGGCTGAGGGGGCGGCACGTAGGGAGCCGGCTGAGGATAATATTGGGGCGGCGGGATGCGGATGGGCGGCTGCTGGATCGTCACGGCGGGGGCGGGCGCCGGCGCCGGCGCCAGCGCCACCGCGGGCGGCGGCGCCGTCGGCGGGATGTAGAGCGGCGGGGGAGGCGCGACGGCGGAGCCGGCGATTTCGCTGCTCCTGGCCCTCACCGCCGGCTCCGCCTGCGAGCGGCGCCTGGAATCGAGGATCATGAACAGGACGATCGCGGCCCCGATCATCAGCGCGACGAAAACGATAGCCGGGGGGCCGGATCGCGGCGGCGCAACGATCGGGCGGACGGTCTCCTCGGCCCCGGCCGGGTCGGGCTCGGGCGGATTGGAGATGCGCGGGTCGAGCGGGGGCGTGCGGCTGGCCATCAGCGCGGCTTCTTCTTCTGGCGGGTCGCGGTGGCGACGTCGCCGTCGATCCGGAAGACGAGCTTCCGCGAGACGCTGTCGATGACGAAAAGGTCGTCGTCGCGCATCATCCCGTTGACGAGCATCTCCTGGCCGCCGTCGGTCACGGCATAGACCGCCGGCAGCGCCCGGTCCCGGGGCCAGCGTATATAGGTGTGGACTCCGTCGTCGCTGATCTCGCTCGGCCTCAGCGCACGGTCGCCGCCGAGGCGGTAGCGCCCCTCGGCGGCCGGATCGGCCAGCTCTTCCTCCGCCGCCGCGGCCGCGGGCGGATAAGTGAAGCGGACCGTATAGGCCATCGTGCTCGGGCTTCCGGCGTACAGGTCGAAATTGTAGGTGCGGACGTTGGTGATGACCGTCATGTTGGTCGCCGCGCCGGTGATCGCCTTGACGAACAGCAGGTCGCCGCGCCGGTTCGGGGTGACCTGCCAGGCGCTGCTGTCGCCCAGCGCGATGGTCTCGGCCCTTTCGTCCGGGGAGAGCTCGAGCGTGAACTGGTAGCCCGGCGCCCCCTCGAGCACGATGACCTGATCGGGCACATAGGCGACCGACTGGAAGCGCGGGTCGCCGCCGGGCACCGCCTGCGGCCGCACCTGGGCGGCGGCGGGGGCCGAAGCGAGGGCGGCGCCGGCCAGGAAGAGGAAAATCCTGATCAAAGCTCGGGCTCCGGCGGACGGTTGCGGCGCCGTTCCTCCGCCACCCGGGCGGCCTCCGCGGCGGCATTGCCGAGCGGCGACGTCCCCGGCGCCGTGGTGGTCGTGGTCACCGTCGTCGAAGTGCCGGAGACGACCCCCACCGGAACCGCGCCGGGGGCCGCGGCCACGGCTTCCGGCGGCGGAGCGCTCTCCGCGTCGCGCCGGTAGCGCAGCACCCGGAAGCCGAGCGGGTTGGTGAACCTTTCCTCGAGCGTCATCGGCTCGCCCGAAAAGCGGTAGCGGATAACGGCGACCCAGGAGCGCGGCGCCGCCACCTGGCCGCCGGCGTCCCGCCTGATCGTGTCGAAGCGCACGAGAGCGACGTTCCTGCCGAGCGGCGACACGCTCTTGACCCTGGTCTCGATCACCGTCGTCCGCGGGTAGACGACCAGAGGGCTCTGGGGATTGGAGACCTGGATCGAGCTCAGATAGCCGGACCGGGCCTGCTCGGCCGACCAGGAGGCGACCTTGTTGTAATTGGCGGTGACCGTGTCGGCGTCGAAGCTCTCGCGGGCGATCACATATTGGACGAGGAAGGACTGGGTGAGCGCCGTGTCCGGAGCGACCTTGTCGGCGTCGAGCGGCTTCAGCGCCTGGACGTAGCCCGTCGTGCGATCGACGAGCAGGGTGTAGGGCTCCACCGTCTTCAGCGGAGTGAGCAGGATGAGGGCGCCGGCTTCCAGGACGGCGATGGTCGCGGCCCCGATCGCCACCCACCAGGCGGTGCGCTGCGACTTGTGGAGGGCCTGGAGCCGGTCGCGATTCCAGCTCGCGGCATCCTTGTAATAGGCGTCGAGCGCCTCGCGCTTCTGTTCGTTCATGAGCGGGTGTCCCGGCGGCCGGCGCTGGCCGAGACCCGGCCGCGGGTACGGCGCTGGAAGCTCTGGCCGAGCGGGGCAGGTGCAAGCGAGGCGGGCCCGGTCCGGCCCGCCCCGGAGGTGGCGGGCGAGGCGCCGCCCCGGGCCCCGCCGGCGCCGGAGTCGCGGGCGGCGGCCATGGCGATGTGGCTGGACTCGCGCCTCTGGCTGGCGGCGACGGCGTCGACGACCGTGGCGGCGCGCGACCGGGCTTCCGCCGGGGGCGAGTCGCCCCTGGCCGGCGCGGCGGCGGCGAAGGCGCGTTCGTCACGCGCCGGGTTGCGGGCGCCCTGGGCGGTCACCGCCTGCCAGACCGGAGCGAGCCGGAAGGCGAGGGCGGTCTTCGCCGAGCCGTAGAGCATCGCCGCGACGATGAGGGCGAAGGAGGTGGTGACGACGAGCAGCTCGATCGGCATGCCCGGGAGCCATTCGTCGGCGCTCCGCCGGGCGAGGAGGTCGGAGAGCCAGGGTTCGATCAGGGCGAGCTCGACGGCGAGAGCGATCGAGATTCCGAGCGCCGCGAGCGCCGCTCCGGCCAGCACGCGCACCCAGCCCTCGAACAGCGAGCGGGTATTCTCGAAAAGCAGAAAGGCGATAAAAAACGGCCCCACCGCGAGCAGCAGCCCCGCCGTCAGCCGGACCGCGCCGAGCCCCGCGACCGCTGCGATCAGAAACAGCATCCGCGACGCCGAAATGGCATAGGTGTTGAAGCCCGGATAGGGCTGGGCCGGGACGTCGAGCCTGGGCGGCTGGGTCGCGTCGACGGGCTGCGGAGGCCGGCCTTCGCCGAGGACCGACAGGGCGACGAAGGCGCGGTCGGCGCCGTCGAGCCGGGCGAGGAGATCGCCGTTCGTCCCCGGCAGCCCGCTCGGGGTTCCGATCTCGGCGGCCAGCTCGGCGGGGCCCCGGTTGACGACGTCGTAGACGAGGGTCGAATAGGCCCCCCAGCTCGTGGCGAGCGCGAAGACGATGCCGATCTTGACGAAGGCGACGACTCCGGTCCGGACGTCCGGTCCCTGGCCGAGCAGCAGCCGGTAGCCGAACAGGGCAATGAACAGGGTGAGAAAGCCGAACAGCACAAGCGCCAGCGTCGATCCCGGAGCCGCCAGCGCCTGCCAGCCGCGCGCGCCCAGCGACCAGGCCTGGCAATCGAGGAAGGCCAGAACCGACTGGATGAACCCCGACGCGGGCGGAAGCGGAGCGCAGCCGTTCATCAGGCGACCTCCAGCAGGCGCGGGATCCATTCGGCCGGATCGTCGCCGGTCTGCGCGCGGATCTCGTCGAGGAGCCGGACGGTTCGCTCGCGGCCGGACAGGATGGTGAGCAGATCCTGCTCGCCGGTGAGGTTGAGGCGGGCGACGACGCTGTCCGTGCCATGCTTGATCAGGAAGCAATGGGCGCTGTCCGGAAGCGTCCGGACCAGCTCATATTCGTGCGGAGTGAGGCCGAAGCCGCCGACATAATCCTCGGCCCGGGCCTTGGGGTTCGCCATGAAGATCTGGGTCGCCGCCTGCTCGACGATGGCGCTGGCGATCCGGCTCTCGAGCGCGTCCTGGGCGCTCTGGGTGGCGAAGCCGACGATCCCGTTGCGCTTTCGGATCGTCTTCTCCCAGTCCTTGATGCGGCGGACGAAGACGTCGTCGTCGAGCGCCTTCCAGCCCTCGTCCACGACGATGATCGCCGCGCTGCCGTCGAGCCGCTCCTCGACCCGGTGGAAGAGGTACATCATCGCGGGCGTGCGAAGCGCCGGATCGTCGAGGATCTGGGTCATGTCGAAGCCCACCGATTCGGCGGTGAGATCGGTACGGTCGCGGGCATTGTCGAACAGCCAGGCGCGCTCGCCGTCGCCCCACCAGGGGCGGAGCCGCGACCAGAGGTCGCTCGCCGTCGGGCGATGGCCGCCGCGGAACAGCTCGGCGAGGTGGCGGAGCCGGCGATGGTCCTCGGGCTGCTCGAAATTGGCGTCGATCGCGTCCTTGATCCGGGCGACCTCGTCGATGTCGGCTCCGCCGGCGAGCAGGACGACCCAGTCGATCAGGAACTGGCGGTTGGCGGCATTGTCGGGGAGCTGGAGCGGGTTGAGGCCAGAAGGCACGCCCGCCCGAAGCAGGTCGTAGCGCCCGCCGATCGCCCGGATGAAGAGCTCGGCGCCGCGGTCCTTGTCGAAGAAGATGATGCGCGGCCGGAACTTGCGCGCCTGGGCGAGCAGGAAATTGAGGACCACCGTCTTGCCCGATCCCGAGGGACCGATGACGGTGAAGTTGCCGAGGTCCCCCTGGTGGAAGTTGAAATAATAGGGGCCGGCGGCGGTCGTCTCGAGAAGGGTGACCGCCTCGCCCCAATGATTGCCCTGGGCGCGCCCGAGCGCGAAATTGTGGCCGCTGGCGAGGCCCGCGAAATTGCCGGTCGAGATGAGGCCGCGGCGGGCGATATATTTGAAGTTGCCCGGGAACTGCGCCCAGAATGCGGGCTCCAGCGCGATCTCCTCGCGAACCGAGATGATGCCGAGATCGGCAAGCGAGGCCTGGACCTCGGCGACCCCCTCGGCGACCGCGGCGGGCGTGTCGGCGCGAAGCGCGATCGTCATGTGATGCTCGCCGAAGCCGGCGCGGCCGGCGGCGATCTCGTCCTTGGCGTTGGAAAGCTCGGCGCGAAGGCTCACCGCCTCGTCCTCGGCGGAGCGCATCCGCCGCAAAGCGAGGTTCATCGTCGACAGCGCCGCCTGCCGCTCGACGAAGCCGAAGGACTGGGAGACGGTGAGCTCGAACGGCAGGCGCAGCAGCTCGTCGAGCATTCCGGGCGCCGTCTGCCCGGGATAGTCCTTGATCGACACCAGGCCGAGGAAGCTCCGCGGAGTCGCCCCGGCCGGGCCGAGCTCGATCGTCTCCTGGCCGAAGCTGACCCGCCGGTAGGGAAGATAGTCGCCGAGATCCTGAAGCGGCAGGAGCACGGGCCGCATCTCGCCATTGTAGAGCATGGAGAGGAATTCGAGCGGCTCGGAGCAGGGCCCGTGCGGCGTATCGTAGACTCCGAGCAGGCGCGGTTCGTAGCTGCCCAGCGCCGCGATCAGGGCATCGCGCGCCTGGCCGAGCTGGTGGCGTTCGTAGGCGGCGCCGGCATCCGGCGCGGCGGAGGCGCGGCCGAGCCGCTCGCGAAGCCGGTCGAGCCGGCCGATCCGTCCCTGCAGCGGCCGCCGAACCAGCGTCAGGAAGAGCTCGTTGATGTAGAGGCGCTTGCCTTCGAGCCGGCGGCGCCAGGCGGCGTCGAGCTGGCGCGAGAAGGGATCGGGATGGCCTTCCGACAGGCCGACGTCGATCCGCCGCCGGACGACGTGGTGGTAGAGAGCGTAACGCGACGATCCGATCGCCTGGAGCATCGCGTCGCGCAGCCGCTTGCGATAGTTGATCTCCTCCGTGTCGGCCGTCTCGAAGAGCAGCCCGCGCATGTGGAGGACCTGCATCAGAAGGCCGTCGCGGGTCTCTATCGTATGGTCGTCGAGATGGCGCGCGTAGGGGAGGTGCTTGCCGGCCGGCAGCTCCCTCGACGGCGCTCGCCGGTCGCGGGTCAGGGGCGGTAGGAGTTGCATCCCCACACCTTGTGGTTCTTCACCCGCGGGCAGCGGGAGACGCGGGTCAGCCAGAGGTCGAAGAAGCGCGGCTCACGAAGGCACAGCAGCACTCCGACGAGGTGGATGACGAGCGCCGCCGCGACCGCCCACAGCGAGCCGAAGATCAGGAACAATTCGGTCGCGACCACGGCGTTGGCGATGAAATAGGAATAGGTCACGCCGGCGAACATCTGCGGGCGCGTGAGGGCGACGAACAGCCGGTCATGTTCGAGGCCGTCCACGCTTCAGTTACCGAGGCTGGACGTTGACTGAATCCCGGCGACGATGCTCGCCGCGCCGAAAAGGATGAAGCAGCCGAGGATGACGGTCGCGCCGTAGCGCCAGTTGATCCTGCCGGTCAGCATCAGGAAGCCGACCGAGGCGACGGCGATCACGGCGACGACGGTCGCCACGGTTCCGAGCAGGGTCCCCTGCAGCCAGCGGACCGCGGAGACGATCACGCCCGAACCCGCGGGGTCGGCGCCCGAGAATGAGTCCTGCGCCAGCACGGCGGACGACCAGGCGGCGGCATGCAGGGCGGCCAGCCAGCCCGCGGCACCACCTGCCAGCGGCGTGCGTTTCCCGTCCCGTCCAACCTTCATGCCGATTCCCTCCGAGCGCCTATAGTGCGCGGTCAAGCGCGTCTTGCCAATAGGTTACGGCAAGTCGTCCCCGGCCGCAGGAGAGCCACGCGATGAATCGCGGGCTTATTCTTGCGCTAATCGGAGAGCAGGTTCGGAGCATTCCGGCCCCGCGTCACGGCGAGACCTTCCTCATTCGCGGCTGGATCGACGGCGGCGCGGGACGGCGCTCGGGCCCGCCCCGGCTCTACCTCCGCCACCTTGTCCTGATAATCCCGCTTCGGATCGGCGCCCGGAGGAGCCTTGACCCCGGCGACCCGCTCGAGCCGTCGAGCCGGATTTCGGCGCGCCCGGCGTCCAGCCGCGAGAGCGTGAGCTTGGGATCGTCCCACCACGGGGACTAGATCGGCGTCGTCGCGAGGAAGATCGTCGCTCCGGCGGCCAGGCCGAGGAGGAGGGGCGCGATCCAGGAGGCGCCCGCGCGCTTCAGGATCCCGATCATGACGCGTCGCTCCGCCGGCGCGCGGCGCGGCCGCGGGCGATGCTGGCTTGAACCAGCTCATACTGGTCGAGCGAGAAGCCCGCCCTGACGAAGGCGCGAAGCTCGCTGGTCGGCACCTGCCAGCCCCGATGCCAGGCGAACACGGCGATCCGCCGGAGAGTCTCGAGCCGGGGGTCGGCGGCCCGGGGGTCGCCGCGCCCGAACAGGCCGCCGAGCGCCGCGGCGAGGCGGCCGGGCTCGCGCAGGCTGGCGAGGCTGTCGCGCCGGGCGAAGGCGACGATCGACCATTCGAGCGGGGAGAGGCGGCCGGCGGCCGGATCGCTGAAGGGAACTGAGGCCATATTCGATATCCTCGTGAATTGGCGGCGGGCATGACCCGTCCTTCGGCCGTTCGGCCGTGGCGTCGTGGAAAACCGGCTTTGCGGAGGGCGTTACTCAGCCTCTCCTCCGGTCCATGGACCGGCCGGCGAGCGTGCGGAAAACGGAATTCGGGCTGGAGCCGACGAGGCCGCTACGGGCCCTCGCTGCACCGGTTCATGTGGAGATGGGACATTGCGGCTTTCCTTCCGTACTGACCGGTATAGAAAGCGGCCCCGGCACCGTCAACAGCTTTTTGTACCGCCCGGTATTTTATTTTCCGGGCCACAAGGCGAGGCTGGTTTCGACCAGCGTCTCGAGCTGCTCCCGGGACGCTCCGGCGCCGGCCTGGACCGCCATTCCCTGCAGGAGCGCGCCGAGATAATCGGCCAGCCCGGCGGCTTCGACATGGGCCGGCAGGTCGCCTTCGGCCTTGGCCCGCTCGAAACGGTCGAGCAGCGCCTGCTGCGAGGAGGCGCGGCGGGCGATGACCTCGGCCCGGATCGATTCGGCCTCGGCGCCGCAGGCGACCGAGCTGATCACCCTCAGACACCCGCGCGGCTCGCATTCGCTGGTCTGCATCTCGAGGGCGCCGCGCAGCAGCCGCTCGGCGACCGCGCGCGACGTCGGCGCCTCGAGCGCCTCGCCCATATAAGCGAGCTTCTCGCGCTCGTAGAGGTCGAGCGCCTTGCGGAAGAGCGCTTCCTTGTTGCCGAACGCGGCATAGAGGCTGGGGCGGGTTATGCCCATGGCTTGCGTCAGGTCGCTCAGCGAGGCGCCCTCATAGCCCTTGCTCCAGAAGATTCGAAGCGCCGCCGCGAGCGCCCCGTCGAGGCAGAATTCGCGAGGCCGGCCTTTCGCTGCGGGGCGGTTGTCGGTTTTCATAACGACCGGTATATAATTTTCGGTCCCCTAATGTCCATCCCCGATGCGCCGCGTCCTCAGCCGCGGCCGACCGGACTTCCTTAGCTGTTGCAATATCTTAGGCTGACATTTCGGAAGATTCCCGGTGGCGCGGCGGGCAAAGTTCGGCTATTGGCGGCGCCGAAGCGACATTGCTGCGTCGGCGCCCAACGTGCCCGCGCGCGCGGGGAGTTGGGATTTTGGCGATATTGAACGGGACGTCGGGCGACGACGTCATCAACGGCACGGCCGACGGCGACACGATCGAGGGCCTGGCCGGGGCCGACGAGCTGCAGGGCCTGGGCGGCGGCGACACTCTGCGCGGTGGCGACGACAACGACCGTCTCTGGGGCGGCGAAGGCCACGACACGCTCGAAGGCGGCGGCGGCAACGACATCATCAACGATCATTACGGCAACGATTTGCTCGACGGCGGCGAAGGCGACGACCATCTCGAGAGCCTGTACGGCGGCGACGACATTCTCCGCGGCGGCGGCGGCAACGACGATATCGTCCTCGACCATGTCGAGGCGGACCATGTCCAGGTCGACGCCGGCGCGGACAACGACCGCCTCAGCTTCTCCAGCTATTACGCGGCGGACGATTATGTCTTCGACATGGGGACGGGCGACGATTCGATCCGCGTCGCGACGCTGATCGGCTCGGTGCGGATCACGCTCGGCGAAGGCCGCGATATCGTCGAGCTGTCCGAATTCTTCGCCGGCTCCGTCGGCCAGGGCGGCAGCGCGGTCGTCGGCGATTTCACCCCCGGCGATTCGGGCGACAGGGTCGAGTTCCTCGAGCTGATCGCGCGCGTGCTCCCCAACTGGGACCATTCACTGAACCCCTTCGCCACCGGCCATGCCCGGCTGCTCCAGAGCGGCGCCGATTCGCTTCTCCAGCTCGACACGGACGGCGGCGGCGACGGCTACGTCACCGTCCTCACCTTCAAGAATGTCAGCGCGGCCGCTTTCACCGCCTGGAATCTCGACGGCTTCCCGACCGACGGGACCATCCCGGCCGGGCAGACCCTGACCGGAACGGCCGGCTTCGACATTCTGAAGGGCGCGGCGGGCGCCGACCGGATCGAGGGGCTGGAGGGCGCGGACGTGCTTCGCGGCGGCGCCGGCAACGACGTCATCTACGGCGGCTCCGGCTTCAACCAGATGGACGGCCAGACCGGCGACGACGTCATCCACGGCGGCGCCGACGGCGACCAGATCGACGGCGGCTACGGGACCGATGAAATCTTCGGCGGAGGCGGAAGCGACTATATCACCAGCACGCGCGGCTCGGACCTTCTCGACGGCGGCGACGATTTCGACACCTTCTTCATCAACCGCGGCTCGCTGACGGTCGAGACGGTGACGGCGCTGGGCGGCGCCGGCAACGACCGGTTCGATCTCTATTCCTACGGCGGCAGCACCCTGATCGTGGACGGCGGCGCCGATTCCGACATCGTCTACGCCCACGTCCTGGCGGGCCTCGCCCAGGTCACGCTCGGCACCGGCGCGGACCGGCTGGTCCTGAGCCAGTTCCAGGTCGGTTATCTCGCTTATTCGGGAAGCATCGTCGTTTCCGACTTCGATCCCGCGGCCGGCGACGTGCTCGACCTCGACGATTTCGCCTCCTTCGCCTTCGCCGAATGGGACGGATCGGAAAACCCGTTCGGCGCCGGCTATGCGCGTCTCGTCCAGAACGGCGGCGACACCCTCCTGCAGATCGACACCAGCGGCACCTCGACCTATTGGCGGACGGTCGTCACCTTCCAGAATGTTGCGCCCGCGGCCTTCACGGCGGCGAGCCTCAGCGGCTTCGCGCCCGACGGATCGCCGCCTCCGGGCCAGACGATCGTCGGCACGCCCGGCTTCGACAGCCTGCAAGGCGGCGGCGGCGGCGACACGATCGACGGCCTGGACGGCCAGGACTGGATCGAGGGGCTTGGCGGCAACGACCTGCTTCGGGGCGGTCTCGGCGGCGATCAGCTGTTCGGAGGCACCGGCAACGACCGGCTCGAAGGCGGCGACGGCGACGACGATCTCGACGACGGCAGCGGCAACGACCTCGTCTTCGGCGGCGAGGGCAACGATTCGGTCAACAACCATCGCGGGTCGGACACCGTCGATGCCGGCGCCGGCGACGATCATCTGTCGCTCCAGCGCAACCGGAGCGTCGGCGACGTCGTCGCGATGTTCGCCGGGGAGGGCAACGACACTCTCTGGCTGACCCTGTACAACAGCGCCGCCGCGACGATCGACATGGGCGCCGGGGACGACAAGGTCGAGCTCGGGCCGGTCAACGGCTCGCTCAGCCTGACGCTCGGAACCGGGGCGGACGTCGTCACGATCCCGGGCATCGCCGCTTTCTACCACACGGGCTATGTCGAGCTGACGGACTTCAACCCCGCCTTCGACTCGATTTTCATGCCGCATTTCCTCGAAGCCTATCTCGAGGGATGGGATCCGGCGACGAACCCCTTCGCGACCGGATATGCGCGCCTCGTCCAGAGCGGTGCCGACACGCTCGTGCAGTTCGACACCAACGGCGGCGGCGACGGATATTCCACCCGGCTCACCCTGCTCGGAGTCCATGTCCAGACGCTCGGCGCCGCCAGCATCGGCCACGACGTACGGGCCCTGTTCGGCGCCGGCAGCGACGAGACCTTCACCTTCACCTCGCCGGCCTCGCTGGCGGGCGTCACCTTCGACGGCGGCGGCGGAACCGACCGGCTGGTTCTGAACGGGCAGTTTGGAAGCGGAGTCGCTTTCGGCCCGGGCACCTTTCTCAACATGGAGCGGATCGAGCTCACCTCCGCTCCGGCCGGCGGCTTCAACGGCTATGACATCACCGTCGCCAACGGCAATCTCGCCCCCAACGCCTTGCTCACGGTCGCCGGATCGGGCCTGCGCGCCGGCGAGACCCTGGTCTTCCACGGCGAGGCGGCGACGGCCGGGCGCTTCGCGGTGACCGGCGGCGCCGGCGACGACGTCATCTTCGGCGGCGCCGGCAACGATCTGCTGGACGGCGGCTCGGGCGCCGACTCGATGCGCGGCGGCACCGGCCACGACACCTATGTCGTCGACAACGCCGGCGACGTCGTCGAGGAGAATGCCGGCGAGGGGTCGGACGCGGTCCGCACCTCGCTCGCCGTCTACAGCCTCGCGGCCTTGCCCAATATCGAGGCCCTCATCGGCACCTCCGCCTCCGGTCAGACCCTGACCGGCAACGCGGCGAGCAACCGGATCGAGGGCGCCGGCGGCAACGACGTCATCCATGCCTGGGCGGGCGGCGGCGGCGACACGGTGCTCGGCAATGGCGGCAACGACACCTTCTTCTTCGCCGCCGCCTTCACCGCCGCCGACACGGTCCGGGGCGGGGCGGGGATCGACACGTTCGTCATCCAGGG
>DASPJA010000025.1:0-36904 GCA_035628835.1 Allosphingosinicella sp.
TCTTCCTGCCGCCCTACAGCCCCGACCTCAACCCGATCGAGCAGGTCTTCGCCAAGCTCAAGCTGCTGCTGCGCAAAGCCGCCGAGCGAACCGTCGACGCAACCTGGAAGCGGATCGGCTCACTGCTCGACGCCTTCCCGCCTGACGAATGCGCAAACTACCTGCGAAACGCAGGCTACGCTTCAATATGAATAGGATCGACTCTAGAACGGCCCTGCGAAAGCACGGGAAGCTCAAGCTCTACAGCGAGCCGCCAGAGTTGGCCGATAGCCTTGGCCGTCCAGACGATCTCGTACAATCAATCCCCGACGCGTGGGCGCGGCAAGGGGTTCGCAGTCCCCCAGGATTTCAGCCAGCGGCGAACTGCCGAATGGCTGATCAGGCGTCCGGCCCTGACGTCGGCCTCGGCTCGGGCGTCCGCCTCCGCTTCGGACTCCTCACTCAACGAATCAATTGGGTTTTTTTCTGAATTCATCGTAAACCAATTAGCATGAACCAGTCTGCCGCGCAAGCCCTACCACCCGTTGCAGCGCTCCCAGATCGCAAGCACCTCCGGCCCGTCGTCAACGACATGGTAGCGCTCGTGCGCAGCGGCGGTCATGCAGGCGTGGTTGGGGGCGATGCGGACCTGGGCGCCGATCGGGAGGCGCTGGAAATCCTCCTCGCGGGCTGGGACCAGGCCGTGCTCCTGGTTGGTTGAAGCGATGGTGAGGCCGAGCGGGCGGCCGGTTTCGGAATCCCACAGGCTGCCGTAGCTCGGCTGTTCCCGAGCCGGCCCGGCGTCCTTCGACATCGCGAGCCCCCCGGCGTCGACCAGCAGATAGCCGAGGTCCCGCCGGTGCCCGATGACGGTGGCGAGGACCGAAAGGGCGATCTCCTCTTCCGGGCAGACGCCGAGATCCGCCATCACCAGGTCCATGAACATGTAGACTCCCGCCCGCACCTCGGTGACTCCGTCCAGCCGCTCGGCAAACAGGGCACCGGGGGTCGATCCGACGCTGACCACCGGCGCCGGCAGGCCCGCCGATCGCAAGACCCCCGCGGCGGCCACCGCCCTCGACCGCTCCTGCTCCGCATGGGCCCGGAGCGCCTCCGGGGACCGGCATCCGTAGGAAAGGCCGGCATGGGTCATTACGCCGCGAAGCTGGATCCCCGGCGCCGCGTCCAGGATCCGGCCGATCTCGGCGAGGCGCCGGCTGTCGTCCGCCGCGACGCCGGCGCGGCCGCCGTCCGTGTCCACCTCGACCAGCACCGGAAAGACCGCGCCGATCCTCTCCGCCTCCAGCGCCACGGCCCCGGCCATCTCGACGCTGTCCAGGATGATCGTGAGCTCAGCCCCGCGCCGCTGGAGCGAGGCGACGTGCGCCAGCTTCGAGGGGACGATCCCGACCGCGTAGAGCATGTCGGTAAAACCGCGATCGAGGAAATATTCCGCTTCCCTGAGGGTCGAGACGGTGATCCCGCCGGGCTGACCCTCGACCGCCAGCCGCACGATATCGGCCGACTTGGCGGTCTTGACGTGCGGCCTGAGCGGTACGCCCAACCCGGCGAGCCGCTCCCGCATCCGCGAGATATTGCGGACGAGGCGCGAGCGGTCCAGCACCAAAGCGGGGGTCTCGAGATCGGTCAGCCGCATCCGCGTCGCCTGTATCAGGACAGCAATCCCGGGCCATGTCCTCCCCGGGCGGAAACAAGTCCAGGCAAATTTCCCTTTGACAAATGTTCTGGTTATGTTCTAGTTTTCCGATGAGCATCCCCGACCCGCGCAATGCGCATCCGCCCGAGGCGCCGCCCGATGAGCGCGCCTCTTCCCCCGCCCGGCGACAGCCGGAGTCCGCCGCCGCGCCCGGACCCAGGTTCGAGCCCCCTCCCCTCATCTCCGACTGTCTCGGAGAGAAGCTCTCCGCCCGAATCGCCGACTCGGTCGAGGAGACCTTTCCGCCGGGCTCGCGCAAGCCGCGCCACGACGGCTTCACCCCGGAGCGGATCGGCGACTTCCTCCGCCATCTTGCGGCGACCGGAGTCGTCGAGCATGCCGCCGCCGCCGTCGGAGTCTCCGCTTCGGCCGCCTACGCCTTCCGCAACCGCCGGCAGGGTCGTGCCTTCGCCAGGATGTGGGACGCGATTCTCGTCAACCGCGCCCGCGATCGCCTCGCCTCCGAGCTTCAGTCGCGCGCGATCGCCGGCTGCGTCAGCGTCAGGAAGCGCGACGGCGAGATCGTCGGCGAGTATCATTATTACGATAACCGGCTCGCCATGGCGCTGCTCACCCGGCTCGACCGGCTTGCCGACAAGGAGGCGGCGAGCGAGGCGCATCTGCGCGCCCTCTCCGAGGACATGGAGGAGTTCATCGACTGCATCGCCGAAGGCGGCGATGCCGACGCCTTCGTCGCCGCCCGCCGCCCGGCGGAACCGGAGCCGCCGGACCCGGCCGTCCCCGATCCGGATCGGCGACCGGACCAGGACCCGGAGCTGACCACCTTCGCTCGCCTCTCCGGATGCCCCGATTACCTGGACGTCGATCCCCGCGACATCGCGGTCCTCGATCTCGATCTTGGCAACAAGGCGAGCTGGGACCCCGACCAGTGGGTCCGCGCCTTTCGCAGCGGCTTCATGACCTGGCTCCATGTCGCCGAGGAGGAGGACGGCATTCCGCCCGTCGGCCTCGGCCCGGCGATGCGCTTCCACATCTGCCGCGAGGCCGCCGTCGCGGCCGCCATGGCGCCTGCCGACGGAGACGGGGAGTCGGTGCCTGAAGAGGAGCTCGACCTCAGGCGATTCGACGAATGGAGCGACGATCAGCTCGCCCGCGCGTGGAGGGGCGGCCTCTTGGATGGCGTGCCGGACGAGGCCTGGGAAGAGCTCGCGGAAGAATATGCGCGCCGCAAGGACGAGAGATGACGGGCTCTCGCCAACCCTCAACTTCCTCAACTTATTTGCCGGCGCGGGGGCGCTCTCCCTCACCAGCGATAGGTCAGCTCTCCCGTGAAGCTTCTCTGCGGGAAGGGGTGGAAGAGGTAATATTTGTCGTTGGTGAGGTTCTCGACTCCGACGGCGGCGTTCCAGTGCCTGCCGATGCGGAAGTTGGCTCGGGCATCCGCGACGAGATAGCCTTCGAACCCCTGATAGGTGTGGGCGATGAAGTCGCTATTGTCGATCGTCCCGAACGAGCGGCTGGCGTAGCGGCCGGCCAGGGTCAGGCTGGTTTTTTCGGACTCGTGCCAGGTCAGCACCAGGGTGGCGCGGCGGCGCGGCACCTGCGGGATGTCCTTGCCCTGCGCGGCGGGAAAGGCGACGTCCTCGACCACCTTGGGCCGGACCAGGGTGAAGCTTCCCGAGAGGTCGAGCTTGGGCACGATCAGCCCCCGCCGCTCGAAGGCGAGCTCGACTCCCCGGGTACGCACATGCTCGACATTCTGGACGAAGCTGAACAAGGTGCCGGAGCCCGGCACCAGCGGCGCCGTCTGCGAGATCAGGGCGTTGCGGATCGACTCGCTGAACAGCGACAGCCGGACATGCCCCTGCGCCGTCGACCAGGTCCCCGCCAGCTCCGCCGACCGCGCCCGCTCCGGCCGCAGATTCGGGTCCGGCACGGTCAGGCTCGGCCCGGTCGAGATCGCCTGGTAGAGCTCGGAGACGGTCGGGAAGCGATAGGCCTGACCGGCCGAGAGGCCGAGGCTCAGGCCCTTCGCCGGCAGCCAGCGCAGGCTCGCCTTGGGCGAAATCCCTTCCGCCTCGCGCTCCGGCTGGGCAACGTCCAGCGCCGGCGCGAGCGAGAAGTTGCGCCCGCCATGAGCCCGCCACCATTCGTAGCGGGCCCCGACGGTGAGCCGCAGCGTATCGGCCAGGTTGAACTCGTCCTCGGCCCACAAGGCGAAAGTACGCGTGCGGCCCTGCGCCAGCTGGTTGAGCACCCCCGGCGCGCCCTCGCGCCAGTCCGGCGTGGCGAAGCGCCGGCTGTTGAGCCGGAAGCCGTCATAATGGGCCCCGCCGCGAAGCCCGCCGCGGCGGAGCTCGAGGTCGAGCGTTCGCCAGCCCGTACCGTCCAGCCTGACGATCGAGCCGGGACCGCCGCCCGCGGCCGCCGGCAGAGCCCCCGACGGCAGGCGCTGCTCATGCTTGTCGAAATCGTAGAGGCTCGCGACCGCGCGCCAGTTCAGCCCAGCCGCCTTCCCTTCGACGGTCAGGCCGTGCATCCAGTGGCGCTCGTCCTGAAGATAGAAATTGTTGCTGAAGGCGGTCGCCGGCACGTTGACGGTCCGGCCGCCGATGTTGAGCGTGCCGGCGAAGAGGTTGCCGCTCAGATAGGTCTCCGCCTCGGACTCGGTGTCGTTGAGGAACAGTCCGCCCCGGTAGGTCAGCTTCAGCGCGGGGCCCGCCTCCCACGCCAGCTTCAGCTTGAGATTGTCCTGCTTGTGGTGCTCGAGCCCCGCGGCGCCGACGACGAAGATCGGCGCCCCGGCGCGGTTGACGTCGGCAAAGGCGCCGGTGACCGGAGTGCCCGCCGCGCCGGGATTGGCCGGCCGCGCCACGGTGACATAGGCCAGCGGGTGGCTCCGGCTGTCGACGTGGCTGGCGCCGGCGAACCAGGCCAGGTCGCCCGTCCGCCCGCCGATCGTCGCACCCGCCTGCCAGGCCGGGAAAATCCCGTCCGTGCCATATTGTTCGAAGCTCTGGACGCTCGTCGAGGCGCTGATCGACCCCTCGTCGCTATCGGGCAGGCGGGTGGTGATGTTGACGACGGCGCCCATCGAATTGCCGGGATAGGCGGCCGAGAAAGGGCCGTAGAGAACGTCGACCCGCTCGATCTCCTCGGGCGAGACCATGCCCCAGCGCGGCGAGGCGCTGGTATTGTTGTTGCCGATCAGGGCGGAGAGCAGCAGCCCGTCGGCATAGATGAGGCTCCGCGCGCTGGCCCCCACTCCCGAGGTGCGGGTCGCCAGCGGCGCCTGGGTGTCCCCGACATGGCGCTTGCGCACGAACAGGCTCGGCAGATAGCGCAAGCTGTCCTCGGGGGTGATGATGGCGGTCGTCTCCTCCAGCCGTTCGGCGTCGACGCTCTCCACGGTGGCCGGGCCGCTTGCTCTCTGGCCGGTGACGACGATGTCGTCCTCGTGGCGGACCGCGGCGGAGGCCGGCAGAGCGGCGGCGACGCAGCCCAATATCATTATGCGCGCCGCCGCGGGCGCGCCTGTCCTGTTCGTCATGTTGAATTCCTGTCTGTCTCGCGGGAGGGCGGGATCAGACCGGCAGGGGCGGACCTGTCGCGGGGGGCGGCGGAGCGGCGAGAGTGGGCCGGTGCGGCCCCTGGTCCGGAACGGGGCCCGGGGCCGGCGCCGCGATCGGTCCCGGCGGCGGCAGCGCGGGCGGCGCCGGCGGCAGAGGCGGCGCCGCGAGCGCTGCAAAGGCGCAGGGGAGTTCATCGGGGCCGGCCGGCGCGGGCGCGGACGGATGGCCGTCATGGCCTTCATGCTGAGCCCGCTCGACGGAGGCACCGCCCACGGCGCCGCAAAGCACCAGGCCCGGCCGTCCCAGATCGTCGGGAGCGATCATGTAGCCCATCGGGATCAGCAGCCGGAAGAGCAGGACGAACGCCAGCGCCAGCCCCACCAGGCCTCCGCTTCGCCGCAACCTGTCGACCACGCCCCTCATCCCGCCAGCCTAACCCGGGAGCGAGGCACGTACAGCCGCCGAATCAAGACAAGCCGTTGCAAATTAGATCGGAATCGGACCTAACCGGTTCCGCGGCCATTCGCGGAAAAACCCGCGTTTCCGAGTCGCGGACTTTCGCGTTTCATCGCTCGCCGCGCTCGTTTCGCCGCATCATCCGAAATGAACCTATCGGCACGATTCCGCGATCTGCATCAAGTATACAGGGAGCGCCCCTCTGCGTTCACTCGGCCGCCCCGCTCCCGACCCGCTAGTTTTCCGAAAAATGAACCCTCCTTCAAGCACTTGCCTATCCCCCCGGGATCATGCTTGATGCCGGAATCGGCGAGACTCCCGTCGTCGCCGCCGCGCCTTCTCAAGTAGAGAGGGCGCCAGAGGGGGGCGTAGTTCTGCATTCCGTGGTCGAACGGCGGCAAATTCCACTTTCCTCTACACAAGTCTTCACAAACGGAGGGAATGCCATGAATCACGACAAAGGAACCTGGCGCAGCAGATCGACTATTCTGAAGGCCGCGGCCTTCGCGACCGCCGCCGGACTGATCGCAATGCCGGCCGCCGCCGTCCACAGCTGGAACGGCTATCACTGGGCGCGCACCTCGACGCAGGTGAGCCCGCCCGTCGTCGACATCACCACGTCGACCTGGACCAGCTACGTCAAGACCGCCGTCGCGGACTGGAATCGCTCCACCGTGATCGAGAGCGCGCTGACCAAATCCTCCGGCAACGGACGGACCTGCAAGCCGCAGGCCGGCAAGATCCTCGTCTGCAACGCCGCCTACGGCCAGAACGGCTGGCTCGGCATCGCCTCGATCTGGCTCACCAACGGCCACATCAGCCAGGGCACGACGAAGCTCAACGACACCTATTACGGCTTCGCCCAGTACAACACGCCGGCGTGGCGCGCCGCGGTGACCT
Source organism: Allosphingosinicella sp. (assembly GCA_035628835.1). Taxonomy (GTDB): domain Bacteria; phylum Pseudomonadota; class Alphaproteobacteria; order Sphingomonadales; family Sphingomonadaceae; genus Allosphingosinicella. Next base: position 6,586 of record DASPJA010000025.1, read on the forward strand.
GCCAGGAGATCGGCCACGATTACGGCCTCGGCCACCAGGACGAGGATTTCTCGACCGACGCGACCAGCTCGTGCATGGAATATACGAGCGTCCCGGCCGGCAACGAGCATCCCGACCAGCACGATTACGACCAGCTGCTGTCGGTCTACAACCACACCGACTCCGCGGCCACCGCCGCGGCGGTCAAGGCCATGCCTTCGCAGGCCGCCATCGGCAACACGCGCGCGGACTGGGGTCGCCAGATCGGCCACCACACCTTCGAGCGTGACCTCGGCAACGGCAACAAGGTGATCACCGACGTGCTCTTCGTCGGTCACACCCACGGCAACAAGTAAGGCGCCGGCCCGCGGGCCGACTCCCGTTTCGGAAAAGCCCTTCCGGCCCAATCCAGGCCGGAAGGGTTTTTCTTCGCTTAATTGATGTGCGCCAGCGCCGGCCTTCGCGATTGATCTGTTTCGGATCAAATATGCTGGAAACGCCAAGTATAGAAAAGTCGGGGCATTTGCTCTCTGCGTTCTCCCTCCCGGTGCCCGTCGCGCTAACCTCGGTTACAAAAAGCAATACTGCCAGCCAGTTGCGCCCGGCAGGCGGATCATGCTTGATGCCTCATCGGCAGCGACTCGTACGCCGCCGCTGTGCCTGCTCGATAGAGATGGGTGCCAACAGAGGGTCGTAGTTCTGCTTTCCGTGGTCCGGGGCAGCAAATTCCACTTCCCTCGCAGCATATGGCAATAAAGGGGAACGTCATGACTCATACCAAAGGAAGCTGGCGCAGCCGTTCGACTATTCTCAAGGCCGCCGCCTTCGCCACGGCCGCCGGACTGCTCGCGACTCCGGTTCTCGCCGTCCACAAATGGTCGACCTACCACTGGAAGCGCACAACCACCCAGATCAGCCCGCCCGTGGGCGATAACGTCAGCTCCGCCTGGGACAGCTACCTGACCACGGCGATCAACGACTGGAACGCCTCGACCAGGATCCAGAGCTCGAAGGTCACCGGCGGCACGACTCCGAGCACCTGCGCCCCACGCGCCGGCCGGATCGAGGTCTGCAACTATGCCTATGGCAATACCGGCTGGCTGGGCATCGCGTCGGTCTGGCTCTCCTCCGACGGCCATATCAGCCAGGCGACGACCAAGCTCAACGACAGCTATTACGGTTCGGGCAGCTCCTACAACACGCCGGCGTGGCGCGCGGCGGTGACCTGCCAGGAAATCGGCCACGATTACGGCCTCGCCCACCAGGACGAGAATTTCAACACCGACGCCACCAATTCGTGCATGGAATATACCAACATCCCGTCCGGCAACGAGCATCCGGATCAGCACGATTACGACATGATCGCGTCGATCTACTCGCACGCCCACGCGGCCGCGGGACTTCCGGAGGCCGTGCAGAACGAGCAGGCGATCGGCAATTCGCGTGCCGACTGGGGCCGGCAGATCGGCCACCACACCTTCGTCAAGGACCTCGGCCAGGGCCGCAAGGTCATCACCGACGTGCTCTTCGTCGGTCACGCTCACAAATAGGAACGGCGCGTTCTCCCAACCGACCGCTAGTTCCGAGAAGCCCCTTCGGCCCCATCCCGGCCGGAGGGGCTTCTTATTGCCCCCCTCCCCTGCCGGCTCCTGAAAAAGTTGAAGATGATGAAGAGGGTGGAGCCCGATCAGCCTTCGCCGCTCGCCGCCAGCGCCGAGACGAAGCCCTTGCGCCAGGCGAGCACGTCCTCGCGCATGACGCTCTCGTTGAGCGCCCGCCACCGCCGCACCCTCTCCTCCCTCGGCATGTCGAGGGCCTGCAGGATGGCGTCGGAAATCTCTTCCTTGCTGTAGGGGTTGACCAGCAGGGCCTCCTTGAGCTGGAGCGCCGCCCCGGCGAAGCGGGAAAGGATGAGGACCCCGGGATCGTCCGGGTCCTGCGCCGCCACATATTCCTTGGCGACGAGGTTCATCCCGTCGCGCAGCGGCGTGATCAGCCCGATCTCGGCGGCGCGGTAGAAGCCGGCCAGCTCCTCGCGCGGATAGCCCTGGTTGACGTAGCGTATCGGCACCCAGTCGACCTCGGCGAACTCGCCGTTGATCCGGCCGCTCAATTCGTCGAGCCGCTCGCGAATCACCTCGTAGGTCGCGACCTCGCCGCGGGAGGGCGGGGCGATCTGGAGCAGGAAGACCTTGCCCTTGCAGCTCTCATGATCCTCGAGGAAGCGGCGGTAGCCGAGAAAGCGCTCCTCGAGCCCCTTGGAATAATCGAGCCGGTCGACGCCTATGATCGTCCGCCGGCCGGCCGCGCTGACCCGCATCCGCTCGAACGCCGCCCGGGCCTTCGGTGTCGCCGCCGCCTCGGCGAAATCCTCATAGTCGATGCCGATCGGATAGGCGCCGGCATGGACCGATCGGCTGCCGACATGGACGGTGCCGTCCTCGTCGCAATGGCCGCCCAGCTCCCGCTCGACATAATGGCGGAAGCTCTCCAGCCATTCCTCCGTCTGGAAACCGATGACGTCGTAGGCGAGCATCGAGAGGACCAGCCCCTCGTGGAAGGGCAGCGACACCATCAGCCGCGCCGGCGGCCAGGGTATGTGGAGGAAGAAGCCGATCCGGTTCTTCACCCCCCGGTCGCGCAGCTGCTGGCCGAGCGGGATGAGATGATAATCGTGGATCCAGATCAGATCGTCGGGCTCGATCAGCGGCTGCACCGTCTCGGCGAAGCGCTCGTTGACCCTTTCATAGCCGCCGGCGAAGCTTCGATCATATTCGGCGAGGTCGATCCGGTAGTGGAAGAGCGGCCACAAGGTGCGGTTCGCATAGCCGTTATAATATTCGTCGACGTCCTGCTCCTCGAGGTCGATCGTCGCGGTGGTGACTCCGCCGTGGCGCTGGAAATCAATGTGGCCGGTAAACTCCTCGGCCGTCTCCCCCGACCAGCCGAACCAGAGGCCGCGATGATCCCGCAGCGCCGCCGCAAGCGCCACGGCGAGCCCGCCCTGGGACCCCTGCCCCTCCCCGCGCGGCGCCGAGACACGGTTCGAGATCACGATCAGCCGGCTCATCTTGCCTCGCTAAGTCGGAAGGCTGTTCGGGAAAACCCCTCCGTTCGCCCTGAGCCTGTCGAAGAGCTTTCTTTCTCCTGACGCGGAAAGCGGAGGGCTTCGACAAGCTCAGCCCGAACGGACAGGCTCATCTGACCGCGCTCCATGGCCGCGACAGGAGCACGGCGCAATTGATCAGCCCGACGAGCGAATAGGTTTGCGGGTAGTTCCCCCACAGCTCGCCGGTGGCGAAGTCGGTATCCTCCGAGAGCAGTCCGGCCGGGGTCAGCCGCTCCAGCATATGCTCGTAAAGCTCCCGGGCCTCGGCCTCGCGGCCGGCGAGATGGAGCGCCTCGATCAGCCAGAAAGTGCAGAAGTTGAACGCCGTCTCGGGCAGCCCGAAATCGTCCTCGGCGGCGTAGCGAAGCATGTGCTCGCCGCGCCTCAGCCCCTTCTCGACCGCCTCGAACGTGGCGACGAAGCGCGGGTCGTCGGGCTCAAGGAAGCGCATGTCGACCAGCTGGAGCAGGCTGGCGTCGAGTTCGTCGCCGCCGAAGCTCGCGGCGAACCGGCGCTCCTGCGCGTACCAGGCGGCTTCCTCGATGCGGGCGCGGATCGCCGCCGCCCGGTCCCGCCACAAGGCGGCGCGGTCGTCCAGCCCGAGCACCTCCGCGGCGTTGGCGAGGCGGTCGCAGGCGGCCCAGCTCATCACCGAGCTGTAGGTGTGGACGGCGGTACGGGTACGATATTCCCACAATCCCGCGTCGGGCTGGTCGTGCACCTCCCACGCCCGCTCGCCGACTTTCTCGAGGGCGTGGAAGTCCGCCTCCGTCGCCTTGCGGAACAGCCTCTCGTCGATGAAGGCCTGGACGTTGGACAGCACGATCTGGCCGTAGGCGTCGTGCTGGACCTGGGCGTAGGCGGCGTTGCCGACCCGGACCGGCCCCATGCCGCGATAACCGGCCAGCCCTTCCGCCTCGCCCTCGTCCAGCTTCGCCTCCCCGGACACCGCGTAGAGCGGCTGGATGTGCCCGCCTTTCGCCTCGTCGACGATATTGCGCAGGTAGCCGAGATAATTTTCCAGCACGTCGAGCGCCCCGAGCCTGTTCAACGCCTGCACCGTATAATAAGCGTCGCGGATCCAGCAGTAGCGATAATCCCAGTTGCGCCCGCTTCCCGCCGCTTCGGGGATGGAGGTCGTGAGCGCGGCGACGATCGCTCCGGTCTCCTCATGCTGGCACAGCTTGAGCGCGATGGCGGCGCGAATGACGACGCGCTGCCATTCGAGCGGGATGGCGAGGCCCCGCACCCAGCCGCGCCACTCGTCCGCGGTCTCGTGCAGCATCGCCGCCAGCGTATGGCCGACATGGCCGGAGAAGGGCTCGTCCGGGCCGAGGAAGAAATGGAGGTTGCGCTCGAGCCGGAAACAACGCCCGTCGAGGAGATGGCCGACCGGCGCATCGGTCGTCAGCCGGAGCGGCTGCGGCTTGACGAGGTAGCGTATGTGGTTGGTGCCGCTGGTCCGCTCGGCATCGCGCCCGCCCCAGCCGCTGGCCGGGTTGAGCGCGACCCGGACCCGGGGCGCCCCCTGCAGCGGCCGGACGATCCGCGCGAAGGCGACCGGCCGGTACATCCGTCCGGAGCGCTGGAAGCGCGGGCAGAAGTCGAAGATCTCGGCGACCGCGCCATCTTCGTCGGTGAGCCGGGTCGTCAGGACCGGCGTGTTGCGCAAATAGCTCTGCTCGGCCGACACCTGATTCTCGACTCCGATCCGCCATTCGCCCCGGGGCAGCGCGCTTTCGCCCTTGGGGCTCAGCAGCGAGCAGAAGAGCGGGTCGCCGTCCACTCGCGGCGCGCAACCCCAGACGAAGCCGGCCTCCCGATCGACGAGCGCGCTCACCTGGCAATTGCCGATCGGCCAGAGCGACAGGTCAGTCATAGGCCGCCGCCTCCAGCCAGGCCGTCACCTCGGCGACTCCGTCCAGCCGCCACCGCGCCGCGCTCGGCCGGAGGGGGCCCACCAGCACCCCTTCCCCGCCCAGCGCCGCCGCGGCGCGAAAGGCATCTTCGTCGGTCAGATCGTCGCCCACGAACACAGGACGCGCGCCCGCAAAGGGTGGTTCCCCCATCAGCCGCCGCAGCGCCGCGCCCTTGTCGGTCCCCACCGGCCGAAGCTCGGCCACCATCTTCCCGCGCTGAAGCGCGAGCCCGGAGCGGGCCGCCAGCCCCTCGAGAAAGGCGTCGGCTTCCTCCGCCCGCTCCGGCGCCAGCCGGTAATGGAGCGCCACTCCGGCGGGCTTGTCCTCGACGAGCAGGCCCTCCCCGCCCGCCGCGAACCGATGGATAGATTCGCGCGCCGCGGCGAGGCCCGGCGGGGCCGAGACCGGAATGCAGCGCCCGTCGGCATAGTGAATCTCCGCCCCGTGGGACCCCGACAGCACCGCCGCGGCGCCGCCGATATGCCGCCGAAGATCGTCGACGGCCCGCCCGCTGACGATGGCGAGCCGCCCGTCGAGGCGCGTCGAAAGACGGTCGAGAAGCGGGGTCAGCTTGGCTGGAACTGCGATCGCGCCGGGGGCTTCGGCAAGCTCGACGAGGGTGCCGTCGAAGTCGAGAAACAGGGCTGCGGGGGCAAGCCGGAACAGCGGCGGCGGCGGAGAATCGGGCATGTCCCGCGTTGGCAAGATGGTGTCCCAATCTCAACCGCTCTCATCGTTTTTCGTGCAAAGAAAACTGCGTAAGCAGCGCTAAGGCCGGAAAAATAATTGATCCGAAACGGTTGATGACCGAAAAAATTAATGTATCCATTTGCGGCAGGGGGGACGCTGCATATGGCTGAGCCGTTTCTGTCGGAAATCCGGCTGTTTTCGTTCAACTACCCGCCAAAGGGTTGGGCTTTCTGCAACGGGCAGTTCCTGCCCATCAACCAGAACCAGGCGCTTTTCGCTCTGCTCGGGACCACCTATGGCGGCAACGGGCAGACGACCTTCGCCCTGCCCGATCTGCGCGGCCGGTGCGCCATGCACCGGGGGAGCGGTTTCACGCTGGGCCAGAAGGCGGGCCAGGAGGCGCACACCCTGACCCAGTCGGAGATGCCTCAGCATATCCACTTCCTGCAGGGCGCGAACAAGAACGCCGATCTGCCGGTGCCGACCGCCAACCTGCTCGGCAATTTCAACAACGGCTACCGGCCCGCGACGGCCCTGCTGCCGATCCTGGCCGGCACGGTCGGGAATACCGGCGGAAGCCAGCCGCACACCAACATGGCGCCTTACCTCGTCGTCAACTTCTGCATCGCGCTGCAGGGCATTTTCCCTTCTCAGAATTAAGGGGGCAGCTTCATGGCTCAGCCATACGTCGGTGAAATCCGCATGTTCGCGGGAACGTTCTACCCTGCCGGGTGGCTGTTCTGCGACGGACAACTCCTTCCGATCTCGGAAAACGAGGTGCTCTTCCAGGTCATCGGCACCACTTATGGTGGCGACGGCCAGGAGAATTTCGCCTTGCCGAACCTGCAGAGCCGGATCCCGCTCCATTTCGGGCAGGGGCCCGGGCTGGCGGGGACCTACCCGATCGGCGAGATGGCCGGGGTCGAGTCGGTCACTCTCACCACCCAGCAGATTCCGCAGCACACCCATCCCATGCTCGCCTCGACGGACCCCGGTCTCGGGACCAACCCGGCCGGCGCCGTGCTTGGCGCGCTGTCGCCGGTCAGCATCTACAAGGTCAACGTGACTCCGCCCAACCAGCCGATGGCTCCCCAGTCGGTGCTTCCGCAGGGGGGCAGCCAGCCGCATGAGAACATGCAGCCCTTTCTCGGCATCAACTACATCATCTCCCTGTTCGGCATTTTCCCGTCGCCGAATTGAGGCAGGAGACACAAGATGGATCCTTTCGTCGCTGAAATCCGCATCGTTCCCTTCAACTTCCCGCCCAAGGGATGGGCCTTTTGCGACGGGCAGATCATGCCGCTGTCGCAGAACACGGCGCTCTTCGCCCTGCTCGGCACCACCTATGGCGGCGACGGCAAGTCCACCTTCGCCTTGCCGAACCTGCAGGGATCGGCGGCGCTTCACCCCGGGCAGGGGCAAGGCCTGTCGGAGCGCTTCCTGGGGGAGGTCGGCGGCGCGCAGAACGTGACTCTGCTGCTGAGCGAAATTCCGGCCCACAGCCATACTGTCAGCGGCCTCAGCGTGCTCTCGACCACGAGCACTCCGACCAACACCACGGCTCTCTCGCGCAGCGTCAACGGCAATGCCTATGCGGACGCGGGAGCCGGCTTCCAGACCTTCGCTCCGGAGACCCTGGTCCCGGCGGGCGGAAGCCTGCCGCACAACAATCTGCAGCCGTACCTTATTTTGAACTTCGTTATCGCGCTGCAGGGAGTGTTCCCGCCGCGACCCTGATCTACGACCTGGGGGGCCCCAACATGAAAAGGGAGAATTCATCCCGTCTATCCCGCCGCGCGTTGCTGGCGGGCCTCGGTTTCGGTGCCGCAGCAGTGGGGGCTATCGCGGCACCGGCCCTGCAACTCAGCTGGACTCGCAAACCGGGCGCGAAGGGCAGCTGGTGGGACCGGCAATTCACGTCGCTGGCCCACGCCGGCGTCGACGAATGGAGCCGGCAGATCGGCACCGAATTCGCCCTCGCCGGCGGAATCGTCGCGAAACTCGCCGAGGTCAGGCCGCTGCGGTCGCCGGGGCGGCGCCCGCCGGGGCTTCGGGAGCAGGCGTTCGCGATCGTCCTGGAGGCGGCCGATGGCTCGTTTCCCGCCGACGACCGGATCCACGACGTCAGCCATGCCGAAGCGGGCACGATGAAGATCTACTTCAGCGCCTGCGGCGACAAATGCGGCGGCCAGCGGCTGCAAGCCATCTTCAACTGAACTGATGCCGCCGCCGCTACGCGCAGCCGCCCGGCTGGGCGTAACCTACCGGCCGTCGACCGATGCCGACCTGGACTTCGTCGCCTCGGTCTATGCCTCGACGCGCACCGAAGAGGTCGCCGCGACCGGCTGGCCGCTGGAGATGCAGGTCCGGTTTCTGGCCCATCAGGCGGATGCCCAGCACCGTCACTACCAGCGCCATTATCCCGATGCCGAATGGCTGGTGATCGAGCGCGACGGCAAGGCGATCGGACGACTCTACCTGGAGGAGTGGCCGAGCCAGATCCGGCTCATCGACATCTCGCTGCTGCCGGAGGGGCGCGGCGACGGCGTCGGCGGAGCGATCCTCGCCGATCTCAAGGAGGCTGCCGCGGCGGCGGGCAAGGCCCTCAGCATCCACGTCGAGCGCAACAACCCCGCCATGCGCCTCTATCTCCGCCTCGGCTTCGCCAGGGTCGACGAGCATGGCGTCTACGATCTGATGGAGTGGCGACCGGAAAGCTAGTTGAACACGGCCTCGTACCGGGCTCCGTCGGGGTCCTGCCCCAGCGGCACGATGAACATCTCGAAACTGTCCTCGGCCTGGCGCAGGGTATAGATGGCCTGCGGCAGGACCGGCTCGGGCGGGCCGCGCCAGTCGAGCGTGAAGGCCCCCGCCTCCCGGCCCGAAGGCCGCAGCGCCTGCACCCTGGTGAGCGTCAGGGGGATGGTCTCCTCGCCGAGCACAAGCTCGAACGACTCGCCCTCCCGGCCCTTGAATTCGTCCAGGCTCAGCTCCCGCATGACCGACGCCTACTCCAGCATGCCGCCGGGGTCGAGGCCCCAGAAATGATCGGTTCGGATATAGCCTTCGCGTCCGCCGACCTCGATCCGGCACCAGCCGCCGGAGCATTTGGAGATGCGGCCCACGACGCCGGGCTCGGCAAGGTAACGGACCCTTGAATCCTCCGCCGGATCCTGATGCATCGGCCTCGGCGAATCGCCGGTGACGAGGGCGGTCCTCCTGTCGCTGAGCAGGCGTTGGAGCATCCAGCCGGTCGTCCCTTCCGGGTCGCTTACCTTGCGCCAGTTGGGATAGGTTTCCACCACCCGGATCGGAAGGTCCGCGCGCACATAGAGCCAGGTCGCGGGATAATTCTGGCCGGGACCGGTCCGCATCATCGCCTTGCCGGCGCTGATCGAGGCCCAGTAAGGCGTTGGGCGGTCGTCCTGCGCCTGGGCCGACCCCACCGTCAGGCCGAGCGCGAGCGCCGCCGCCAGCATGACTCTCCTCGCCATCTCCTGCCTCCTTCACCGCCTCTTAGTCAGGAGCGGGGCCCTCGTTCAACGCCCATCTGCTTGACGCCTCCCCTTCCCTTTCCCCAAGCGGGACGGATGAAAGTGGTCGTCACGCGCAAGCTGCCGGACAGCGTCGAGGCCGGGCTGGCGGAACGCTTCGAGGCCGAGCTCAATCCGGCCGACGACCCGTTCTCCCGAGGCCGGCTGGAGGAAGCGATGGGGCGCTGCGACGTGCTTGCGCCGAGCGTCCGCGACCGGATCGACTCCGCTCTCATCGCCGCCGCCGGCGAGCGGCTTCGGCTGATCGCGAATTTCGGGGCCGGTACCGACAATATCGATCTCGACGCGGCGCGGGCGCGAGGGATCGCGGTGACCAATACCCCGGACGTACTGACCGAGGACACGGCCGATCTGGCCATGGCGCTGATCCTGATCGGCCCTCGGCGGCTGGGCGAGGGCGAGCGCAACCTGCGCTCAGGCCGCTGGCGCGGCTGGGGGCCGACCGATCAGCTCGGCCGAAGCCTCACCGCAAAGGCATTGGGCATTGTCGGGATGGGCCGGATCGGCGGCGCGCTGGCGCGGCGGGCGCGGGCATTCGGGATGGAGGTTCACTACCACAACCGCCGCCCGGTGCCCGGCGAGCAGGCCCGATACTGGCCCGATCTCGACGCCATGCTTCCGGAAATGGACGTGGTCAGCCTCAACACGCCCTACGGGCCCGAGACTCACCATCTGATCGGCCGGCGGCGGCTGGGGCTGATGCGGCAGGGAGCCTGGCTCATCAACACGGCTCGAGGCGGGCTCGTCGACGAGGAAGCGCTGATCGAGGCGCTCGCGGCGGGCGCGATCGCCGGCGCGGGCCTCGACGTCTATCCGGCCGAGCCGGAGGTCGACCCGCGCCTGCTCGATCTGCCCAATCTCGTCCTGCTCCCCCACCTCGGCTCCGCGACCCTCGAGAGCCGGACGGCGATGGGCGAGAAGGTCCTCGCCAACATCATTGCCTTCGCCGAGGGACGGGAGTTGCCGGACAGGGTGGTCTAAAGACGGGGAAAGTCTCGTTTCCCCCCGGTCATTGCGAGCGCAGCGAAGCAATCCACCGTGGACTCCGAGACCCGCCGGATCGCTTCGTCGCTGCATCCTCGCAATGACGGCCAGAGCATGATCGCTTCAGGCTGATCTGCTCCGCTCATCCTGAGTAGCCGTTGAGCTTGTCGAAACGGCGTATCGAAGGACGGTCCTTCGATACGGGCCTTCGCCTTCGCTCAGTCCCTGCTCAGGATGAGCGGTTCAGTGGAAACCGATCGTGCTCTAGTCGCCCGTCAAAATGCGGTCGACGAGCTGCTTCACGGTCGGAACGAAGCCGTTCGAATAGAACGGGTCCTTCTTGAAGCGGAACGCGGCGTGGCCGGCGAACATCAGATTTTGGTCGACCGGGCCGCCATGGGCGATGTCCTGAAGAGTCTTCTGGATGCAGAAGCTGCGCGGATCGGCGAGCCGTCCGGTCGTGTTCTTCTCATTGTCGGCCCAGGACGAGAAGGCGCACTGGCTGAGGCAGCCCATGCAGTCCGCCTGGTCCTTGCGGATCTGCACCTTCTCCTCGGGCGTGACGAAGACCAGAGTCTCGTCGGGAGTCTTCAGGGCCTCGGTGAAGCCCTGCGCATACCATTCGCGGGCGTGGAGCAGGTCGCCGCGGGTCACCCAGAAATTCTTCTTGTTGCCGACTCCGACGTCGAGCTGGAAGCAATGGTCGCCCAGTTCCTCCTTGGTGAAGGCGATCTGGCGGTGCGAGCGCGCCTCGAGGCTCCTGAGAAACGGATTGCGCACCGCCGAGCTGTAGAAGCCGGTGGGCGAGAAGCGGTGGAGCAGGATGTCGCCTTCTTCCAGGGTCATCAGCCGCTGCTTCCAGCCTTCGGGGATCGGGCTCTCCTTGGTCAGGAGAGGACGGGTGCCGAACTGGAAGACGATCTGGCCGAGCTCGGGATTGTCGATCCAATTCTCCCATTCCTTGAGGTTCCAGACGCCGCCCGCCATCACGATCGGAACGCTGTCGGGGATGCCGCCCTCGCGCATCGTCTCGCGCAGCTCCTTCACCCGCGGGTAGGGATCCTGCGGCTTGAGCGGGTCCTCGGCGTTGGAAAGGCCGTTATGCCCGCCGGCAAGCCAGGGATCCTCGTAGACCACGGCCGCGAGCCACTCGGCCGCCTTGGAATAAGCCCGCTTCCAAAGCGCCCGGAAGGCGCGGCCGGAGCTGATGATCGGCAAATAGCTGACGCCGTAGGAGGCCGCGATCTCGGAGAGCTTGTAGGGCATTCCGGCGCCGCAGGTGACACCCGCGACCAGGCCCTTGGTGCGCTCGAGCACGCCGTGAAGGACTCGCTGGGCGCCGCCCATCTCCCACAGGACGTTGATGTTGATCGCGCCCTGGCCGCCGGCGATGTCATAGGCTTTCTGAACCTGGGCGACGGCCCCGTCGATGGCGTATTGGACCAGCTCCTCGTGCCGCTCGCGGCGGGTAAGGGCATGGTAGATCTGGGGGATGATCCGCCCTTCGGGATCGTAGCTGTCGGCGTTGACGGCCGAGACGGTGCCGATGCCTCCGGCCGCCGCCCAGGCGCCGGAGCTTGCATGGTTGGTCGCCGAAACGCCCTTGCCGCCCTCGACCAGCGGCCACACTTCGCGGCCGCCATACAGGATCGGCTTCAAACCCTTGAACACATATTCCTCCGGAAAAATCGAGGGCGGCTATACCGCCACTAAACGCCAAAAGCCTCAAAAATCATGCCGAGACGGGTATGAACGCTCCAGGCCGCCCGATGGCTTCGCCATAGAGTCGGGCATAACGGGCGATCATCCCCGCCTCGTCAAATTCGGCGGCGGCTTTCTCCCGGTTGGCGCGGCCGATGGCACGCCGCAAATCGGGACGATCGGCCAGGCTGTCAAGCGCGGCGGCGAAGGCCGACTCGTCCTCGGCCTCGACGATCAGCGGGCGGTTGTCGTCGGCGACCATCTGAGCGACGTCGCCGACCGCGGTCGCGACCGCCGGCAGCCCCGCCGCCATCGCCTCCACCAGCGAGATCGGGAATTGCTCGCTGTCCGAGGACAGAGCGAAGATGTCGAAGCGGCCGATCCAGCGTGCCGGATCGGCGAGAAAGCCCGGCATGACGAGCCGGTCCACGACTCCGAGGCGCCGCGCCTCGGCCGCGATCCGCTCGCTCTCCGGACCGGTGCCGACGATGACCAGGCGAGCGTTTCGAGACGTCATGGCGGCGAAGGCCCGGACCAGGCGCGGCAGGTTCTTGACCGCGCGCAGCCCGGCGACGGTACCGATCACGACCTCGCCGGCGCGCTTCTCGAGCCCCGGAATCTCCCGGCCGGGCGGCGCGGCGTAGCGGGACACGGCGATGCCGTTGGCGATCCGGACCACCCTGGCCGGCGGCTGCGCCCAGGCCTTGCGCGCGATCGATTCCAGCCGCGCCGACGGCACCACCAGCCGGTGAGCGGCGCCCAGGCCGAGCCGGCGATAGAGGTTGCGCCGGGTCTTCAGCTCGCCGGCCTCGTCCTGGTTGAAGCCGTCCTCGTGATGGATGAGCGGCGGAAGGTTCATTCCCCTGGCGAACAGATAGCGCGCCATCACCGCGTCGAACGCGCCCCAATTGTAGGTGAGGACGAGGTCGAAGCGGCGCATGTAGCGCGCCAGCCGGAACAGGCGCGGCAGGCCCGGCATTCCGGCGAGAGGCGGCGCGTCGGCTGGAAAATCGGCCTTCACCGCCGGGGCGAGCGCGTCGCGGGCGCCGAGCTCGCGAGGCGACGCTGAGATCACCTCATGCTCGGCGGCGCTGCCGAAGGCGTTCATCAGCTGCACCGCCCGGGCTTCCTTGCCGCCATGGCCGAAGGTCGAGTGGGCGTGGAGGATGCGCACCGGGCTCATGCCGGCCAGCATGGCAGGTGCGGGCCCTCTTCGTCACCCTCTTCCTCGCCCTGAAGCCCTTTCAGGGTCCGGCCGGCCGGCTACTCGGCGGCGATCTGGAACGGCTCCTCTACGCCCAGCAGCCGGTCGAAGGCATCGGCGTAGGCGCCATATTCCGCCACCGGGCGCCGCCAGCAGAAGACGGATTCGGGCGCTCTCGGCGCCGGCGTCGGGATGCCGGGGATCGAGCGCGGCCGAGCGGTCGGACGGTCGACGACCATCTGGTGGAACCATTCGCCGGCATAGGAACCGTCGAAGCGGTGCACCCTGGAGCCCACGACCCGCCCGAGCGGCGTTCCGTCGAGGCCGAAGATGGTGGTTTCGAACAGAAAGCCGCGCGGTTCGCCGGCCGTGCTGTAGACATACATCGTCATGACGCTGACCCCTCATTGCCCTGCCCGGAAGCGCGTTGCCGCCGGGAATTCCCTCGCCGGAATGTTCGTCTCCGCCGCTCGCGCCTTCAAGCTCGTACAAACCCGTAGTTAACCCAATGAGGCTAAGCCGGGGCGCGGGACATACGGAGCGCGGCCGGATCGTGAAGCTGATCGTGATGAAGAAGGGGGGCGAACCCGGCCAGGTCGCGATCAACCCGGACAAGGTGACTCACGTGCGCACGGCCTCGGGGCCGTTCACCGACATCTATTTCGGCGAGCATCGGGTCGCCGTGGAGGGGACCTTTTCCCAAGTCGTCGCCCGGCTGACCGGCGAGTCCGAGGCGGCGGATCCCGCCAAGAACTGGTTCCCGGCGCGCTGACGCACGCCGGGTCGCGGCCTAGAGGAAGAAGTCCGACGCGCTGAGCGGGTTCGGCCCCTGCAGAGTCAGCTGGATCGCCAGATCGGCCACTCCGTCCCCATTGGTGTCGCCTTCGAGGATCCAGTTGCCGCCCTGCTGGACGGCCCGGAGCTGGCCGGCGGAGCCGGTGAAGGCGCCCGAGCCGATCCAGGTGAAGGCCTGGTCGCCGGCCAGGTTCGTCCTCGCGTCGATCCGGCTGAGATCGATCTTGTCCGTCCCCGGCGTGAAGTCGAGGATCTGGTCGCGCGAGGCCGAGTTGGAATCCGCCGTCGAATCGTAGCGGAAGATGTCGGTCCCGCCTCCGCCCGAGAGGATATCGGCGCCGAGATTTCCGAGAAGAAGGTCGTTCTTGGCGCCCCCCTTCAAAGTATCGTCCGATTTGCCGGCGAAGAGGCGGAAGGTCCCGTCCGTCTCGAGGCTGCCGTCGACGATCATCGTCTCGTAGGCCTGGAGGAGCGCGCCCGACACGGTGAGCTCCACCCCGGCCAGGAGTTGGTTGTCGGCGAGCGTGATGTTGTAGTCGAAGCCCGCGGCGTCGCCGCCCCTCGCATAGCGCTCGTCGGTGATCGAGGTCAGGGTCATGTTCTCGATGCTGGTCATCAGCCCGAAATAGCCCGGGGCGTTGAAGTCGATCGTGTAGTTGCCGCGGAAGAATATGCCGTCATAGCCGCCCGGGCCGCCGTTCACCGTGTCGCCCGGAGCGAAACGCTCCTCGGCGTAGATGAAGATGTCGTTGCCGAAGCCGCCCATCAGGGTGTCGACGCCCTTGCCGCCGTAGACGACGAAGCTGGCGTTGGTCTCCGCCGAGCCGTCGAAGGTGAAATCCTCGTCCGGCAGCAGGGCCGCCGCGTTGATCCGCGCCTGCACGCCCGGCGCGAAGTTCACGTCGTTCGTGATGAGCACGTAATCGTAGCGGTTGGTCCCGGGCTCGCCGAAAGCGGTGTTGTTGCCGCCGAGGATCGAGATATTCTCGATCTGGGTGACGTTGGGGCTGAGCGTGAGGCCCCCGGCATAATTGCCCTGGAGCACCAGGGTGTCGACTCCGCCGCCGCCATTGACCACGTCCGCCGCGCTCAGAGTCGCGCCGAAGAACAGGGTGTCGAGGCCGTCGCCCGCGAGGACGGTGTCGTTGCCGCCGTCATAGAGTCGCAGCAGGTCGTTGCCGGTCCCGCCGGTGATGACGTTGTCGCCGCTATTGCCGCGGAAATCGTGGTTCACGTTCGACGTCGCGGTCAGGTTCTCGACGTTGGGCCGCGCCGCCAGGCTGTAGAGCGCGAGCCCGGTGCGGACCTCGTCCGTGCCCTCGCCGGCATTCTCCTCGACCGTGTCGGAGGCGTTGTCGACGAAATAAAGGTCGTTGCCGCCGCCGCCGCGCATCGTGTCGGCGCCGCTGCCGCCGTCGATGACGTCGGCGCCGGCCGCGCCGGTGACGACGTTGGCGGACGTGTTGCCGGTCAGGGTCTGGCCGGCCGCGTTGGTGCCGGTCAGATTCTCGACATTGGCGAGGGCCGCGAGCGTGTAGGTGGCGAGGCTGGTGCGGATCTCGTCCGTTCCCTCCCCCGCCAGCTCGGTCACCGTGTCGCCGCCATCGTCGACGACATAGGTGTCGTTGCCGGCGCCGCCGGTCATCGCGTCGGCGCCGAGGCCCCCGTCGATGACGTTGTCGGATCCATTGCCGTTCAGCGTCTGGTCGACGGTGCCGAGGCCGGTAAGGTTCTCCAGCGCCGCCGCCAGGGTGTAGGTGGCGAGGCTGGTGCGGACCTCGTCCGTGCCTTCGCCCGCGGCCTCGGTGATCGAGTCGCCGGTCGAATCGACGACGTAGATATCGTCGCCGGTGCCGCCGGTCATGGCATCGTCGCCGGTGCCGCCGTCGAGCGTGTCGTTGCCGCCGCGGCCGAACAGGAAGTCGTTGCCGCCGAGGCCGTTCAGGACGTCGCTGTCCGCGGCGCCCGAATCGGCCGGGCTGTTGTTGCCGTCGATGGCGTCGACTCCGGCGGTGCCGGTGAAGCTGTCATTGCCGGAGCCGCCGAGGATGACGATCGTGTCGTTCGGGTCGCCGACCGGGACCAGGGTCGCGATCGCGGCGCCGGCGTCGAAGGTCACGCCGGTGGTGAGGTTGCGGAAGCTGAATTCGGTGCCGACCCGTTCGACGGAATTGCCGGCGACGGTCAGGCCCGCGGCGTCGACGCCGAGCGCCATGGCGGTGCCGAGCCCGCGGAAGCTGTTGTTCGAGACGGTCGCGGTCGAATCGCCGGACATGTCGAGGTTGAGGCCGGTGCGCGACCATTCGATCGTGTTGCCGGTGACGACGAGGTCCACCCCGCCCCCGTCGAACCAGATGCCGCGGCCCCAGGAGGCGTTGGCGAACTGACCCTGCGCGGCGCCGGAGATGAGGTTGCCGGTGATGCTGATCAGGCCGTCGGCGATGGCCACCGTCGAAATGGCCCGGTCGTCGACGCCGTTGGCGCCGCCCACCACCGTCGACCAGAAGATCGAGTTGGTGACGAGGTGCCCGGTAGCGCCGCCGCCGGTCAGGAACTGAAGCGCCGGATTGGCCGAGCCGCCCCCGGTGGTGGTGCCGTCGTTGAGGAAGCGCAGGCCGTCGAGGGTGACGTTGTCGCTCGCCGTCACATGCGCGTGACCGACGATGTTGGTCTCGCCCGTGCCGCCCGCGGAGTCGCGTCCGGCCACGGCCTCGCCCGCCCCGGCGCCGAGGATGGTCACGCCGACGTCGATCGTGAGATCCTCGTCATAGGTGCCGGCCGCGACCCGGATCGTGTAATCGTCCGAAGCCGCGTCGATCGCCGCCTGGATGGTGCCGAAGGTGCCGACGATATCGCCGTCCGCGTCGAACAGCTGGACCGGATCGGCGAGGTCGATGCTCGAGTCGCCGAAGGACAGCTTCTCGATGCTGCTCAGGGTGTCGCTGCCTTCGTCGCCGCCGGCCGGAACGTTGTCGGCCACGGCGCTGTAGCCGGTGACCCGGCCCTGCGAATCGGTCGTCACGGTGATGGTGTAGTCGGAAACCGGGCCCGCATAAGTCGCGGTGTCGAAGCCGTCGCCGCCGCCCAGGGAATCGTCGTCGCCGCCGCCGGTGAGCAGGTCGTCGCCGCCGAAGCCCAGCAGCTGGTCGCTGCCCGAACCGCCGGCGAAGGTGTCGACGTCCTCGCCGCCGGTGATCAGGTCGTCGCCGCCGCGGCCGTCGAACGACCAGGGGCCGGTGACTCCGAGCATGGCCATCTCCTGGCCGACGAACTCCTCGGCGTGGTCGGTGCCGAGGATGCTCGAGACCGGGCCGGGCACGATCTCGACGGGATGCGGCACGCCGCTGTCGGTGATCGTGTTGCCGGAGACATAGTCTTCGAGGTCGACCGTTCCGGTCACGCCATGCGGGAAGAGGATGAGCGAATTCCCGTGGATGCCGTCGAAGATATTGTCTTCGATCAGGACGTGTGTCGATTGCGAGAAGACTCCGCTCAACAGCCCGGTGGCGGGCCCGCCGTCGCCCTGGAAGACGTTGCCGCGGACCGAGCCGGTGGCGTTGCCGCTGAAGATATAGACCCCGTTCGAATAGCCGCCGATCAGGTTGTTGGAGACATCGAGACCGAACACCTGGGTGAGGTAGACGGCGGAATCGCCGCTCCCTTCGAGCACCGAGTTGGTGAGAGTGAAGTCGTTCGCCATCACATCGACGGCGACATCGTTGGGAGGCGTGGAGCCCGGCGCATCGCCGATGATCTTGACTCCGTCGATCGTCACCCCGGCGGCGTTGATGGCGAGCTGGCCGTCGATCACCGCTTCGTCCCCGCGCGTGCCGGTGCCGGCAATGCCGTGGTTCGGGCCGAGGATGGTGACGTCCTTGTTGACGTTGACATCGCCGACATAGGTGCCGGACGCGAGGATGATGATGTCGCCCGCCGAGGAAGCGTCGATCGCCGCCTGAAGCGTCGCATAGCCGTTATTCCCGACGAGACGGGTCACTCCGGCGGCGCCGTCGTCGACGATCTCGATGTTGGTCAGGCTGTCGGTGCCTCCTGCGTCGGTGACCGTCCAGCCGCTGCCGTTCTGGACGACGGTCGCCGAGCCCGCATAGGTGGCCGTGTCGGTGCCGGCGCCGCCGTCGAGCGTGTCGTCGCCGCCATTGCCGCGCAGGCTGTCGTCGCCGCCCAGGGCGGTCAGGACGTCGTTGCCGGCATTGCCCGAAAGCACGTCGTGCATCGCGGTGCCGTCGATGTCGAAGGCGGTGGCCGTCGCGATCGGCATCGGCTCGAAGCGGACCCCGGCCGAGAACGGATCGGTCAGGTCCGGGCTGGTGACGCTGTTGTCCTCGATCAGGAGGGGGTTGGGCGTGATCGCGTCGTCCACCGCGATTCCGACGTCGGTGTGCGAGATGGCGTTGCCGCTGATCTCGCCGCCGCTATTGGCCGGGCCGCTCTGGTAGACCCAGATGCCGACGACCTTCGCCGCCGCATCGTCGCCATTGCTTCCGCCGATGACGTTGTCGGTGATGACGAGATCGGTGTTGCTCGAGGCCAGGATCACGCCCGAATAGGCCGCGGCCGGTCCGGCATAGCCGATGCCGGTGAGGGTGTTGCCGGTGACGGTGCCGGTCGACTGGTTGATCGAGAAGCCGTTCTGGGCGATCACCGGCTGGGCGCCGCCGCCGATCACGGTCACTCCGCTGATGTCGAGATCGGCGCGAACGAAGGTGCCGGCCTGCTTCTGGAAATCGCTGATCGTGCCGCCGTGCATGGCGAAGGCCAGGAGCGTGTCGTTGTCGACGACGACAGCGACCCCGCGCTGCACTCCGTCGACGTTCGGCTGCCCGCCGGGCGTGGTGCCGCCCGGATAGGGATCGCGAACGCCGGTGATGTCGACATTCTCGAGGCCGCCCGACGAATTGCGGTAATAGACGCCGTAATAATTGGCGATGCCGGCGCCTCCCCCCTCGTCGACCGTATTGCCGGCGCCGCGGCCGTCCACGTCGATATTCTCGAGGAGGACGTTGGCCGAATCCTTCACGGTGAAGACGGCGTGGATCTCGCGGTCGCTCGATGAGCGGGCCGTCTCGACGACGTCGGCCGGGGCCTGGATCGTCACCTGCGCGCCGTCCAGGGCGCGGATCGTCAGATTGTCGAGATTGTCGACGACGACCTGCTCGACATAGGCGCCGGCCGCGACGAGGATGATATCCCCGTCATCCGCCGCGTCGACCGCCGCCTGGATGGTCGTGAACCCGCCGGCGCCGACGAACAGGATATTGGCGCCGTCGCCGTCGATGATCTCGATACCGGTGAGATAGTCCGTGCCTTCGCTGGTGGTTACCGTCCAGCCGGGCTGGTTGCCCGCGGTCTCGGGATCGGCATCCGCGACCGCCTCGATGTCGCCCAGGGTCACCGCATCGGCGAAGACCGCCCGGTCGGTGCCGCTGCCGCCGGCGAGGATGTCGTCGCCGGCGCCGCCCTCGAGCGTGTCGTCGCCGGAACCGGCGTCGATATAGTCGTTGCCGCCTTCGCCGTGGAAGGTGCCGCCGCTGCCGGCGACGGTGTCGGCCATATAGTCGCCGAAGGCGGTGCCGGTGATGTCCTGGCCCGTCCCGTAGGCGAAGATGCCGATTCGCCCGCCGGAGGCGTCGAAGCTGTTGCCCTCGCCGAAATAGGCGCCGACGTCGTCGACGGCATCGAGCGCGCCATAGCCGACATGGCCGAAGCCGCTGTTGGTGAAGCTGTTGCCGGAGATGGAGGTACCGTCCTCCCAGTCGTCGCCGGTGAGGGCGACGCCGTTGCCGTCGAAGCTGTTGCCGCTCGCGGTGAAGCCGGTGGTCGGATTGAAGTAGGTGCCGTTGCTCCAGTCGTCGATCCGGCTGTTGCTCAGCGTAAGGCCGGTGACTCCGCCGTTATAGGGGGTGACGATTCCGGTGCCGGCGGTGCCGTCGCCCTGGACGACGAGATTGGTCAGAGTGACGTTGTCGGCATCGACGTAGATTCCGGCCGGGTTGCCGGCCAGGCTCCCGCCGCCGAGAATGGTCAGGCCGTCGAGCGTGGCGCCGGCCGCGTGCATGTAGACGCCGCCGTCGATGACCGCTTCGTTCGAGCGCGTGCCGGATCCGGCGACGCCCGCATTGGGGCCGAGGATGGTGACGTCCTCGTCGACCGTCACCGTCTCCGCATAGGTCCCCGCCGCCACCCGGATCGTGTAGCCGGCGCCCGCGGCGTCGACCGCCGCCTGGATGGTCTCGAAGGTGCCGACGATCTCGCCGCCGCCGTCGAACAGCTGGACGGGGTCCGCCACGTCGAGGACCAAATCCCCGAACTGGAGCCGCTCGACGTCGATGAGCGTGTCCGAACCCTCGTCGCCATTGCCGGAATCGGTGTCGCTGACGGCGCTGAAGCCGATCGCCCGGCCGCTGGAGTCGGTCACCGCCGACACGGCATAGCCGCTGCGCGGGCCGTGATAGACCGCCATGTCGTCATGGCTGCCGCCGTCGAGCGTGTCGTCGCCGCCTTCGCCGGTCAGGACGTCGTCGCCGTCGAGGCCTGACAGGCTGTCATTGCCGGCGCCGCCTCCGAGGACGTCGTCGCCGGAGGTGCCGTCGACGTCGTGGGCCGTGGCGAAGTCCGGGTCGGGCTCGAAATAGACCCCGATGGGATCGTTGTCGGTGCCGTCGATATTGGTGACGTCGTTGTTCGCGATCTGGATTCCGTTGGGCGTGATTTCGCCGGTGACATCGATGCCTTCGTCGACATGGCTGATGCTGTTGCCGACGATCGCGCCGCCGCTGCTCGGAGCGCCGTTGTCGAACACGAAGATGCCGACCACCTTCGCGGCGCTATCGTCGATATTGGCGCCGGTGATGGCATTGCCGGCAATGTCGAGATTGGTGTTGCCGAATGCCAGGATCGCGCCCGAATAGACGTTGGACGGTCCGGCATAGCCGATGCCGGTGATGGTGTTGGCCGTGATCGATCCGGTCGAGTTGCCGACCTGGATGCCGTTCTGGGCCATCACGGTCTGGGCGCCGCCGCCGGTGATCGTGACTCCGGCAATGTTGAGATTGGCGAAGTTGAACGAGGTCGCGTTCTTCTGGAAATCGCTGATCGAGCCACGGAGCATGGTGAAGGCGAGCAGGGCGTCGTTATCGACGACCAGGGCCGTCCCGCGCTGCACTCCGCTGACCAGAGGCTGGCCGCCGGCGGCGGTGCCGCCCGGATAGGGATCGCGGACGCCGGTGATGTCGACGTCGAGCAGGCTTCCCGAGCTGTTGCGGTAGAAGACGCCGTAGAAATTGGCCTGGCCGGCGCCGCTGCCCTCGTCGACCGTATTGCCGCGGCCGTCCCCGTCTATGTCGATGTTCTGGAGGGTGAGGTTGAGGCTGTCCTTGGCGGTCAGCACCGCGTGGATCTCACGGTCGCTCGACGACCGGGCGGTCTCGACCAGATCGGCCGGGGCCTTGATCGTCACCTGCGCTCCGTCGACGGCCCTGATCGTGAGATCGTCGATCCCGTCGACGACCACCTGCTCGACATAGGTGCCCGCCGCGACGAGGATGGTGTCGCCGTCCTGAGCGGCGTCGACCGCCGCCTGGATGGTGGCGAAGCCGCCGGAGCCGACCAGCAGGACGTTGGGCCCGGGGCCGCTGTCGACGATCTCGACGTTGGTCAAGCTGTCGGTGCCGTCCGAGGAGGTCACCGTCCAGCCCGTGCCGGTCGGGGTGTAGACGGCGCCCGAGCCGACCACGGCCGTATCGGTGCCGGTGCCGCCGTCGAGACTATCGTCGCCCGCGCCGCCGTTCAGGATATCGTCCCCCGCGCCGCCGCCGAGCGTGTCGTTGTCGTCATTGCCGTTCAGAGTGTCGTTGCCGTCGCCGCCGTCGAGATTGTCCTCCCCGGTGCCGCCGTTCAGGATGTCGTCGCCGAAGCGGCCGAACAGGGCATCGTTGCCGCCGCCGCCGTTCAGGGTGTCGGTATCGGCCACGGTCAGGTTGCCGGGCCGGTTGTTGGCGTCGATATGGTCGGCGCCCGAAGTTCCGGTCAGGGTGTCGTTGCCGGAGCCGCCGAGGATGACGATGGTGTCGTTGGACGTCCCGACGGTCTGCACGCTATTGTCCGACAGGCCCGCGTCGAAAGTGACGTCCTCGGACAGGTTCCGGAAATTATATTCGTCGCCGACGTTGCGGAAGGTGTTCCCGGTCTCGACAAACCCATTTTCGGTGGTGCCGATCGAGAAGGCGGTACCGAGGTTGCGCAAGGTGTTGCCGGAGACGAAGTAGACCGAGCCGCCGGTGCCGTCGAGCACCAGGCCGCTGCGAGTCCATTCGACGATATTACCCGACGCCGAGAGGGAAACGCCCCCGCCGTCCATCCAGAGTCCCCGGCCCCAGGAAGCGGTGGAGAACAGCCCCTGGGAGGAACCGGAGATGAGGTTGCCGGTCAGGGTGATCTGGCCGTCCGGGATGAGCGGCGCGGAGATGGCGCGATCGTCGACTCCGTTGGCGCCCCCGACCACCGTCGACCAGAAGATCGAGTTGCTGATCAGATGGCCCTGGCTGCCCCCGCCGGTGAGGATCTGAACCGTCGGGTTGGACGGGCCGCCCCCGGTGGTGGTGCCGTCATTGAGGAAACGAAGCCCGGTCAGTGTCACATTGTCGTCGGCGGTGATTTTCGCATGGCCGACGATCGTCGTCTCGCCCACTCCGCCCGCGGCGTCGCGGCCAGTGACGGCGGTAACCCGCGCGCCGAGGATGCGGACCCCGACGTCGATCACCAGATCCTCGTCATAGACGCCGGCGGCGACGCGGATCGTGTAATTGTCCTGAGCGCCGTCGATCGCGGCCTGGATCGTGGTGAAGGTGCCGAGCAGCTGGTTGTTCTGGTCGAACAGCTGGACGGGAAGGGTCGCATCCAGCGTCCGGCCGTCGAACTCGAGGCGCTCGATGCTGATCAGCGTATCCTGGCCTTCGTTGCCGTCGCTCGGCTCGTTGTCCGAAACCGCGGCGAAGCCGACGACCCGGCCGCCGGCGCCGGTGATCATCGTCACCGAATAGTCGCCGCGGCGCCCGTCATAGGCCGCCGTATCCACGCCCGCGCCGCCGTTCAGGGTGTCGTTGGACGCGCCGCCGTAGAAATAATCGTCGCCGCCGAGGCCGATGAAGGTCGAGTTGGTGCCGGATCCGGGCACGAACTCGGAGGCGATGATAGCGTTGGACTCTTCGGTGCCGGTGATCGTCTGGCCGCCGGCGGTGCCGTCGCCATAAGCGTAGATCGAGACCGCCCGGCTGTCCGGGTCGAAGCTGTTGCCGACCTCCTCTTCCGCATCCTCGGACGTATCGGGATTGGTGAAATAGACCCGCATGTCCTCGGTCGTGTCGAACGAGCCGTAGCCGATGTGCGAGCCGGTGCTGTCGGTGAAGCTGTTGCCGTCGATGTAGGTGCCGGCCGCCCAGTCGTCGCCGACGATGGCGTTGCCGTTGCCGTCGAAGCTGTTGCCGGTCGCGGTGAACTGGGTGGTGGGATTGAAATAGGCGCCCCAGTCCCAGCCGGTGACGAGGCTGCCGCTGAGCACCAGCCCGGTGACTCCGCCATTGTAGGTGGTGGTGACGCCCGCCCGCTGGTCGGTCCCGTCGCCGTCGAGGATCAGGTTGGCGAGCGTGACGTGGTCGGCGGCCACGAAGATGCCGGCCGAATTGCCGCCGGGCATGGCGCCGTTGAGAATCGTGAGCCCGTCCAGGGTCGCTCCGGCCGCGCTCATGTAGAAGCCGCCGTTGACGATCGCCTCGGCGCTGCGCGCGCCGGTTCCGGCCACGCCCTCGTTCGGGCCGAGGATGGTGACGTCCTTATGGACGTTGACGGTCTCGTTGTAGGAGCCGGCGGCGACGCGGATGGTGCCGCCGTCCGCCGAAGCGTCGACCGCCGCCTGGATGGTCGTGAAGGTTCCGACGAGATTGCCGTCGGCATCGAAGGCCTGCACCGGGTGGGCGAGGTCGAGCAGCATGTCGTCGAACCGGATCCGCTCCATCCCGGCGAGGCTGTCGGTGCCTTCGTCGCCGTTGGCGGCATTGTCGTCGGTGACGCTGGTGAAGCCGGTCACCCGGCCCTGGGCGTCGGTGACGACTCCCAAAGTGTATTCGGACCGGTCGTTGGCGTAGCCGGCGGTGTCGGTGCCGGCCCCTCCGCGCAGGTCGTCATTGCCCGCATCGCCATGGAGAATGTCGTTGCCGCCATTGCCGTCGAGCCGGTCGTTGCCGCCGCGGCCATGGAAGGTGAAGTTCTCGCCCGCCGTTTCGCCGCGCATGAGGTTGCTGAGCTCGGTGCCGTAGACGGTCTGGCCGGCCGCGGTGCCGTCGCCGTAACCGAAGATCGAGGTCGGCCGGTTGGTGCCCCCGAACGTGTTGCCGCTTCCGAAATAGGCGCCGACATCGTCGGTGGTGTCGAGCGCTCCGTAGCCGATGTGCGATCCGACGCTGTTCGTGAAGCTGTTGCCCGAGAGAAGGGTCGCGTCGTCCCAGTCGTCGCCGAGGATGGCGTTGCCGTTGCCGTCGAAGCTGTTGCCGGTGGCCGAAAAGCCGGTGGTGGGATTGAAATAGGCGCCCTGCGCCCAGCCGGCGATCTTGCTGTCGCTCAGCGTGAGGCCGGTAACTCCGCCATTATAGGGCGTCAGCACGCCCGCCATCTGCGGCGTGTTCTCGCCCTGCACGATGAGGTTGGCGAGGGTGACGTCGTCCGCGTCGACATAGATTCCGGCCGGATTCCCGGCGAGCACTCCGCCGCCGAGCACGGTGAGGCCGTCGAGGGTGGCGCCGGCCGCGTGCATGTAGAAGCCGCCGTCGACGATCGCCTCGGGGTTGCGCGGGCTCGTGCCGGGGATACCCGCGTTCACGCCCGCGATGGTGATGTCCTTGGCGACCGTCACCAGCTCGGCATAGGTTCCGGGCGCGACGAAGACGGTGTCGCCGTCGCTCGCCGCGTCGACCGCCGCCTGGATCGTCGCGAAGCCGCCGGCGCCGACGAGCAGGATCTTGCCCGGGGCGGCGCTGTCGATGATCTCGATTCCCGCGAGCGTATCGGCGCCTCCGCTGGCGGTGGTGACGGTCCAGCCGAGCTGGTTGTCCGGCGTTTCCGGATCGGCATCGGCGGCGGGCGAGATGGTGAAGGTCGGGTCGGCGAGGACGACCGTGTCGATCCCGGCGCCTCCGACGAGGGCGTCGTTGCCGGCACCGCCGTCGAGCCTGTCGTCGCCGCCCTTGCCGAACAGCTGGTCGTCGCCGCTTCCGCCGGCGAGGCTGTCGCCCTGCTCGCCGCCCCAGGCCTTGTCGTCGCCGCCGCGGCCGTCGAAGCCGAGCGGACCGACGACTCCGTTGTCGCCGCTGAACGCCTCGTTGAAATCGGTGCCAACGATATTGTGGGTAAGGTCGGTCGGCTGGATCTGAACCGGGCGGGCGGCGCCGCTGTTGGTGATCGTGTTGCCGGTGATGTAGTCGTTGAGGTCGACGCTGTCCGGGCCGAACGGGAAGATGTTCAGCGACCCCGCATAGATTCCGTCAAAGACGTTGTCGGCGATGTCGACGGTCGAGCTTTCCGAATTGACTCCGTTGCCGAGCCCGGTGAACGGCCCGCCGTCGCCCTGGAAGCGGTTGTCGTGGATGGAGCCGGCAGCGCCGGCCGCGACATAGGCGCCGATCGAATAGCCGCTGACGAGATTGTTCGAGATGTCGAGACCGGTAACGCCGCTGACGATCAGGGCGGTGTCGCCGCTTCCGTCGAGGACGGAGTTGGTCAGGGCGAAATCGTTGCCGAATATCTCGACTCCCGTGGCGCCGAGCGAGCCGGGGGCGGCGCCGGCGATCTCGACTCCGTCGATGGTGACTCCGGCCACGCTGATGGTGACCTGGCCGTCGATGATCGCCTCCGCGCCGCGCGCGCCGGTGCCGGCGATGCCCTGGTTCGGGCCGAGGATGGTGACGTCCTTGTTGACGTTCACATTCTCCGCATAGCTGCCGGAGGCGACGTAGATCGTGTCGCCGTCGGAGGAGGCGTCGATCGCCGCCTGGATGCTGGCATAGCCGCCATTGCCGACGAGTCGGACCATGCCCGCCGAGCCGTCGTTGACGATCTCGACATCCTCCAGCGAGTCGGTGCCTTCGCTGGCGGTGGTGACCGACCAGCCGGCGGCGGTCTGGGTGATCGCGGCGGCGCCGTCATAGGTGGCGGTGTCGGTGCCGGCCCCGCCGCTCACGCTGTCGTTGCCGCCGCGGCCGAGGAAGGCGTCGTTGCCGTCATTGCCGGTCAGCATGTTGGCGGTGTCGTTGCCGATCAGGACGTCGTTGCCGGTGCCGCCGGTCGCGTTCTCGATGACCACGCCGTTGGCGATGGTGTAGCCGCCCTTGATCGCCTGGGCGGCGGTTTCGCCCGGGAGGTTGTGGACGAACGACACGATGCCGCCGCCGGTAACCGAATAGTCGAGTGTGGCGGTGTTGAGGTCGATCTGGGCGCCGCGGACGCCGTTATAGGCGATCGTGTCGTTGCCGCCGGTGTCGTAGATGGTCTCCCAGTAGGTGCCTTCCGCGTTGACGTCGAGCATGGTGTAGACGTCGTCGCCGGTCGCATAGGCCGGCGTCACACCGTAGCGGATCTGCAGCTGGGCGATGTCGAACGCGCCCAGCGTCGCCAGCCAGCCGGCGTCGGAGCGGAAGCCGGCCGGGTCGCTGTTGGCGGCGCCCGTAAGGCCGCCGTCGGGGTGCGTCTGCCACCCGCCATTGTAGGACATCTGGGTATAGACGCCCTGGTTTAGGTTGAAGACTCCGAGCGACCCCTGGGCCGCGGTGACTCCCGCCATTCTCGGGGAATCGCCGCCATTGTCGTGCGGGTGCGAGAGGCCGTGGGCGTGGCCCGCCTCGTGGAGGATGGTCGACCAGGCATAGCCGCCGCGTCCGAGCCCGTCGGTGGTGACCGCGGGGTCGGCGGAATCGAGATTCCACCCGCGATTGTCGACGTTGAACACCATGATGCCCTTCTGGGTCCCGTAGGTCGGATCCTGCGGGTAGGCATAGGCGCCGTAGGCGAGCGACGAATTGGTGATGACCCGGAAGGTGGCCTCGGCCGAGTTGGCGGTCTCGACGTAGTTGATGCCCAGGATCTTCGAATATTCCTGCATCGCGGCCATGAACTGGGCCTTCTCGTACGCGTCCCAGCCGTAGGAGACGAGCGTGCCGTTGCCGCCGCCCGCGGGCTGGGTGGGGTCTCCCGCCCGCGCGTTCTCGCCGAAATTCTCGCCGGCGACGGCGAAGTAGATGTAGGCCGTCGGAACTCCGTCGACCATCACCGTCGGGATGTTCGCCGCCCTGTCCCAGTTGATCGCGTCGAGCGGGCTGGCGTTGCTGAGCGGCTCCTCGTGGAAGTCGATGACGTAGCCGCCGGTGTTTCGGCCCGGCACCGCGCCCTGGGCATAACCGACGACCTGGAGGTAATAGGTGCCGGTGACGCTGGCGTAGAATCCGATCGACGAGCTGTTGTCGGACGGGAAGCTGATGTCGTCGTTCTGGGAAAGGACGGCCGTCGAGCCGTTGGGGCCGCGCAGGGCGATGATCGTGTCGATTTCTCCGGGCGCCACCGCGTTCGGATTGCTGTTATGATCCATGCCGCCCGCGACGTTGAACACGTAATAATGTCCGGCGACGAGGTTGACGTTGTAGATGTCGGAATCGGCGCCGCCGGACGTGGTTGCCGTCTCGCGGAAGCCGAAGGTGATCCCCTGCCCGATCGTCGCCGTCGACGGCACGGTGGAGGGCACGGAATCCACGCCCATCTGGCGCACGTCGACGGTATATTGGCCGGTGCCCGGATCGCCCGGATCGGCGAAGGCCGAAGCGCGGATCGTATAGGTGCCGGTGGTCGCCGCGGTGATGGTCATCAGCGAATCGTGGCCGACGCCGCCGTCGTCGTCGCTGTTGACGAGGACCATGCCGGGGTCGAACACCTCGAGGAACGAATCCGCGAGCGCGCCGGAGCCGGAGCCCATCAGCGAGATCATGTAGCGCTGCCCGGCGACCAGGTTGACGACGACGTCGTCCGTGTCTCCCGCGACGTCGATGATTCCGGTCACGCTGCCGCCGACGGCGATCGGAACGGTCGCCGGCTCGTCGTCGATGGGCCCGTCGGTGACGGCCGCGGAGTCGGTCGCGGCGGAACCGTCTTCTCCATGAAGCCGGCCGAGTCGACCGTTGACGCTGTCCTGCGCCATCAGCCGGAGAATCTTCTCGTCGGTGATGTCGGGCAGGCCGAACGGCATCGGCTTTTCGCCGGTGCCGAGGGTCAGGTCGACGGAGTCGGACTCTTCGGAGGATGAGACGGGACTTACGACCACGACCGGATCGGGGGCGGTGCCTTCGTCGGGGACGAGGGGGCTGACCAGCGGGGAGACCTCGCTCAGGCTGCGAAGATAGAGTTCGCCGTTGAAAGTCTCAGTGCCGCCGCGGTCGTTCGCGAAAAGACCTTTGGACGCCTTGGACATATCAATTCCCCCTCACCGCGGATTCGGGCGGTTTCAAAAACTCGAAAAATGGAACATGGTGGAAGCTCGGCCGGGCGCCTGCCGGCCCCGGACGAGGTGCGCATGCGCAGCGAAATCAAAGCGATGCTGGCCCTGGCCGGGCTCGCCGCGGGATGCGCGGACCGGCCGGCGGGCGCCGCCGACGGGGCTCGGGGCAGCAAGGAGACACCGGGAATGGAGCGGGCGACCAGCGACGGGGACGGGATAAGCGGCCTGCCGTCCTCCTTTGGACGGTCCTTCGCCTCGCTCGACGAGTATCTCGGACATTTGCGCCAGAATGCCGCGCCGATCGACCTGCCCTGGTATCGGGAGGTCCGGCCGGGCGTCTATGAATATGTGACGACCATGCGGCCGGCGGGCCCGCCGAAAACCTATACTCGAGAGGAGCTGATGCGGGAATTCGGCTTCACCCGCTGAACGCGCGCCGCGACCCCCCGAGCCCCCGCCGCCGCGCGGCGCGAGCCGCCGGTCCGGCTGCAGGCTCGTGGAAGTCTTGATCACCGCACTTCCCCTCCCGGCGCTTCAGGCCGCTTTCACCGCTGCGAGGGGGATTGGAATGAGTGCCGCGCCGCCCGGTCGCGCGTTCACCGTCACCCAGGTTTCGTGGAATTGCCGCCGGCGCCAGCCGCCGGAACCGCCACATCTGCCCCCTCGATCGGGAGACAAGGCTATTCATCCGAATCGGATATTGTCGCCCCCCTCCGAGCGGAGGTTTAGGCCATGCGGCGCACGAGTCAAATAACATTAAGAAAGACTTAATCCCCATGAGGGCCATATTTCGAACGGCGCCGCAACCGCATAAGGGTCCGGAATAGGAACAAAGCATGGCAGCCTTGCGCCGGTCCTCGACCCCGGAATATGCGAACGCATTTCGTGGCGCCGCCGCCGCCCCTGTTCGCGGATCCCCGTTTCCTCCGGATTAAGGGCGCCTAGAGGACGAAGTCCCCGGCTCCCAGCGGAGTCGGGCCCTGCAGGGTGAGGGCGATGATGAGGTCGGCGAAGCCGTCGCCGTTGATGTCGCCCTCGACGATCCACTGAGCGCCCGACTGGAAGGCGCGAAGCTGGCCGGGCTGGCTGGTGAATGGGCTCGAACCGATCCAGGCGAAGGCCTGATCGCCCCCCAGCGACCGGTTGGAGTCGATCGCTGCGAGGTCGATCTCGTCCGTGCCTG
This sequence comes from Allosphingosinicella sp., assembly GCA_035628835.1. Lineage (GTDB taxonomy): Bacteria > Pseudomonadota > Alphaproteobacteria > Sphingomonadales > Sphingomonadaceae > Allosphingosinicella. Next base: position 36,252 of record DASPJA010000025.1, read on the forward strand.
GAGTGAAGTCGGTTATGTGGTCGCGGCCCAGGCCGTTGGATTCGGTGACCGCCTGGTAGCGGAAGACGTCCGCCCCGCCGCCGCCCCTCAGCGTGTCGGCCCCCGCGGCGCCGTGGAGCAGGTCGGCGAGCGCGCCGCCCTTCAGGGTGTCCGCCGCCGCGCCTCCGAAGAGGCGGAGGAACCCGTCCGTCTCCTGGCTGCCGTCGAGCGCCATCGTCTCGTTCGGCTGGAGCAGAGCGCCGCTGACGGTCAGGTCCTGGCCGGCCCCGACGATCGCGTTCGAGAGGACCAGATTGTAGTCGAACTCGGTCCCGCCACCGCGCGCGTATCGCTCGTCGGTCGCCGAGGTGAGGGTGAGGTTCTCGATGTTGGTGAACAGGCCGGTATAGCCCGGCGCGTTGAAGTCGATCGTGTAATTGCCCCTCAGGAACATGCCGTCATAGCCGGCGCCGCCGTTCACCGTATCGCCGCTCGCGAACCGCTCCTCCGCGTAGAAGAAGATGTCGTTGCCGAGGCCGCCCAGCAAGGTGTCCTTCCCCTTGCCGCCGTAGACGACATAGCTGGCGTTGGTTTCCGCCGAGCCGTTGAAGGTGAAATCCTCCCCCGCGAGCAAGGCGGAGCCGTTGATCCTCGCCTGCACCCCGGCGGCGAAA
>DASPJA010000026.1:0-39473 GCA_035628835.1 Allosphingosinicella sp.
TGCTGCGCAAAGCCGCCGAGCGAACCGTCGACGCAACCTGGAAGCGGATCGGCTCACTGCTCGACGCCTTCCCGCCTGACGAATGCGCAAACTACCTGCGAAACGCAGGCTACGCTTCAATATGAATAGGATCGACTCTAATGGTTGCTGAACCTGTTTTCAGGGTCCAGCTGATCATCGCCCGAGAGGCGGAGGACTGGATGCTGAAACGAGTTCAGCACGACGACATGCGGGCGCTGCTGCTCGGCGAGCCAGCCTAGCGGACGCAGATCCAGGTCGCTTCCTGCTTCTCGATCGGGCGCTCCTTGTCGCCGCCGACGGTGGCCCGGGCGGGCCAGCCCATGCCATATTCGGCGGCGTCGTTACCGGTCGGCTCGGTGCGCCCGACGCTCACCGTCACTCCGGGGGCGGTGAAGAAGCCTCCGGTGGGGCCGACCGGCCCCGAAACCGCGAGCGGGACCCGCCGGCCGTCGATCCGAGCCACCGCCCCCGCCGCGTTGACGACGAGATAGAGGCGGCGGTCCCTGTGAAGCCGGCAGGCGGGGTTGGCGCGAAGCTCCGGACCGATGTCGGACCTGCGCAGGAAGCCGAGACGCGGCGCCGGCTCGATCTCCTCCACGGTCCGGTCGGCGAGCTTCTCGAGCCGGTTTTCCAGCTCCTCGACGCTGTTGGCGCGGGGCCGGTCGTCTTCCTCGGGTCCGCCGCAGGCGGCGAGAAGGAGCGGCACGAGGAGGAGAAACGGACGCGGCATGAAGCCACAACCCGGGACCGGCCCGACTCGATCCGCCCGTCATGGATCCCGGGCGGGGGCCGGGGATGACGATCTCGGCGGCGGCTGCGGCTCGAAGGAGAATGCGAGATCGCTTTTGCTTGCTCCGTCATTGCGAGGAGCGAAGCGACGAAGCAATCCAGAGTGAGTCGGAGGCGGCACTGGATTGCTTCGCTTCGCTCGCAATGAAGGAGGGGGTATGATCTACGATCGACGCGGCGGCGCCGGCTCGAAGCGCCAGGTCTCGCCGCCCGTCCCCTTGACCCCGCACAAAGTGCCGGTCCCGCCCTGCTCGAGCCGCTGGATGAACGCCGCCAGCGCCTCCCCGCGCGGCTTCGCCCCGGGCGCCACGCCGATCAGGCAGCGCAGCACCAGGCGCCGGAGCAGCTCGGGCGGCAGGCCGTGCGGACGAACCTTCACCGCCCCCGATCCTTCCTCCGTGCGCGCCGCGAACAGCGGCCCGGCAACCCATTCCAGCGCCGCCTCGGCCTCGCTCAGCAAGGCGGCGCTTCGGGCGATGGCGGCGGGATCGAGCCACGGCGCTCCGGCCATCCGGAGCCGGAGCCGAGCGCGGTCGAACGCCTCGTCCTCGTTGCTCGGGTCCTTCGCCGCCTCCAGGCCGGCGGCGTCCACGACCGCCTGCAGCTCGCTTCGCCGCCAGCCGAGCAGTGGACGGCAGAGGCGCAGCCGGCCCCCCGTCCCAGGCACGCCGCCGGCGGCCCTCACCCCGGCGAGCCCCGCCACGCCCGAGCCCCGGTTGAGCCGCATCAGCAAGGTCTCCGCCTGATCGTCGGCATGATGGGCGGTGAGGAGGAGGCCGAGGCCCTGCTCGTCCATCCAGGCCGCAAGGGCCGCATAGCGGGCATCGCGCGCCGCCGCCTGAAGGCCCGCGCCGGAGGATCGGACGATCGCCGGGAGGATCCGGTGAGGGACTTCCAGCTCGCCGCAGAGGCTGGCGACCGCCTCCGCCTCCGTCCGGCTCTCCGTGCGCAGGCCGTGATCGACGGTGGCCGCGCTGACCCTGCCAGGGAAGCCGGCCCGGGCGAGAAGCAGCAGCGCGAGGCTGTCCGGCCCTCCGGAGACGGCGACCGCGAGCGGCGCCGGATCGGCCCCCGCCACCGTCTCGAGATCGAGGCGGAAGCGAGCGACGGAATCCGGGGGCGGGTGGGCGGCCATCCACCGACCTTAACGTGAGGATACGAGCGGATACAGAATGCGTTCAGCCGATCTGGACCACCTCCTGCCTAAACCCCAAAGGGTTCCAAAAACAAAAAAGGTAGTCATCGAGTGTCCGTCCGCAAATCTCTCGTCCTTGCCCTCCTCGCCGGAACAGCCTCCTCTCCCCTCCTCGCCCAGGAAGCGCCGCCATCCGAAACCGGCGTCCCGGCCGCCGCCCCGCCGGCGGCGGAGCCGGCCGAAGCCGCGGCGGAGGCCCAGGCCGTCGATCCCGCCGATCCCGACGCCGAGTTCGACGAAGAGGACGAAGATGGCGAGACGATCGTCGTCACCGGCCAGCGCCAGCGCGGTGCGGTCATCGGCGACATCCAGCCCGAAGTGCAATTCGACCGCCGCGAGATCCGGGCGCTCGGCGCCGGCAGCCTTTCCGAACTGCTGGAGGCGATCGCGCCGCAGACCCGAAGCGGCCGGGGCCGCGGAGAGGGGGGACCCGTGATCCTCCTCAACGGCCGCCGGATCTCGGGCTTCCGCGAGATTCGCGACATCCCGCCCGAGGCGATCGTCCGGATCGACGTCATGCCCGAGGAGGTTGCGCTCAAATATGGCTACCGCGCCGACCAGAGGGTGGTGAACTTCGTCCTCAGGCGCCGCTTCGACGCCTACACGGCCGAGGTCCAGGGCGGCCTCGCCACCGCCGGCGGCCGCGAAAGCTACGGCGCCGAGCTCAATTACCTCCAGATCAACCAGGCCGGGCGGATAAACCTCGGCGCCGAGTTCCGCCGAGCCAATCCGCTCTTCGAGAGCGAGCGCGACATCGTCCAGGCCGAGCCCGTGGACGGGATCGAGCTCGGCCGTTTCCGTACCCTGCTGCCGCGAACCGACCAGTTCGAATTGAGCGGCACCATCAACCGCGCCGTCTCCGACACGGTCTCGGCGACCCTCAACGGCACTTTCGACGTCAATTCGAGCACTGCCTTCCTGGGCCTGCCCCGGCCGAGCCTGACTCCCCCGGGCCTTCGGCGGGAGAGCGACACCCGTGCCGGGCATATCGGACTGTCGGTCAACGGCGCCATCGCCCCATGGCAATGGACCCTGACCGGCAATCTCGACCGCAGCGCCAGCGAATCCGAGACCCAGACCAATGCCGGAACCGACCGGTCCCGGTCGGTCAGCCAGATCGGCAATGCCGAGCTGCTGATGAACGGGCCTTTGTTCAACCTGCCCGGCGGCGGCGTGACGGCGGCGGCCCGCGCGGGCTTCGATGCCCGCGGCCTCAACAGCCAGTCGCTTCGCGGCGGCGTCCTCACCGTGCGCGAGCTTTCCCGCACCCGCGAGCACGCGCAGGTCAATGTCGACATTCCGATCGCCAGCCGCCGCCGAGCGGTGCTGACGGCGCTGGGCAACCTCTCCGCCAATCTGAACGCGGAGGTCGAACATCTCTCGGACTTCGGCACGCTGCGAACACTGGGCGCCGGCCTCAACTGGTCGCCCATCTCCCAGGTCAGCCTGATCGCGTCGATGACCGACGAAGACGGAGCGCCGTCGATGCAGCAGCTCGGCGATCCGGTTCAGCAGACGCCGGGAGTCCGGGTCTTCGATTTCGTCCGCGGCGAGACGGTGGAGGTGACCCGGGTCGACGGCGGTAACCCCAATCTGATCGCCGACAACCGGCGGGTCTGGAAGCTGGGCGCCACCGTTCGGCCGCTCGAGGACAAGGACCTGTCGCTCACCGCCAACTACACCTCCACCCGGATCGTCAACGCCATCTCCGGTTTCCCGGCGGCGACCGCCGAGATCGAGGCGGCCTTCCCCGAGCGCTTCCAGCGCGATTCCGACGGGCGGCTGCTGCTCATCGACACCCGGCCGGTCAATTTCGCGCGCGCCGAGCGGTCCGAGCTGCGCTGGGGATTCAACCTCTCGCTGCCGATCGGCCCGCAGCCGCAGCCCGGCCAGGGCCGCGGCCGCTTCGGCCGCGGCGGACAGGGCGCCGGGGGAGCCCCCGGCGCCCCCGGAGCGCCGCCGGCCGGCGCCGGCCAGGGCCAGCCGCCCGAGGGTCAAGGCGCGCCAGGCGGCGCCGGCGGCGAGCGCGGGCCGCGCGGCGAGGGCGGCTGGCGCGGCGGGGGCGGGCGCGGCGGCTTCGGCGGCGGCCGGGGCGGCGGCGCCGGACGGCTTCAGCTCGCCCTCTACCATACCTGGCATTTCACCGACGAGGTGCTGATCCGCCCGGGCGTTCCCGAGCTCGACTTCCTCGACGGCTCCGCCGGAGGAAGCCGCGGCGGCCGGCCGCGTCACGAGCTCGAGTTTCAGGGCGGGCTCTTCAAGAACGGCCTCGGCGCCCGCCTCACCGCCAACTGGCAGAGCGGGACCCGGGTGCTCGGGGGCGCCCTGCCCGGCGGAGGCACTGGCGACGATTTGTTCTTCGACGATTTCGCCACCGTGAACCTGCGCCTGTTCGCCGATCTCGGAATGCAATCCTTCGCCCGCGAGCGCCCCTTCCTGCGCGGCATGCGGGTCAGCCTGTCGATCGACAATCTGTTCGACGCCCGCCAGCAGGTTCGCGACCGGCTGGGGACGGTGCCGCTCAGCTACCAGCCCGGCTATCTCGATCCGCTCGGCCGGTCGGTCCGGCTCAGCATCCGGAAACTGTTCTTCTAGAAAATCCTCCCCATCGAGATGGGGAGGGGACCAGGCGGAGCCTGGTGGAGGGGTAATTGACACAGGCTTCTGCCAGCTACCCCTCCACCACACTGCGTGTGGTCCCCCTCCCCTCGGCTGCGCCGCGGGGAGGATCAGGGGGTCATTGCCCCAGGATCTTGCCCAGCCCGCGCCGGAGCTTCTCCTTCTTCGTCCGGGGCCGCTCCTGCGCTTCCCCGGCCTCCTCGTCGCCGTCATCGCCCATGCCCGGCATGTTCATCCCGAGCATGCCCATATGGGTCGATTTGGCCCTGAGCTTCACCGTCCATTCCGGCCGCCACGCGCGCGCCGCGCCGGCGGGCCTCGGCTGGGCGAAATTGCTCTCGCCGCCGAAGGCGATGAGGCTCAGCATCGATTGCGGAGCCGCCCGGGCGACCTCCGCCGGCACGGTGCAGCGGTCCGCCGTCGCCGGCATCAGCACCCGGCTCTGCACCAGCCGCGCGATATCGGCCTCGGCGACATAATCGAACGCCATCATCGCCGCCTGGGTCTCGGACGAGGTCCAGATGACGAAGTCGCCATTCTGCGCCGCGCCCATGATCGAGCCGAACCAGGCGCGGGCGCCGGGGACGGGCCGCCAGACCAGCGGGATCGCGCCGGACGGGCCGGCGCTGTTCGAGGTGAGGGTGACCGGCGCCAGGAAATCCTGTCCGGCGCCGAGCGAGAATCGGATCTCGGGCGAATAATTGCCCCGGACGACATGCTCCCCGAGCAGCGACCCGCCGGCCGGCACCCGAGCCTGCGAACGCTCGTTCGGCCACTCGCCGTAGGTGGCGGAGGTCGCCGCCGACGGCGGAGTCATCGGCTTCAGCGCCATGTTGGCGAAAGCGGGCGGCATCCTGCCGGCCGCCATCGAGGCGAAGTCGATCACCGCGGGCTGGCCCGGCCGGACGCGCTCGCCGCAGCCCCAGTAGATCAGCATCCGGCCGCGCGGCCGCTCCATCTGGCCCCAGGGCTGGGCCGGGACGGTGGGGCGCGGCGCGGCTTGCGGTGTAAGGAGCGGCAGGCTCTGCCCCGCCTGAAGGCCCGCCGGCGGGAGATGCTCGGCCTGCGGCGCGCCCGCCGCCCGGCGCGGGCTTCCTAGCTGGAGCGTGAGCGTCCGGACATGGGAGGAGCGGCCGCTCGCCATGGCAGCAAGGCCCGACGACGTATCGGCGCTCATCCAGTAGACCGCCGGCCCGGCGCCGCCGCCGCGTCCCTGGCCGAACGCCGCCGCTCCGGCGCCCAACGCGATCATGCTCGCTCCCGCCAAGACCATCTTCATTCTCATGACCTCACCCCTGTTGTTTCTCATGCGCGATACCGGCGAAAGGCCGGGCCGCCGGCGAACCGGCCATGCGGCTGGAGGGCTTTTGTGGCAGCCGCATCTCCACCCGATGTCGCGCACAGGGGAGAAGTGTTTCAATCGTGTCTGGACGAGACTGTGATGTCCTGCGGCCGGGGAGCGAACCGTATCGGTTGCGCAAGGTCCGCCGTGAGGAACCCTCCGTCGCTCGAACCGGAACGCCGGCAACGGTTTTTTCGCTAAATGCCGCATGAGCGATGACGCCGCCTTCCTGAGGGAGCAGGCCCGCCGCTGCCGCCGACTTGCCCGAGGAATCGTCACCCCCGACGTGGTGGCGACGCTGAACCGCATGGCCGACGATTACGACGCGCGCGCCGACGAGATCGAGCGGCGGGGCACCTGATCCTCCCTGCCGCGAAACGGTGGGGAGGGGGCCATGCGAAGCATGGTGGAGGGGCAATTGTCGATGACTCAGCGGATCGGGCGCGAGACGCCAAGGCCTTCACCCGCTACCCCTCCACCACCCTTCGGGTGGTCCCCCTCCCCGTCTCCGACGGGGAGGACCTTCAGCGGCACTTCGCCTGAGTCCGGGCCGCCGGCAGCCGCTGCTTCAGCCAGTCGCGCATGGTCGCTCCGTAGACGTCCTGAAGCTCGTCATAGGCCTTGCAGGCGTCGGCGGGCTTGTCGAGGCTGACCAGCGCCTGACCAAGGAAATAGAGGCTGTCGGCGGCGCGGTCCCCCTTGGGATTGGACTGGTAATTGGCGAGGAACGCCTTGGCGGCGGTGGCGGGCTTGCCGGCGTCGAGATAGGCGCGGCCGGCGAGGTTCGAGGCCCAGCTCGCCCATTTGCTCTTCGGGTAGCGCTTCGCGGCGGCCTCGAGCGCCTTCTGCGCCTCCGTGTAGCGCTTCGCCTCCCACAGCCGGAAGCCGGCATTATAGGCTTCCTCGGCGGCGGCGTCGGTCGAAGCGGGAGCGGCCGGACGGGCGGCAGGCTCTTCTTCTTCCTCGGTCTCGGCCGCGGCGCCCCGCGGCTGCTGCGAGGAGGAGGAGGTGGTGGTGGCCGCCGGGCGGCCGGTCTCGGCCGGCGCCGCGCCGCGCTCCAGCGCGTCGAGCCGGCCGCTCGCGCTGTCGCGGAAGCGGGTCAGCCCGTCCTCAATCTGGCGCAGCCGGTTGCCGTTCTGCTCGACCTGGCCGGTGAGCTCGCGAAGCTGCGCCTCCAGAGAATCGACCCGCGCGGTGAGATCGGCGACGGCGCTCGACGCCGGCACTCCGGCCTGCGTGCCGGGCGGCGGCTCGCGGTCGATCTCCGGCGCGATCTCGGCGCCGTTCGGGAAGACCCGGCGCTGGACGGCGCGAAGCTGCTGCTCGAGCCGCTCGATCCGCCGTTCGGGGCTTTCGCCGCGCTGGGCGGCGGCCGGCACCGCCGCACTCGCCATGAGTAGCATCGCAACAACATGAAAACGCATCACAATCCCCCGCCCTTACGGTCCCGCCGGCATCCTAACCGGCTTGGGCCCGGCGTAGAAGAGTGAAATATTACGGTGTCGCGGCGGGCGGGGCGGCCGGCGCGGCGCCGCCGCCCTGGGCGCGCGCGGCCAGATCGGCGGCCGTAAGGCTGACGTTGGAGATGGTCGTCTCCGGCGGGCCGAGCGGCGGCACCTGCACTCCACCGACGCTGACCCGGAGCACGTTCGCCCGCGCCGTGCGGATTCGCGGCGACTGCGCCCCCGCCGGCACCTGATAGGTCTGCCCGGCCTTCAATATGCCCATGTAGAGCGGCGCTCCGCCGCCGGCCTGGTCGATGCGCAGCCAGACATCCTCCGTCGCGGCCAGCACGACCGGGCCGTTGGCCGGCGGCGGCGCGGGCGCGGCCGGCTGGGCCGGGCGCGGAGCCGCCTGGTTGGCCACCGCCGGCTCCTCGGCCTGGGTGATGGCGACATCGGCCGGGCTGCCGTCGTCGACCGCGCTGCTTCGCCAGACCAGATAGCCGATGACGAGAAGCACGGCGAGCACGGCCGCGGCGATGGCGAGGGAGCGCGGCGGCACCCGCGCCGGGTCCGCCGGCTCATAGAAGGGCGCCGCCGCCGCATTGCCGGGCCGGGCGCCGCCGAGCTGCGCCCGCACCTCGGCGCCGATCTGGGCGCCGTCGAGCTCGACCACGTTGGCGTAGGAGCGGGCGAAGCCGACGCTGTAGGTGATGGCCGGGAGCGCGTCCCACTCCTCCCGCTCGATATGCTCGAGGTGGCGGACCGGGATTCGAGTCTGGCGGGCGACGTCGTCGAGGCTCAGTCCCTTGGCCTCGCGAGCGACTCGAAGCCGCTCGCCGACCGACTGGTCCAGCAACTGATCCTGGTCCGCTTCCGCCATCGTCGCCCGCATCCCTCCCAATATGGATTAAATCCATAGAGCCGGGGAGCATGGGCAAAGTCAACCGGAGTGCGGCACGTCTGGTAGCGCCTCCCCCGTCATTCCGGCGAAAGCCTCCCGTCATTCCGGCTAAGGCCGGGATGACGGCCTAGACCTGCACCCCCTGCGCCTCCGCCCACTCCGCCAGCGCGCCCCGCAGATCCGCCGGCGGCCGATCCAGCATCTCCGCCATCACCGGCAGCAACGCCGCCCGGTCGAGCGACCTGATCATCGCCTTGACCGGGCCGACCGCCGCCGGGGTGATCGAGAAGCGGGTGAGGCCGATCCCGATCAGCGCCATCGCCTCCAGCGTCCGGCCTCCCATCTCGCCGCAGACCCCCACCGGGACGCCCGCCGAGTCCGCCTCGCGCACGATCCGCCTCAGGAAGCGGAGGATTGACGGGCTCAGCCAGTCGTAGCGCTCGGCGAGCTTTGGGTGGGCGCGGTCGGCCGCGAAGAGGAACTGGGTGAGGTCGTTGGTTCCGATCGACAGGAAGTCGACCTTGGGCAGCAGGATGTCGAGAGTCTCGGCCAAGGCGGGCACCTCGAGCATGGCGCCGTAGCGGATGCTGGCCGGAAGCCGCTTCTTGTGCTGGGCCAGCCATTCGCGCTGCTGCTCGACCAGCGCCCGCGCCTCGTCATATTCCCAGGGCTCCGAGACCATCGGGAACATGACGTTGAGATCGCGGCCGGCGGCGGCGCCGAGCAGGGCCCGCGCCTGCGCCTTCATCAGCCCGTCGCGGTCGAGGGCCAGGCGAAGCGCGCGCCAGCCCATCGCCGGATTCTCCTCGAGGCCGCCATCGCCCATGTCGATATAGGGCAAGGCCTTGTCGCCGCCGACGTCGACCGTCCGGAAGATGACAGGCTTGTCGCCCGCCGCGTCGAGCACCGCCTTGTAGAGCCGCTGCTGGCTCTCCCGGCTCGGCAGGGTCGCCGAGACGAGGAACTGGAACTCGGTCCGGAACAGCCCGATGCCGTCCGCGCCCATCATCTCCAGCGCGGCGACGTCGTCGCGAAGCCCGGCATTGACCATGACGGCGACCCGCAGGCCGTCCTTCGTCACCGGCGGCAGGTCGCGAAGCGCGGCGAATTCGGCCCGGCGCTTCTTGGTGATCAGGAACTTGGCCTTGAACGCCTCCTCGACCGCCCCGGTCGGCCTGACGAAGGCAACCCCGGCATCGCCGTCGAGCAGCAACTCGTCGCCTTCGCCGATCGCCTGGCGGACGTTGCGCACCCGGCCGAGCATCGGCACGCCCATCGCCCTGGCGACGATGGTGACGTGCGCCGTCAGCGATCCTTCCTCGAGGATCACGCCCTTCAGCTTGCGCCGGTCATATTCGAGCAGCTCCGCCGGGCCGAGATTGCGGGCGATCAGGATCGCATCGTGCGGAAGCCCCATCTGGGCGGCGGTGCCGAGCTGGCCGGCGACGATCCGGAGCAGCCGGTTCGACAGATCGTCGAGGTCGTGCATCCGGTCCTGGAGCAGGCTGTCGTCGATCTCGCGCATCCGCATCTGCATGCGCTGCCGGACGCGCTCGATAGCCGCCTCGGCGGTGAGGCCGGAATCGATCGCCTCGTTGATCCGCCGCGACCAGCCCTCGTCATAGGCGAACATCTTGTAGGTCTCGAGCACCTCCTGATGCTCGCCCGCCGTCCCGAACTCGGCGAGGTTGGTCATGTTGTCGATCTGCTCGCGCATCTTGCGGAAGGCGGAATAGACGCGGTGGCGCTCGGCCTCGACGTCCTCGGCGACGGTATGCTCGATCAGGATCCGCGGCTGGTGGTAGACCGCCTGCCCCCGCGCCATTCCGGCGACCAGCTTCAGCCCGTCGAGCCGCTCCGGCCCCTCCTCCCGGGCCGTCGTCCCCGTCGCGGCCGCCTTGTCGGCCAGCCCGGCATTGGCGATCAGCTCGGCCAGCACCATCGCCACCGTCTGCAGCGCCTCGATCTCGAGGGCGTCATAGGCGCGCGCCTCGGCATGCTGGACCGCGAGCACCCCGATCGCCCGCTCGCGGCGGATGATCGGCACTCCGGCGAAGCTGTGGAACAGCTCCTCGCCGGTCTCCGGGCGGTAGGCGAATTCGGGATGGCTCGGCGCCTCGGCCAGGTTGAGGATCGAGACGTCCTTGGCGATCGTGCCCACCAGCCCCTCGCCCAGTGCCAGCCTGGTGACGTGGACCGCGCTCTGGTTCAGCCCGACCGTGGCGAACAGCTCCAGCACCCCGTCGCGAAGCAGATAGATGGAGCAGACCTCGCTCGCCATCGCCTCGGCGATGATCTTCACGACCTTGTTGAGCTTGGCCTGGGCGCTCGCCCGCGACGCCATCACGTCGTGCAGCCCGGTCAATATCTCGCGGGCTGAAGCGGCGGACTGGGCGGGCATGGCGGAGCGGTAGCAGGAAGGCTTCGCCTCGTCATCCCGCCGAACGCCGCCATTCCGGCGAAGGCCGGAATCCATGAACATCAATGCTCGGGGTTATCAACCGCGTCAGTGTTCATGGATCCCGGCCTTCGCCGGGATGACGCCCCGCTGCCTTCGTCGCTCGCGATCGGCTCGAACCCGAAGCCAATCGCAAGGTCCCGCCACTCCGGATTCTCTGCCTCGATCAGCCGCACCTTCCAGGCCCGCTGCCACTCCTTGATCCGCTTTTCGCTCGTGATCGCCGAGTCCATGTCGCCATGCATCTCGAACCACACCAGCCGCCACACGGCGTAGCGGCCGACGAACCCCTTCGTGATGCCGCTGCGATGCTGCCAGAGCCGCTGGAACAGGTTGGAGGTCACGCCGGTGTAGAGCGTCCCATGCCGCCGGCTGGCGAGGATGTAGACGCAGGGATCGCGCTCCATTCTCTGGAGTCTAGACGGTCCAATGCGCCACCCAAAAAGCGCATACGCCGATGTTCATGGATGCCGGCCCGCGCCGCATGACAGCGCTCCGCGACCCCCTCTCCGTCATTCGAGCGGAGGCCGGGATCCATGAACGCGGCCACCTGAGAATAATCACGAACGCCCGCGTTCATGGATCCCGGCCTTCGCCGGGATGACGGGTCAGGCCGACCTTCTCTCCAGAGCCTGCGCCGCTTCGTCGACGAGCTGCTTCAGGATCGCCGCGACCGGCGCCTCCTCCTTCACCATGCCCACCGACTGGCCGGCCATCACCGAGCCCGTCTCGACGTCGCCCTCGATCACAGCCCGGCGCAGGGCTCCGGCCCAATAATGCTCGATCTGGAGCTGGGCCTCCATCATCTCTACCTCACCCCTGTCGAGCAGGTCGGCGACCTCGCGCTGCTTGGCGGCGAAGCTCTCCATCTCGCGATTCTTTAGGGCGCGGACGGGAATGACCGGCAGCCGCGGATCGATCTGGACGCTGGTGACGGCGTCGCGGGCCGAGGCCCGGATGAAGGCCTTCTTGAAATTGGGATGGGCGATGCATTCGGTCGCGCAGACGAAGCGGGTGCCGAGCTGGCACCCCACCGCCCCCATCTCCAGATAGCCGGCGATCAGCCCGCCATGGCCGATCCCGCCGGCGACGAAGATCGGGATGTCGGCCGCGAGCGGCGGCAGTATCTCCTGGGCGAGGACCGAGGTCGAGACCGGGCCGATATGTCCGCCGGCCTCCATCCCCTCGATCACCAGGGCGTCGACTCCGGAGCGCACCAGCTTCTTCGCCAGCGCCAGCGCCGGGGCGAAGCAGATCAGCTTGGCGCCATTGCCCTTGATCCGGTCGATCGAGCCGGGCGGAGGCAGCCCGCCGGCGAGGACGACGTGGCTGACTTCGTGCCGCGCGCAGACGTCGATCAGCTCGGAAAGCTGCGGGTGCATGGTGATGAGGTTGACGCCGAAGGGCTTGCTCGTCCGCGCCTTCGTCTCGGCAATCTCCGTATCGAGCAGGTCCGGGGTCATGGCGCCGCACGCGATCACTCCGAAGGCGCCCGCATTGGAAAGGGCGGAAACGAGGTTCCGCTCGGAGATCCAGCTCATCGCCCCGCCGAGGATCGCCACCTCGCAGCCGAGGAAGTCGGTGCCCCGCTTCATCAGGCGCGCGAGGCGCTCGTGGCCGACGCTCTCGCTCATTCCCCCTCTCCCAAATCGTCGAGCCCGTAGGCGGTGTGAAGCACCCTCACCGCGAGCTCGGTATATTCCTCGGCGATCAGCACCGACACCTTGATCTCCGAGGTGGTGATGGCGAGGATGTTGATGCCGCGGTCGGCGAGCGTCTGGAACATGGTCGCGGCGATTCCCGCATTGGAGCGCATTCCCACGCCGACGGCGCTGACCTTGACGACGTTGGTATCGGTCAGGATGTCGTCGAAGCCGACCGCCTCCCGCGCTTTCTCGAGAATGTCGCGGGTCTGAGCGAGCGAGGCGGTGGGCACGGTGAAGGTGAGATCGCTCTTCTGCCCGGCCCGCGGCACCGACTGGACGATCATGTCGACGTTGATCGAGCCCTGGGCGAGCGGCGCGAAGATCGCCGCCACCGCTCCGGGCCGGTCGGGCACTCCGGTCAGGGTCACCCGCGCCTCGTTCTTGTCGTAGGCGATGCCGGTGATGAGTTGGCGTTCCATATCATATTCCTCGATGGCGTCGTCGCCCACGACCATGGTGCCCGGACGGTCCTCGAACGACGACAGGACCCGGACGGGGATGTTCTCGCGCATGGCGAGCCCGACCGAGCGGGTCTGGAGCACCTTGGCGCCGACACTGGCAAGCTCCAGCATCTCCTCATAGGTGACGGCGGGAAGCTTGCGCGCCCTCGGCACGATCCTGGGATCGGTCGTGTAGACTCCGTCGACGTCGGTGTAGATGTCGCAGCGGTCGGCGTTCACCGCCGCCGCCAGCGCCACCGCCGAAGTGTCCGAGCCGCCGCGGCCGAGCGTCGCCAGGCTACCGTCCGCCGCCACCCCCTGGAAGCCGGGGATGACGGCGATTCCCCCCTCCCCGAACACCCGCTCGAGCACGCTGGCGTCAATATCGTCGATCAGCGCCGAGGCATGGCCGGAGGCGCGGATCGGGAGCTGCCAGCCCATATAGGAGCGGGCGTTGAGCCCCATACCTTGCAGAGTGATGGCGAGAAGACCGCTCGTGACCTGCTCTCCGCTCGCCACCACCACGTCATATTCGCGCGGATCGTAGAGGCTGGACGCCTCCCGGCAGAACTGGATCAGCCGGTCCGTCTCCCCCGCCATGGCCGAGACCACGACGGCGACCTGGTTCCCGGCTTCCGCCTCGTCCTTTACCCGCCGGGCGACATGCCGGATGCGCTCGATGCCCGCCATCGAGGTGCCGCCGAATTTCATCACGATGCGGGCCATGACGGCGGCTCTTTTCGAGTCCCGGCGTTGAGTGCAAGGAGATTCAGGCGCAGCGACAGGATCAGCGATGAGCAATGCAACAACCATCGACCCCAGGGAAGCCGCCCATTTCGGCGCCATGGCCGCCGACTGGTGGGATCCGAAGGGCTCGTCGGCCATGCTCCACCAGCTCAACCCGGTGCGGCTCGCCTACATTCGCGACCGCGTGGACCAGCATTGGGGGCTGGACGAATGCAGCCTGAGGCCGCTCGAGGGGAAACGGGCGGCGGACGTCGGCTGCGGCGCCGGCCTCCTCGCCGAACCGCTGGCGCGGCTGGGGGCTCAGGTGACCGGGGTCGACCCGGCGCCGGAGAATATCGCCGCGGCGCGCGAGCATGCGCTCGGCCAGGGGCTCGAGATCGACTATCGGGTCGGCGGCGTCGAGGCGATCGAGGGCAAGTTCGACCTCGTCACCTCACTCGAAGTTGTCGAGCATGTCGCCGAGACGAGGACCTTCGTCCAGGGCCTCGCCGACGCCCTCGTCGAAGACGGCCTGCTCATCCTTTCCACCCCCAACCGCACCGCCATGTCGAGGCTGATGCTGATCCTCATCGGCGAGGGCACCGGCCGAATCCCGCGCGGCACCCACGATTGGGAGAAGTTCCTCTGCCCCGAGGAGCTGTGCGCCCTGCTCCGCGATTCCGGCCTGGAGATCGTCGACTGCCACGGCCTCGCCTGGGGCCCGGCCCGCGGCTTCCACCTCTCCGACAACAAGAGCCTCGATTATTTCGTGACGGCGAAGCGCCGTCATTCCGGCGAAGACCGGAATCCATGAACACGGACACCTGAGATTACGCGCTGAAGTTCGTGTTCATGGATCCCGGCCTTCGCCGGGATGACGCTTCGCGTCAGAAATCGACCTTGTCGTAATGGGGCGGGGGCGAGATCACCTCCATCCGCTCGGCGAGCAAAGGGCGGAAGCTCGGGCGCGACTTCATCACCGAATACCAGTCGGCGGTCTGCTTGTGCCCGCGCCAGTCGATGCCGCCGAGATAGTCGGCGACCGACAGATGCGCCGCGGCGGTGAGGTCGGCGAGGCTCAGCACCGGCCCCGCCAGCCAGCGGCGATGGTCGAGCAGATAGTCGATATAGTCGATATGGTTGTTGGCGGTCTTCATCGCCTCGCGAAGCACCCGAGTGTCCGGGGCGTCGCGGCTGACGAGGCGCTTGGTCATCCGCTCCTCCATCAGCGGCGCCACCACCTCGCGGTACAGCCCCTCGTCGAACCACGACACCAGCCGCCGCACCTCGGCGCGGTTGGGCGCGGTGCCGGGGATCATCGGCGAGCGGTCGACCGTCTCCTCGAAATATTCGCAGATCGCCTTCGAATCGATAAGCACGATCCCGCGCGCCTCCTCGACCAGCACCGGGGTCTGGCCGGCCGGGTTCAAATCGGTGAACTCGTCGCGCTTCAGCCAGGGCGATTCGCGCACCAGCTCATGCGCGACGCCCTTCTCGGCCAGCATCAGCCGGACCTTGCGCGAAAAGGGGCAAAGCGGGAATTGGTAGAGCTGCCACATGCGAGGGCGTCTCTAGCGCCGCGCGGGAAGGCGCGCCACTCTCGTCATTCCGGCGAAGACCGGAATCCATGAACAGGGTGGGCGGAAGGTCCGCAGGGACCTGTGTTCATGGATCCCGCCCTGCGCCGGGATGACGCTTCAGCGAGGCTCGTATTCCGGCTCGTAATGATCGTCCTCGCGGGGATCGTGGTCGCGATCGTAGCGATCGTCATACCCCCGGTCGTAATCGCGCTCGTAGGGCCGCGACGCCCGGCCGCGGGCGATGGCGTCCTCCATCCGGCGGGTGGCGTCCTCGAGGCTCCGGCGCAGGATCGGCGTCATCACCGCCACCTGCTCCATGGCCGCGCCGAGGCCGACGGTGACGGCGCCGATCTGGTCGCGCACCCGCTCGCGCGCATAGGGATCGCGGCGGCTGGCGAGGTCGCCGATCGTCTCGCGCCGGCCGTGGCGGTAGCGGCGGTGATAGGGATCGAGCGCGTCGGCGACGGGGCCGACGTCGACGTCCATCAGCGCCTCCGTGGCGCGCCCGAGCGAGTCGCCGATCCGCTCCAGCTCATGGGGCGGCGGGAGGCGGCGGACGATGTCGTCGCCGTGCGGGTCGTGATGGGACTGCGCGAGGGCGGGCGAGGCCGCGGCGAGCGCCGTCATGGCGATGATAAGCTTACGCAATTGAGGCCTCCTCGAACCACTGGCGCACCGGCGAAAACGCGCAGCGGTGCGACTCGGTTGCGGGTTATGGGGAGGAGAGGCTGAGCCTAGTCTGAACGCCCCGTCATCCCGGCGAAGGCGGGAATGACGCTACCTCGCCATCAGCCACACCAGCGCCACCGTCCCGATGACGATCCGGTACCAGGCGAAAGGCGCGAAGCCGTAGCGGGTGACGATTCCGATGAAGGCCTTGATGACCACGATCGCCACCACGAACGAGACCGCGAAGCCGACGGCGATGTCGCCGAGGTCCCCGGCGCTGAGCTGCGCCCCCGACTTGAGCATGGCATAGGCCGAGGCGCCGATCATCGTCGGCACCGCGACGAAGAAGCTGAACTCGGCCGCGGTCTTGCGTTCCACCCCCAGTGCCAGGGCGCCCATGATGGTCGCGCCCGACCGGCTCACCCCGGGGATCATCGACAGGCACTGAATGAGGCCGATGCCGAGCGCCGTCTTCCACCCCATTTCCTCAACGCTCTCGGTAGTGACCCGCTTGGTCATCCGCTCGATGAGAAGGATGGCGATTCCGCCGACGATCAGCGCGACCGCGACGATCTCCGGAGTCTCCAGCATGCGCTGGATCCCCTCATAGGCGACCGCTCCGATCGCCATCGAGGGCAGGAAGCCGAGAAGCACGTTACGGGTGAAGGCGACGGGGCCGGAGGACCAGCGGAAGAGCCCGACCAGCACGTCCCAGAAGCGCCGCCAGTAGAGGACGATGACGGCCAGGATCGCCCCCAATTGGATGACGATCTCGAACGTCCCCTCCGCCTCGCTGTCGAAGCCGAGCAATTCGGCCGCGAGCACGAGGTGCCCGGTCGACGAGACCGGGATGAACTCGGTCACGCCCTCGACGATTCCGAGCAGGATGATGGTGAGGAGCGAGGCGCCCATTCTGTCTCCGGAGCGGTGGATCGAGCGTGGCCGCTTCGGTGTTCGGGGGTGCCGGGTCAACCCCTCCCGTCATTCCGGCAAGGGCCGGAATCCATCAACACCGAGTCACGACGCTTCGTATCTCTGCGTTCATGGATCCCGACCTCCGCCGCGACGACGTCGGCGCGTCAGTAAGGCGATTTCGCCGCGAAGCGGCCGTGGCGGCGGTAGCTGGTCAGCCAGCCTTCCGACACGGCCGAGAGCGGAGTCCTGGGTAGCCCGAACGCCTCCAGCCCCTCGGCCCCTTCCGAGACGACATTGTCGCGCCGGAGCATCAGCCACTGGTCCCAGGTGATCGGAGCGCCCGGCAGCCAGCCGGTGGTCCGGGCGATCAGCCGCCCGATCGGATCGGGAATGTCGACGAGCGGCCGCCCCCGCCCGGTCGTCTCGCAAATCCATTCCATCAGCTCGCGCATGGTCAGCACCTGCGGCCCGCCCAGCTCGTAGGTCTTGCCGCCATGGCGGCGCGGGTCGAGCGCGGCGGCGGCGGCGGCCCGGCCCACGTCGGCGGCATAGACCGGCTGCATCTTCGTACCGCCGCTCACCACCGGCAGCACCGGGGACAGACGCGCCAGGCCGGCGAAGCGGTTGACGAAATTGTCCTCGCGCCCGAACAGGAAGGAAGGCCGCAGGATCGTCGCGGCCGGAAAGGCGGACCGGACCGCCGCCTCCCCTTCCCCCTTGCTTCGCCCATAGCCCGATTCGCTCTCCGCATCGGCGCCGATCGCGGAGACGTGGACCAGTGCCCGGGCGCCGGCCTCCGCCGCCGCCTCGGCGACGTTGCGAGCCCCGGCGACGTGGATGCCGTCGAAATCGCCCTTCAGCACGCCGACGAGGTTGACGACGGCATCGCTGCCGCGGACCGCGGCCCGCACCCTGTCGCGGTCGCGTATGTCGACCGGCACCAGGTGCAGCTGGCCGACGGCGGCGAGCGGATGGAGGAAATTGGCCCGGCGCGGATTGCGCTGAGCGACCCGCACCCGGGCGCCGGTCCGGAACAGGGCCTGGGCGGTATAGCGGCCAAGGAAGCCGCCGCCGCCGAACAGGGTCACCACGCGGTCTCTCGCGTCCATCTTCACCTCCGGGGACAGGTACCGGTACCTGTCCCCCTGCAGCTCAACGGGACAGACACAGTGGCTGTCCCCTCTCCGCCTGAAAAATCTGCGGCGCCCCCATGCCCTCTAGCCCCCGCGTTGACAAGCGCGGGCACGCCCCCTAGTTCGCGCCCCCTACCCCGTGCCCAGGTGGCGGAATTGGTAGACGCACCAGCTTCAGGTGCTGGCGCTCGCAAGGGCGTGGAGGTTCGAGTCCTCTCCTGGGCACCATTTTCCCGTCGAAAACCGCGCTGAGCCCGGCGGGCGCGCGCTTGCTGCGGATCAGCCAGCTTCTTGCGGAGCATTTCTCCGAACGGACCGATAACTGGCTCCAATTCGTGCGCTCGCACGCGACGGGGCGATTCGGCAATCTCGAATAAGCCGCGCAAGTTTCCTTCACCTATGATCCTGGTGTTCAGGCCTCACTCCGGCAGCTTCCACAGCAAGGGTTGCCGGATGGCACGGCGACGCCACGAGTTTATCGCGAAAGTTTAGAGCGGAGAGCCCCGATGGTCAGCAAACTCCTGGTCAATTTCGACGAACCCTATGAGCCAAGCGATCTGACGGCGTACGAGCGATACGAAGTGCTCTTGCCGATCCTTACGGAGGCAAGTCGGACGTATATGCGGTTTTTTAGTGAACCCGAGGAAAAACAACGGGACATCGAAATCAGCCAGACTTTGGCTGGCCTCTTCGAGCAAGCAGCCAGCACGAGCGGCAAGATGAGCTCAGCGGAGGTCCGCCGGACCTTCATGTCCTTCAACAGTAACGGCCTGCCCGGGCTGCTCACCCCGATTCCTTTAAACGCCAATAGTTGCGCGGTCAGCTTCAACGGCACCTGGGAAATGCGTCATCGGTTCACCAATGGTGGACGCACCGAATTTGCGGGGACGCGCCACAACACGAGCGCGCGATCGCACATCTACTACGATCTCCTCGATCCCGAGGACAATGTCCTTCAGCAGCTCACCGTCATGTGGACAGAGGAAAACCACTACCCCCGTGAGGTAGCGATTGAGCGGTTCATGGCTGACCGCGCGGAGGAGGAGCAAACTTTTCTGCTCGCTTCACTGACGAAGATTAAGCTGTCGCAAGTGGACCCGTGGACGGTCGAATATACCGACGAAGGTGAAGTAATCGGCAACCACGGCGAATTTCTTAACGGCGTCAAATATCGCAGTCGCGCGGTTATGATGCGGTTTGGCGCCTCCGAGTGCCTGATCGGTGTACCGGACACGCGTATCGTGTTGCCCGACGGAACAGAGCAGCCAGCGGTGGGTATGTTTCTGCTCGTCAATGTCCTCGGCGGCGGACCTGCGGCATTGTCATTCCCTATGTCCGGACTCCCGCCAATGGCCGACGACGGCAGGACCTACGACACTGTGGATACCTACATAAAAATCAACTCGGACCGCCCACTGATCGGCGGGTTCGAACCCATCGCCTCCTATTTTAGCCGATTGCGGGATCCCGAGGGCTTCATGAGCAGCATCCGCGCGAAAGCCGACCGCGCCGGGAGTCAGCCGCATGGATTCCACCCGCAGAGTCGAGGCACGCTGCACGACTACAAGCGTGATTACTAGGGCAAGTCCCGTGCCGCATGCGATCGGGCGCGAGCTCGAGCGTGGCGTGGCGTTCGGCTGTTCCCGACTGCCGATTGGTCTTGCCGCTGGCGAGATCAAGAAGATTCACCGCTGTGACCCGACGCAACGGATTTCTCAGAAAATTGCCTCCTGAGCCGCAAGCAAGTCAAAGTGCGGCGGGGTTCGCAGATTGTCGCTCTGGAGCAGATTTTCGGGGCGGTTTGTCGGCTTCGCAGGTCGGGCCATGCCAGCGGTTCACCGAGGAAGAGCCACCCCTGGCGCGGAACATGCCGCGCGGAAGCGCCGCCCATGTCTACTGGCGCCGCATCGACGAACAGAGAGTACGGCCGGATTGCGATTGGGACGTTCTGGCGTTCGACGAACGTTCGAGGGCGGGCCGATTCGTCAGGGACACCGATCGCAATCGATATGTAGCCGGGCGTTCCATGCTGCGGCAGGCGCTTGGCCGACGTCTCAAGTGCGGTCCTCTGTCCGTCCCACTGGTCAGCGGCCCGTATGGAAAACCTTGTCTCGCGAACAGCAATCGTGACGCACCTGCATTCAACCTGAGCCGGTGCGCTGGAATGGTCATTCTCGCCCTCGCGCCCGCCGGCCGTACCGTGGGCGTCGATGTCGAAGCGGCCGCCTCAGCCGACCGGATCGCCGCCGTGAGCCACTATTTCCTCCCCGAGGAGCAGGTCTATGCGGCCTGTCCCGGCCCGGCGGAACGGCGTCGGCGTCTCCTCCGGGTCTGGACGCGGAAGGAAGCTGTGATGAAGGCGGATGGACGCGGCCTGGGCCTCAGCCTCGATGCCTTCTCAGTACTGGGCGAAGTGGCCTTCGGCTATCACCTGAGGGACCTCGACCTTCCGGACAGCCATTGCGGAACCCTGGCCCTGGATAAATCCGGCCCGGTCCTGCCGGTGATCACCAGGCCTTGGCGCGCTTGAGCGCCGCCCAATCAAAGGCTTCGTCACGCGAGCCGCGGGCGCGCAGGCTCGCCAGCCGGTCGAGGCCGCCTTCGAGGGTCGGTCGTTCTCCGGGTACCACCCACCAGAAGACGACATGTGGCGCCTCGGGCGGATGAAACCATTCGCCTTTTTGCGCCACGAAATGGCGGTGGACCGTATTCCGCAGAAACCCCGCAAGCGCCTCCGGGCTCTCCCAGACCGACAGGTTCACGATGTCGCGCGGATGCGGCCCGCGATTCATTGCTCCACTAGCATCAGTCAGCCGCCAGAGCATGCCCGGGTAGCGGTCAGCGGCGCCGTTAACGAGGTCGACGCCGCGGACGAACGCACCCATTTCGGGAGAATCGAAATCGTAGCGCGCCCGGGCGATGTTGAGTTGCGCCAGATGATGACGAAGCGCCGGCACGGCACAATGGCCATTCACTAGTCTGCCGCCTCGCCGATGCGGGTCAAATGGAACGTATCGACACCTTCGCCGCTGTCGGGGATGTCGTCGAAATCATCCGATCGGTTTTCGGGCCGGATGTAACGCTTTTCCCCGTCCCACTTCCAGGTCTGGACGATGTGGTCCTCGTCTACGAAATGAAATGCCACACCGGTCATTCGCAACGCGTCGGGATGCGGCAGGTTCGACGCACCGATATATTCGAAAGCGACGTCGTCGTCGATTCGGAGGTTCGCGCGCATCCGCGGCTGGTTTCCGAGCGTGCAGTAATGGGTCAGCATCAACTCGTCGCCATTGAGGTGGTACATGGTGACCATCTCATCGGGCATCACCTCGCCCTTCCAGCTGTGGCGATAGCGCTCAATGACCGCGCTGTCTTTTCCAGTCACCTCGTACGTCAGCAAGATCTCCTTGCCGTCCGACGAGCTGCCTTTCCATCGACCCGCAAGCGACTTGAGCTTTTCGAAGGCTTGCTGGGCTGTCTGCATCACCGCACCTCAAAGATTCTGGCAAGAGCGCATAGTGTGATGATGGAATCCCAACATCTTATCCCAGATTGCTGCCTCCTTCGCGAAGCGCCGCCGCAATCTCGGAGGGGACTTCGCTCAGCCCTCAATCCGATAGAATGAGCTTACCCGCTTTTGGGCGCCAAGTGCAGCTTCCCGCCGAACTGAACCGCTTTGCGTCCTAGGATCGGCGGTGGGGGGGGGGCAGCGTGACTGGTCAGATCTAGTGACGACTAAGGGCCATATCCGCGGGACCGATATTCCAGCAAAGCCGGCCGGAGCACAGATCGCGATAGTCGGCATGGCGTGCCGGCTTCCGGGCGCCGGAGATCCTGACGCTTTCTGGAATTTGATCCTGGAGCGCCGCAATTCCGTGAGAGAGGTGCCGGCGGGCCGTTGGGATGCACAGGCTTGTTATGATCCCGACGCCGCAGGCCAGGGCACGGCTTGCACCAAATGGGGCGCTTTCCTTGAGGACCTCGCTCATTTCGATGCCGACTATTTTCGCATCAGCCCGCGCGAGGCCAAGAGCCTGGATCCCCAGCACCGCCTGCTGCTCGAATTGGCTGTCGAAGCGCTCGAGCATGCCGGTCAGCCGGTGCTTGCCCTCGAAGGCACCAGAACCGGCGTATTCGTGGGAATCTGCAACAGCGAATACGCTACCTTGTCCGGCCGGTCCGACGACTATTCGCTGATCGACAAATATTTCGGGACCGGCAACGCGATCAGCGTCGCCGCCGGCAGGATAGCCTATGCTTTGAATCTCAACGGCCCGGCGATATCCGTCGACACCGCGTGCTCCTCCTCGCTCGTCGCCGTCCATCTTGCCATCGGCAGCCTGCGTAGCGGCGAAAGCGATCTGTGCCTCGCCGGCGGCGTCAACGTCGCCCTGAGCCCGGCCGTCGGAATCTATTTCAGCCAGCTCGGAGCGGTGTCGCGGTCGCCCGAGTGCCGGCCCTTTGATGAAGGCGCGGACGGCTATGTGAGGGGCGAAGGTTGCGCTTTTATAGTGTTGAAACGGCTCAGCGACGCGCAGCGCGACGGCGACCGGATCCTCGCCGTGATCCGCGGCAGCGCCGTCAATTCCGACGGACGAAGCGCCGGCCTCACCGCTCCGAACATGGCGGCTCAGGAAGCGCTGATTCGTGATGCCGTCGACGATGCCGGCGTGGATCCATGCGAGGTGGCCTTCGCCGAGGCTCACGGCACCGGGACGAGACTCGGCGATCCGATCGAAGCGCGGGCGCTGGGCCGGGTCTACGGTGCAGCGCCAGGTCGCGCCGCGCCGCTCTGGCTCGGGGCCGTCAAGGCCAACATCGGCCATCTGGAGTCTGCGGCCGGAATCGCAGGACTGGTTAAGGCGGTCCGCGCGCTGCAGTGCGCACGGATACCGCCGCAGGCCAATTTCACCCGTGCGAACCGGATGATCGATATGGCGGCGCTGGGCCTCGAGGTGCCCGTCGCTCCCATTGTATGGCCGAAGGAACGGCCGCTGGCCGCGGTAAGCTCCTTCGGCTTCAGCGGCACTAACGCGCATATCATCCTGGCGCCTGCGCCGCCCGTCCGCTCCAGGAGGGCGCGACGCCGGTCCGCCACCGCCTCGGCCCAGAGGCTGATCCTTCCGCTTTCCGCCCGCCACCCGGCGGCACTGAAAGCCTTGGCCGGAGCGCTTACGGAACGCCTTGCCGGCGGCGAAGACGCTTCGGCGGTCTGCCGCGGGATGGCACTGCGCCGCAGCCATTACAGCCATCGGCATTGCGTCACCGGAACCGGCGCCGCCGAACTCATCGCGGAACTCGCCCGCTTTGACGGCGTGGGGCGGGAGCGCGCCGGCGCTCCCGATCCGGGTCCGGTGATGGTCTTCTCCGGGCAGGGCGGCCAATGGGCCGGAATGGGGGCCGCCATTGGCGAGTGGGCGGCGGCCCGCAGCCGCATTGACGCGATTGACGAGCATCTCCGACGGGCCCGAGGCTGGTCGGTGTGGGATGCGATGGACAGGCCCGAAACCGTCGATGCGCCTCGCATCGTCACCAGCCAGATGGCCTTGTTTGCCGTCCAAGTCGGGCTGACCGCCTTGTTCTCGGATTGGGGAGTGAAGCCGGCGGCAGTGGTTGGGCACAGCATGGGCGAGATCGCCGCCGCGCTTGCCGCAGGGATGCTCTCGGATGAACAAGCCACTCGCCTGTGCCTCATCCGAAGCCTTGCTCTGGACCGGGTGGCCGGCAGCGGTGCAATGGCCCTCGCCGAAGGCAGCGACCAAGAGATCTTGGATGCGATCGCCGCGACCGGTTCCGACGTGACGATCGCGGCTTTTAACAGCCCCGCGGACACGGTTGTCTCCGGCCGAAGGACAGCGGTCGAGGCATTCGTGACCGCACTGCTGGAGCGGGGGATCCTGGCACGCCATGTCGATACCGACGGCGTGCCCGGGCATTCCCCCCTTGTCGGCCATCTGCGGGATGATTTTCTCGCCGCGCTCGGGGAGCTATGTCCAGCACCCGGTGCGGTCCCCGTCTATTCTCCGGTCCATGGGGGGCGCGTCGAGGGGCGAGATTTGGGAAGCGAATATTGGGGCGGGAACCTATGCGAGCCGGTCCGCTTTCACCGCGCGATTTCGGCGCTGATTGAAGATGGCTATTGTGATTTCATCGAAGTCGGCCCGCGCCCGGTACTGCTTTCGGCGCTCCGCAAAAGCGTCGCGGCCGCAGGCAAAGGGGGGCACGTTCTCGGCAGCATGGCGCCGATCAAGGCGGGGAGACCTCATAGCCCGCTCGCCACCCTCGCCGCGCTATACAGCGCGGGACACGATCTCGATTGGACCAGGATCGTCCCGGAAGGAGATTGGAGCCCCACGACGCCCTATCCCTGGCAGCGCAAATACCATTGGATAACCGAATTGCGCGGCCAGGACGGCGAAGCGGCCGCCATCCGGCCGGCGCCGCCGGTCGCGAAGGACGATCCCTGCAATCCTGTCCTGTTGGACCGCCTGATACAACGGCATGACCACTTCGGTCTGCGTTCGCTCAACATGCGCCACCTCGCACCGCGTGTCTGGCTGACGGAGGAGGACGAGGCCGCCTTCTGGATTGCGAATCACGGCAAGACGTACCTGATCTGGGCCATGCTGGGAGTCTCGGATGTCTGCCGCCGGGCACTCCGGCGGCTGTGCGCGCACGTCGTCAACCGCGGCGGGGTGGTTGCGGTCGTGCTTCCCGAGGCATTGCTGCCGGCGTTTGAGGCGCCTGAGGCATGCTCGATCTCCTTCGGCGTTTCCCACCAGCTCGACCTGCGAGGATTTGATCCCGACCTGCCGGGGTTACGGCGACTTAGGTCTCGCCTCGCACGATACCGGGAGGCCCCGGAGCGAGAGACGATCCGGATACAGGACACGGAGGCTCGGACTGACGCCAGAGTAGCCGAGATTATCCGCAACTGGTCGGCCGCCAAGGGAGGCGTGCCAGCCGCCGAGAAGCTGTTGGCCGAGATCTCGACCGGCCAATTACCTTCGTACCGGCGGCTTTATGCCGCCAGGGCCCATGGCCAAACCTATGCGCTCGCTGCTCTCACTGCTTTCGGAGCGGGCGATGGATGGCTTCTAGACATGGAGTTTCACGACGGAGGCACGCCGCCGGGCTGCACCGAACGAATGATCACCGAAATCGCTTTCCAGTTAGCCGCAGAGGGCGCGGGCATTCTCTCGCTTGGCGGCAGCTACCGGCTGCCGCTGCCGCCCGGCGGCGACTTGCCCGCGCTGGTCGATGACGCATTTCGGCGCCAGCTGCAGTTCAAATCCAAGTTCAACCCGGAAACGGAGCGGCTGGTGCTGCTCTGCTTTGGAACTGTGGATCGGGATGCACAGAATGATCTCCTCGAGCTGACGACGGGCCGTGCGGCGGAGGCCCCTTTCGTCAGTCGCGACCTCGACGCCTGTCTCGATACCGCCCCGGCTGGCCCGGGCGCCCCACGGCATCCGTTTCTGGTGGGCCCCGTGGACCTCGCGGGCCCGATCGCGATTTACCAGACGCATCTCTCCGCCGCCCATCCTCTCCTCGCCGATCATCGGGTTAATGGCGTCTGTGTCTGGCCCGCCGCGGCGACGATCGAGGCCGTCGTCTCCGCCGTCGGCGAGGAGCAGCCGGCAGCGGGCATCCGGCTTCTGAAGGTGGTCCTGGAAAATTCCTTGTTCGTTTCGGATGAAGGGTCGGTCGAAATTCAAACCCATGTCACCCGGGGCGTTGGACAAGGCCGAGAAGCGGCGGTTTACGGGCGCGTCGCGGGTACGCCCGACACTCCGTGGCAGCGCCTGATGCATTGTCGGATCGAGACTCCCGCGCGCGCGCCCGCGCCGATCGAGTGCCCGAAGGGGATGAAGGATGTCGGCCTGGACGCCTTTTATCGAAATCTGGATGCCCGCGGCATCGGCTACGGTCCGGCGTTCCGCGCCTTGACCCGGCTGGCGGTCGCCGGAAACGGCGCTGTCACCGGACTTATCGAAGTCCAGCAGGATCTCGGCACGGGCGGCTATCGGGTTGACCCAACGCTGCTCGACGGCGCGCTACAGTCGCTTTCCGCAGCGGCCGGCGATGATTCGGGCATCCAGATGCTACACAGCGTTGATGAGATATTCATCGGCGGGCGACAGGCGACGCAAAAGGCGACGGTCGTCGCGGCGGCGGGCTCGACCAGTGCTCTCGACCTGCTCGCCGGTGACGGACGCGTGATCTTGTCGATGCGCGGCTTGCTGGCGCGTCCCGCCCCGGATCCCGCAAAGGTACGCATCACCGAAATCCGGCTGCAGCCGCACAATGTCACCGAAGCGCCGGCCACCGTAACGGCGCCCTGCCTCGTGGTTGGGCGGGGCGAGCTGGCGGGCGCATGCCGCCTTGCCCTGGAAAGGGCAGGATCGGCAGTGTCCCAGGTCGAAGGATTCGCACAATTCGCGCGGCTGCAAAACGCGAGCGGTTGCGGTCACGTCGTCATCGTGCCGGATGCGGACGATCTCAGCCGGACCAGCGACGCCATGGCGGGAGTTGCGGCCATGCTGAGAGGTTTTTCCGGCACCGAGGCGCTGCCCAAAGTCTGGATCGTCACCAGAGCGCAATTTCCGGCGCCCCGCCTTGCTGCCACTGGCGAGTCGGGCTTCTGGGGTCTCGCACAGGTCATTCAAACGGAACATCCGGAGCTTTGGGGCGGGATCTTCGATTTCGCCGAAGGCGCGACCGATGCCGCCGCCAAGCAGATGGCGAAGCTGATCGCCAACCCCGCAATGGAGGCGGCGTGGATCCTGTCCGGCACGGATGTGGCGGTACCGCGGGCCGCGGCAAGGACCATCGTCGCGGACATGGTGTTCGCGCCGCGCAGGGACCGCTCTTACATCGTCACCGGCTGGTCGGGCGGAATCGGGCGGGCTCTGCTTGCCTGGTTGATCTCGCGCGGCGCTGGCTCAATCGTGGCCGTGGCGCGCAGCAACGGCCAGGGCGGCCACCGCACAGCACTCGAAGCGGCGGCCCGCTCCCGAGGATGCGAACTGGTCTTCGTGCAAGGCGATGTGGCGGAGCCGGCCGTCGCGGCCGGCCTGGCGGCCGCCGGCCGGGCGCGCGCACCGATTGGCGGCGTGTTCCATGCCGCCGGGATATTGCGGGATGGGCTGATGATCGGACGTCGCGCCGAGGATTTCGCCGACTCGCTTGAGGTCAAGCTCGGCGGTGCTTGGAAGCTTCATGAGGCGACCCTGGACGACCCGCTGGATGCATTCGTCCTGTTCTCGTCCGCGGCCAGCCTGTTTGGTCCGCCGGCGCAAGGTGCCCATGCCGCGGCGGCGGCTGCGCTTGATGGCTTTGCGCGGGCGCGGCGCGCCGCGGGGCGGCCGGCGACGAGCATCGGCTGGGGGCCATGGGAGGGCATCGGCCTTGCCGCGGAGCAGGGTAACGACCGACGGCTGCAGCTGCTGGGCATGCGCAGCCTCGGCGCGGAAGAGGCGCTTGCTGCCATGGCCGCGCTGATCGCGTCCGAAACGCCGCACGCTTATGTCGCGCCGGTCGATTGGCGCGTCTACCGCGAAACCGCCCCGAATGCGGCGGCGCGAAGCCTATTCATGGACATGCTGCCCGCGCCCTCGAGCGATGCGCCGCGGCCTGCTGGCCGTCAGCCGGCCGGCCGCGTGGCTCTGACGGTCGAATCGGTTCTTGACGATCTCGTAAGTAGTGCCGCCGCGGCGCTGTTCGCCAGCGAGGCCTCGATCGATCTGGAAGCCTCGCTCGAAAGTAACGGGCTCGATTCAATCATGATTGTCGAGATGCGCGAGGCGATGGGTGAGCGCTGCGACATTGTCTTTCCACTGCTGGAATTCTTCCGGGCTCCGGATTTCCGCTCGCTTGCCGGGACCCTGACGGACCGGGCGAGGCTGGCGCAGATTCCGTGATCGTTGAAAGCCAGGATCTCGTGACCCATCGTGCGGGCTTCCCCGCCCTCGAGCACGGCGTCTATGCGAACTACGCGACGCGCGGAGTCATGGCCCGCGCGGCGATCGACGCCGTTTCGGATAATATGCTGACGCTCCAGGCGGTCGGCCCCTCGTCGCGAATGGCGGCGGCGCTGATACGCCGTGAAGAAAGAGCCCTGCGCGACGCGCTTGCCGCCCTCATCGGAGCTTCGCCCAAGGAGCTCGCGCTGCTCGGCAGCGTCTCGCAGGCGATCGCACTGGCGTTTGCCGGGATCGACTGGAAGCCGGACGACGTGGTCGTGATCGGCGAGGGGGAGCCGCCGGGGAGCTGGCTGTGCGCTTCGCATGTGGCCGAGCTTCATCGCGTCCGCATCCGCGGCCTGCCGCGCCCCTATCAGGGACCCGACTTCACGGCGCGTCTCGCCCGTCGGCTGTGCCCGAGGACGCGG
This sequence comes from Allosphingosinicella sp., assembly GCA_035628835.1. Lineage (GTDB taxonomy): Bacteria > Pseudomonadota > Alphaproteobacteria > Sphingomonadales > Sphingomonadaceae > Allosphingosinicella. Next base: position 28,333 of record DASPJA010000026.1, read on the forward strand.
CTGGTGGTCCTGAGCCATGTCGACTGGGTGACGGGAGAGGCGATCGAGCTGCCCGAGGTGGTCGCGGCGATCCGCAACGGACCGGCCGCGAACGCCGTCATCGCGATCGACGGGGCGCAGGCGGTCGGCGCACGCGAGATCGACCTCCGCGACGTCGACGTGGATCTCTACGCGTTCAGCGGGCAAAAGTGGCTTTGCGGACCCGACGGCCTGGCCTGCGCAATGCTGCGATCGGATCGGCTTCATCCGAGCCAGATCGGCTGGCGCGCCATCTCAGAGGTGGAGGTCACCGCTGGACTGGCGCTGGCCCAGGGGGCCACTCGTTTCGAATCCGGAACATTGTCCAACGCGCTCGTCCCGGGGCTTAGGAGAGCGCTGGCGACGGCTGATAAATTTGCGCCGGCGCCGGTACGCTTCGCCCGCATCGCCGCCTTGGGCCGACGGCTGCGCGACCGTTTATCGTGCCTCTCCGAACGGCACCAATGCATGGCCGTGCTCGGCTCGGCGAGTGACAGCGGCATCGTGGCGGTCGAGATCGCAAGGCGATCCAGCGCCGAGATTCTAGCGCGATTGGCGGCTTGCGGAATAGTCGTGCGGGCACACAGCCATCCGCCATCCGTTCGAATCGCCGTCCATTATCTTACTCTAGACACAGACATCGACCGCGTCGTGGAAGTATTGGATGAGGTTCTAAGCGAGGGCCTGATTGTCGTCCGTTGATTCAGCACAGCCGGCCGGAACGGACGATTATGCGTTCGTCCAGGAAGCTGATCAAATCTCCGGCCGTTGGGCAATCGAGCAGCAAGGTAGGCTGCAGTTCAAGATCGAAAGCTTCACACAGCCAGGTCCGCAACTCGAGCGCCAGCAACGAGTCGAGCCCCAGATCCGCCAGTGGGAGGTCCTCCTCCAGATCGTAATGGTCGGCCAGCTCAAGAATACGCAGGCTGAGCGAGCGCACGGCGCCCGCTATACGGCGGCGACGTACGGGCGGGGGCAGGGTTTCGAGGCCGCTTATTCTCTGAATACCGGAGCTCGCGGGAGGTGGATCGGCCGCTGCCGCAATGTCCGCCGCCGGCTCAATTCGCAAATCGTCCAGAAGCGACTGGCGCCACGGCGGCGACTGGCTCCGATAGCGGGCCCAGTCGACATTCATCACCCACAGTTCTGACGGCGCGGCCCCGGCGGCGGCGAAATCCAGGGCGGCCCGCAGGTCCTCGCGCGAAAGGCCCTCAACTCCCATGCGTCGCCAACGGTCCAACCATCGCTCGGTCTGGCGAGCCGCCATTCCCAGGTCGGACCAGCCACCCCAGGAAATCGATGTCGCATTGATGCCAAAGCCTCGGGCGCGCGACGCTAAGGCGCCAAGAAAGGCGTTGCCAGCGGCATAATTGCCGACTCCGGACGGCTGCAACAGACCCGCGCACGATCCGCAAAAGATCATGAATCCGCCATCTGCGCCAGACAGCGCGCGGTACAATTCCCAGCCGCCGACCAGCTTCGGCGCCAGCGCGGTCCGGAATTTCTGCCAGTCCTGCGAAATCAGCACCCCGTCGGAAAACACCCCGGCCGAATGGACGATCCCGCCCAACCCGGCGGGCGACGCCGCCACCGCGGCGGCAAATTCGGCGGCCGCCGCAGGCTCGGCGAGATCCACGGCCGCCAGTGCAACGTCGATACCAAGCTGTTCGAGCCGTGCGATCCGCGCCGCGGCGATATCCTTCCCTCGGCTCCTCTGCGCGAGCAGGATCCGGCGCGCGCCGCGTTCGGCCAGCCAATCGGCGACTTCCAAACCCAGCGCACCGAGCCCGCCGGTGACGACAAAGAGACGATCCGGATCGAGTGACGGCTGCACTGTCGGCTGCGATGAAATCGACTCCAGGCGCGCAGTCGAGCGCCGCACGCCGTCATAGCGCGGCCTGACGCCTTCCCGTTCGCACAGCGCCTCCGCGCGTACCGCCGCCGCCACCGCCGCCGGCGCGGCACAAGCGCAGTCGATTCCCCTCACGTCCCAATCCGGATGTTCAGCCGCCATCGCTTCGCAAACCGCACCGAACGCTGCTTGCATCGGATCGGGCCGGGCCGCGGCCGAGCCGGCGGCATGGGCCAGGAGGGTGGGCATGACCAAGAGGGGCGGAGGCGCGCGGCGTCCGGCGAGATGCCGCGCGAGCGTCAGCAAATCTGCCATCAAATCGCCGAACCCCGCCATGAGCTCGCCGGAGTCCTGCTGTTCGCTGGCAAGCCGCTGCAGCGGACGCAGATCCACGACGCCGCACGGGCCATCCGCCGAAGCTTGCCCGGCCATGACCCTCCCCGTCTCGTCCACCGTGACCGACGCCGCCTCGGGCGCGAGGGCCGATGCGACCTGGGCTCGGGTGGCGTTGTCGGCCCCGATCACGACCCAATGTCGCCGGGCTCGCGCATCGCACGTCACCCCCGCGGCCCGCGCGACGATGACGGCGCAGCCAAGCTCGTCGGCAAGGGCCTCGTCGTTCGGAAGCAACTGAATGTCGCGAAATCCGGCCTCGGCCAACACTGTCCGCCAGGCGGCGCGTGACAGGAGCGGATGGTCGGGGCGGCGATCCACATCATCATACCCCCACCAGTCGCGCGTCAGGCCGAAGGTCACATCCACCAAGGGCTGGGGCGCCACCGCTTCAACGAGCAACAGAGTGCCGCCCGGCGCCAGCAGGCTGCGCACGTTGAGCAGCGCCGCCTTTACGTCCGGCGATGCATGAAGGACGTTGGCGCAGATGGCCAAGTCGAATTCGCCAGTCCCGAACCCTTGCTCGCCGGGGTCCGATGCGATGTCGAGCCGTCGCGTCGCGACGCCCTCCACCCCCGCGAAGCGCCGCTTGGCGAACCGTAGAAGCGTGCGCGAGATGTCTGTCAGCAGGTAGCTGCCGCCCGCCGCGAGCATGTGCGGAATGAGCGAGGCGGAAGTCCCTCCGGTGCCGGCGCCGACTTCGACGACTCGTGGATTCGAGCCCGCGGGAAAGCCGGCGAGCACCTGCCGCGCCGCGTCGCCAGCAATGGCGTTCATGACGGCGGCTATTCCGGAAGATCCGAAAATGTCAGCGACGTCGTCGACTGCCGCATCGGGAAACAGCAATTGCAGCGCGTCGCACGTGCCACGCTGGACCGCGGCAATGTGCGGCCCGGTGCGGGCGAGCATTCCGAGTTCCGCCGCCGCCGCTGGCAGCTTGCGCGATAGGGCCCCCAGGTCCCGGAGCAAGTCCGCCGGAGCGGGGTGCGGCGCGATCCGGTAGGCCATTCCTTCCCGCCGAAGGAAGCCTGCGCCGCTCGCTAATCCGATCAGCCGGCCGAGCAAGCGGCGACCGGCGCGATCCAGCGACAGGCCGCGGGCCAGGGCCTCCGGATCGAGAGGCCGTTCGGACCCATCCGAGCCGGCCAGTTCGGCGAGAGCGGCACATGCGAAGCCCCCGCAGATACGGTCGATTTCGGCCTCGTGGCTGGCGTAGAGGCGAAGCCCCTCCCGGTCGGCGCGCAGCCTGGTAATCGCGTCGATTTCGCTCAAGGCTTCCGCACTCAAGATAAGTGACCTGGCGGCCTTGCCCGAATCTCGCTGCCATTTGAGCCCGAACATTCTTGGGTCCCGCCCAGCCGCGGCCGGAGCCGGGGCCGCCTTCGGCTGGGGGGCGGCAGGCCACCAAAAGCTTTGAGGATCCCACGCGCCGGCAGGCAGCCGGATGCTTGATCCGAGAGCGGGATTGAACGCGCGGGGCGAGGCGATCGCGCCCGCTTCGAATAACTCGGCGGCGGCGGCTGCAAGCGCGCGCTGGGGCGGGACCCCTCGCCTGAGCGACGGGATCGCGGACCCGCCGCAGCCGCTGGCGGCGATCGTGTCGCGGCAATCGCCAGTCAGCGCGGCAGATGGCGCGATCTCGAGAAAGACATGGAAGCCCGCATCGAGCGCGGCCCGGCATGCGCGATCGAAACGCAGGGTGTCGCAGGCTGCGGCTCGCCAGTAAGAGGAGTTCACCCCCTGGCGCGTCAACTCGCCGCCGAGCGTGCTGGAATATAAGGGGATGACCGGGTCGCGCCATGCGATCGAGGGGTCTTCGAACAGCTCCCGCAATCCCATTGCGGCGTCCGCCATGACCGGATGATGGAATGAATAGGGTATGCCCGCGTCGATGCACAGCACGTCTTCGGCGTCGAGCGCCGCCGCCAGCCGGGCAATGGCCGCCGCGGGACCCGACACGATAGTGGTCTCCGGGCCGTTGACGGCCGCCAGTGCCAGCTCCGGCGCTATTCTTTCCATGGCGATCCGCACGTCGCGTTCCGGAAGCCGCACGGCGAGCATGGCTCCTTCGGGCGTCGCCATCGCCGATCGGGCCGCGCAAAGCCGCACCGCATCTGCTTCGTCCAGCATCCCGCTCAAAACCATTCCGGCGAGTTCTCCGGCGCTGTAGGCGAGCAGCCCGCTCGGAGTGACGCCCCGGGCGCGAAAGAGCTCGGCCAGAGCGATCTGCATCGTGAAGAGCGCCGGCTGCCCCTCCGCGCAATTCCTCAGGGCGGCGGGCGGCGCCGGCGCGGCCAGAAGCTCCGCGACTGATTGCCGGAGATAGGGGCGAAAGGCTTCGTCGAGCCGGGCGACCGCCGCGTCGAAGTTAGCGTCCGTGCCCAACAATCCCTCGGCCATTCCGGGCCATTGCGAACCGTGTCCGGGCAACACGAACACGATCTCCCGGTGGCTCGCTCCGCTCGGCCGGCAACCTTTGCCGCTCGCCAGGCGCGCCGCCGCCCGGCCGAGGCCGTCGCGCAGCTGGGATCGGTCGCTGGCGATGACGGCCAGCCGGTGAGCAAGGGCGCTTCGTCCCACGCTCGCGGTGTGCGCGATATCGGCGACGGAGGCGGCAGCGAGCTGTTGCCCATCAAGCGCGTCGATCAGTTTCTCGACCCGCGCCGAGAGGGCGGCGGCGCTTCTGGCGGAGAACGGGACCACCCAGCTGGCGTTTCCAACGCCTGTTTCGGCCCGCCTGGAACCCCCGGGCTCGTGCCGCATGCGGCGGTCGCCCGGGCCGAGCACGATATGGGCATTCGTGCCGCCCAGGCTGAAGGCGCTGACTCCTACGAGGGAGTCGGTGCCTAGGGTCAGGCCGCGGATGGCGGGACGAACGCTGATCACGTCGTCGAAAAGCGAATGTGGCCTTCCGTCGAGGGGATGCGGCGTCACCACTCCGCGCTCAAGGCTCATGCAGGCGCGGAGCAGCCCTGCGGCCCCCGCCGCCGCCTCCAGATGCCCGAGCTGCGCTTTGATCGACCCGATCTCCACCGGGTCTCCTCGACGTCCAAGCCGCTTCAGGGCCGCCGCTACCCCCTCTATTTCAATGGCATCGCCGACTTCGGTGCCGGTGCCGTGCGCCTCGATGTACGCAAGCCGTTCGGCGGACAGTCCGGCGCGTTCGAACGCCGCGCATATAACGTCCGACTGCGCGGCGGGGTTCGGCGAGGTGAGCGAGCTCGCCTGGCCGTCATGATTGACCGCCGAGCCCAGAATGTTGGCGATGGCATGGTGGCCGTTGACCTGCGCTTCCGTCGCGCGTTCAAGGATCAGAGCCACGCCCCCTTCGGCCATCACCGCCCCCGAGGCCCCGGAGGCAAAGCTTTCACAGCGGCCGCTCCACGACGCCGGGATGGCTTTCTCCGACGACGCCGCCACGTCCGGCGACAGGATCAGGTTCACGCCGCCGACGATGGCGAGGTCGCACTCGCCCGCTCGCAAGGCGGAAACGGCCAAATGGGTCGCGACCAGCGACGAGGAGCAGGTCGTGTCGACGGCCATGGACGGACCGCGCAGGTCGAGCACGTGCGACAAGCGATTGGCGGCGAAGACGGCCCCACCGCCGGTCGCCGAATGGACGTCCGGCGGACAATCCATGGCCTCGGGCAACCAAGCATAGTCGGTGCGGTAGATGCCGATGAAGACGCCGACCGACTGGCCGGCCAGCTGCTCCGCGGGCAGGTTGGCGTTTTCCAGCGCTTCGATCGCCAGCTCCAGGAACATCCGGTGCTGCGGGTCCATTCGAATGGCTTCGCGCGGAGAAATGCCGAAATAAGCGGCATCGAAGAGGTCGATTCGATCAAGATAGTTGGCGAGGACGGACGAACCCGATGCGGGGATGTCACGGTTGCCGAAACGGCCGGAGCCAGGGCGGCAGCCCGTCAGCCTGCGGGTGGAAGCCAGGAAGCGCCAGAGGTCATCGGGCGTGTTCATCTCGTTGGGCATCCGGCAGGCGGCGCCGATGACGGAGACCCGTTCCCGCAGCGGATCAGAGCGGATGGACGTCATGGTTTCACGCATCTTCTTTCATCAGCGCCGATTGGAACCCGATCTCGGTCAGGGCCTCGGCCAGCCGCGCCGCCGTCGGATGCCGCCAGATCAGGGTGGTGGGAATGAGGATTCCGAGCGAGTCCTCGAGCCGAGTTCGCAATTCCAGCGCCATCATCGAATTGAGGCTCAGTTCCGCGAACGGACGAGCCTCGTCTATGTCTTCGCCGGCGAGCCCCAGTGCCAGCCCCAGCGCTTCGAGTACCTGTCGGCGCGTCGCGCGGCGCGCTGAATTCGGCTGGCTCCAATCGATAATGGGCCGTGATTGCGAGCTTGTTCGTCCCGTCGATGGTGTCAGGCCATCAAGAATTGGCGGGACCGACAGGCTGGGGAAACGCGCGAGCCACCGCTCCGGATCAAAGGCGAAGGCCTGTCGAACTCCGGGCGGCGCCGCCATGGCGGCTTCCAGGGCGGCGAACCCCTCCTCCGGAGGCATGATCCCCAAGCCCATTTCGCGATGAGCAGTGTTTCGAACGGCCGGAGAGGCGTTCGCCCACGGCCCCCATTCCACGAGCGCTATCGGCGCTCCCGACGCGACACGCTCGGCCGCGAGACCCGCGAGTGCCGCGGAGGCCGCGCCATGGGCACCCAGTCCGGGCGCTCCCAGCCGCCCGGCCAGCGAGGAGAAAAGCACGAAATGGTCGAGCTCGAGCCCCTGCGCCGCCCGGGCGAGGCGAAGCGCGCCACCCGCCTTGACGGCCATGGCGGCCGCTATTTCCTCGGCCGTGCAGTTGGCGGCGGATGCCTCGGAGAGGCTGCCTGCCAGATGCAAGATACCCCTGACCGGCTTGTCCGTACGGCCAAGAATCCCGGCGAGCGCGGCTTCGCTATCGGCCCGCGCCAGATCGACCGCCTCCTGGCGGATCGATACGCCTTTCGCCCTGGCTTCGGCGAAAACCGGATTCGACGGTCGCAAGCACCGTGAATGCGTGAGGGCGAGGATTTCGGTCGCGCCACGGCGAATGAGCCATTGCAGCAGGGCGGTGCCGAGCCGGCCGGTGGCGCCCGTTACCAAATAAGCTGCGTCGGCTCGCAGCTCGATCTGACCGCTCGCCCGAGAACGGCGCATCCGCGGCGCTTCCCATCCGCTGGATGAGAGGCGAAGCTCCGACTCGTTCCCGAACGCCAATATGTCCGCCAGCGGCACCGCCGATCCAGCAGCGGTGAGGTCCACGATCTGAGGCGCGAGTTCCGGATATTCGACCATGAGCGTGCGGCCGAATCCCGCTACCGCTTCACGAGCCATGGCCGCTTCGGGCCCTGGGCTTGGCCGTCCAGTCATGATGATCGATAATTTGCCGCCGCCGCTGCCCACTCGGTCCGATAGGATGCGGGCGATACGCGCGAGGCCGGTGCAGCACCGCACGACCTCTTCAACCATCGCCTCGGCGCCCTCCAGTTCCCGCCATTCGGGCAGGACGAAGCCGACATGCTCACAAACCGGCAGGCCGCGGGTCAACACCTCCCGGTGGCGGAGAATCGGCACGCCGCGCCCGATCGATAGCGCCGACACGGACGCGCCGGCATCGGCGACGACGCAGGCTGACACAGTCGGCCTGTCGAGGCGCGGCGCTACGGAAATCCACTCTATCTCGCTCAGCCAGCGCGACACCGGCTCCGGCAGCGCGATCTCCTGGGTCGAAATGCCTTCGATCCGGAACAGCAACTGGCGTCCCTTGCCGAAGATCGAGATTTCCGGAGCCCCACCGCCGTGGCTTGCCTCGCCGTTGCGAGGCGTCTCGATCTCGTAGAGTGTCTCGTCGCCGCATCCGGCGCCGTAGATCTCGAGCGCCGCCACGCCCGTCGGCATCATGAGAACGTGGCGCGGCGTCCCTGGCCTCGCCATCAGCGACTGGAAGCCCGCGTCGAGAACAGCATGGGCAGCAGTGCGCTTCGCGCCCTCGCGCGCGGCCGCCTGCGCGGCAATACGGTCGCGATAAATGGCGACTCGCTCCACAACCCGCAGGCCGGGACCCAGATGCAGGCCCTGTCGCGCCAATTGCTCGTAAAACAGGTCTCCCTCGAGCACTTCTTCGAGATCGCCGCCTGGCCAGGTCGGTGGCGGCACCTCGAGCGAGGCTCCGACCTCGATCCGCCCCTCCGCGACGCAGGTCCAGTCCCGTACCGGCATGTGGTTGTGGCCTTCCCGCCCGCGGTAAAGCCCGAAGCTCCACATCCCCTCCTGCTCCGATGTCACCAACTGGAGCGGGACCTGAGCCGATTCGGTGGCGCTGACCGCTTCCATGAATCTCACGTCGCGCAAGGAGCGGCAGCGGTGGCGGGATACTTCCTCCGCCGCCGTGATCGCCAGTTCCATGATGGCGGCGGCGGGCAAGATGATTTTCTCGCCGACCTTGTGCTCGCGCCACTCGTCCGACTGCCCCGGGAAGGTGCCGACAAAGATTGCCTGAGTTCCTTCGCAGGGGGAGAAAACGGGGGAAGCGAACAGTGACCGCGCGCCGCCGCCGGCTGCCGAAGGCCGGTCTTCGATCGCGACGTCCGCCGGGCGCTCCACCCAGCATTTTCGTTTGTTGAGTGGGGTTTTGGGGATTGGGAGGTGGCTTGCTTTGGGGAAGAGGGATTTCCAGTTCGGGGCGAGCCCGGCGGGGATTAGGGTGGCGAGCGTGTCGAGGGCGGGCAGCAGGCTCGACGGTTCGCCGGCGCTCTGGCTGACTCTGGCGGCGCGGCCGTTAGCCCGCGCGATGGCGTCGATGGCATGGATTGACTGCGGCCTCGGCCCGATCTCCAGGAACGTCCGGTGACCGTCGTCGAACAGCTGTTCCAGAGCGGCATCGAACGCGACCGGCCGTGCCAGGTTGGCGGCCCAGTAGGCGGCATCGAAGCCGGGTAGGCGCGAGCTGCCCGCCCAGCCCTCGACGCTGGAGTAGAACGGGACGTTCGGAGCCCGCGGTGCCGGCGCGGCGCCGGCGGCGATTCGCCGGGCGGCCTCGCTTGTCGCCGGGCCATGGCTGGCGACGCCGCCGGTAGCGACGGCCCGGGCGAGGATCGATTCGGACTCGAGGCCGGCGGCCAGCCTGGCCATGGCGCCGTGACGGCCGGCGACGACACAGCTTTCCGGGCCTGACCTGACCGCGATCCAGATCTCCCCGGCGGCCAGCGCGCCCGGCAGCAAGCGGTCGATCAGGACCGAAGCGGAGCGCGCATCGAGTGCCAGCAGCACCATGCTGCCGTCCGCGCCGCCGCTCTCCAGCGCCCGGGCCCGGGCCGACGCGACCGCCGCTGCGGCATCGAGGTCGAGCGCCCCGGCGGCAAAGGCCGCGGCGATCTCGCCGACGCTCTGGCCGACCACCGCCGCGGGCACCAGGCCGAGCGCTCGCCAGAAGGCGGCCTGGGCGCATTGAGTGGCGACCTGGGCGAGGAGCGAGGGGCCCGGCCGGGAGAGCATCGCGTCCGCCCCGTCCCCTCCGATCGTCCCGAGCAGCAGCGCCGCCAGCGCGTCGGGCTCCAGATCGGGGCCAAGCGCAGCGAGGAAGCCCTTCAGCGCCTCGTCCGCGCCCGGCAGCCCGGCAAAGGCGGAGGCCATGCCCGGCCTCTGGCCGCCCTGGCCGGAGAAGACCCAGACCGGCGCCTCCACATCCCGCGCCTCGGCGACCGTGCAGGAAGCCGGCGGCAAGGCCCGAGCGCCAGGCGCCGCGGGAGCGTCCGGCCGCCCCGGATCCTCGCCGGCCCAGGTCGCCAGCGCCTCGGCCAGGGCCTGCGCCCGGCAGCCGGCGAGCGCCAGCCGATGCGGCCCGTCGGCGCGGCGATGCGCCGCCGCGGCGGCGATGGCGGGAAGCGGATGGTCCCGGCCCGGCCCCGACAGCCACCGCGCCCAGCCGCCGGCAAGCCGCCGAAGCCCTTCGCCGTCGCGCGCCGCCAGCACCAGAAGCGCCGGCTCGCCCCCTTCCGAGCACCCACGCACGCCCCCGGGCTCCGCCGCCGCCGACGGAGCCGGTCCCAACACCACATGCGCGTTGGTCCCACCGATGCCGAGCGCGCTGACCCCCGCATAAGGCGCTTGCCGCGGCCAGGGGCGGGCACGCACGTTCACGAAAAACGGCCCTCCCGCAAAATCAATCTCCGGATTGGGGCGCTCGAAGTGAAGGCTCGCCGGAACCACCCCCGCCGCTCGCGCCAACGCCATCTTGATCAGCCCGGCAATGCCCGCCGCCGCGTCAAGATGACCGATATTGCCCTTGACCGACCCCAGCGCCACATTGCGCCCGCCCCCCGCCGCCGCAAAGGCCTCCGAAAGCGCCGCCACCTCCGTGGGATCACCAAGGGGCGTGCCCGTGCCATGCGCCTCCACCGCCCCGATCTCCAGCCCCGAAACCCCGGAAACCGCCAGCGCGGCCGCAACCGTGCGCGCCTGGCCGGTCAGCGAAGGCGCCGCGAAGGCCGGCTTGCAGGAACCGTCATTGCCCACCGCCGACCCCTTGATCACAGCATAGATCCGGTCGCCCGCCGACAAGGCCGAGGCCAGCGGACGAAGCACCACAACCCCGCCCCCCGAGCCGAAAACCGTGCCGTCCGCCGCCGCGTCGAACGGCCGGCACGTCCCCGAACGCGACGAATAGCCGCCCGCCTGCCACAAATAACCGGTGCGATGCGGAACCTGCAAAGCCACCCCGCCCGCCAAGGCTACGTCGCACTCCCCCAACAACAGCGACTGACAAGCCAGATGAACCGCAACCAGCGAACTCGAACACGCCGTCTGAACCGAAACCGAAGGACCCTCCAAACCCAGCAAATAACTCAAACGAGTCGCAACATAATCACGATCGGTGGC
>DASPJA010000027.1:0-7157 GCA_035628835.1 Allosphingosinicella sp.
CTTCATATCGACATCGATACCGGCTCCAACCGGCTCGCCCGGCTCGACGAGGGGCTCGACGCGGCCATCGCCATCACCACCGAGATCGATCCGTCGCTCTATTCGCGCCGGATCGACAATAATTGCGTCATCGCCATCGGCTCCCGGGCCTTGCAGGACTCCCTCCGCGAGCCCGCCCAGCTCGCCGGCGCGACCATCTTCCTTCACCGCGACATGCCGGATTCCTTCAATTACTGGCGTGACGCGATCGGCCTTCCCGACCTGCAGCCGGCGGCGATCGACCATTTCGATTCGGGCCAGCTCATCCTCGACGCCGCCGCCCAGGGGCTCGGTGTGGCGATCATGCTCGAAAGCCATCTCTACGGATCCGGCGACGAGCGGCTGGTGCGGCTGTTCGACCACAAGGTGGAGAGCCCCTACAGCTACTGGTTCGCCTGCCGCCGCTCGGCGCTGAAGCGGCGGCCGGTCCGGATCTTCCACGACTGGCTGTTCGACCGGCTCCTGAAGGAAGAGACTCTGGCGGAGGCGGCGTGACCCTGCCTCCCCATGCTTCGCGTGGGGGAAATCAGGCCTTCAGCGCCGCCACCGCCTTGCGGAGCACCTTGCGCGGGAGGATCCGCCCGGCCTGCGAGGTCATCTTGTTCATGATCCCGGGAACGACGATCGGCTTGTTGCGGGCGAGGCCGGCGAGGCCGGCGGCGACGACGGCCTTCGGGTCGGTCGCCATCTTCGCGAGCCGGCCGTTCGGGCTCCCGGCGACCTCGAAGAATTCGGTCGCGGTCGGCCCCGGGCAGAGCGCGCAGACGTGCACTCCGCTCCCCTTCGCTTCCTCGTGAAGCGCCTCGCTGAGCGACAGGACGTAGGCCTTCGACGCGTAATAGACGGCGCTCCAGGGGCCCGCCTGGAAGGCGGCGGTCGAGGCGACGTTGAGGATGAAGCCGCGGCGGCGCTCCAGCATCGGCGGAAGCGCGAGGCGGCACAGCTCGGTCAGCGAGCGCACGTTGAGGTCGATCATCTCGAGCAGCCGCTCCGGCGACGCCGCGACGAAGGCGCCGGCGGCGCCGAAGCCGGCATTGTTGATCAGGGTTTCGACCTCGAGGCCCAGCCCCGCCACCTCGGCGAGCAGCCGCTCCGGAGCGTCCCGCCCGGCGAGATCGGCGGCGACGACGTGGGCGGAGCCGAGCTCGGCCGCCAGCGCCTCGAGCCTGTCCCTGCGCCGGGCGACCAGTACCAGCTCGTCGCCGCGCGCACGGCATTGCCGGGCGAAATGGACTCCCAGCCCCGCCGAGGCGCCGGTGACCAGCGTGACCCGCCGAGCCACCGTCAGGGCCTGAGCGACGCCTTGACGATCTTGCCCGGCTCGCGCGGCGGCTCGCCCTTGGGAAGGGCGTCGACATGCTCCATGCCCTCGGTCACCTGGCCCCAGACCGTATATTGATTGTCGAGGAAGCGGGCGTCCTCGAAGCAGATGAAGAACTGGCTGTTGGCGCTGTTGGGATTTTGCGAGCGCGCCATCGAGGCGGTGCCGCGGACGTGCGGCTCGCGGCTGAACTCGGCCTTGAGGTCGGGCTTGTTCGAGCCGCCCATGCCGCTTCCGGTCGGGTCGCCGCCCTGGGCCATGAAGCCGGGGATGACCCGGTGGAAGACGACTCCGTCGTAAAAGCCTTCCTCGACCAGCTCCCTGATCCTGGCGACGTGGCCGGGCGCGAGATCGGGCCGAAGCTTGATGACGACGTCGCCGCCGCTGCTGAGGTTGAGGACCAGGGTGTTGAGTTCGTCGGCCATTTGAAAGCGTCTCCGTTTGTCGTCATCCCGGCGGAAGCCGGAACCTCGGCGGGACCCGCCGAGACTTCTTGTCCTGATATCCCGGCCTTCGCCGGGATGACGGGTTAAGCTCGCGATACCCCCGGCAGTTCCTCCGCGCCACCCCGCTCGACACTCCCGCCGCCTCGTCCTAGGAAGCGCCTCGGCGACACCATACCGGGCGAAAGAGGGGCGGATGAGCGAGAGCGAAATCGATCTGTCCGGCGCGCCGCCCGGCCGTCTCGACGAGGACGACCGGCTGAAGCCCGAATATGTCAGCGAGGTGATGGAGCGCGTCGAGTCCGGCGACTCCGACGGCGCCCGAGCCCTGGTCGAGCCGCTCCACCCCGCCGACCTCGCCGATCTGTTCGAGCTGGTCGACAGCGGCGATCGCCGGGCGCTCGCCGCCGCCATCGCCGACCTGCTCGACGGCGACGTGCTCGCGGAGATGAACGAGCATGTCCGCGAGGAGCTGATCGACGCGCTCGACCCGCGCCAGGTCGCCGACCTCGCCGGCGAGATGGAGACGGACGACGCCGTCGCCATGATCGAGGACCTCGAGGAGGACGAGCAGCGCGCCGTGCTTCGCGAGCTCGACCCCGACGACCGCGCGGCGATCGAGGAGGCGCTCACCTATCCGGAGGAATCCGCGGGCCGCCTGATGCAGCGCGACCTGATCGCGGTGCCCGAACATTGGACGGTCGGCCAGGTGATCGACTATCTGCGCGCCGGCGAGGACCTGACCACCGATTTCTGGGAGGTGTTCGTCGTCGACGAGCGCCACCATCCGGTCGGCACCTGCATGCTGAGCTGGATCCTTCGAACCCACCGCAACGTCGCCGTCGCCGATGTCATGAAGCGCGAGCAGACCCTGATCCCGGTCGACATGGACCAGGAGGAAGTGGCGCTCCGCTTCCAGAAATATGCGCTCATCTCGGCGGCGGTGGTCGACCAGTCCGGCCGGCTGGTGGGAATGATCACGGTCGACGACATCGTCCACATCATCCAGGAGGAGGCGTCGGAGGACGTCCTGCTCATGTCGGGCGCGGGCGACGAGGGCGACATCAACCAGCCGATCAGCGACAGCTACCGCGCCCGCGTGCGGTGGCTGATCGCGAATCTGGGAACCGCCGTCGTCGCGTCCTTCATCATCTACAATTTCGGCGGCGCCATCGAGCAGATGTGGACGCTGGCGGTGCTGATGCCGATCGTCGCCTCGATCGGCGGCAATGCCGGCACCCAGACCATGGCGGTCGCCGTCCGCGCCCTGGCGATGAACCAGCTGACCCGCTCCAACACCTGGCGGACGATCTGGCGCGAGATCAGGGTCGCGCTCCTGAACGGCCTGACCATCGCCCTGCTGATCGGATTCGTCGTCGGCGGCGTCTTCGTCAGCCCCAAGCTCGGAGCCGTGATTGCCTCGGCGATGCTGATCAACATCGTCGTCGCGGGTCTCGCCGGAGTGCTCGTGCCGGTGGTGCTGGAGCGGTTCGACCAGGATCCGGCCGTCGCCTCCTCCGTCTTCGTGACGATGATCACCGATTCGATGGGATTCTTCGCCTTCCTCGGTCTTGCCGTCGCCTCCGGCCTGGTCGGCTAAGCTGTTGATCCTGCTCGGCGAATGCGGTTATTGAGGAAGCCATGCCCTCCCTCAACATAAGCAAGGTCGCGGTCGGCTGCGCCACCCTCGACGCGCTCCGCGCCCGCCAGCAGCTGCGTCTCGCCGGCGGCGTGGTGCCGATCGTCACCCGCTTCAGGCCGAAGCGGGCGGACGAGCTGGTCGGCGGCTCGATCTACTGGATCGTCAAGCACCGGATCACCGCACGCCAGGCGATCCTGGGCTTCGCCGGCCGCGAGGAGGACCGCCGGACCATCATCCGCCTCGACCCGCAGCTGGTCCCGGTCCGCGCCCTGCCGCGCCGCGCCCACCAGGGCTGGCGCTATCTCGAGCCGGCCGACGCGCCGCTGGACCTGTCCGGGGACGAGACGGGGCTTGCCGAGCTTCCGCCGGAGCTGACGGCGCGGCTGTCGGCGCTGGCTCTGATCTGATTACGTTTTTCGACTAGTCTCATCAAGAAAGTTTCGTTAACCGCTGGCCGTGGGCAAGCGTGGCGAAAAGCTTTTCGAGCAGATGCGCCGCAATCCGCGTGACTGGCGCATCGAAGATGTGCGGGCATTGTGCGCTCACTTTCAGCTGCAATTCGCCAGGCCGCCGGGCGGGTCGCATTATGGCGTGAGCGAGTCGAGCCAGGCTCAGCACCTGACGGTTCCTTTCGCCCGGCCGATCAAGCCGGTATACATCCGCCGATTGGTCCGTTTTGTCGATGCAGTCCAGGCGGCGAGGCAGGAGGATGAATGAAATGAGTTCCTCGGACGCTTATAAAGTCGTGATCGAGCCTTTGTCCGATGAGGATGGCGGGGGTTTTCTCGCAACAGTCCCCGAGTTGCCCGGCTGCATGTCCGACGGCGAGACCCGCGCGGAGGCGCTCACCAACGTCGAAGACGCGATTGCCACCTGGATACATTGCGCGAGGGAAATGGGCCGGCCTATTCCGGAGCCCAAACGCGCCGCGGCTTGACGGCCGCTAGCGGCCGCGGCCGCAGCGGACCTGCCCCAGGCCTTTCGCTTCCACGGTGCAGCTCGGAGTGCCGATGATCTCGACGTCGCCGGGCCCCGTCGCCGTCACCCTGGCGGTCCGGGCGGCCGCCACCGCGACGTTGCCGGCGGTGTCGGAGGTGATTTGCGCGTCCTCGGCCCTGAGTCCGGACGCGGCGAGGTCGCCGCTGCCCTGGATCGTCGCCCTGAGCTGCCTGGCCCGGCCGGCGAGGGTGATCCGTCCGCCGCCGAGCAGGCCGACGATGAGATTGTCCGCGTCGACCGCCGCCACGCCGAGGCGGCCGCTGCCGGAGACGGAGAGGTCGGCGCGGAGGCCGCGCACCTTGTCCACCTCGAGGCTTCCCGATCCGATCACGGCGGCGGATCGAAGGTCGCGGGTGGTGAGCGCCACGGTGACTGGACCGGCGGCTTCGCCCGGATAGCCGCCCCAGGCGGAGCGGTTGCGACGCACCCGGAGAATTCCGCCCTGGACCTCCACCGAAACATGATCGAGCGCCTGCTGCGAGCCTTCGGCGGTGGCTCCGGAGGCGAGGCCGGTCCGGAGCGTCACCCGATAGGGGCCGTCGACCTGTACCCGGTCGAAGTCGGTCACCGAATAGCGGCGCTCGGCGGCGGCGGCGGCGGCGGGGCTTGCGGCCGCGGCAATGGCGAGGGGCGCGAGGAGGGCGAGCGGCAGGGTCCTGGTCATGGCCGGACCCTGCCGGAAAACGGTTAACGCTCCGTCATCCGCGCCGTGCATGTCATCGCGCGGTGCCCGTCATCGCGGCGGGGGCCGGATCCATGAACACGCGCCGGGGGATAGTCTCGAATGTCGGCGTCGTGCATTCCGGGCTTCGCCGGAATGACGAAGCTAGCCGCAGCGGACGTCGCCGGAGCCCATCTTGTTGACGCTGCACTTGGCTCCGCCGGTGATGACGACGTCTCCCGAACCCATGATGTCGACGTTCGCCGTCTCGACGGCCTGAGCCTCGACATTGCCGGACCCCGCGATCGATACCTTCGCGCGCTTCACCTGGAGCCCGCCGGCATGAACGTCGCCCGAGCCGGCGATCTCGAAGCTCGCCGTCTCGGCCGTCCCGCGGGCGGTAACCCCGCCCGAGCCCGCAATGGCGAAGCTGGCGTTGCGGGCGCGCAGGCTGGCGAGCTGGATCTCGCCCGAGCCGGCGACCTCGCCCGCGAAGTCGCCGCCCTCGACCCTGTCGATCCTCATGTCGCCGGAGCCGGCCACTTCCGCCCCGGTCAGCGACGGCGCCGACACGTGCACCGTGACCGGGCCGTGATCCTTGCGCCAGCCGAACGACCAGCTGCCCTTCTTGTAGCCGATCCGAAGCACGCCGTTCTCGACCCTGACCTCGAGCTTCTCGAGCAGGGCCGTGTCGCCTTCGGCCCGCACGGACGGCGCGCCGCCGACGGTGACGACGACGTTCGAGGAACCTGTGAGCGAGATCCTGTCGAACGCTGCGACCTGGAAGCTCCTGCTCCCCTGCTGGCGGCCGCCTTCGCTGGCCTCGCCCATCGAGCAGGCCCCGAGCATCAGCACCGGAATCAGAATCGCGCCGCGCATGTCCATCTCCTGAGTTGCTGTGTTATGAATCTAATACACAGGCAAAAGCCGACGCGCAACAAAAAAGGCGGCCCGTCGCCGGACCGCCTCTGTTCGTGGCCCCCTCCCTTCCCGGGAGGCGAGTTCGCTTCGCCGGGCGTCAGACCGCCGCCTTCTCCCGGTTGTAGATGGCCGCGGCCTTGTTGAGGATCTCGAGGATCTTCACCAGCGCGGTCGGCTCGTCGACCTGCTCCATCGCGGCCAGCTCGCGGGCGAGCCGGCTCGAGGCGGCCTCGAAGATCTGCCGCTCCGAATAGCTCTGCTCGGGCTGGTCGTCGGCACGGAACAGGTCGCGGGTCACCTCGGCGATCGACACCAGGTCGCCCGAATTGATCTTCGCCTCATATTCCTGCGCCCGGCGCGACCACATGGTGCGCTTCACCTTGGGCTTGCCCTTCAGGGTGGCGAGCGCCTCCTGCATCGTCTTGTCGGACGAAAGCTTGCGCATGCCGACGCTTTCCGCCTTGTTGGTCGGAACGCGCAGAGTCATCTTTTCCTTTTCGAACCGCAGCACATAGAGCTCGAGCTGCATGCCGGCGATGTCCGTGCTCTGCAGTTCGATCACCCGGCCCACGCCGTGCTTGGGGTAAACAACGTAATCGCCAACGTCGAAGCTCAACGCTTTCGCTGCCATTTAATCGACCTTCCATTGGAAAACAGCCGCATCCGCGCCGGACTCCATCCGCCCCAAGGACGCACCCAAACTGCGATGTGCGGCGATTCTTCTTGTGACCACCGGTTACGGAATGCGCGTCGCATCCGCTTCGATGAGGCCTTATAACCGAAAAGGTGCGGAAAAGCTACCCTTTTGTCCTTCCCGTCCTTCGGGACGGGCCTTCGCCGGGCTCAGTCCCTCCTCAGGACGAGCGGCCCAGAATAGCCTCGACCGCTCATCCTGAGTAGCCGGCGAGCTTGTCGAACCGGTGAATCGAAGGAAGGAGGCTAGGCTGAATCGACATTCAGCACCAGAAGCTGAGTGACGCGAGGTAGAGACTGGCGAGGTAGTTTTCGGGCAGCGGGTCGAAGCGTGTAGCGATCCTGCGGAGTTGCTTGAGGCGGCCGATGGCGCGTTCGATGATGTTGCGGTGCTTGTAGATTTGGGGATCGAAGGCGCGTTTCCGGTTCATGCACGAA
>DASPJA010000028.1:0-31428 GCA_035628835.1 Allosphingosinicella sp.
TTCACCGCCGCCGAATGCGCCAACTACATCGCAAACGCCGGCTACGCGTCCATCTAAATGCAGAATGCTCTAGTCGAGCGATCCTAGCGCTCGCTCCCGCGGCGGCAAGGCCGACGTCAGGCGAGCGCCAGCAGCCGGTCCCTCTTCGCCGCGAGCTCCTCGTAGGAGGGGAGGCCCGGGGCCGCCGGCAGGGCCATTGCCCGCTCCAGCCGCTTGAGCCCTGCCTGCGACAGCTCTGCCGCCGCGCCCGCCACGGCGACCATCTCCTCCATCGCGCCGGAGCAATGAAGGACCGCGTCGGTTCCCGCCTCGATCACCTTGCGCGCCCGCTCGTCGAAGCCGCCGCCGAGCGCGTGCATTCCGATATCGTCGGACATCAGAAAGCCGTCGAAGCCGATCCGACCGCGAATCACCTCGCCGATCACCGCCGGCGACTGGCTCGCCGGCCGCTCCGCGTCCCAGGCGGTGAAGACGCAGTGGCAGGTCATCCCCATCGGCGCGTGCCCGAGCGTCCGGAACGGCTCGAGGTCGATCTCGAGCTCCGCCTCGGAGGCGCCCACCACCGGCATTTCCTTGTGGCTGTCGACCAGCGCCCGGCCGTGCCCCGGCATGTGCTTGATCACTCCGACCACTCCGCCGGAGGCGAGCCCGTCCAGAACCGCCCGGCCGAGCGCCGCCACCTGCATCGGCTCGCCGCCGAGCGCGCGGTCGCCGACGATGTCGGTGGCGCCGGGCTGGCGGACGTCGAGCACCGGCAGGCAGTCGACGTTGACGCCCACCTCGGCGAGGAGGACGGCGATCGCGGCGGCGTTGGCGCGCGCCGCCTCGATCGCGCTCATCGGCGCCTTCTCGTAGAGCCGGGCGAACGCCTCGGCGGCCGGGAAAGCGGGCCATTCGGGCGGTCTCATCCGCGCCACGCGGCCGCCTTCCTGGTCGATCAGGATGGGAAGATCGCCGCGCCCGCTCAGGTCGCGCAACGCTCCGGTGAGCGCCCGCATCTGCTCGCGGCCGGCGATGTTGCGGCGGAAGAGGATGTAGCCGACGGGGTCGCAGTCGCGGAAGAAAGCGCGCTCGTCGGGGGTGAGCTCGAGCCCGGCGGGGGCGTAGATGGCGGCCTGCATCGCCGCTGTCTAACCGGGTCTCCCGCCGAGCGCCACCGCCATGGCTAGACCTTGAGGCACTGCTCCCCGGCCACCTTCAGGCGACCGCAAATGCCGGCCGCGCCGGGGCCGGTGGCGCGGAGGCGGTAATAGGTCTTGCCGTTCACCTGGGCGGCGACGACGTTGTGCGAGAGGGGCGCCAGATAGGAGAAGCGGCCGGAAAGCGCCTTCCACGCCTTCTCGGCGGCGGCCCCGCTGGGGAAGGCGCCGAGCTGGATGGTGGCGCCGCCGGCGGCGGGCGCCGGAGCGGGCGCTTGCGCCGCCGGGGCGTCTTGGTTGCTCGGCGGCGGGGCCTTGAGCAGAGGCGGCTCCTGGGCGGCCGGCGCCTGAGCCTTGGGCTGGCTGGTGACCGGCGTCTCGGCGACGGCGCCGGTATCGATGCTGGCGTTGGGCGTTCCACCCTGGGCGGCGTCGAACGCGGTCTCGCCCTGGCCTTCGACGGCCATTCCGCCGGGCGAATCCGGCTTGACCTTGTAGGCGCCGTCCGGCGCCTTGATCAGCTCCGGGGCTCCGCCCGCGCCGCCGTCGCGGTTGCTCATCCAGAAGATGCCGCCGACGATTCCGCCGATCGCGGCGAGGCCGATGAGGACCGCGACGATCAGCTTCAGGGTCGAGGGGCCGCCCTCGCCGCCTTCCTCCTCGACCGCTTCCAGCCAGGGCAGGCGGTCGTCATTGTCGAAGGCAGGATCGTCGGCGCGAATGTCGGTCATCACTGCATCTCCTCGGCCGCGGTCACGCCCATGATCGCCAGACCATTCCTCAAAATCTGACCTGTGGCCGCCGCTAACTCTAACCTGGCCCTGGTTAATTTCAAATTATCTTCGAGGAGGAAGCGGCGCGAGGGATCGTCGTTGCCGCGGTTCCACAAAGCGTGGAAGGCCGCGGCGAGGTCGCCCAGATAGAAAGCGATGCGGTGCGGCTCGTGCGCCTGCGCCGCCGCCTCGACGACGCGCGGGAACTGGGCGGCGATCCTGACCAGCGCCAGCTCCTCCTCGTCGAGCAAGGCGAGGTCGGCCGGCCCCTGCCCCTCCAGCCCCGCCTCGGCGGCGCGCCGGTGGAGCGAGCGGATCCGGGCATGGGCATATTGGACGTAGAAGACCGGATTGTCCTTCGAGGCTTCGACCACCTTGGCGAAGTCGAAGTCCATCTGGGCGTCGTTCTTTCGGGTCAGCATGGTGAAGCGAACGACGTCCTTGCCGACCTCCTCGACCACCTCCGCCAGGGTGACGAAGCTCCCCGAGCGCTTCGACATCTTGACCAGCTCGCCGTTGCGAAGCAGCCGCACCATCTGGACGAGCTTGACGTCGAGCGCCGGGCGGCCGGCCAGCGCCTGGACCGCGGCCTGGGTGCGCTTCACCGTCCCGGTATGGTCGGCGCCCCAGACGTTGATCAGCTCGTCCGACGCTTCGAGCTTCTGCATGTGATAGGCGGTGTCGGCGGCGAAATAGGTCCAGCTGCCGTCCGACTTCCTGATCGGCCGGTCCTGGTCGTCGCCGAATTGCGTGGAGCGGAAGAGGAGCAATTCGGTCGGCTCCCAATCCTCGACGGTCTTGCCCTTCGGCGGCGGCAGCGTGCCGCGGTAGACGAGACCTTTCTCGCCCAGCAGGGCGAAGGCGCGATCGACGGCACCGGATTGCTGCACCTCATGCTCGGAGGCGAAGAGGTCGTGATGGACTCCGAGCAGGGCGAGGTCGGCCCGGATCAGATCGAGCATCGCCGCCACCGCGCGGCGGCGGAAAATCTCCAGCCAGACCGTTTCGGGCGCGTCGGCATAAAGGTCGTCATACTCCGCCGCCAGCGCCTCGCCGACCGGCTTGAGATAGTCGCCGGGATAGAGGCCTTCGGGAATCTCGCCGATCTGGCGCCCCAGCGCCTCCTGGTAGCGCAGGTGCACCGAGCGGGCGAGGACGTCGACCTGGGCGCCGGCATCGTTGACATAATATTCGCGGGTCACGGCATAGCCGGCATGTTCGAGCAGGCTCGCCAGCGCATCGCCGACGACGGCGCCGCGGCAATGCCCCATATGCATCGGCCCGGTGGGATTGGCGGAGACATATTCGACGTTCACGCGCCGGCCGGAGCCGACCCGCGACCGGCCGTAAGCGGTGCCGTCGGACAGGATCGCGCGCAGCTCGCCGTGCCACACTTCGGGCGAGAGGCGGATGTTGATGAAGCCCGGCCCGGCAATCTCAGCTTTCTCGACCTCCTCCAGCGCCTCCAGCTTCGGAGCGATCAGCTCCGCCAGCGCCCTCGGGTTGGTGCCGGCCTTCCTGGCGAGCACCATCGCCGCGTTGGTGGCGAGATCGCCGTGCGAGGCATCGCGCGGCGGCTCCACCGCCACCGCCTTGCGGTCGATCCCGGTCGCGAGCGCGCCCTCCTCTTCGAGGGCGGCGAGAACGGCGTCGAGATGCGCGGCGAAGCGGGCGTAAAGGGTCACATCGGGTCCGGATTTCGAGGAGCGCGCGGCTTAGACGATGTCAAAGGCGATTTGAAGGCGGGCGGTAATCTTGCCCTCCGCGAAGCGGAAGGGAGGATCAAGGCGCCCCCGCCAGCTTGCGGATCGACCTGTTCTCATGCCGGAAGACCCCAGGTTCGGTTCGCCGGAGCGCTCCCACGACAGCCGATGCCACGACGGCGGCGTCGATCGCCGCGAAGCGGCCCAGGCGGCCGCGAAGGAACAGGTTCACCAGCGGGCTGAGGGCGATCGCGATCCGCTCCCCCGGCCGGCGGTCGCCGCCGCGCGGGCCGCGCAGCAGTCCCGGCTGAAGGATGTCGAGGCGCTCGAAGCCGAGCCCCTCCAGCGCCGTCTCCATCTCGCCCTTGATCCGCAGGTAGAAATTGGCCGACGCCGGGTCCGCGCCGACCGACGAGACGGTCACCATCCGGCGCGCGCCGGCCGCCGCCGCCGCCCGGGCGAAAGCGACGACCATGTCGAAATCGACTCCGCGGAACGCCGCCTGGGAGCCGGCCTGGCGCATGGTTGTGCCGAGCGCCGAGACCGCCGCGTCGGGCTGGAGCGAGGAGACGATCGCCGGCCACTCCGATGCCGGCGCGACATGTTCGTGCCAGCGTTCGTGACTTCGCCCGGTCGGTCGCCGAACCAGAGCATGAACCACGGCCTCGCCGCCCGGCTCGAGCAGCCGGTCGGCGAGCAGGCCGCCGACCAGGCCGGTCGCTCCGATCAGGACGAGCCGCGGCAGGCCGGCCTCACGACGCCGGATCGGATGCCACCCGCCGCAGGTAGAGGGTGGCTTTACGCAGGACGTGGGTCAGCTTGAGCGTGTCGCCGCTGGTCCGGTAGTCGAAGACCAGCCCGTCCTCCGGAAAGTGAATCTGCTTCTCGTTGATCTCGTAGCTGCCGTGCTCGTCGCCCTTCTTCCACCGGCGCGTGGTCAGAACCTCGTGGTCGGTGGTGAAGGAGAGCCGGTCGCCGCGGCGCAGATCCTCCACGCCCTCGGCCCGGCTCACCTCCCAGGTGCCGACCACGGTGAGATGGCGAAGCGACTTGGGCATCTCTCCGGCATAGCCGGAGTAGAAGGCGGCCTGCTGGAGCATGTCGGCCGCGAGCTTCTTCTCGTCCTTCAAGCCCTCGAACCCGGCGCCGTCCAGGCGGTCGGACAGGCCTTTGAGAAGCGCATAAGCCTTCTTGGGATTGCCCTCGGCGTGGAAGGCGGTGGCCGCGCCCCGGAGGGCGAAATATTCGTCGACCAGAAGGTGGGCGAGCCTGAGCGGCCGGCTCGGAGCTCCCGCCGGGGCTTCGACGTCGAGCCGGTCGGCGCCGGCCCGGCCGTCGCGGGCCCCGACATAGGAAAGGGACACGCCGAGCAGCGGCCTGCCGCCGAGCGCGGCGGCGGGAAGGTTCTCGCGCTCCCGCGCCTTGGCGAGCGACAGGAAGATGCCCCCTCCGTTCGTGCTGAGGAAGGCGGTCGGGACGGTGATGCTGACCGCCCCGTCCTGGCCCTCGGCCATCAGCCCGTCGGGCACTCCGTAGACTCCGGAGATTCGATAGCCTTCCCTCGGGCTGAGCACGAGCGTGACGTCGTGGGCCAGCTCGCTGACCATCGTGTCGAGCTGCTTCTCGAACACGCTCGCCACTTCGGCCTCGCTGGAGATGAAGAAGAGGTTGCCGCCGCGCGCGCTCGACACCTTGGTCGCGAGCGCTCCGTCGAACTGGACCCCGACCCCGATCGTGGTGAGTCCGATCTTCCGCCGCGACGCGGCCTCGGCCATGCCGATGAAGCTCTCGGCATCGGTTCGGCCGACATTGGGCTGCTCGTCGGTGAACAGCATCAGCCGGGTATTGCCCCGGAATTGCGGAGCGGTGGCGAAGGCGGTGTCGTAGCCGACCTTGAGGCCCGCCTCCATGTTGGTCGAGCCGGAGCTCTCGATTCGGTCGATGGCGGCCAGCGCCTTGTCGCGGTCGCGGCCGATGTCGGTGGGCGCGAGATAGAGGTGCGAGGCGTCGCCGTAGAGCACGATCGACAATTGATCGCCCTCGCGCATCTGGCCGACGATCTGCCGAAGGCTTCGCCGGACGAGGTCGAGCGGGCTCCCCGACATCGATCCGGATTTGTCGACCACCGCGACGAGGTTGAGCGGCTCCCGCTTCCAGGTGGCGGAGTCGAGGTTGGAGGTGAAGCCGAGGCCGACGAACAGCCGGTCGTCCGGCCGCCCCGGAAGGCTCGCGGCCATCGCCTCGGTGACGAGGCAGAAGAGCTGGGCGCAGGGCTTGTTCGAGGGGAGGTCGAGGTCGTGCTCCCCCATCAGCCCCTCGACGGTGAGCGACTCGGGCCGCGGCATTCCGACGTCGGCGGCGATCGAGCGGAAATGGCGTATGTCCTGGGCGCCGCCTTGCCGGACACGCGTGCCGGTGACGGTGATCGAGTCATGCTCGGACGAGTCCGGGATGCCGGAGTCTACCTCCCCCTGCTCCTCCTCCTCGGGAGGCGGCGCCGCCTCCTGAGCGAAAGCGGGCGGCGCGAAGGCCAGGCAGGCGGTGCACAAAGCGAGCAGGCGGACGGTCGAGCGCATGGCGAATCTCCTCATCCCGAGATGGCGGAGAATGCCTCAGATCGGCTCGTGCAACAATGTCTCGTGTCAGAAACCTTCGGGCAGCTCGATCTCGCCGCCGGCTTCCCGATATTGCCGGATCGCGTAGCGATCGGTCATCCCGGCGATGAAGTCGCCGATCCCGCGCACGGTCTCGACCGGACCCGCCGCGTCGGGCAGCCAGCCGGGCGGCAGCCGCCGCGGTTCGTCCAGATAGGCGGCGAACAGGCCGGCGATCACCTTCTGGGCCTCGTCGCGCACCGCCGTCACCGGCGGCGCGTTGTACATCCTCAGGTGAAGGAAACGCTTCAGCACGGCTTCCTCCGCCGCCAGGTCCGCCGAGAAGCCGGCGAGAGGACCGCCGGCATTGCGAACGTCGTCGGCACTCTCCACCGGCGTCTCCCGCAGCCGCCGGGCGGTTTCCTCCAGCACGTCGCCGACCATCAGGCCGATCTGGTCGCGGACCAGCTCCGGCACCAGCCGCGCCTCCTCGACGTCCGGGAAGCGCTCGCGCACCTCAGCCCAGGCGCGGGCGATCAGCGGCACCTCCAGCATTTCTTCGAGCGTGAACAGGCCGGCGCGCAGGCCGTCGTCGATGTCGTGATTGTCGTAGGCGATGTCATCGGCTACCGCCGCCACCTGAGCCTCGAGGCTCGGCCAGGTCTTCAGATCCAGCGGGAATTCGGAATCGGCCTCGGCGAGCGCCCAGGGCGGATCGGCCACCGGCCCGTTATGCTTGGCGAGGCCTTCGAGAGTCTC
Source organism: Allosphingosinicella sp. (assembly GCA_035628835.1). Taxonomy (GTDB): domain Bacteria; phylum Pseudomonadota; class Alphaproteobacteria; order Sphingomonadales; family Sphingomonadaceae; genus Allosphingosinicella. The sequence continues at coordinate 6,969 of DASPJA010000028.1, forward strand.
CCAGCTGAGATTGAGGCCGGAGTGGCGGGGATAGGGGCTTTCCAGCCGGGTCAGCAGCCGGATCGTATGGGCATTGTGGTCGAAGCCCCCGGACTCGGCCATCTGCGCCCGCAGCACCTCCTCCCCGGAATGGCCGAACGGCGGATGGCCGATGTCGTGGGCGAGGCACAAAGCCTCGGTGAGGTCCTCGTTCAGCCCGAGCGCGCGCGCCATGGTCCGGCCGATCTGGGCGACCTCGAGGCTGTGGGTGAGACGCACCCGGAAATGATCGCCGTCGGGGGCGACGAAGACCTGGGTCTTGTGCCGGAGGCGGCGGAACGGAACGGAATGGATGATCCGGTCGCGGTCGCGCTGAAAGGCGTCGCGGGGGCCCCGCTTGCCCGTACCGGGCTGGCCGTGCAGCCGCCCGCGCGAGGCCGCGGGGTCGCACGCGTAGCGGGCCGGAGGCCTCACTTGGCAGGCAGCTTCTCGACCTTTTGCCCGGCCGGACTCGTCCAGGCGAAGCCGCTCAGATCCTCGGCCTTGAGCTGGTTGACGAACGCCTGCGCCTCTTTCGCGCTGGCGAAGGGCCCGACCAACAGCCGGTTGGTGGCGTTGAGCGGCGCCGTCCAGGCGCCGCGGCCGCCGAGCAGCTTGGGCGCTTTCGCCTTGAGGCGGGCGAATTCGCGCGGCAGCGCGCCCTTGTCGGCGCCGCCGGCGACCTGCACCCAGACCCGGCTCGGATCGGCCGTGGCCGCCTTTGGCTTCTTGGCCGGCGCCGCCGAGGCCCGGGCCGCGGGCTTCGGCTTGGGCGGATCTGCCCGGGCCGGAGCGGGCGCCGGTTCCGCGATTTCGGCGATGGTCGCCGAAAGATCGGCGAGACGGCTTCCCGACGGGACGGCCTCGGCCTGGGGCGGCGGGGCGGACGGCTCGGCCGCCGCGATCCGGACCTCGGCCTGGGGCGGCGGCGTGGTTGGCTCGGCCGAGGCGATCCGGACTTCGGCCTGGGGCGGCGGGGCGGAGGGCTCGGCCGAGGCGATCCGGACTTCGGCGGGCTGCGGCTGCGGCTGGAGCTCCGGCTGCGACGGCGCCTGAGTCTCCGGCTGGGGCTGCAACTGGAAGTCGATCTGAGGGGGCGGCGGCGTCGAGGCGGGTTCCGGAGCCGGAGCGGCGGCCGGCGGCGCCTGGGCGATGATCGCCGGAACGCTCGGGGCGGCGGCGGCGGCCAGGGTCTCGGCCGGAGCTTCGCTGCGCGCCGGAGGGGTTTGCGCCGGCTTGGGCTTCGGTTCGGCGCGGCGCCGCGGCTGGTCGGGGACGAGACCGCGCGACCAGGCCCAGGCGGGGTTGCGTCCGCCGAAGCTCGGGCTGGAGGACGAACGCCGGGTGGTGGAGCGCGGCCTGGCGTCGGCGAGCCTCTCCTCTCGATCGGGCTTGGCCGCCGGCGCCGCCGGGCGCGACCTTACGCCGGCCAGGGCCTGGTCCGCCCCGGGGGTCGCCGTCGCGGGGCGGCGATCCGGCCTGCGCACCGCCGGGGCGAGATCCCCTTCGCCGCCCGGGCGCCGGCGCGGCGCCGTCGAGACCGGCTCGGGCGGCGGCGTCCGCCGGCCGAGCGAATTCTGGCTCGGATCGGGGCGGCCGGCGGAGGTGACGGCATTGGCGAAATCGTTCGCCGCATAGGTGGAGGGCGCGGCGGTTCGGCCGTCCTTCGGGAAGACGCCGAGATGGACCGCGAGCGCCCGCTCCGCCGGCGCGAGACTCGGCAGCCGCGCCAGGAAGGGGCTCATCGCGCCCGCCTGCCCGGGCATGGCGGCCTCGACGGCGCGGGCGGCGCCGGTCGAGTCACCGGTCAGAGCGAGGATCAGCGCTCGGGCGCGCTCGGCCGCCCGGTCGCGGACGAGCAGCTGATCCTCGAGCAGCCGAAGCGCCGGCTCGCGCTCGCCGCTGATCGCCAGCGACAAAGCGAGCCGCCGGGTCACCTCGTCGTCGCGGCCCTTGAGCAGGGCCAGGCGATAATCGCGCTGCGCCTCGCGAGGATTTCCCGCGATGTCGTGCGCGAGGCCGCGGTCGCGGGCCATCTCGGCCGCCGGCACACCGAGGTCGGAGGCGTCGCGGAAGAATTTGAGCGCGGCGTGCGGCTGCTGGAGCTGGGTCAGAGCGGAGGCGATCCACATCTTGACCCGCCCGTCCCGGGGCATCTGCTCCTCGGCGCGGGCGAAGAAGGTCAGCGCCGCCTGAGGGTCGCCGAGATCCAGAGCGGCCTTGCCCGCGCCCATCAGGGCGGTGACGCTCTTGGGATTGGCGGCGAGGCTGCGCAGGTTGCGCGACAGCGCCGCCTGCGGGCGCTCCGTGAAGACGCCCGTGGCGGTGCCGGTCTGCGCCGATGCGGGCGCCGCCGAAAACATTGTCCCCGCACCCAGCACGGCCAAGCCGAGCCGGACGCCCCTCCGCAATGAAGTCATGATGCGCTTAGAGCGGCCGGTTCCGCCGGGGGCAATGCCCTTGCGTTCAATCGGTTAGCAAGGACGGCGAACGGGTACGGCGTCCCCTCCCTTCCAGGGAGGGGAGCCCTTCCCTTACTGGTTGTTCTGGCGTCCCAGGAACCGGGGGATATCCAGCGGATCGCGGCGGAGGCGGGGCTGGGGCTCCTCCTCGACCTGCGCCTTGGCGGCGCCGCGGGCGATGCTCGACATGCGCTCGAACAGGGTGCCGCCCTCGCGCGCCGGCCGCGCCTCGGGCTCCGCCGCCGCTTCGGGCTCGCCGTCGATCCAGCTGCGGGTGCCGGGAGCGCTGCTTTCCGGGCCGCCGGCGAAATCCTCCTCGATGAAGCTCTCGCCGCCATCGTCCTCGTCGCCGAGCATCGCCGCGTCGAGCAGCAGCTCGTCGCCCGCTTCCTCGGCCACCGGCTCGGTCAGGGTCAGCTCGTCGGCCGCTTCCTCGGCGGCCTCGGGCTCCGGAGCCGGAGCTTCCGGTGCCTCGGCGACGGGCTCGGGCGGAGTCAGTGTGACCTTCTCGGCGGCCGGGGCGGCGGCGGCGCGGGCGCCGGGAAAGGTGAAGACCTTGGCCGGCATCGGCGGCGCCTGGGTCACCGCCTCGGCGTCGATGCCGGTGGCGACGACGGAGACCCGGATCCGGCCCTCGAGCTCGTTGTTGAAGGCCGAGCCCCAGATGATGTTGGCGTCGGGATCGACCAGCTCCTTGATGTGGCTGGCGGCCTCGTCGACCTCCATCAGCCGCATGTCCTCGCCGCCGGTGATCGAGATGATCACTCCGCGGGCGCCCTTCATCGACACTCCGTCGAGCAGCGGATTGGCGATCGCCTTCTCGGCCGCCTCGATGGCGCGATTGTCGCCCGAGGCCTCGCCCGTGCCCATCATCGCCTTGCCCATCTCGCCCATCACCGAGCGGACGTCGGCGAAGTCGAGGTTGATGAGGCCGGGCATGACCATCAGGTCGGTGATCCCGCGCACGCCCTGCTGGAGCACCTCGTCGGCCATCTGGAACGCTTCCTTGAAGGTCGTGTTCGGATTGGCGATCCTGAAGAGGTTCTGGTTGGGGATGACGATCAGAGTGTCGACATGCTGCTGGAGCTCGGCGATTCCGGCCTCGGCCGAGCGGCCGCGGCGATTGCCCTCGAAGCTGAACGGCTTGGTGACCACTCCGACGGTGAGCACTCCGCGGTCGCGCGCCGCCTTGGCGATGACCGGGGCGGCGCCGGTGCCGGTGCCGCCGCCCATGCCGGCGGCGATGAAGCACATATGCGCGCCCTCGAGCGCTTTCTCGATCTCCTCGATCGCCTCTTCGGCGGCGGCCTTGCCGATCTCCGGACGGGAGCCGGCGCCGAGGCCCTGGGTGATGCGCAGGCCGAGCTGGATGCGCTGGTCGGCGGGCGAGGCGTTGAGCGCCTGGGCGTCCGTATTGGCGACGAGGAAGTCGACGCCCTGGACGTCGTTGGCGATCATGTTGGCGACCGCGTTGCCGCCCGCGCCGCCCACTCCGATGACGCTGATCCGGGGCCTCAGTTCATCTACTTCCGGCCTGATGAAGTCGATGCTCATGCTTGCTCTCCCCCTGTATTCGCCCAACGGGACCAACTCGTTAACTCCTTTTGCACCAAGCGATTCTTGGGCGCGAGAAAAAAGTTAACGAACTGGTATTTTTTCGGTGGGGAGACCCCCGTGTGAGTCCCAAAAGTCACGCTTGTGAGTCCCGAAAGTCACGCCCTGAATCTCAAAAGCCACTGCGCACCGCGCTGATCAGCCGCTGCACGATATTCCCGCCGCTTTCGCGCGGCATGATCCGGTCCGGCGACATCACCGATCGCAGGTCCAGTTCGTCCGAAGCGGCGAACAAGGCGAGGCCGACGAGGGTCGTGAAAGCGGGTCCGGAATGGGCGTCGGGAAGGCCCGGCAGGCTCGGCCGCCCGACCCGCACCGCGCGCCCCAGCACGCCCTGCGCATAATCGGCGATGCCCTTCAGCTCGGAGCCGCCGCCGGTCAGCACCACCTGGCGGCCGAACGGCCCGCCGAAGCCGAGATCCTTGAGCGCTCCGGCAATGTCGCCGGTCAGATGCTCGAGCCGCTGGCGGATGACGGCGATCAGCTGCGCGCGGGTGATCCGCGCCGCCTCCGTCCCTTCCTCCGAGCCGGCGATCGGCGACAGCTCGATCATGTCGTGATTGTCGCGCGGCGAGGTCGTCGCCGATCCGTAGAAGCATTTCATCCGCTCCGCCTCGACCCGCCGGGTGCCGAAGGCGGAGGCGATGTCGTCGGTGATGTCGATGCCGCCGACCGGGATCGACTTCAGGCCGAGCAGCATTCCGCCGGCGAAGACCGAGACGTTGGTCACTCCCGCGCCGAGCTCGACCAGGGCGACGCCGAGCTCGCGCTCCTCGTCGCTGAGGCAGGCCTTGCCGGCCGCCACCGGCGAGGCGACGATCGCCTCGACCCCGAGATGGGCGGAGCGGACGCACAGATCGAGGTTCCGGACCGGCGACGGATCGCCGGCGATGACGTGGATGTCGACCGCGAGCCTGTCGGCATGGAGCCCGAGCGGCTTCTTCACGCCCTCGAGCCCGTCGACCGTGTAGAGGGCCGGAAGCGCGTGCAGGATCATCCGCCCGTCGCTGCTGATCGACTCGCGGCCGATTCCGAGCAATTGGTCGATATCGGCCTTTTCGATCCGCCGGCCGCCGATCTGAAGCTCGACGCTGGCGACGGTGCTGACCAGCCCGCCCGCCGAGAAGCCGACGAACACGTCCTCGATGTTGGTCGCGGCGATCCGCTCCGCCTGCTCGACCGCTTCGCGGATCGCGCCTTCGGTCTTCTCCATGTCGGCGATGAAGCCGCGCCTCACCCCCTGGCTCTGGCGCTGGCCGGTGCCGAGGATCTTCAGGCGCCCGTCGTCCCCCGGCTCGGCGATCAAGGCCGACACTTTCGACGAGCCGACGTCGAGAGCGGTGACGAGCTTGCGCTGGGTCTGGACGGTGGGGCGCTTCATCAGATGGTGCGCGCCGTGTCGACGGTGCCGCTGCCCGGCGCCGCGGGCGGCGCTTCGGGGGCGATCTCGGGGACGGTGCTTCCCGGTTCGCTGGAAAGCCGGATCAGCATCCGCCGCGGGTCGCGCATGTCGATCCTGACATAGCCCTTTCCGAGCAGCTGGACGGACTGGTCCATGCTGGCGAACTTGGTGAGCGCCTTGCGCGCCGCGGCCTCCCCCTCGGGCAGAGCCAGCACTTCGCCGGTCTGGAAGCGCAGGTCCCAGCGGCGTCCGCCGACCCAGCTCGCGCCCGCCAGCGCCGGCTTGAGGTTGGGGGCGACCTGGGTGAGCCGCGCCAGCTCGGCGGCGTGGAGGTTGGCGGCCGGGCCGATCAGCAGGGGCAGATCGGGCATGGCGTCGAGCCGCACCGACTCCAGCACGATCCCGTCAATGTCGATCAGGGCGAGGCGCTGGTTGTGCTGCCAGATGGCGGCCGGCCGGCGCTCGACGATGTCGACGACCAGCGTGTCGGGCAGCCGCCGCGAGACGCGGGCGTCGCGCACCCAGCCGAACCGGAGCAGCCGCTGCCTCGTCCCTTCGAGATCGACCAGCGGCATCGCCGTCGAAGGCTGGTCGAAGGCGATATTGTAGACGTCGATCTGGCGGATATGCTCGGCGCCCTTGATCTCGACATGCTTCATCGAGAAGCCCATCTCGCCGACGCTTTCACCCAGCGTTGCGCCCACCATCTGCGGGATCCTCAGCGCCCAGAGCAGGGCGCCGGCCAGAGCGATCATCATTCCCACGAAGATCCACCAGCTGAGCCGCCGGACCGCGTCGGGCAGAGCGGGGGCCGGCGGCGCGGCGCGGCCGCGCTGGCCGCCGCCGCGTCCGGCACCGCGCGCCGGCGCCTTGCCCTTGCTCCGCGCCTGCGAGCCGCGGGCGATCGCCTTGCTCATAACGCTTCCTCCACGATCTTCTGGACCAGCTCGGCATAGCTCATTCCACGGTAGCGGGCCTGCTCGGGCACGAGGCTGAGCGGAGTCATCCCGGGCTGGGTGTTGATCTCGAGCAGATAGAGGCCCGCCTCGCCCTGCTCGTCGTCCCAGCGGAAATCCGCCCGCGAGCAGCCCCGGCAGCCGAGCGCCCGGTGCCCCTCGATCGCCATCGCCATGGCGGCCGAGGCGATCTCTTCGGGTATCTCGGCGGGGCAGATATGCTGGGTCATCCCCTCCGTATATTTGGCGTCGTAATCGTAGAAGCCGGATTTGGGCTGGAGCTCGGTCACCGCCAGCGCCTCGTCGCCGAGCACCGCCACCGTCAGCTCCCGGCCGCGGATGAACGGCTCGGCGAGCAGCCGCTCGAAATGCCGCCACGGCCCTTCGCTGTCGCGGCCGATCGGATCGCCGTAATTGCCGCCCTCGGTCACTATGGCGACCCCCACCGACGAGCCTTCGTTGACCGGCTTCAGAACATAGGGCCGCGCCATCGGATCGGCCTCGTACAGGGTCTCGCTCTCGACCATCGTCCCGGCCGGCATCCGGATGCCGCGCGGGACGAGCACCATCTTGGTCAGCTCCTTGTCGATGGCGATGACCGAGGTCTCCACTCCGCTATGGGTGTATTTGAGCCCCATCAGCTCCATCAGCCCCTGCACCGTCCCGTCCTCGCCGGGCGTGCCGTGAAGGGCGTTGAACACCACGTCCGGCGCCGCCTCGCGCAGCCGCTCGGCGACGTCCCGGCCCATGTCGATCCGGGTGACCCGGTGACCGAGGGATTCCAGCGCCTTGGCGACGTCGCCGCCGCTCATCAGCGAAACCTCGCGCTCCGCGGACCAGCCGCCCATGAGCACGGCGATGTGGAGGGGGGCGGTCATCGGCAGGAACTCCGAATTGGCCCGAAGCCGTTCGGGCTGAGCTTGTCGAAGCCCTTCATTTCTCCTTCGGGCGTGAAGAAGGGAAGGGCTTCGACAGGCTCAGCCCGAACGGTGGAGGTGCGGTCCGCGTGCCTCACTTCTCCACTCCCACTCTCTGTATCTCCCATTCCAGCTGAACGCCCGAATGCTCGAGCACCCGCCGCCTCACCTCCTCGCCGAGCGCCTCGATATCCGAGCTTCTCGCCTTGCCTAGGTTGAGCAGGAAGTTGCAATGCTTTTCAGAGACTTGCGCGTCGCCGATGGTGAGCCCGCGGCAGCCGGCCTCGTCGATCAGCTTCCACGCCTTGGTCCCTGGCGGGTTCTTGAAGGTCGAGCCGCCGGTCCGGCTCCGCAGCGGCTGGCTCGCCTCGCGCTCGGCGGCGATCCGGTCCATCTCGGCGCCGATCGCCGAGCGCTCCCCCGGCACGCCCTGGAACAGGGCTTCGACGACCACGGCGCCCTCCGGCACCTCGCTGTGGCGATAGGTGTAGCCGAGGCGCTCGGCCGGCCAGGTCTCGACCCGCCCGTCACGAAGCACGAGCGTCGCCTCGACGAGGATATCGGCCACTTCCCGGCCATAGGCGCCGGCGTTCATCCGCACGGCGCCGCCCGCCGTGCCCGGTATCCCGCGCAGGAATTCGAGCCCGGCCATGTGGGCGTCGCGCGCCTTCGAGGCGACGGTGATCCCCATCGCTCCGCCGCCCGCGCGCACCCTCTGGCCCGGCTCGACATGGACATGGCTCATCGCCTTGGGCAGCCGGACCACGACCCCCGGCACCCCGCCGTCGCGGACGATCAGGTTGGAGCCGACCCCGACCGGAAGCACCGGCACCGCCGGGTCGAGCTCGGCGAGGAAGCGGGCGAGATCCTCGACGTTGTCGGGCTTGACCAGCCATTCCGCCGGGCCGCCGGTGCGGAACCAGATGAAGTCGGCAAGCGAGCCGCATGCTTCGGCGCTGCCGGCTAGACCCGGTATCTCCGTTCGCCCCGAGCGAAGTCGAGGGGCCCCGCCGAGCGGAGCCGAGACCTCTTGCCTCGGCTCCGCTCGGCGGGGTGTCTCGACTTCGCTCGACACGAACGGACCTTGGGCTCCCGGGCCGCTCATTTCGCCCGCCTCGCGCAGGCGATTCCGTCGGCGAGGCCCGCCGCCCACTTCGTGATGTCGCCGGCGCCGAGGCAGATGACCATGTCGCCCTCGGCGGCGATATCGCGGAGGCTGAGGCAGAGATCGTCGAGATCGGCCACCGCCTTTACGGCGCGGTGGCCGCGCTGCTTCAGCCCTTCCGCCAGAGCCTCGGAATCGACCCCTTCGATCGGCTCCTCGCCCGCCGGATAGACCGGGGCCACGTAGACGATGTCGGCGTCGTTGAACGCCCCCTGGAACTCCTCCATCAGGTCGCGCAGTCGAGTGAAACGGTGCGGCTGGACGACCGCGATCACCCGCCCATGGGCGCCTTCGCGCGCGGCCGAAAGCACCGCCCGGATCTCGGTCGGGTGGTGGCCGTAATCGTCGATGATGGTCGCGCCCCCGATCTCGCCGACCCTGGTGAATCGCCTCTTGACCCCGCCGAACTTCTCGAAACCCCTGGCGATCGTCGCGTGCGGGATTCCGAGCTCGGCGGCGACTCCGACCGCGGCCAGAGCGTTCTGGACGTTGTGGCGCCCCGGCATGGGCAGCTCGATGTCGGCGATGGTGGCGACGTCGCCGGAGCGGTCGCGAAGCGAGACGTCGAACAGATTGCCGCCCGCCACCGGCCGCACATTCTCACCGCGCACGTCGGCGAGCGCGGCGAAGCCGTAGGTCACCACGCGCCGGTCGCGAAGCCGCGGGATGATCGTCTGCACCTCGGGATGGTCGACGCAGAGCAGGGCCGCGCCGTAGAAAGGAACGTTCTCGACGAACTCGACGAAGGCGTCCTTGACCTTCTCGAACGAGCCGTAATGGTCGAGATGCTCGGGATCGATGTTGGTGACCACGGCGAGGGTCCCGTCCAGCCTCAGGAAGCTGCCGTCGCTCTCGTCGGCCTCGACCACCATCCAGTCGGACGTACCGAGCCGGGCATTGGAGCCGTAGGCATTGATGATCCCGCCGTTGATCACGGTGGGGTCGATCCCGCCGGCGTCGAGCATGGCCGCGATCATCGAGGTCGTCGTCGTCTTGCCGTGCGTGCCGGCCACGGCGACGGTCGATTTCAGCCGCATCAGCTCGGCCAGCATCTCCGCCCGCCGGACAACCGGGATCCGGCGCTCATAGGCGCAGACCAGCTCGGGATTGTCCTTCTTGATCGCGGTCGAGATCACCACCACCGCCGCGTCGCCGAGATTGTCGGGATGATGGCCGACCTTGACCGGGATCCCGGCCTTGCGGAGCCCCTCGACGACATAGCCCTCGGCGACGTCGGAGCCCTGCACCTTGTAGCCGAGGATATGCATCACCTCGGCTATGCCCGACATTCCGATCCCGCCGATGCCGACGAAATGGATGGTGCCGATGTCCTTGGCGACGCCTCTCATCCCCCGCCCGGCCATCAGGCATAGGCCCCGCTTGGGATCGGGGTGAGGATCATCTCCTCGGCCGGAATGGCGTCGGCGCCAAGGTCGCGGCCGGTCATCTCGACCAGGTCGGCGAGGTCGCTCGCCGCCTGCGGCCGGCCGACCGCCCAGGCGCGCGCCGCCGCATTGGCGAGCGCGGCCGGCTCGAGGCCCAGTTTCTGCATCTGCTTGGCGAGCTCGACCGGCGTGAAGTTGCGCTGCGCGATCGTCCGCGCCCCGCCCGCTTTGGCCATTTCGCGGGCATTGGCGGTCTGGTGGTCGTCCGTGGCCGAGGGCAAAGGGATGAGGATGGCGGGGCGGCCCGCCACGGTCAGCTCGGCGATGGTCGATGCGCCGGCGCGGGCGATGACGAGGTGAGTCCAGGCGAGCTTGTCCGGCATGTCGGGAATGTAGGTGGCGAGCTCGGCGGCGATCCCGAGCGCCGCGTAGCGGGCCCGGACGCTCTCGATATCCTCGGCCCGGCATTGCTGGGTGACCTGCAGCCGCCGGCGGAAATGCTCGGGCAGCAGGCCGAGCCCCTCCGGCACCACCTGGGAGAGAATGGTCGCGCCCTGGCTTCCGCCGGTGACCAGGAGCCGGAACACGCCTTCGTCGGTCAGTTCGGGATAGGGCTGGTCGCGAAGCGCCAGCACCTCGTCGCGAACCGGATTGCCGACGAGATGGGTCTTGGCTTCCCGGCTCCTGGCGAGCCGCTGGACGTTGGGATAGGCGGTGGCGATCGCGTCAACCCGGCCGGCGAGGATCCGGTTGACCCGGCCGAGCACCGCATTCTGCTCGTGGATCAGGGTCGGGATCCGGTCGCGCTGCGCCGCCATCAGCGCCGGCAGCGCCGGGTAGCCGCCGAAGCCGATCACCGCCGACGGCTCGAACGTCTCGTAGAGCCGCGACGCCATGGCGCGGCCGGTGAAGATCTTGCCGATCGCCCTGATCCAGCCGACCGGCCCGCCGCCGAGGCGTCCGGCGGGCAGTATATGGACCGGAACGCCCTCGAAAAGGCCGGGAATGCGCGCGCCGCGGTCGTCGGTGACGAGCGCGACGCGATGGCCTCGACGCATAAGTTCGTCGGCGAGCGCGTGGGCCGGGATCATATGCCCCCCGGTTCCGCCCGCGGCGAGGACGTAGTGCCGGCTCAGCATGATTCGGTCAGCCCGCCGGAAGCCGGGGCCTCGGCGAGACCCGCGGTGACTTCTCGTTGGAAGGTCCCGGCTGTCGCCGGGATGACGGCTATCATCATCGCCCGCTCCATTTCACGACATAAGGCGAGCGGTGCAGATACGGATTGCGCCTCGTGAAGGCGAGCAGCAGCCCCATTCCGACCGACAGGGCCACCATCGACGACCCGCCATAGGAGATGAACGGCAGGGTCATGCCCTTGGAGGGGGCGATCTGGACGTTGACGGCCATGTTGATCAACGCCTGAAGCCCGAACTGGCAGACCAGGCCGGCGGCGGCGAGGACGACGAACTTGTCCTCTTCATGAAGCAGCCGGATCAGCACCCGCGCCACGATCACCAGGTAGATGACGGCGATGGCGAGGCAGGCGATGATCCCGAACTCCTCGCCGATCACCGAGAAGATGTAGTCGGTATGCGGCTCGGGCAGGTGGAACTTGCGAGCGCCGGCGCCCGGCCCGACCCCGAACAGCCCGCCGGCGGTGAGCGTGCGAAGCGCCGATTCGGTCTGGTAGGTGTCGTGACCCGCGCCGGCGAAGAGGAAGGCGTCGATCCGCACCGTCGCCACCGGATAGAAGAAATAAGCGAGCACGATCGCCAGCACCCCCCCCACCGCCAGCAGCCCCAACATCCTCAGCGATGCGCCCGACAGGGTGAGAAGCATCACCCAGGCGGCGGCGAAGATGATCGTCTCGCCGAAATTGGGCTGCTGCATGAGGAGCAAGGCGATGAGACCGGTGCAGATGCCCGACAAGGGCACCACGGGCAGGCTCTCATCCTGCTCCTTGAGCGACAGCAGCCAGGCGATGGAGACGATATAGAGGGGCTTGAGGAATTCCGACGGCTGGAACTGGGAGAAGCCGACCCCGAGCCAGCGCCGCGCCCCGTTCACCTCGACCCCGATTATCGGCACCAGGAACAGCAGGCCGGTGAAGACGAGGGTGCCGATCAGGCACCAGCGCTTGGCCTTGGTCCTGGGAAGCATCGAGACCGCGATCATCACCGGCAGGGCGACGACGATCCACATCAGCTGGCGGTAGAAATAATGGAGCGGGGCGTAGCTCACCCCGCCGCCCGACAGGCGCTGGCCGGCGGCGGGCGAAGCGGCGGCGACGGCGATCAGGCCGATCGCGATCAGCACCGCCACGAAGAACAGCAGGACCCGGTCGATCTCCCAGAACCAGCGCCCGGCCGCGCTCCGGTCCGACCGTCCGAGCCGGTTCTCGGTCTTGCTCCTGAGCTGAGCCACTACCCCCATCACAACGCCTCCACCGCAGCCCGAAACGCATCACCCCGCGCTTCGTAATCCCGGAACTGGTCGAACGAGGCGCAGGCCGGCGACAGCAGCACGACCTCCCCCGGCTTCGCCGCGTCCGCCGCCGCGCCGACAGCCTCGAACAGCATCTCGCACTCGTTGACCGGCACCTTCTCGCGAAGCAGCCTGGCGAACATCGGGCCCGCCTCGCCGATCGTGTAGGCGGCGCGGACATGATCGAGGAACGGCTCGCAGGCGTCGAGATCGTCGGATTTGGGAAGGCCGCCCAATATCCAGTGCACCGCCGGATAGGCCGCCAGCGCGGGCGCCGCCGAGGTCGGGTTGGTCGCCTTGCTGTCGTTGACGAAGAGGACACCGTTCTTCTCGGCGACCCGCTCCATCCGGTGCGGAAGGCCGGGATAGGAGGCGAGGCCGCGGGCGATCGCTTCCTCCGCCACCCCGAGCGCCCTGGCGGCGGCGACCGCCGCGGCGATGTTCTGCGCGTTGTGCGGGCCCTGCAGCGCCGGCCAGTTCGACTGGTCCTTCACCTGTTCGGACGAGACGAGGATCTTGCGGCCGGAGATCTGCCCGGCGATGGCGCGCGTATAATCGTCCTCGGCGGCGATGATCGCGACATGGCCCGGGGACTGCATCGCGAACAGCCGCGCCTTCGAAGCGGCATAATCGTCCACCCCGTCATAGCGGTCGAGATGGTCGGGGGTGATGTTGAGCAGCACCGACACGTCGCAATCGAGGCTTCGGGTCAGGTCGATCTGGTAGGAGGAGAGCTCGAGCACATAGACGCCGCCCTCGGGCAGCGGCTCCTGGCCGAGAATGGGGAAGCCGATATTGCCGGCCATGGTCGCCGGACGGCCGGCGGCCTTGACGATGTGGTGGACGAGCGCCGTCGTCGTCGACTTGCCGTTGGTGCCGGTGATCCCGACCACGAGGTGCGGCGGCAGGCTCGGCCGGGCCTGCGCGAAGAGCTCGATGTCGCCGATCAGCGGCACCTTCGCCTCCCTGGCGCGCGCCGCGATCGGGTGACGGTTCAGGGGTACGCCCGGCGAGACGACGATGCCGTCATAGCCGTAGATCGACGTCGTCAGCGGATCGGCGAGGCGGATCCGGTCCTTCACCGCCTCCCGGGCCGCCTCGTTCTGGTCCCAGGCCATCACCTCGGCGCCGCTGGCGAGAAGCGCCTCGAGCGTCGCGAGGCCGGACCTCGCCAGGCCGTAGACCGCGTACCGGCGCCCGGAGAAGGCGGGGCTCGCGATCATCTCAGCTTCAGCGTCGACAGGCCGGCCAGGGCCAGCACGAAGGCGATGATCCAGAAGCGGATGACGATGGTCGCCTCCGACCAGCCGATCTGCTCGAAATGATGGTGGATGGGCGCCATCTTGAAGATTCGCCGGCCGGTCCGCTTGTAGAAGAAGACCTGGATGATGACGCTCATCGCCTCCACCACGAACAGGCCGCCGATGATCCCGAGCACGATCTCGTGCTGGGTGGCGACGGCGATCGCGCCGAGCGCTCCGCCCAGGGCGAGGCTGCCGGTGTCGCCCATGAAGACGGCGGCGGGCGGAGCGTTGAACCAGAGGAAGGCGAGGCCCGCCCCGACGATCGCCGAGCAGAGGATCGGCAAATTGCCCGCGGCCGGAACGAAGGGAATGCCGAGATAGGCCGAGAAGACGGCGTTCCCCGCCAGGTACGAGATGACGAGGAAGGCCAGGCTGGCGATGATCACCGGCATCGTGGCGAGGCCGTCGAGCCCGTCGGTGAGGTTCACCGCATTGCCGAACGCCACCACCACGAAGGCTCCGAAGAAGGGGTAGAACACTCCGAGGTCGACGACCGGGCCGTTGTAGAAGGGTATGTAGAGCTCGGTCCCCGCGCCCCAGGTGATGATCGTGCAGCCGATCCCGGCGATGACGAACTCCGCGAGCAGCCGGGTGCGGCCGGAAATGCCCTTGTGGCTCTTCTTGGTGACCTTGTCGTAATCGTCGAGGAAGCCGATCAGCCCGAAGCCGACCGTGATGAACAGGCACGCCCACAGGAAGGTGTTGCGAAAGTCCATCCACAGCAGGATCGACACGGTCAGCGAGGTGAGGATCATCAGCCCGCCCATGGTCGGGGTGCCGCGCTTGGCGAGGTGGGTTTCCGGCCCGTCGAGGCGGATCGGCTGGCCGTGCCCCTGGCGCACCCGAAGCCAGCCGATGAACCTGGGGCCGATGATGAGGCCGATGAACAAGGCGGTCGCGGTCGCCGCTCCGGCGCGGAAGGTGATGTAGCGGAAGAGGTTGAACACCCCCGGGAAGCCAAGCTGTTCGGCAATCCACAAAATCATCAGCTGTTCCCGCCCGCCAGCGCCTCGACGAGGGCGGCGAGTCCGATCGAGTTTGATCCCTTGACGAGTATCGCGTCGCCCGGCCGGGCCTCGGCCCTCGCAAGCTCGATCGCCGTCGCCGTGTCCGGCACATGCGCCATTTTAACCTTTGCGCCAAGGGCTTTCGCCAGCGATTCCATCTCCTCGCCGACGAGAATCGCGAGTTCGACGCCGGCCGCCTCGACGGGGCCCGCCAGAGCCGCGTGGAAGTCGTCCGAAGTCCCGCCCAGCTCGCGCATCGCGCCCAGGACGGCGATCCGCCGGCCGGCGACGGGAAGGCCGCCGAACGTCTTCAAGGTCGCCGCCATCGAGGCGGGATTGGCGTTGTAGCTCTCGTCGACAAGAAGCGCGTCGCCGCCGTCGAGTCGGATCCGGCGCCGCTCGCCGCGTCCCTTGAGGCCAGGCAGATCGGCCAGCGCCAGGCCCGCCTGCGCGAGGTCTCCGCCGAGCGCCTCGACCGCTCCGAGCACGGCGAGCGCGTTCGACACCCAATGGTCGCCGGGCTGCGAGATGGTGAAGGTGAGCTCGGCCTCCGGAAGAATGGCGGTGACCAGCGAGCCGCCGTTGGGGGAGGGCACGACGTCCCGGGCTCGGATGTCGGCGCCCTCGCCGAGCCCGAAGCTGAGCACCCGCGCCGCATAGGGCCGGGCCGCCGCCGCCAGGCGGTTGCGATAGGGGCTGTCGTGCGGGACGAAAGCGGTGCCGCCCTCTTCCAGTCCCTGGAAAATCTCGCCCTTCGCGTCGGCGATCTCCTCCTCGCTCGCGAAGAAGGCGCGGTGCGCCGGAGCGATTGCGGTGACGATGGCGACGTGCGGCCTGACCAGGCGGGTGAGCTGCGCGAGCTCGCCGGCATGGTTCATGCCCATTTCGAAGATTCCGAACCGGGTCTCGCTCGGCATCCGCGCCAGCGAAAGCGGCACGCCGGTGTGATTGTTGTAGCTCTTCACGGACCGGTGCGCCTCGCCCGGCGCGGCACGGTCGAGCGCCGCGAAGAGCGCCTCCTTGGTGCCGGTCTTGCCGGCCGAGCCGGTGACTCCGCAAATCCGCGCCGAGGTGCGGGCGCGGGCGGCCCGGCCGAGGGCGTTGAGGGCCGCATTGGTGTCGGCGACGCGGACGTGGGGGTTGGCGATCTCCTGGCTGACGATCGCGCCTGCCGCGCCGGCGGCGAAGGCCTTGTCGACGAAGCGGTGCCCGTCCATCGTCTCGCCCTTCATCGCGATGAACAGATGGCCGGGCTCGACCTCGCGCGAATCGAAGGCCACGCCGGCCGCTTCGAAAGCGCCATGCGCCATCCCGCCGACGGCGGCGGCGATCTCCTCGGAGGTCCAGAGCGGGCTCATGCCGCGCACTCCCTCGCGACGGCGACGTCGTCGAAGGGGAGGATCCGGTCGCCGACGATCTGGCCCTGCTCGTGGCCCTTGCCGGCGAGGAGGATGATGTCGTCCGCGCCCGCCTCGGCGACGGCCGCGGCGATGGCGTCCCTTCGGCCGCCGACCTCCCGGGCGGTCGGGGCCCCCTCGAGGACGTCGCGCCGGATGGCCGCCGGGTCCTCGCTCCTCGGATTGTCGTCGGTGACGATGACGAGGTCGGCCAGCCGGGCCGCGGTCGACCCCATCTCGGCCCTCTTGCCGACGTCGCGGTCGCCGCCGGCGCCGAAGACGATGATCAGCCGGCCCCTGGCATGGGGCCGGAGCGCCTCGATCGCCGCCTCGATGGCGTCCGGCGTGTGCGCGTAATCGACATAGACCGGCGCTCCCGCGCGAGTGATCACCGCCCGCTCGAGCCGCCCGCGCACCCCCTGCACCCGGGGCAGGCTGGCAAGCGTCTGCGCCAGATCGCCGCCGGTGGCGAGCACCAGGCCCGCGGCGGTGAGGGCGTTGGCCGCCTGATAGGCGCCGATCAGAGGCAGCTCGATCCTGTGGGTCCTGCCCTCCGCCTCGACCACGAGGCGCTGGCCGAGCAGGGTCGGCTCGCGCTCGATCAGCTTCAGGGTCTCGCCCCGCCGGCCCACCGTCAGCCGCCGCAGCCCCCTCGCCTCGGCCCGTCTCGACACCTCGTCCGATTTGGGGTCGTCGGTCCAGATCACCGCCGCCCCGCCGGGCTCCACCACTTCGGCGAAGAGCCGCATCTTGGCCTCGAAATAGGCCTCCATCGTCGCGTGATAATCGAGATGGTCGCGGGTGAAGTTGGTGAAGGCCGCCGCCCGAACCGGGAGCCCCTCCGTCCGATATTGCGAGAGGCCGTGGCTCGACGCCTCGAAGGCGGCGTGGGTGACGCCCTCGCGCGCCAGACCGGCCATGTTCGACAGGAAGGTGACGATGTCCGGCGTGGTCAGGCCGGTCGTTGTGCGGTCGTCGGCGGTGGTCACCCCGAGCGTTCCGATCGAGGCGGCATGGTGCCCCGCCATCCGCCACAATTGCCGGGTCAGCTCGACGCTCGACGTCTTGCCGTTGGTGCCGGTGACCGCGACGACGGTTTCAGGAAAAGGCTCGAAGAACCGCGCCGCGAGCCGGGCGAACTCGCGCCGCGGCTCCTCGGCGGGGATATGGGCGGCCCCCTCGACCGCGACGTCCGGCCGCGCCACCACCGCCACCGCCCCCGCGCCGACCGCCTGGGGAATGAAATCCTCGCCGTTGAAGACGCTGCCGCGGAAGGCGCCGAAGATCGTCCCCGGCGCGACCTTGCGATGGTCGATCGCGAAGCCCGTCACCCGGGAATCGCCGCCGATTCCCGCGAGGTCGGCGAGGCGCATCGATCAGCCTTCCTTTTTAACGTATTGAAGAACCTCGGCCATGTTGACGTCGCGGGTGGTGTCCGGCTGGACTCCGAGCAGCGCTCCGATCCGGCTCACCACCCGCGAGACGACCGGGGCGACGTTCCAGCCGGCGGTGTGGAAGCCGAAGGTTTCGGCGGTCGATTTGGGATCGTCGAGCATGGCCACGACCACATAGCGGGGGTTGTCCATCGGGAAAACGCCCGCGAAGGTTGTGACGACGGCAGCGCCGGTATAGCGCCCGCCGACGATCTTCTCGGCGGTCCCGGTCTTGCCGCCGACCCGGTAGCCGGGCGCGTCGGCCTTGCCGCCGGTGCCGTCGGTGACGACAAGCCGAAGGAGCGAGCGCATCCGGTAGGACGTCTCCTCGCTGAACACCCGGCGCCCCGCGGGGACCGGATGGTTCCTGTCATGCTTGAGCAGGGTCGTGGGCCGCCAGATGCCACCGTTGAACAAGGTGGCGTAGCCGTTGGCGAGGTGGAGCGGGGTGACCGCGATCCCGTGGCCGTAGCCGACGGTCATCGTCGCGACCTCGCCCCAGTTCGATCCGGGAGTGAGAGTGCGGCCGCGCTCGTTCAATTCGATCGAGATCGGCTCGAGGAAGCCCATCTTGCGAAGGAATTCCTGCTGCCGGGCCGATCCCACCTGCGCCGCGATCTGGGCGGTGCCGATGTTCGAGCTTTCCTTCATGATCTCGGCGACGCTGCAGGCGCGCCCGAAGGGGTGCGTGTCGGTGATGGTGAAGCCGCCGGCGGCCAGGCCGCGCGGACAATTGTACATCTGGCCGAAGCTCTTCACGTGGCCGGTGTCCATCGCCATCGCGACGGTGAACGGCTTGAACGTCGACCCGAGCTCGTACACGCCGTAAGTCGCGCGGTTGAAGCCGGCCTGCTCGGCGTTGCGCCCGGGCTTGTTGGGGTTGAGCTGAGGCAGCGAGGTCATGGCGATCACTTCGCCGGTCTGGATGTCGAGCACGATTCCGGCCGCGCCGATCGCGCTGAACTTGGTCATCGCCGCGCTGAGCTCGGTTTCCATCACCCCCTGCACCCGGGCGTCGATCGACAGGGCGACGGGCGTTCCGCGAAGGGCCGGATCGCTGAGCCGGTCCTGCAGCACCCGCTCCATGCCGGCAACGCCGTTGCCGTCGAAATCCGTCCAGCCGAGGATGTGGCCGGCCATCGCCGTCTGCGGGTACATGCGCTGCGGCTCGCGGCTGAACTCGATGGCCGGCTCGCCGAGCGCGTTCACCGCCGCCACCAGCTCGGGCACGGCGCGGCGGCTGAGGTAGAGGAAGGTCTTCCCGGACGTCAGCATCGCCTTGTACTCGGCGACGCTGCGCTCCGGCATCAGCTGGGCGAGCTTGACCGCCAGCTCCGCCGGATTGCCGAGGAGACGATCGGGATGGACGGCGATCGACCAGGCGTCGATGGTCCGCGCCAGCGGCACCCCGTTGCGGTCGACGATGTCAGCCCGCGGCGGGATCAGCGGATTGCCGATCTGGCCGGCGCCCGCGCGGTCGGTGAACAGCTGCAGGAACAGGAGCCGGCCCGCGATCAGCATGGTGACGCCGGTGAAGACCAGCATCATCAGCATCAGCCGCTGGTAGGTGAGGCTCAGCCCCTGCGGGCGCTGGCCGGCGCCGCCGAAGCGGTCGGAAAGGATCGCGGCACTGGCCATCAGTTGCCGCCTCCTCCCTTGACCCTGGCGGCGCGCGGCGCGGCGGCGGCTTCGCGCACCGGCTTGGCGGCCACGGCGGCGGGTTTCGCTGCCGGCTTGGCGGCGGCGGTCGCGGGCTTCACGGTGGGCTTGGCGGCGGCGGTCGCGGGCTTCACGATGGGCTTGGCGGCTGCCGTGGCGGGCTTCAGAGCGGGCTTGGCGTCGGGCATTCCGGCCTTGGCAGGCGCGGCCGCGGCCGCACGCTGGGCGGCGGGCTTGCCGGGCTTCGCGCTGGGCCGTTCCTGAGCCGCCTCGACCTTCACGGGAGTCGCGGAAGCCGTGCGCTGCGCCGCCGGCTTGTCGGGCTTCGCGGCGGCGGGCTTCGGCTTGGCCGGGGCCTGGGCGGTCGTGAAGCTCGCCCGGTGGATCATCGGCGGCTGGTCGGCGGGACGTTCCGCCACCGCCTGAACGACCGCAGGCGGCGCGAGCTTGGCGGCGGGAGCCTCGGCCGAGGCGAGCCTGACCTCCGCCGAGCGCTCCTCGACGGTCGGATCGTTGCGGTAGAGGCGGGCGAGGGTGAACTCGTCCTTGAGGAACTGCGCGGAGCTGGGCGCGGACAAAGCGAGCACCTCGGCGTTCCACTGCTCGAGCTGGGTCATCCGGCCGCGGGTGCCGAGCTCGGTCTGAAGCGAGCGTATGTCGCGTCTCGCCTCGATGATCTGCCGTTCGACCTTGGCGAGCTCGTTGCGCTCGGTGGCGACCCGGAGCGACACCATGTAGCAGCCCAGAGCGGCGCTGCCGACGGTCGCGACCCAGATGACGGACTTGAAGCCCCTGGCGATCATGAGGGCATTCCCTTCCCTGTCCATGCGGATGCGGAGGTGCGCCGGGCGACTCGCAAGGTCGCCGAGCGGGCCCGCGGATTGGCTTTGACCTCGGCTTCGCCGGCGCGGACCGGCTTCGCGACGGAGTCGAAGGTCGACGCCGGGCGGTTTCCGGTCTGCTCCGGAAGGTGGCGGGAGCCCGAAGGCAGGTCCCCGCTCCGCTCCTTGAGGAAGCGCTTGACCATCCGGTCCTCGAGGCTGTGGAAGGTGACGACCGCGAGCCGTCCACCGGGTTTCAGGACCTGCTCGGCCGCTTCCAGCCCGCCTTCCAGCTCCTGCAGCTCTTCGTTCAGATGGATCCGGATCGCCTGGAAGGTCCGGGTCGCCGGATCCTTCTTCATGCCGGCGTGCCAGCCGAGCGCCTTGCGGACGATCTCGGCCAGCTGGGCGGTGCGCTCCACCGGCCTCGCCGCCACGATCGCCCGAGCGATCCGGCGCGATTTCGGCTCCTCGCCGTAGCGCCAGAGGACGTCGGCGATCTCGTCTTCGCCGGCATGGTTGAGGAAGTCGGCCGCGCTCTCCCCGTCCCGGCCCATGCGCATGTCGAGCGGGCCGTCGGCCTGGAAGGAGAAGCCGCGCTCGGCGCGGTCGAGCTGCATGGAGGAGACGCCGATGTCGAGCGTCACTCCGTCGACCTGGTCGACGTTGCGGGCGGCAAGCGCCTGACGCATCCGGGAGAAACGCTCCGGAACAAGCGTCAGGCGCCCCCCGCTCGAAGCTGCCAGACTCTCGCCTTCTTCTATCGCATCGGGATCGCGATCGAAGGCGTAGACTCTGGCAGCCCCTTTTTCGAGAATGGCACGGGTGTAGCCGCCGGCGCCGAAGGTGCCGTCGACATGGGTCTCGCCGGGGGCGACGGCGAGGCCGGCGATCACCTCGTCGAGGAGGACCGGGACGTGCGGGGCCGGCGCGCCGGAGATATCCTGGGCGAAGCTCACGGGGCGATCCCCTTTTCCTCGAGGCGCCAGGCGGCGATTTCCTTGAGATCGCGGTCGCCCTCGACGAGGGCGACTCGGGGGTTCCAGATCTCGACGATGCCGCCCACTCCGACGAACAAGGCGAGATCCTCGATCTTCCCCTTGCGGCGCATCATCGGCGGAAGGACGATCCGGCCCGAGGGATCGTAGGGGACGTCCTCGGTCATGCCGAACATGCGGCGGGCGCGGGCATAATGATCGTCGAGGGTGCCGCCGCGCTCCTCCTCGAGCAGCCGGCGGCGCTCGAGGTCGGTCCACAAATTCCTGGCGTAGTTGCGCCCGTAGGCGGTCAGGCAGGGGGCGATCTCATGGGCGCCGACGACGATGGCGCGGGCATCCGAGCGGCGCTCGATGACGCCGCGGACGAAGGCGGGAACGGAGAGGCGCCCCTTGGCGTCCACCGCGTTGAGCGCGCTTCCCTGGAAGAAGTCCTCGACCTCCACCGCCCCTGTCCGCTCCCATACACGGAGCTCCCCCGTTCGCGGAAACACGAAGGTCGCCGCGTGACTCGCCGGTCAGCCGAGAAGATGCCCCAAAAATCAGAAGGCGTGGATAACATCGGCGGCCCCGCAAGGAAAGGGGATTTCATGCCTTTTTTGGGGATTTCATGCCTTTAGAGGGCGTTTCGTGGTTTGTTCTCTCAAATGTTCACCGATGTTCGTGGCTTTTCCTCCTGTGGATAAGTATGTGATTAACGCTTCCGGCGCCGCCTCGGCAAGAGCCCGATTCCCGCCGCCGCCAGGAGCAAGGCGATTGTCAGCGCTCCCGCAACGGCCCGTTCCCCGCGCCACTCGGCCCGCCGCGGCCGCGGCCGGGTCACCTCGGCCAGCTGGTCGAGCCATTCGCCGACCAGGACGACGTTGTCGGCCTTGTGCGGCGCCCAGAGCGAGTCGTGCAGAAAGTCGGCGTCGGCGACTACAGTCACCTTGCCGATCCCGATCTGGCAGAAGGCCTTCCAGCCCCCGGGCTCCACCTCGCAATCCGGGCTCGAGCTTCGCAGCCGGCCGGGCGAGTCCAGCCGGATCGGCCGGCCGTCCCAGCGCGCCTCGACGATGCCGGCCTCGGCGGGCGGCTCCACGGTCACTCCCCAATGGCCGAGCAGCGGCGAAAGCAGGCCGGCCGGCGGCGGCCGCCGGATGTCGCCCGGCGGAAGCTCGCTCGGCCAGGTCAGCACCGGATCGGTGAGGATCAGTGCCCGTCCGCCCCGGCGCATCCAGGCGTCGAGGGCGGTCAGCTCCGCCGGGGCGAGCCGCTGCGGCTGAGCGAGGAACAGAATCCGGCCGCGCCCGAGCGTTGCCTCGTCGAGGACGTCCACGGGCCGGAAATCGAACTCCCTGCTCAGCTCGGCATAGGCCGTCGCCGGCCGCGAGCCGGGGTCGAACGGCCCCTTCTCTCCCCAGACCAGGGGCAGCCCGGACATCAGCATTACCGGGATCCGGAATTCGCCTCGAGCGCCGGTCGGCGCGAGCAGGAGCAAAGCGGCGAGCGCCCGCCGCATGACCGCCCCCTTACCGAGCCTGAGCCGGAGCAGGCTGGGCGCTGTTGTCGTCGTCGGCATTGCCGGGGGCGACTCCGAGCTCGGCGAGCGGTTCCTTGGGCTCGGCCTCGTTGGCGCCGGGCGGGAGCGCCTGATTGCCGCTCGACAGCTGGGTCTCGATGAGATTGGGCGTGATCGGCGCCTCGTTGCTCGGGCTGGTGAACACTGCCCCGAGCAGCACGAGCAGGAAAACGAAGGCGAGGCCGGTGAGGCCGATACGGACCCGTTGCACGCGCTTCCCTTGTCCAGCCCCTCAAGCGTTCCGGAAGAGTAACTTAACCCGAAGCGCTTGTCGAACCCCGCGTGCTGTTGCGAAGCACTCGCAGAAAAGCCCTTGACGGCGCATGCTGCGCTCGCGAAGTGATTGATATGATGAAAACCCGCTTCGCGCTCGCCGCCGCGCCCCTCGCGGCCCTACTCGCCCTCGCCGGCTGCCAGAACGAGACTATCGACGGCAATGTCGATCCCAACGCCAATGCCGCCGCGAACAACGCCGCGCCGGTCGCGGCGCCGCCGATGATCCAGGCCAGCCGCACCTATCGCTGCAAGGACAACAGCCTGCTCTACGCCGACTTCTACACCAACAACACGGTGCAGGTGCGCGCCGCCAAGGACCAGCCTGCGACGACCCTCACCGCCGCCGCCGGCCAGCCCTATACCGCCGAAGGCTATTCGCTCAGCGCCAATTCGGAGCAGATCAGCTACACCGCCCCCGGCAAGGGAAGCCAGACCTGCCGGGCATGAGGCAAAGGGGGGACAGTTGCTCGCGACTGTCCCCATCCTGCTTAGACAAGCCTCCCCCGCGCCGCTAACAGGCGCTCGCATGTCCGAATCCATCACGCCCGAAATCGTCGCCGAGCACGGCCTCTCTCCCGAGGAATATGAGCGAGTCCTGCACGCGCTCGGCCGCGAGCCCAACCTCACCGAGCTCGGCATCTTCTCGGTCATGTGGTCCGAGCATTGCTCGTACAAATCGTCCCGAATCCACCTGAAGAAGCTGCCGACGACCGCGCCCTGGGTGATCTGCGGCCCCGGCGAGAATGCCGGCATCATCGACATCGGCGACAACCAGGCCGCCATCTTCAAGATGGAGAGCCACAACCACCCCTCCTACATCGAGCCCTATCAGGGCGCGGCGACGGGGGTCGGCGGAATCCTGCGCGACGTCTTCACCATGGGCGCCCGCCCGGTCGCCAACATGAACGCCTTGCGCTTCGGCCGCCCCGACCACCCCAAAACCCGTCACCTCCTCGCCGGGGTCGTCGCCGGCATCGGCGGCTACGGCAATTGCGTCGGGGTCCCGACGGTCGGCGGGGAAGTCAATTTCCACCGGGCCTACGACGGAAACATCCTGGTCAACGCGATGACCGTCGGGGTCGCCGACCAGGACAGGATCTTCTATTCGGCCGCGGCCGGCGTCGGCAATCCGGTCGTCTATGTCGGCTCGAAGACGGGCCGCGACGGGATCCACGGCGCCACCATGGCCTCGGCCGACTTCAGCGAGGACAGCGAGGAGAAGCGGCCCACCGTCCAGGTCGGCGACCCC
Source organism: Allosphingosinicella sp. (assembly GCA_035628835.1). Taxonomy (GTDB): domain Bacteria; phylum Pseudomonadota; class Alphaproteobacteria; order Sphingomonadales; family Sphingomonadaceae; genus Allosphingosinicella. The sequence goes on from DASPJA010000028.1 coordinate 31,074, forward strand.
TTCACCGAGAAGCTGCTGATCGAGGCCTGCCTCGAGCTGATGGCGTCGGACGCCATCGTCGCCATCCAGGACATGGGCGCCGCCGGCCTCACCTCCTCCAGCGTCGAGATGGCGTCGAAGGGCGGAGTCGGCCTCGAGCTCGACATGAACGCCGTTCCCTGCCGGGAGACCGGCATGACGCCCTACGAGATGATGCTCTCGGAATCCCAGGAGCGCATGCTGATGGTGCTGAAGCCCGGCCGCGAGGCGGTGGCCGAGGCGATCTTCACCAAGTGGGAGCTGGATTTCGCCGTCATCGGCCACCTGACCGATACCGGCCGGATCGTGCTGAAGCACAAGGGCCAGCTCGAGGCCG
>DASPJA010000029.1:0-122666 GCA_035628835.1 Allosphingosinicella sp.
CAGCTCGGTGCAGGCGATCGCGGCGGCGCCGGCGCCGTTCACCACCACCTTGATCGCGCCGAAGCTGCGGCCAGTGATGTGGCAGGCGTTGATCAGGCCGGCCGCCGTGATGATCGCGGTGCCGTGCTGGTCGTCATGGAAGACGGGGATGTTCATCCGCTCCTTGAGCGCCTGCTCGATCTCGAAGCAGTCGGGAGCGGCGATGTCCTCGAGGTTGATCCCGCCGAAGGTCGGCTCGAGCAGCGCAACCGCGTCGATGAACTTCTGGCAATCCTCGGTCGCGACCTCGATGTCGATCGAATCGACGTCGGCGAAGCGCTTGAACAGCACCGCCTTGCCTTCCATCACCGGCTTGGCGGCGAGCGCGCCGAGATTGCCGAGGCCGAGGATGGCGGTGCCGTTGGAGATGACGGCGACGAGGTTGCCCTTGGCGGTGTAATCGTAGGCCTTGGCCGGGTCCTCCGCGATGGCGCGGACAGGCACTGCGACGCCGGGCGAATAAGCGAGGCTGAGATCGCGCTGGGTCGCCATCGGCTTGGAAGCGACGATCTCGATCTTCCCGGGCCGGCCCATCGAATGGAATTCGAGCGCCTCGGCTTCCGAGAATTTGACGTTGCTGCCTTCGCTCATCGCTCTCTCCGGCTTTTCGCGCCGCTCTAGGGCGGGAACGCGCCGGGGAGCAAGCCGAGCGGTCGTCCACAGATATCGGCGCCTGCGGCTTTCGCCCCGCCGCCCGACCCTCTAGTCTCGCCTCATGGCCTCCCAGGCGAAGAGTTCGGGCGCACCGGGCTCCCGTCGAAGTAGTACTTCGACGGGGACCCCGACGCCGATGATGGCGCAATATCTCGCGCTGAAGGCCGAGGCGCCCGATTGCCTGCTCTTCTATCGCATGGGCGATTTTTTCGAACTTTTCTTCGATGACGCCAAGACGGCGGCTTCCTGCCTCGACATCGCGCTCACCGCGCGAGGCGAGCATGAGGGCGAGCCGATCCCGATGTGCGGCGTCCCGATCCATGCCGGCGAGGCTTATCTTGCCCGCCTCATCCGCGCCGGACACCGGGTCGCGATCGCCGAACAGACCGAGAGCCCGGCGGAAGCGAAGAAGCGCGGCTCCAAATCGGTGGTCAACCGCGCCATCGTCCGCGTCGTCACGGCGGGGACGCTGACCGAGGAGGCTTTGCTCGACGCGCGGACGGCGAACTGGCTGGTCGCCGTCTCGAAGGTGGCGGACCGGTACGGCATCGCCGCCGCCGACGTCTCGACGGGACGGTTCGAATTGAGCTCGATCGCCCCCGGCGCGCTCGACGCCGAGCTGGCCCGGCTGGCCGCGGCAGAGATCATCGCCTGCGAGCCGCTCGACGGCGTACCCGCGCAGCTGCGCAAGGCCGGCTTCGACAGCATCGCCGCCGAGCGCAAGCTCAAGCTGCGCTTCGAAGTGGCGACGCTCGACGGCTTCGGCCGTTTCGACCGAGCCGCCCTCGCTGCGGCCGGAGGCCTGCTCGCCTACCTCGAGGAGGCCGCACGCGATTCGCTGCCCTTCCTGCGCCCGCCGGTCGCGCTCGCATCGGGCGATCACATGATGATCGACGCTGCGACGCGGGAGAGCCTCGAGCTCACCGTGGCGGCGTCGGGAGGGCGGGGCGGCAGCCTGCTCGGCTCGATCGACCGGACGGTCACCGGTGCCGGCGCGAGGCTGCTCGCCGCGGACATCGGCGCGCCCTTGCTCGGCCGCGCCAGCATCGAGGCGAGGCTCGACCTCGTCGCCGCTTTCGAACGCGATTCAGGCGTGCGCGACGCCGTGCGGAGACAGCTGAAGGCGCTTCCCGACGTGGGCCGGGCGCTGGGCCGGCTGGTCGCGGGGCGCGGCGGGCCTCGCGACCTCGGCCAGCTGCGCGACGGCCTCGAGCAAGCGCGCCGGCTGCACGACCGGCTCGCCAGGCTCGGCGAGCGGCCCCCGCTCCTCGGCGAGCTGCTGCCGGCCCTGGTCGGCCACGGCGCGCTCACCGACCTGCTGTCGCGCGCCTTGGTGCCCTCGCCGCCGATCGACGCCGCGCAGGGCGGCTATATCGCGGAAGGCTACGACGCCGCGCTCGATGCCCTGAGGGCCGCGGGCGGCGAGGGGCGGCGCGCCATCGCCGGCCTCGAGGCCCGCTACCGCCAGCAGACCGCGATTGCATCGCTCAAGATCCGCCACAACAACGTGCTCGGCTTCCACATCGAAGTGCCGGCGAAGAATGCAGACCGGCTGATGGCGGCCGACAGCGGCTTCACCCACCGCCAGACGCTGGCAGGGGTCGTCCGCTTCAACGCCCCGGACCTCCACGAGCAGGCGGCGCGGGTCAACCAGGCCGGCGCACACGCGCTCGATGCCGAGGCCGCCCATCTCGCGGAGCTGACCGAGGCGGCCTTGGGGCGGGCCGAGCCGGTGGCCGCCACCGCCGACGCGCTCGCCCGGCTCGACGTCGCCGCGGCTCTCGCCGAGCGAGCGGCGGAGGGCGGCTGGTCGCGGCCAGCCTTCGATGACGGCAATTGCTTCGAGGTCGAGGCGGGCCGGCATCCGGTGGTCGAGGACGCCCTGAAGGCGGGCGGCGCCCGCTTCGTCGCCAACGACTGCACGCTCAGCGAAGACGAGCGGCTGTGGCTGGTCACCGGCCCGAACATGGGCGGCAAGTCGACCTTCCTGAGGCAGAACGCCTTGATCGCGGTGCTCGCCCAGGCGGGCTCCTACGTCCCCGCCTCCCGCGCGCGGCTGGGCCTGGTCGACCGGCTGTTCAGCCGGGTCGGCGCCTCCGACAATCTCGCCCGCGGCCGCTCCACCTTCATGGTCGAGATGGTCGAGACGGCCGCCATCCTCAGCCAGGCGACCGAGCGCAGCTTGGTCATCCTCGACGAGGTCGGCCGCGGAACCTCGACCTATGACGGGCTCGCCATCGCCTGGGCGGTGGTCGAGGCGGTGCACGACCGCAACCGCTGCCGCTGCCTATTCGCCACCCACTATCACGAGCTGACCCGGCTCGCGGAGAGGCTCGACGCCCTCTCGCTCCACCATGTCCGCGCCCGCGAATGGAAAGGCGAGCTCGTCTTCCTCCACGAAGTCGCGAAGGGACCCGCCGACCGCAGCTACGGCCTCGCCGTCGCCAAGCTCGCCGGCCTGCCCCAACCGGTGCTCGCCCGCGCCCGCTCGGTGCTGGCGAAGCTCGAGGAAGGCCGCGCCGCGACCGGAGGCATCGCCGCAGGGCTCGACGACCTGCCGCTGTTCGCGGCGGCAGCGCAGGAGGCCGTCCAGACGATGCCCGACCCTGTCGCTGAGGCTCTCGCGGAGGTCGATCCCGACGCGCTCAGCCCCAAGGATGCGCTCGAGCTCGTCTATCGGCTGAAGCGCATCGCGGCCGACCGCACGTCCGACTGACGACATTCGCGCCCGGACGTCCTAAACCAGTCGGCCATGCCCACGCGGTTCGCCTCGATCCCGGCCAAGCGCGCGATCGTCGATCGCCGGGCACTGGCGGACGCCCTCGTCGGTCGCACCCGCGGCGAAGCGACGGCGCTGCTGAGCGCGGCGCTGGGCGAGGGAAGAGCGGAGATTGCGCGCCGCCTTGAGGAGAAGCCGTGGCAGGGAAGCGAGGCGGCCGCCGCTTATGCCTTCCTCACCGATCAGATCGTCCGTCTCGTCCACGACTTCGCCCTGACGGAGCATCCGGTCGCCAACCCGACCGACGCCGAGCGGCTGCTGGTGATGGCGGTCGGCGGCTACGGGCGCGGCGAAATGGCGCTTCATTCGGATGTCGACATCGCCTTCGTTACGCCGTGGAAGCCGACGGGATGGGCCGAGCGCCTGGTCGAATCGATGCTTTATCTGCTGTGGGACCTGAAGCTGAAGGTCGGCCAGTCGCTCCGTTCGGTCGACGAGCTCGTCTCGATCGCCGGCAAGGACCAGACGGTGCGCACCGCCCTTCTGGAGGCGCGCTACGTGTGGGGCGACGAGCGCCTCTACGACGAGGTCGAGACGCGCTTGCGCGGCGACTTTTCTACCCGCGACGTCGCTGCCTTCGTCACCGCGAAGCTCGAGGAGCGCAACCAGCGCCACCGGCGGCTGGGCGACAGCCGCTACGTCGTCGAGCCCAACGTCAAGGACGGCAAAGGCGGGCTCCGCGATCTCCACACGCTCTACTGGATCGGCAAATACGCCTACCGGGTCGGGTCGATCGCGGACTTGGTGGAGAAAGAGCTTCTTTCCCCGGCGGAGCTCGGGCGCTTTCAGAAAGCCGAGCGCTTTCTCTGGGCGGTGCGCTGCCACCTGCACATCCTCGCCGGCCGCGCCGAGGAGCGGCTGACCTTCGACTATCAGCGCGAGATCGCGGCGCGGATGCACTATGCCGACCGCCCCGGAAAAACCCCGGTGGAGCGCTTCATGCGTCACTATTTCCTTCACGCCCGCACCGTCGGAGACCTCAGCGGCATCTTCCTCTCGCATATCGACGAGACCTTCGCCCGCAGGGGCCGGCGCTTCGGCCTGCCGGCGATCCGGCGCAGGCCGGGCAAGCTCAACGGCTTCCTGCTCGACCGGGGGCGCCTCGCCGTTCCCGGCGAGGGCTTCTTCGCCGAGGATCCGGTGCGGCTCCTCGACCTGTTCGCCCTCGCCGACCGCTACGGACTCGAAATCCACCCGCAGGCGATGCGCGCGGCGAGCCGAGACGCGCGGCTGATCGACCATGCCGTCCGCACCGATCCCCGGGCGAATTCCCTGTTCCTCGATGTCCTGACGTCACCGCGCGACCCGGAAACGGTGCTCAGATGGATGAACGAGGCGGGGGTGTTCGGCCGCTTCGTTCCGGACTTCGGTCGGGTCGTCGCCCAGATGCAGTTCGACATGTATCACCATTATACGGTCGACGAGCATTCGATCCGGGCGATCGGGCTACTGTCGAAGATCGAGCGCGGCGAGCTGAAAGAGGACCACTCGCTGGCCACCGCCTTACTGAAGCAGATCGCTTCGCGGCGCGCCCTCTATGTCGCGGTGCTGCTCCACGACATCGCCAAGGGCCGCGGCGGCGATCACAGCATCCTCGGCGCGGAGGTCGCGCGCCAGCTGTGCCCGCGGCTCGGACTCAGCCCCGCCGAGACCGAGTCGGTCGCGTGGCTGGTGCGCTGGCACCTGCTGATGTCGGCGACCGCGTTCAAGCGCGACCTCGCCGACCCCAAGACGCTGCAGGACTTCGCGGAGCAAGTGAAGAGCCCCGAGCGGCTCCGCCTGCTGTTCCTGCTGACGGTGGTCGACATCCGGGCGGTCGGGCCGGGCGTGTGGAACGGCTGGAAGCGCCAGCTGCTGCGCGGACTGTTCGACGCCGCCGAGGAGCTGCTGAGGCTGGGCCACAAGCAGAAGGGGCGGAGCGAGCGGATCCTGGCGGTGCAGGAGGAACTCGCCGGGCGGCTCGAATGGGACGATCCGCATTTCACCCGGCTGGCTTGGCGGCTGCCGGATTCCTATTGGCTCGCCGAGCCGGTCGACCTCATCGAGAAGAATGCCCGCTTCGTCGACGCGGCAGACCGAAACCCGCGGCGGACGAAGCCGCTCGCAGTCAGCATCCAGGAAGGAAGGGGCGCGACGCTCGTCACCGTCTACGCCAAAGACCGGCCCGGCCTGTTCTATCGCCTAGCAGCGGCAATCAGCCTCGCCGGCGCGAATATCATCGACGCGCGCGTCCACACCACCAACGACGGGATGGCGCTCGACAACTTCCTGATCCAGGACGGCGAGGCCGGGCCTTTCGACGACCCGCACCAGCTGAAGCGCCTCGACAACGCCGTTACCGAGGCGGTGAACGGGGGCGAGCCGGCGATCGAGCGGCTCGAGGCGAAGGCGCTGCCCCGGGTCCGCGCCGAGGCGTTCCGGATCGAGCCGGCGGTGTTCGCGGACAATCAGGCATCGAGCCGCTACACCGTCGTCGAGGTCAACGCCCGCGACCGCGCCGCTCTGCTGAGCGGCCTGGCGCGCGCGATCTTCGACAGCCGCGCGATCATCCACTCCGCGCATATCGCGACCTATGGCGAGCGCGCCGTCGACGTCTTCTATCTGACCGACCTGCACGGCGCGAAGATCGAAAGCCCCGCGCGGCTCAAGGCGCTGCGGACGCGGCTGCTGCGCGCCGCGCGCTTCGGAGAGGCGGAACGCGAAGCGGCGTAGGGGCGGTAAGGGACAGTCACTTTCATACGCCGCGCAAACAGTTCGCGCGGCGGTCCTGAAAGTGACTGTCCCCGAGTCTCAAGGGGACAGTCACTTTCCCCGCCGCCGTACCAATCGATGTACGGCGGCGCGTGAAAGTGACTGTCCCCCCTCAGCTCAGAAGCGGAAGCGGCCAGTGATGCCGAAGGTGCGCGGCTCGGCGAGGAAGCTCGAGAAGAGCTGGTTCGCCGGCGAGCCGGTCGCCTGCGGGTTGCCGACCGAAGCGCCCCAATTCTGGACATGGGCGCGCGACAGATTGCCCTGGAAGGGCGAGTTGAACGCGACCTGCTGGTAATCGACGTTGAACAGGTTCTGCGCCCACAGCTCGAGCGCCCAGCGCTGCTGCGGCCCGCGGATGCCGAGGCGCGCATTGACCAGAGTGAAGCTGTCCTGGATCTTTTCGGGGAACAGGTCCGAGCCCGTATTGTACCCCGAGCTGGTGCGCTGATCGACGTAGAACAGGCCGGTCATCCCGCTGGTGCCGAGCCGCGGGGTCCACGTCATCGAGCTGGTGACGACGAATTCCGGCGCGTTCGAGAGGTTCTGGCCCGGAAGCAGGAACAGCGAGGGATCGAGCGGCGCGCCCGTATTCCGGCCGACGAGGTCGTCCTGGTAGCGGGTGCGCGCATAAGTGAGGCCGCCGGTGAACTGGAGATCGCGGCGGGGATAGATCGCCGTCTCGATCTCGAGGCCGGTCGTGGTGACGCCGTGCTCGACGTCGTCCGTCGCGCACGCCCCCGATCCCGCCGAGGGATCCTCATCGGCGTCCATCGACTGGTTGTTGAACGTCGTCGCGGTGAACGGCTCGCCGCAGCCGTTGATGTTCTGGACAATGAAGACCGAGCCGTTGAACGTGTTGAGCTGGAAGTCGCTGAACTGCTGGTGGAAGGCGGCGACGTTGAAGATGAAGTTGCGCCGCGTGTACTTCATTCCGATCTCGAACGCGTTCACGATCTCGGCGTCGAACTGTAGGTTCCCGGTGCCGAACGGCTCGCCGCGGGCGCCGACGTTGCGGGAATCGTTGGGCGCGAACACGGGCGACCCGAGCGCGGAGCGATCGAGGTTGAAGCCGCCGGCTTTGTAGCCGCGCGAATAGCTTCCGTAGAGCAGGAACTCCGAATTCGGACGGTAGGAGAGAATCGCCGTTCCGGTCCACTCGTCCTCGTCGCGCTCGTCGCTGAGGTTGAGCGCATTGAGCGCGCTGGAGCTGTTGCCCTGGCACGTCAGGTTGACGAGGCCCTGGGCGAGCGCCTGCACGCTGGTTGCCGGCGCGCCCGGCGTGGTGCCGCTCCCGGGAAGCGCCGCAACGCCGCCGGTCAGGAACGGAGCGAAGGCCGCCTGCTGCACGGGGCAGACGGTGTTGTTGTTGTTGAAGGTGGCGCTGAATTCCTTGTTCTCGTTGGTGTAGCGCAGGCCGAGGGTAAGGCTGACCTCATCCGAGATGTTGAAAATGTTGTGGGTGAAGATCGCCCAGTTGCGACTGTCCTGGAAATAGTTGGCGCTGTTGTCGCCGACATTGTTGACCGTATAGAGCCGCTGCAGGCCGCCCGCGAGCAGGGCGCCGGCCCCGCCCAATGCGCCGTTGGCGCTGAACGGCCCGCCGCTTCCCGGGACCATCGGATTGCCCGGATTGGTCGCCGCCGCGCTGAGGCAGCCCGGATTGCCCGGAGCGCGCAGGGCCGCAACCGGCGACACCAGAGTGATGAAGCGGCACGAGGCGAAGGCGCCATATTGGGTGCCGAAGCGCAAATTGTCGCGGACGTGGAGGTCCTCGCTCGAGAAATAGCCGCCGACCAGCCAGTCGAGGGCCCCGCCAAAGGCTGAGCCCTGGAACCGGACCTCCTGGGTGAGAGTCTGGAAGGCCCGGAAGGCGTTGCCGTCGTCCTCGCGGTAGAGGATGTCGAGATTGTTGTAATCGACGTCGCCCGGCTGCTCGGAGCGGTAGTCGCGATAGGCCGTGATCGACGTCAGGCGAACGTCGCCGAGATCGTAATCGATCTGCCCGGATACGCCCCAGTCGGTCGTGTCGCCGCGGTAGCTGCGGCCCGGCGTGATCGCGATCTCGCGGTCGAAGGGGTTCGGCGGGAAGATCGCGCCGAGCTGGGTCATCGCGCCAACAATGCGGTTTGACGCGGCGACGGAATAGTCGCCGGTCACGCCAGGCGTCGGGTCGAACGTCTCGGCCGTCGAGATGTAGACGGCGCCGCAGCAGCTCTCGTCGCGGGTCGTATAGTCGCCGATCAGCCGGATGGAGAGCGCGTCGTTCGGCTCGAACAGGATCTGGCCGCGAGTGAACAGGCGGTTGCGGTTGTTGACCCGGCTCTCGGTGCCGCCGGCGGCGTTGATCACGTCGTAGAAGCCGTCGCGGCGGACGCCGACGGCGTCCACCCGGAAGGCGATGGTCTCGCTGAGCGGGCCGGTCACGCCGAGCTGCCCGCGCATGTAATCGTAATTGCCGTAGGTGAGCTCGACATTGCCGCCGAAATCGAATTCGGGCCGGCGGCTGATGATGTGGATCAGGCCGGCCGAGGCATTGCGGCCGAACAATGTGCCCTGCGGTCCGCGCAGCACCTCGATCCGCTCGATCTCGCCAAGCTCGTTCATGCCGACGCCGGCGCGCGAGCGGTAGACGCCGTCGATGAACACCGCGACCGAGCTTTCGAGGCCGGGATTGTCGCCGACCGTGCCGATGCCGCGGATACGCGGCGCGGCGTTGGCCTCCGTGCCGGTCGAGGAGACGAGCAGCGACGGCGCGAGCTGGTTCAGCTGGCGGATGTCGTTGGCGCCGGAATTCTGGAGCGACTGGCCGGAGACGGCGGAGACGGCCAGCGGCACGTCCTGCAGGATCTGGCGGCGGCCCTGGGCGGTGACGACGATGTCCGGAGCGCCGTCATTGCCGGTTTCGCCTTCCTGGACGGCGGCCTGCTCGGTCGGGCTGTCGGTCGGCGCCGGCTGCTGATCCGGCTGGGCCGGAGTCGGCTGGGCGTAAGCGGGAGCCGCCATCGCGAAGATGCCGGCGGACAGCAGCCACATATATTTGGACATCTAACCCTCCCCATTTATCTGTTTGGGCAAGAGCTAGCCAAAAGCGGGCAGGGTCGCCAGCGCAAAACCGCGGATTTCCGCGGCTGGCCGCGGATTATTGCATTTGCGCAACTATTCGGTTGCAGAACGCAACCAAGCGGATTTCGCGGTTCGCCGGCTTCCGCTACGGAATGCTGGACTTAGCGCGGATCGAGCGGAAAGCGGCGCGGCGCGCTCTATTTCGGGGAGAGCACCATCAGCATCTGGCGGCCTTCCATGCGCGGATGCTGCTCGACCTTGGCGGTCTCCGCGACGTCCCCCTGGACCCGCTGGAGCAGGCGCATGCCGAGCTCGCCATGGGCGAGCTCGCGGCCCCGGAAGCGCAAGGTCACCTTGACCTTGTCGCCCTCGCCGATGAAGTCCCTGACCTTCCTCATCTTCACGTCGTAATCGTGATCGTCGATGTTCGGACGCATCTTGATCTCCTTGATCTCCTGCGTCTTCTGGGTCTTGCGGGCGAGGTTGGCCTTCTTCTGGGCCTCGTACTTGAACTTGCCGACGTCGAGGAACTTGCAGACGGGCGGGTCGGCGTTGGGCGATACCTCGACCAGATCGAGGCCGACTTCGGCGGCCTGTTCGATCGCTTCGGCGGTGAGCATGACCCCCAGATTCTCGCCATTCTCATCGATCACGCGCACCTTCGGCACGGAGATGAATTCGTTGAAGCGAGGGCCGTTCAGCGGCGGCGCCTGCGGGCGCCGGATCATGGGAGGACGTATAGCGATTTCTCCATCAAGGATTGGGTCGGGCGAGAGGTAGTCGCTCCGCGTTCAGAATGAAAGACGCGCCAGCGGCGGGCGCGACTTTTCCGCCACGCCTGTTGCGCTTCTGTCGCGGGATGCGGCTTCCTCAACCCTTTCCGGCGACATCGGGCGGCAGCGCCTCCAGGCGCAGCCGCTCGACCAGCGCGTCGAGGGGCAGCACCTCCTGCCTTGCATCGGTGCCCAGCGGGCGGAGGGCGACGGTGCGTTCCTCCGCCTCGCGCCGGCCCAGGACGAGGAGGTTCGGCACCTTCTTGAGGCTGTGCTCGCGGACCTTGTAGTTGATCTTCTCGTTCCTGAGGTCCGCCTCGACACGGAGCCCGGCCGCCTCGAGCGCCGCGACGACTTCGCGCGCATAGGCGTCGGCCTCGGAGACGATCGTCGCAACTACCGCCTGCACGGGCGCCAGCCAGGCCGGGAAGCGGCCGGCATGATGCTCGATCAAGATGCCGATGAAGCGCTCGAACGTGCCGAGGATGGCGCGGTGGAGCATGACCGGGCGGTGGCGCTGGCCGTCCTCGCCGACATAGGAGGCGTCGAGCCGCTCCGGCAGCACCGTGTCCGCCTGGATCGTGCCGACCTGCCAGGTCCGGCCGATCGCGTCGGTGAGGTGGAATTCGAGCTTGGGCGCGTAGAAGGCGCCCTCCCCGGGAAGCTCCTCCCAGCCATATTCGGCCGTGTCGCGGCCGGCGGCGCGGACCGCCTCGCGCAGCTCTTGCTCGGCATGGTCCCATTCCGCATCGGTGCCGAAGCGCTGCTCCGGGCGCAGCGCGAGCTTGATCGCGTAGCTTTCGAAGCCGAGCTCGCGGTAGATCTCGTCGAGCAGGTCGCAGAAGATCCGGACCTCCTCGATCACCTGGTCGGCGCGGCAGAAGATGTGGGCGTCGTCCTGGGTGAACTGGCGCACGCGCAGGATTCCGTGGAGCGCGCCGTGGGGCTCGTTCCTGTGGCAGGTGCCCATCTCGGCGAGCCGGATCGGGAGGTCGCGGTAGCTCTTGATGCCCTGCTTGAAGATGAGAACGTGGGCGGGGCAGTTCATCGGCTTGAGGGCCATCAGATCGCCCTCGCCGGAGAGGACGGGGCCTTCCTCCTCGGTGTTCGGCACCTCGTCGGGGACGACGAACATGTTCTCGCGATATTTGCCCCAGTGGCCCGATTGCTCCCACTGGCGCGCGTCCATCAGCTGGGGAGTCTTGACCTCCCGATAGCCGGCCGCGTCGAGCTTGCGTCGCATATAGGCTTCGAGCGCCCGCCAGACGACGAAGCCGTTCGGGTGCCAGAAGACCGAGCCCTGCGCCTCGGCCTGGAGGTGGAACAGGTCCATGTCCTGGCCGATCCGGCGATGGTCGCGCTTCGCGGCCTCCTCGAGCCGGACGAGATGGGCCTCGAGCTGCTTCCGGTTCAGCCAGCCGGTGCCGTAGATGCGCGACAGCATCGGATTCTTCTGGTCGCCGCGCCAATAGGCGCCGGAGACGCGGGTCAGCTTGAACGCCTGCGGGTCGAGGCGGCCGGTCGTCGCCAGGTGGGGGCCGCGGCACAGATCGAGCCAGTTGCCGGAACGGTACATGGTGATGGTCTCGTCGGCGGGCAGCTCCATCACCCATTCGGCCTTGAACGCCTCGCCCTGCTTCTCGAAATAGGCGCGCACGTCGTCGCGGCTCCACACCTCGCGCACCAAGGGCGCGTCGCGGGCGATGACCCGGCGCATCTCCTCCTCGATCGCCGGCAGGTCCTCCTCCGTGAACGGGCCGCGGCCGGGCGCCGGCGCGAAATCGTAGTAGAAGCCGTCCTCGGTGGCGGGGCCAAAGGTGATCTGGGTGCCGGGAAAGAGGTTCTGCACCGCCTCGGCGAGGACATGCGCATAATCGTGGCGCACGAGCTCGAGCGCCTCCTTCTCGTCGCGCGCGGTGATCAAAGCGAGCTCGGAATCGCCCTCGAACGGGCGCATGATGTCGCGCACCTCCCCATTGACCCGCGCTGCCATCGCCGCCCTGGCGAGGCCCGGGCCGATCGCCGCGGCGACGTCCGCCGGAGTGGTGCCCGGCTCGACCTCGCGGACGGAACCGTCGGGGAGGCGGATCGAGAACATTTCCGACATTTGCGGCACCGGATTCCTGCTTGGGATTGGGCCGCGCTTCTAGGGGAGCGGCGGTTCCCGTTCAAGCGAACGCGCTTCGACATTAGCCGCTTGCCCTCCCTCGCGTGGCGTTGCACCCTGATCGTCGGACAAGGGGGATTTTCCGATGGACGCAACGACGATGCGCGCCGCCGCGCAGGGCCCGGGCCGCGGCCGGGCCTTCGAATTCACCGGCACCTGGCAGGAATTCCTGCCGATCGCGCTCACCAACTTGCTGCTGACGGTGGTGACGCTCGGCATCTACCGCTTCTGGGCGAAGGCGCGCGAGCGGCAATATTTCTGGAGCCGGACGCGGCTGATCGACGACCAGCTCGAATGGACCGGAACGGGCAAGGAGATGTTCCTCGGCTTCCTGATGATCATGCTCGGGCTGATCCTGGTGATCGCCCTTATCTTCCTCGCGGCCTTTCTCTTCACCGGCAACGCGATCGCCAAAGTGCTCAGCCTCCTCCTGTTCCTCGCGGTCTATGGCGGAATGTTCTATCTGACCGGCGTGGCTGTGCTGCGGGCGCTGCGCTACCGGCTGAGCCGCACTTACTGGCACGGCATACGCGGCGGCAGCAACGACGGCGGCTGGCGTTACGGCTGGGAATATATGTGGCGCACTTGGGTAACCGCGATCGCCCTCTTCATCCCCCTCCCCTGGGCGCAGACCCGGCTGTGGAACGCCCGCTTCAACAAGATGAGCTTCGGCCAGCACCGCTTCCACGCCGAGGCCACCGCCGAGGGGCTCTTCATGCGCTGGCTGCTCGTCTACGCGGTGATCGCCGGCGCGATGGCAATCCTTTTCCTGTTCGCCGCGAGCATGCGGGGAGCGACCCCGGCCGAGATCGAGGCCGCAGGCTCCAGCCTGCTGGTCATCGTGCTGGTGTTCCTGGCTTTCTACGTCGTCCTGCCGCTTGTCGCTTTGTCCTATTTTGCGGCTTATTACCGGCGGGTCTCCGAAGCGACGGGCATTGCCGGGCTGCGGTTCCGCTTCTCGGCCCGCACCAAGGACTGGCTGCTGCTCTTTCTAGGCCATGTCGGCCTCGTCATCGTGACGCTCGGCATCGGCGCGCTGTTCATCGCCTACCGCAACTATTCCTTCGCGATCCGCCATCTCGACCTCGAGGGCGAGATCGACGTCGCCGCGCTCACCCAGTCCTCGACCCGGTCGCCGACCGATGCGGAAGGGCTGGCCGACGCCTTCGACATCGGTGCGATCTGAGTGGAGGGCGGCTGGCTCTATGACGGCACGACTGCGGTCCGCCACGAAATAGAGGTCGGCGCCGGGGGAGACGCCCTCCTCATTCGCTACGCCGACGGCGGGACCAGCAGGGTGCCGCGCGAGAAGCTCTTCCACGTCGACACCCGCGGCGCGTGGGAGGTGTACGGCCATTGCGACGTCGACGGCTGGCGGCTGGGCGTACCGGGCGCCGCGGCGGCGACGCTGGGGCCGCTGCTCCCGCCGCGGCGGCGCTACGGTCGCTGGATCGATCGGATCGGGCTCGTCCGGGCCGTGCTCGCCGCGGTCGCCGTCTCGGCCCTGATCGTCTTCCTCGCCACGCTCTTCCCGTCCTGGGTGGCGCCCTATGTGCCGCGAGCCTGGGAGGAGGCGGTCGGCGGGCCCATCGTCGCCAGCCTCGACGGGCATTACTGCCACGGGCCGGGCGGCGACGAGGCGCTGCGCAAGCTCGCTTCGGCGATCGCACCCGACGCGCAGGACCTCGACATCAGGGTGGTCAACGTCGACATCGTCAATGCCGCGGCACTGCCGGGCGGGCACATCCTGATCTTCGCGCCCTTGCTCACCCAGGCCGACGGGCCGGACGAGGTCGCCGGCGTGCTCGCCCACGAAATCGCCCATGTCGAGCGCCGCCACGTCACCGCCGCGATGATCCGGCAGCTGAGCTTCGGCCTCTTCGTCACCCTCGTCGGCGGCGGCACCGGCGCCAATCTCGAGACCTTCCTCAGCGCCCGCTACAGCCGAAGCGCCGAGGCCGAAGCCGACGCGGACGCGATCGCCGCGCTCCAGCGGGCGCGGGTGTCGCCCGGCGGCGCGGCCGGCTTCTTCGACCGCGTCGCCCGCCAGCAGAACCGCCTCGGCGCGATCGGCGCGGGCCTCTCCTACATATCGACCCATCCCGAGCCCGAGCTGCGCGCGCGCCGCTTCCGCGCCAGCGCCGAGGGAGGAAGCGGCTGGAAGCCGCCGCTCAGCGCGGCGGAATGGCGCGCCTTGGTCGACATCTGCCGCAACGACCCCGCCCAGAACCGGGGCTGAGGATTTGCCGCGGCCGCGGCGCTGTGCTCTGGACGCGCCATGAGCGGTATCGAGATGTTCGAGCATGAAGCCGGCCGCCGGATCGCGTTGCGCCGGCGTGCCGGACGCGGGCCGACCCTGCTCTTCCTCCCCGGCTACATGTCCGACATGGAGGGCGGCAAGGCGACCGCGCTCGACGCATGGGCAGCGGCCGAAGGGCGGGCGATGGTCCGCCTCGATTATGGCGGCTGCGGCGCGAGCGACGGCGATTTCGAGGCGCAGAGACTCGACGACTGGCTCGGCGACGTTCTCGCGGTGATCGACCGCATCGACGGTCCGGTGCTGGCGGTCGGCTCCTCGATGGGCGGATGGCTGATGCTGCTTGCCGCGCTCGAGCGGCCGGAACGGATTGCGGGGCTCCTCGGCATTGCCGCGGCGCCGGACTTCACTTGCTGGGGCTTTAGCGAGGAAGAAAAGAGCATAATCCGCGAGCAGGGGCGGATCGAACAGTTCTCGCCCTATGGCGACGCGCCGACCGTGACGACCCGCGCCTTCTGGGACAGCGGCGAGCGGCGCCTGCTGCTCGGCGGCGCGATCGCGATCGATTGCCCGGTGCGGCTGCTCCACGGCCAGGCGGATGAGGACGTGCCGTGGCGGACTGCGCCGGCTCTCGCCGAGCGGCTCCGTTCAGCCGACGTGCAGACGATCCTGATCAAGGACGGGGACCACCGTCTGTCGCGGGAGCGGGACGTCGCGCTGCTCATTGCGACGGTACACGCCCTTCTGGAGCAGATGTGACCCCGATCCTGATCGCATTCGGCCTCGCGCAGGCCGCCACGCCGCCGGCCGCGCCGACACAAACGCTGGAGCAGAGCCGCTTCCGCAGCTGCGTCGAGCTCACCCGGGTCGCCCCCGAGCGGGCGGTCGAGACGGCCAATGCCTGGCGCGTGGAAGGCGGCGGCCTCGACGCGCGTCAGTGCCTCGGCCTCGCTTATGTCGAGCTCGGCCGCTGGCGCGCTGCCGCGACGGTCTACGAGCAGGCGGCCCGCGAGGCCGAGACGGCGCAGGACGCCCGCCGGACGATGTTCTGGGTGCAGTCCGGCAATGCCTGGCTTGCGGCCGACGAGGGCACCAAGGCGATCCAGGCATTCGATGCGGCGCTCGCCTACGCCCAGCTGAGCGACGAGCTACGTGGCGAGGTCCATCTTGACCGCGCCCGCGCCCTCGTCGCGCTCGCCAACCCAGAAGGCGCCCGGACCGACATCGACCGCGCGCTGCAGCTGGTCCCCGCCGACCCGATGGCCTGGTACCTGTCGGCGGCGCTGGCCGCGCGGCAGGACAATCTGACGCGCGCCGCGACCGACATTGCTCGTGCCCGCACGCTCGCCGCCAACGATCCCGACATCCTGCTCCTCGCCGGCACCATTGCCGGGCTGCAGGGCAACGGGGCAGAAGCGGAGCGGCTCTACCGTCAGGTCGCGGCCGCAGCGCCCAATAGCGACGCCGGGCGACGGGCGGCCGCCGCGCTCGGATCCGCGCGCGAGGCGCCGGCGCCACGGCCTCAGCCGCCGCCCCCATCGCGCTGACCCTTCACGCCCGGACAGCGCAGCCATATAGGCGCCGGAAGGAGAGGGCCCGATGAAGTACCTCCACACGATGCTCCGCGTTTCCGATCCCGAGGAGACGATACGCTTCTTCGAACTGCTGGGGCTGCGCGAGGTTCGGCGGATGGACGACGAGCAGGGCCGGTTCAGCCTGATCTTCCTCGCCGCCCCCGGCGACGAGCAGGCCCAGATCGAGCTCACCCACAATTGGGACGAGAAAGGCTATGGCGAGGGCCGCAATTTCGGGCACGTCGCCTACCGCGTCGACAACATCTACGAGACCTGTCGGCGGCTGATGGACGCGGGCGTGACGATCAACCGCCCGCCCCGGGACGGCCGGATGGCCTTCGTCCGAAGCCCAGACAACATCTCGATCGAATTACTCCAGGCCGGCGATGCGCTGCCGCCCGCGGAGCCTTGGGCGTCGATGCCGAACACCGGCCAGTGGTAGCTTTCGTGGCCGACCCGCTCCTCAACATCGACGTGCCGGACGCCGCCGCCAGGCGCTCGCAGGAGGTTCAACCAGGCCGGCTATGACGCGCTCGCGGTCCGAAGCCCGCTCGCCCGACGAGCCCTTCCGCGTCCTACTCGGCAGCCGGCACCCAATCCTACTCGCGCCCATGGCCGGCGCCGGCGGAGTCGACCTCGCCGCCGGCGCGATCGAAGGGGGCGCAGTGGGCTCGCTTCCCTGCGCGATGCTCACGCCGGACGATGTCAAGGCGCAGGCAGCGGAGCTGCGCGCTCGGACGATCGGGCCGATCAACCTCAATTTCTTCTGCCACGATCCGCCCTCCGGCGGCGACGAAGGCGAATGGCGTGCGCTGCTCGCGCCCTTCTACGATCGCCACGGCCTCGCCCAGGAGCCGGGCGCAGGCCCAGTTCGGCGACCGTTCGACTCGGCGCTGTGCAAGGCACTCGAAGCGGTGCGCCCGGAGCTGGTCAGCTTCCACTTCGGCCTGCCGGACGATGCGCTGCTCGGCCGGGTCCGCGCAGCGGGCGCGAAGGTGATCGCCAACGCCACCACAGTGGAGGAGGCGCGCTGGCTGGCGGCGAAGGGCGTCGACGGCATAATAGCACAGGGCTGGGAAGCGGGCGGTCATGCCGGGCGCTTCCTCGGCGGGCGGCCGGACGAGCAAATGGGGCTGTTCGCGCTTCTGCCGCAGATCGTCGACGCCGTCGGCGTCCCGGTCATCGCGGCCGGCGGGATCGCCGACGGACGCGGGATCGCGGCCGCGCTGATGCTGGGTGCTGTGGCTGTCCAGATCGGCACGGCCTATCTTCACTGCCCCGAGAGCCTGATCCGTCCGGCCCACCGCGCGGCGCTGACGACTGAAGCGGCGGAGCGGAGCGTCTTCACCAACCTATTCACCGGCGGCCTCGCCCGCGGCCTCTGGACCCCGCCGATGGAAGAGCTCGGGCCGATACGCTCGGAAGCCCCGCCCTTTCCTCTCGCGACGGCGGCTCTGACGCCGCTCGCAAGGGCCGCGGCGGAGCGCGGCGAGGCGGGGTTCCGGCCGGCGTGGGCGGGCCAGGCGGCCCGGCTGGGCCGGCCGCTTCCCGCCCGCGAGCTGACCGAGCTTCTGGCCGCCGGCGCGCTGGCACGTATCGGCGGAACGGCCTAGAGTCCGAGCATGCTCGAGATCGTCCCCGTCCCCGTGCTCGGCGACAATTATGTGTGGCTCGTCCACGATCCGGCTTCCGGGGAGACGGTCGCGGTCGATCCGTCGGTGGCCGAGCCGGTGCTGGCGGCGGCCTCGGCGCGCGGCTGGCGGATCGGCCAGGTTTGGAACACCCATTGGCACCCCGACCATACCGGCGGCAACGACGCGATCCGCGACGCGACCGGCTGCACGGTCACCGGCCCCGCCGAGGCCGAGCGCGTGTCCAAGATGGATCGCATCGTCGCCGGCGGCGACCGTGCGCGGATCGGCGACTTCGAGGCGAGGGTCATCGACATACCGGCGCACACGGCCGGTCACGTCGCCTTCCACCTTCCCGAGGCCCAGGCCGCCTTCGTCGGCGACACATTGTTCGCGATGGGCTGCGGACGGCTGTTCGAAGGCAGCGCCGAGCAGATGCACGACAGCCTGCAGCGCCTCGCCGCGCTGCCGGGCGAGACCCGCATCTATTGCGGCCACGAATATACGCTCGCCAACGGCGTCTTTGCGCTCGCCGTCGAGCCGGACAACAAGGCGCTGGTCAGCCGGGTGGCGGAGGTGCGGAAAGCGCGGGAGCGCGGCGAAGTCACCCTCCCGACCACGGTCGCGCTGGAGCGCGAGACCAATCCGTTCATGCGCGCGCGCTCGGCCGCCGAGCTTGCCGAACGCCGGGCCTGGAAGGACGGCTTCACGGGGTGACAGGGCTCAGCGGCGGTAGAGGGCGTCCAGCCGCTCCCCGTAGACCTGCCTGATGACGTGGCGGCGGATCTTGATCGAGGGGGTGAGCTGCTCGTTGTCGGTGGTGAAGGGCTCGTCGGCGAGGATGAAGCGGCGGACCTTCTCGATCACCGAGAGGCCGGCATTGACCCGGTCCACCGCGGCTCCAAGCGCCTTCAGATAATCGGGATCCTCCCGAAGCGCTGCGGGCGTCGCCCCCGCCTTGCCGTTCGCCTGGGCCCATTCCTTCGTCCATTCGGGATCGGGGACGAGCAGGCCGACGATGTAGGGCCTTTTGTCGCCGGTCACCATCGCCTGCAGGATCTCGCCCTGCAGCGTCAGCATCCCCTCGACCCGCTGCGGCGCGACATTGTCCCCCTTGTCGAGGACGATGAGGTCCTTCTTGCGGTCGGTGATGACGATGCGGCCGCCCTCGTCGATATGGCCGATGTCGCCGGTATGGAGCCAGCCGTCGACCACGGTCTTCTCGCTCAGCGTCGGATTGCGCCAATAGCCGTGCATGACGTTCTCGCCGCGCGCGAGGATCTCGCCGTCCTCGGCAATCCGGACCTCGGTATTGCGCAGCGGCGGCCCGACCGTGTCCATCCGGACGCCCGCCCGAGGGCGGTTGCAGCTGATCACCGGCGCCGATTCGGTCTGGCCGTAGCCTTGCAGGACGGTGAGCCGGAGCGAGTGAAAGAAGATGCCGACCTCCGGATTGAGCGGCGCGCCACCGGCGACCATCGCCTTCAGGCGGCCGCCGAAGCGGGCGCTGACCTTGGGCCGAAGCGTCCGGTCGAGGATCAGGTCCATCGGCTTGTCCCAGAGCGGCACCCGCCCCTCATAGGCCTTGCCGCCGATGTCGAGCGCCCGCTTCATCAGATAGCGGCCGACCTTGCCCTGCTTCTCGACATTCTTGAGGATGCGCTGGCGAAGCACCTCGAACAGGCGCGGGACGACGACCATGATCGTCGGCCTGACCTCCTCGATGTTGGAGGCGAGCTTCTCGATCCCTTCGGAATAATAGATTTGCGCGCCGAGGCCGACCGGAAACATCTGGCCGCCGCTATGCTCGTAAGCGTGGCTGGCGGGGAGGAAGGAGAGGAAGACCTCCTCGTCCCAGCCGAAATCCTCGGAGATGATGGCGGTGCAGCCTTCGACATTGTGGAGGATGGCGCCGTGATGCTGCATCACTCCGCGCGGCGCGCCGCCGGTGCCGGACGTGTAGATGATGCAGGCGAGATCCTCCCGCCGGAAGTTCGCAGCCGCGGCGCAGGCCTCGATGTCCCCCGCCTCGGCGCCGATCAGCGCCTGCCAGTCGTGGACCTGGACCGCACTGCCCTGGCCCGCGCGGACCGGCTCCATCGCGATCACATGCTCGCAGGCCGAGCTGCGGTGCGCGGCGGGAAGCAGAAGGCGGGCAAGCTTCTGCGTGGAGACGATGACCGCGCGGGCGCCGCTGTCGTCGATAATGTGCTGGTGGTCGCGCTCGGTATTCGTCGTGTAGGCGGGCACCGTGACGCAGCCGGCGGCCATCACGGCGAGATCCGCGATCAGCCATTCGGGCCGGTTCTCGGAGACCAGCATGACCCGGTCCCCCGGTCCGAGGCCCAGGCGCTTCAGCGCCGCCGCGAGCCGGGCCACGTCCTCGGCGGCGGCCCGCCAGCCGATCGGCTGCCACGAGCCCCCCTTCTTCGCCCACAGGAAGGGCGCGTCGCCCTTCTCGCGGACGCGGGCGAAGAACATGGTGACGAGGTTCGGAAAATATTCGAGCTGCCGCATCTGCCTCCCCGGGGCCGGCGCCTCTTGGCGCTCGGGACGGCGCTTCTTAGCCGATCCGCGGCGCCGCGCCATGCCCCATCGGAGCGTGGACGGCCGGCGATGCGTTGGCTAGGCCCAAGCGATGAGGACCAGTTACCCCGGCATGAGCGCGATCCTCCGTTTCCTGTGGCCGGTCGCGGCCGCCGCTCTCGCCGGCTGCGCGACGGCCCCGCCGCACGCGACGGTACCGGCCGAGGCGGCGCAGCCCCGCATGTTCGTCGCCGCCGCCAATCCGCTCGCAGCGGAGGCGGGCATGGCTGTGCTGAGGCGCGGCGGCAGCGCGATCGACGCGGCGATTGCGGTCGAGGCGATGCTGTCGCTGGTCGAGCCGCAAAGCTCCGGCCTCGGCGGCGGCGGCTTCCTCACTTATTATGACGCGCGGACTCGAAACGTCGCGGTCTATGACGGGCGAGAGACGGCGCCGGAGGGCGCCACGCCCGGCATGTTCCTCGACGATAACGGCGATCCGCTGCCGTTCGCGCAGGCGGTGCTGAGCGGCCGCGCAACCGGCGTCCCCGGAATCGTACGCGCGCTCGAGCTCGCCCACGGCGAGCACGGCCGGCTGGCATGGAGCAGGCTGTTCGACGATGCGGAGCGGACGGCGCGCGAAGGCTTCATCGTCAGCCCGCGCCTCGGTCGGATGATCGCCGGCAATTATCCGCAGAACGCCGCGCCCGACGTGCGCGCTTATTTCTCGCGGCCCGACGGGACCCTGCTCCGGGCCGGCGACCGGCTGCGCAATCCGGCTTATGCCGTGTTCCTGCGGCGCCTCGCCGCCCGCGGCGGCGACGCGCTCTACCGCGGCGCCGTCGCCGAGCGGATCGTCGCGCGGGTCCGGACAGGGCCGCTGCCGGGGGCGATGAGCCTCGACGACCTGGCAGGTTACCGCGCGGTCAGGCGCGAGCCGATCTGCCGCACCTACCGAGTGACCCTGATCTGCGTGCCGCCGCCGCCGTCGAGCGGGGTCGGCCTGCTCCAGCTGCTCGCGATCCTCGAGCGCACCGACATCGCCGCGCGCGGCCCGGGCGATCCACAGGCCTGGTTCCTGTTCGCCGAGGCGAGCCGGCTGATGTACGCCGACCGCGACCGCTATGTCGGCGATTCCGCCTTCCTTGCCGTCCCGGTCGACGGCCTGCTCGACCCCTCCTACGTCACTTCCCGCGCACGGCTGATCGGCAGCCGGGCGGCCGGGGCCCCGGTCGCCGGAACCCCGCCGGGAGCGCCGGCCGCGGCGCTCGACGCCACCCGCGAGCCGACGGGGACCACGCATTTCGTCGTCGGCGACGCACGGGGCAACGTCGTCTCGGTGACGGCGACGGTCGAATCGATCTTCGGCTCGGGCCGCATGGTCGACGGCCTCTTTCTCAACAATCAGATGACCGACTTCTCCTTCCAGCCGCGCGACCCGCAGGGGCGGCTCGCGGCCAACGCCGTCGCGCCCGGCAAAAGGCCGCGCTCGTCGATGACTCCGCTCGTCATGCTGGGAGGCGACGGCCGCTTCGTCGGCGCCCTCGGCTCGCCGGGCGGCAACGCGATCCTCGCCTATGTCGCCAAGAGCGTGATCGGGGTCCTCGACTGGGGGCTGCCGATGCAGGAGGCGATCGCATTGCCCAATCTGGTCGCGCGCGGCGGCACGTTCACCGCAGAGACGGACCGCTTCCCGCCAGCCCTGGTCGAGGCGCTGCGGGCGCGCGGCGTGGCGCTACAGCCGGGTGCCGGCGAGGCCTCGGGCCTCCACGGAGTCTATCTCGGCCGCGGCCGCTTCGAGGGCGGCGCAGACCCGCGGCGGGAGGGCGTCGTCCTAGTGCGCTAGGCGACGCCGACCGAACAGCCGCAGGCGGCCGTTCCAGGCTTTCTCGTGGAAGAAGAAGGCGACAGCGTTGCAGGTCGGCTCGATCAGCGCGAATCCGCCGGCGATAGAGACCGATCCGGTCAGCAGATAGCCGACGGTGAAGGCGACCGTCAGATGGATCGCGAGATAGGTGAAGGTCTTGATCAGGTCTCTCGGCATCGCGCGCCTCCGCGGGGGAGAAAGGACGCGGCTGCAATAGGTTCCCCTCAGCCCGCCTCGCTGCCGACGGCTTCGGCGAGAGTCTCGAAGCCCTCGATCGCGGCGAGCCGCTTCAGCTCCGACGCGATCCGGCGCGCGAGGCCGGGCCCTTCATAGACCAGCGCAGAATAGAGCTGGACGAGGCTGGCGCCGGCTCGGATGCGCTGCCACGCGTCGACTCCATTCTCGATTCCGCCCGCGGCGATGAGCGGCAACTCGCCCCCGGTGGCGCGGCGGAAGTCGCGCAGCCGCTCGAGCGCGAGCCCCTTCAACGGCGCGCCGGACAGCCCGCCGGCCTCGCCGCGGTGACGCGAGACCAGAGCGGGGCGGCCGAGGGTGGTGTTGCCGACGATGAGTGCGTCGATGCCGCGGTCCCTCGCGACCCGCGCGACCGCGTCCACTTCGTCCAGCTCCAGATCCGGCGCGACCTTGAGAAAGACCGGCGGACCGTCCGCCGGGCGCGCCTGGGCCACTGCCGCGAGCAACTCGTCCAGCGCCGCCGCGTCCTGGAGGCCGCGCAGGCCCGGCGTGTTGGGCGAGGAGACGTTGACGGTGAGATAGTCGGCGAGCGGCGCCATCGCCGCCACTCCGGCCGCATAGTCGGCGACCCGATCGGCGGCATCCTTGTTCGCGCCGACATTGGCCCCGACGATGCCGCTCCTTCTCCGCTTCGCGAGCCGGCCAGCAGCTGCGGACAGGCCTTCATTGTTGAAGCCCATCCGGTTGATCACCGCCCGGTCCTCCACGAGGCGGAACAACCGGGGCCGAGCATTACCCTGTTGCGGGCGCGGGGTGAGGCTGCCGACCTCGACGAAGCCGAAGCCGAAGCCGAGCATCTGCGCGAACGCCTCGGCGTCCTTGTCAAACCCGGCGGCGAGGCCGACCGGATTGGGAAAATCCACGCCTGCGACGCGGATGGCGAGCACCGGGTCGGGCACCGCCGGAAGCCCCGGGGGGATCAGCTTGAGCGCCCGGATCGTCAGCCGGTGCGCCCGCTCGGCGTCCAGCGCGAAGGCGAGCGGGCGGAGGAGCGGATAGAGCGCCATGCGGGCCGGCTATGACACCGGAAGTTGCGCCAGCCAACTTCCCCCGCCTTCGCCGGTAACTCCGCGTTAACCTCGATTGCTGCTTCTTGTCGCCATGACTCGCGCGCCCTATCGGTAGCGGCCCATGGCCAGCAGCCCGCCCTCGCGCGTCCGGCGCTATTTCGTGATCGGGTTCAAGGTCGCGGTCTACACGCTCGCCGCAGCGACCCTCGCGCTCGTGGTCGCGGTCGCGGTCGCGGTCAGCCAGCTCCCCTCCTATCAGGAGCTGATCCGCCGCGACGATCTCGGCCAGATGGTCCGCGTGCGGGCAGCCGACGGGTCCGTGATCATGGCCATGGGCCCGAGCTTCGGCGAGTGGCTGCCCTACGAGCGTATCCCGCCGATCATGCGCGAGGCGATGATCGCCGTCGAGGACCGACGATTCCGCTCGCATCCCGGCATCGACCCGCTCGGCATGGCCCGCGCCGCCACCGTCCGGGCGTCGAGCGGCCGCTGGAGCCAGGGCGGCTCGACCATCACGCAGCAGCTCGCCCGCAACATCTTCCTCGACAATTCGCGCACCTGGGGGCGCAAGATCCGCGAGGCGGTCCTCGCTTTGGCGCTGGAATGGAGCTTCTCGAAGGACCAGATCCTGGAGCTCTACTTGAACCGCGTCTATTTCGGCGGCGGGGCCTACGGCATCGA
This sequence comes from Allosphingosinicella sp., assembly GCA_035628835.1. Lineage (GTDB taxonomy): Bacteria > Pseudomonadota > Alphaproteobacteria > Sphingomonadales > Sphingomonadaceae > Allosphingosinicella. The sequence goes on from DASPJA010000029.1 coordinate 24,025, forward strand.
CGCCGCCTCGCGCCGATTTTTCGGCCACCCTGCCAGCCAGCTCAGCATCGCCGAAGCTGCGATCATTGCCGGCCTGGTCAAGGCGCCTTCCAATTATTCGCCGACCGCCGATGCGGAAGCGGCCCGCTCGCGCGCCGGAGTCGTCATCAACCTCATGCGGGAGAACGGCACGATCACGCCGGCGCAAGCGGCGTCGGCCGATCCCGGACAGGTGCGGCTGGTGGCCAATCCCGAGCGGCAGGACATCGCCCGCTACTTCACCGACTGGGCGCTGCCGCAACTCGACATGCTGATCGACGAGACGGTGCAGCCGATCGACGTCTGGACGACGCTCGACCCCAATTTGCAGCGCGCCGGCCACGCCGCGATCAACGCCAATGCGCCGCGCGGCGCGCAGGGCGCCCTCGTCTCGCTCGACCGCGACGGGGCGGTGAGGGCGTTGATCGGCGGGCGCGACTATTCCAGCTCGAGCTACAACCGCGCGACGCAGGCCAACCGGCAGCCGGGATCCTCGTTCAAGCTGTTCGTCTATCTCGCAGCTCTGGAATCCGGCTACACGCCGGCTTCGACCGTCCAGGACTCTCCGCTGACTATCGCCGGCTGGAGCCCGCGCAACGACAGCGGCCGCTATTCGGGGCCGGTCAACCTCCGCCAGGCGCTGGCATTCTCGATCAACACCGTGGCGGTGCGCCTCGCCCAGGATGTCGGCACCCGCACCGTCGCCGATATGGCGCAGCGGTTCGGGATCACGACGCGGGTCAACGTCAACCCGTCGATGGCGCTCGGCACGTCCGAGGTGCGCCTGATCGACATGACCCGCGCCTACGCGTCGGTCGCGTCGGGCGGGACCGCGGTGACGCCGTACGGCATCCGCCGCGTGACGACCGCGGACGGCACCCTCCTCTACCAGCACCAGAACGACCAGAGCCGCGTGCTCGTGGCGCCCTGGGTGGCGGCGCAGATGACCGATCTGCTGCAGGGCGTCGTCCTCCACGGCAGCGGCCGCAACGCCAATCTCGGCCGCCCGACCGCGGGCAAGACCGGCACCACGACCTCGAACAAGGACGGATGGTTCCTCGGCTTCTCTAGCGGCATCACCACCGGCGTCTGGATGGGGCGCGACGACAGCCGGCCGGTGCCGGGCCTCGCGGGGGGCCGCGCGCCGGCCCAGGCCTTCCATGACTTCATGGTGCGCGCCGTCGCCAACCGGCCGGCCGAAAATCTCATCACCAACGTTGCCGCGCCCGATTGGCAGCAGGAGCCGGACAACGCCCAATGGTCGCCGGCGCTTCCGGGCGACGAGCCTTTGGTCGACCCCGACGGCAATCCGATCGACCCCGGCGAGCCGGGGCCGGTCGAGGAGCCGAATGACCAGGCCGACCGGCCGCGCCGGGAGCCGACCGAGGAGGAGCTCGATCGCCAGTGGCTCGACCGCGCGCTCGATCGCCGCGCGGCGCCGCCCGAGCGCGGACCGCCCCCTCCGCGCCCGAACGTGGACAAGCCCGAAGACTAGTTCCGGCCGATCCCGTGCAGCCCTGCGCCCTCTCGGCGCAGCCAAAGCCTCGCGGGTCGCGGATCTTCGCCGAGCAATTCGGCGACCAGAGCGTGGAAGGCCGGGGCGTGGTTCATGTGGACGAGATGCGCCACTTCGTGCGCGACGGTTGCACGCCGCACGAAATCGGGGGCGAGAATGAGGCGCCAGCTGTAACGGATCGCGCCCGAGGCCGAGCAGCTCCCCCAGCGCGACAGCGGGTCTCCCACGGCGATTCGGCTGACCGTCTTGCCGGCAAGCGCGGCATACAGACGCGTCTCTTCGCTCAGAACGTCGCGCGCATGCGCCTTGAGCCAGCGCAAGATCCGCGCCTCCAGCCCCTCGGCGGGCCCGCCGACGACCAGGCGCCCCTCGCCCACCTCCACCCGCCGCGCCCGCGTCGGGTCCCAATCCACGACATGCGGACGGCCATAGAGGGGGAGCGAAGTGCCCGGCCCGATGTCGACATTCGGCCGCACGCCAGCCAGCGCCCGCTCGATCCAGTCGCGTTGCCCAGCCGCCCAGTCGAGCGCCCGGCGCTCGGAGCAGCGGCGGGGAATGGTGAGGAGAAGGGTGCCGGTGCGCTGGTCGACGCGCAGCCGCATCACCTTCGCCCGGAGGCTGGTCTTCAGCGTGACCGGCGTGCCGCAGGGAAGGCGGAGCTCAGAGCTCACGGTCGACCAGATGGTGCTCGAGATCGCCGGCCTGGTCCTCGGAGACGGTCCACCCGCGCACCGACATTCCGGCCTTGTGCACGGAGTCCGGATCCCCGGTGCGCAAGGGATGCCACTCGGGCAGCGGCCTGCCCTCCGCGCGAAGCCGATAGGCGCAGGTCGCCGGCAGCCATTGGTAGCGGTCGACCGTGGCGGCCGTGAGGCGGACGCAATCCGGGACGAAGGCACGGCGGGTGCGATAGCTCGAGCAGCGGCAGCTATGGCGGTCGAGCAGGCGGCAGGCGACGTTGGTCGGATGGATCTCGCCCGTCACCTCGTCCTCGATCTTGTGAAGGCAGCATTTGCCGCAGCCGTCGCACAAGGCTTCCCATTCGCCGCGGTCGAGCGCCTCCAGCGGCTTCTCCCAGAATGGCCCCTCGCCGCTCACCGGATCCAGCGCTCCAGGGCCTCGAGCACGCCCGCAGGCCCTTGATCGTGCGGCAGGATCGCGATCGGCTGCCCTTCCGGGCCGTAGAGAACGGCGATGCGGTTATGATCGACGAGATAGTCGCGGCCTCCCGGCTGGGGGTCGCGCGCCTGGTAATAGACGCCGTAGGCCCTGGCGACGCGGCCGACCTGCTCGGGGGTGCCCGTCAGCGCGATCAGGCGGGGGTGGAAGGCGGCGGCGAAGCGGCGCAACACTTCGGGCGTGTCGCGGGCCGGATCGGTGGTGATGAAGATGGGCTGGACGCGCGCCGCGCGGGCGGCGTCGGTCTGCTCGAACTGGCGCAAAGCGGCGCTGATCAGCTGCAGGTCGACCGGGCAGACGTCGGGGCAGAAGGTGTAGCCGAAATAGACGATCCGGTATTTGCCGGCGAGCTGGTCGCTGGAGAAGCGCCGGCCGTTCTGGTCGGTCAAAGCGAAGGGGCCGCCCATTCGCGCGCCGTCGAGCGGCGGCGGCTCCCGCCGGCAGGCGGCGAGGCTGGGCCCGGCGACAAGGGCGAACAGGAAGAGGATGAGCCGAACGTTCATGGCGCGGCCAGCCTTGCTTTGCTAAGGGGCTGCGATCAAGCCGAATAGACGGGGTGACAGGTGGACAGAACGAAGCGGCGAATCCTGCTCGCGGCATTGCTTGGCGTGGTGGCGGTGCCGGCACTCGCGCAATATTCCGAAAGCTACAATTTCCTCAAGGCGGTGCGCGAGCGCGACGGCAACAAGGTGACGGAGATCGTCTCCAATCCGTCCTCCACGGCGATCAACAGCCGCGACCGCGGCACCGGCGAGGCCGCGCTGCACATCCTCGCGCGCGGCCGCGACCATGGCTGGCTGAATTTCCTGCTCGCCTACGGCGCCCGCGTCGACGTCCAGGACAATCAGGGCAACACGCCTCTGATGGTCGCCGCCCAGATCGGCTGGACCGATGGCGCGGAACTGCTCCTGAACCGCGGGGCCAACGTCAACCAGCCGAACGGCCGCGGCGAGACTCCCCTGATCCTCGCGGTCCAGCGCCGCGACATCGCGATGGTCCGGCTCCTTCTCGGCCGCGGCGCCGATCCGAACCGGACCGACAGCGCCGCCGGCTATTCCGCGCTCGATTATGCCCGCCGCGACAATCGGGCCGGCCCGATTCTCCGCCTGCTCCAGGCGCCGCGCCAGACCGAGCCGACCTACGGTCCGGCGCGCTAGGCGAAGCCGGCGAGACCCGGGTCGAGATCGCCGACCAGCCGCCGCGCAGCGCGACGGGCGAAGCGCAAAGTCTCCGCCTTGCGCCGCGCCGGAGCGAGGCTGCGCCACGGGGCCTCGCGGACGATGGCGGCGTCGTAGCGGTCGGCGACGATCAGGCCGCAATGTTCGGCGCCGCGCTCCCCGCCCTCGAAATGGTCGAGCGGGAAGCCGGCCGGGACCGCCCAGAAGAAACGATCGCAATAGCCGAGATAGTCGGGCCATTTATGGTCGCCGAGGAGGTCGGCCCGCGATACCTTGATCTCGACGATGGTCAGCAGGCCCTTGGGGCAGATCGCGACCATGTCGGCGCGCCGCCCGTTCGGCAGCGGCACCTCGCACAGCGCGAACAGGTCCTGCCGGAAGAACAAACGGGTCACCCCGCGCGCGACATCCTGCGCGGCGAGCGGCGAATCGGAGAAGCAGGCGGGCGAGTCGCTGAGCGTGGCCATCCCGCCAGCCTAGAACGAGTCGGGAACGGGCGACAAGAGTGATTGGGGACAGTTACTTCCCCCTCAAGCCTGCGCAGACTCGCTTCAGTCTTCGGGGGAAGTAACTGTCCCTTATCGGTAGAAGACGTGGTTTCCGACGGCGGCGAGCCTCTGGAGGCGCCAGCGCGGCGAGACGTAGCGCGCGTGGAAGAACAGAGCGGTCGAGACCGGGCTGTCGGCCACGTCGTCGAGCGCGATGTGGGCGATGGCGACCGCGTTGCGCCAGCCGCGGCTCGACTGGGGCGGGGTGGGGATGCGGCCGCCGCGCACGAAGGAGAATTGGCTGCGCTGCGTGATCACGCCGCACAGGGTGGAAGCGAACCGGCCGGAGCGGGCGCGGTTGATGATAACCTCGGCGACGGCGAGCTGGCCGGCAAAGGGCTCGCCGTTCGACTCCCAGTAGATCGCGCCCGCAAGGCATTCCGCCTCGCGGTCGCGCGGCGCCGTACCGGAATATTCGGCGACCAGCTCGTCGAGGGGACGATTGCGGTCCGCGAGCGGCGCTTCGCTCCCTTCCTCCAGGGTCTCGGGGACGATCACCGCGGCGGCCGGAGCGCGGAGGATCTCGTCGGCGGCCGGCTCGGCGATGGCGCGGGCGACCACATCCTCGAGGCTCTCGAGACCGGGAGCGGCCGCGGTTTCGGCACCGAGCGCCGGAGTGGCGGCTGCGGCTGCTAGGATGAAGGCGAGCGCGGCCTTGCGGGCGGCGCGGACGAAATCGGTCATCTTGACTCTAAACTTTGCGGTCGGATCTCGAGCCGGTGCCGCGAAGCACCCATCGATCACCGCCCGACTTGCGCGGCCGCATTCAGATTTTCGGCGGCCCCCCGCTCTTGCAGAAAATTCGTGCAACCGGGCTAGGGGCCGCCGCGGTTAACGGTCAACTAAGGGCGGCCATTTCGTCGGCGAACCGTTCGGCCGACGCGACGTCCAGTTCGATCAGCCACAGATCGGGATCGAATCGCTGCCGCCGTTCGAGGAACTTCTGGAACTCTTCGTCGTTGCCGGCCGCCCGATTCCCGACCTCCTGCCAGCCGTAGCGCCCGTCGCCCTGCACCGCGCGCTCCAGGATCATGCGGCGCTCCCCCCGCTCGGTCAGGATGACGGTGACCGCGCCGGCATTGTCGTCGCCCCGGGCGAGCACCGCGCCGAAGCCGCCGCCCTGCGCCGCCAGCCGCAGCAGGCCGTGGACCAGCACCGAGCTGGCGAGGCGCGCCTCCATCAGGGCGCGGCGTAACCGGCCAGGCTGGCGAGCGGGATGTGCGAGCGCATGAAGGTGCCCGTGCCGCGCGCCGCCTCCTCACCCTCCGCGTCGATCAGTCGCGCCTCGCCGACGAAGACCCGGCGGCGCCCGCTCACCCAGCGGCCTTCCGCGGTCGCCGGCCCGGCCTTCAGCGGCCGCGTGAAGTTGAGGTTGAAAGCAGTGGTGAGGAGGAAGCGGTCCGAGACCATCGCATTGCACGCGTAGAAGGCCGCATCGTCCATCATCTTGAAATAGAGCGTGCCGTGGGCGGCGCCGGCGGCGTGATAATGGGCTTCCTCGACCTCGAAGCGGATCCGCGCGAAGCCTTGCTCCGGAATCTCGATGCTCGAGCGGAACAGCCGGTTGACGGCCGCTGCGCGGTAAAGCGATTCGAGCGCACGAAGATGCGCTCCCACGCCCCCGGCAGCTTGATTCTCAGGCGGCATTGCGGGCGTCGATCCCTGCGAGCAAGGCGTAGATCGCGTCCTTGGAGCGGGCGCCGCGCAGCTTGGCGACGGCCTGGCGGTCGCGCAGCATCCGGCTGACGCCTGCGAGCGCCTTGAGATGGTCGGCACCGGCGTCGGGCGGCGAGAGGAGGAGAACGACCAGGTCGACCGGCATCCCGTCCACTGCCTGATAGTCGATCGGCGTCGACAGCCGGGCGAAGAAGCCGAACACCCGCTCCAGCCCCTCGACCTTGCTGTGCGGGATCGCGACGCCGCCGCCGAAGCCGGTCGAGCCGAGCTTCTCCCGCTCCGCGAGCCCGCCCGCAATCGCCTTGGCAGGAAGGCCCGTGCGCCGCGCCGCAGCCGCGGCAAGCGCATGGAACAAAGCCTTCTTGTTGGCGACCTGGAGGCCCGCTTCGACCGCGTCCGCCGCAATCAGTTCCGAAAGATCGTTCATCGTGCACCCGGCGGAAAAGGCGTCCGCCCTCGAGAAAAAGAATGTGGGGCGATTGGCGGCCCCGCGCGCGGAGGCCTTCAGTCCCGCTTCGGCTCGACCCAGCCGATGGTCCCGTCTTGTCGTCGGTAGACCATATTGAATCGCGCCGTCGCGCTGTTGCGGAACAGCAAGGCGTTCGTGTTCCTGAGGTCGAGCAGCATCACGGCATCCGACACGCTGGCGTCCGGGATGTCGACGCTGGTCTCGGCAACGATCGGCGGATGGTCGCCGGGCTCCTCCTCGTCGGAGGGCGCGAAGACGGTGTAGGAGGCCTCGCCGTCGACCGGCTCCAGCCCCTCCGCCACGGGTGCCGCCTGGCGGTCCTTCAGCCGTCCCATGTAGCGACGGAGCTGCTTCTCGATCCGGTCCGCGGCCTGGTCGAAGGCGGGGTGCGCCTCCTGGGCCTGGCCCGATCCCTTGAGGATGACGCCCTGCATGACATGAGCGACGATGTCGCAGGTGAAGGCGTGGTCGTGCGGCCCCTTGCCGAAAGTGGCGTGGGCCGAAAGCGCGCGCTCGAAATATTTGTCCGCAATGGCGGCGAGCCGATCCTCGACATGCTGGCGAAGGGCCTCGCCGGTCTCGACCTGGTGCCCGGAAACCCGGATCTCCATTGCGCTCTCCACTGCCCGCCGCGCCGATTAGGCCCCGCGGCGGTCCTCCGTCAACCGATGCCATATGGGATCGGAGAGGCCGCTCAGGAAGGCCGCATGGCGGAGCAGCTCGTCCTCGCTGGGGGCGTGCGGCCGAGGGGGCCGGACGGTGACCGCAGTGGGCGCGGCGGCGGCGAGCTCGGCCGAGTCGAGGGCCAAATCGGGAGCCTCCTCGCCCGCGCCGAGCGACAGGCCGATCTGCCGCCCGCCGGTGAGCTCGACATAGACCTGGGCGAGCAATTGCGCGTCGATCAGGGCGCCGTGCTTGACGCGCAGGCTGCGGTCGACGCCGAAGCGGGTGCAGAGCGCGTCGAGGCTGTGCTTGGCGCCGGGATGGCGCTGGCGGGCGAGGGACAGGGTGTCCACCATCCGGCTGGTGCAGATGAGCGGCCGGCCGCAATTGTTGAGCTCATGGTTGATGAAGGCGAAGTCGAAGCCGGCATTGTGCGCGACAAGCGGCGCTTCGCCGATGAAGGCGATCAGCTCCTCGACCTTCTCGTGAAAGCGCGGCTTGTCGGCCAGGAAGCGGTCGGAGAGGCCGTGCACCGCTTCGGCGCCGCTCGGCATCGGTCGGTCCGGGTTGAAGTAAGCGTGCCAGGTGCGCCCGGTCTCGCAGCGGTTGACCAGCTCGACGCAGCCGATCTCGACCATACGGTCGCCGGCAAGCGGGCTGAGGCCCGTGGTTTCGGTGTCGAAGACGATTTCCCGCATCTCGAGGATGTTATGAATCGCCGGGGCCGGTCAGACAAGCGACGATGCGGCGAACGGCTCGTCGCGTTTCCTCGAGCGGCCCGCCCGTGTCGATGACGAAATCGGCGCGGGCTCGCTTCTCGCGGTCGGGCAGTTGGCGGGCGAGGATTGAATCGAGCTTTTGCGGGGTCATCCCCGGTCGGGCGAGGACGCGCGCGCGCTGAATTTCCTCCGGCGCGGACACCACCGCGACGCGGTCGACGTCCTTCCAGCCGCCGGCCTCGAACAGCAAGGGGATGTCGAGCAGGACGAGCGGGGCCCCGGCATGCTCCGCCAGGAACGCCTCGCGCTCGCGCGCCACCGCGGGATGGACCAGCTCTTCGAGTCTGCGCAGCCGCGCCGGCTCGCCGAGCACCCGCTCGGCCAGCGCGCCTCGGTTGACCCCCCCTGTGCCGGTCGTGCCGGGGAAATGCGCTTCGATCTCGGCGACGAGCGCCCCTTCCGGGCCCTGCAGGCGGTGAACGGCGGCGTCCGCATCGAACACCGGGATACCCTCCTCGGCGAACATCGCCGCGACGGTCGACTTGCCCATGCCGATCGATCCAGTGAGGCCGAGGCGCATCATGACGTCAGTAACCGACGCAGCCCGGCCGGATCATAGGCCGGCGGATGCGAGCCGAAGAAGTGCGCGAAGGAGGAAGCAGCCTGGGCGACCAGCATGGTCAGTCCGTCAACGGTGTCGAAGCCGAGCGCGGCGGCGCGGCGGACCAATTTCGTCGGCGCATCCCCGTAGGCCATGTCGAAGACGAAGGCGTGCGGTGCAAGCAAAGGGAGGGCGTCGAGAACTACTTCCGGCACAGGCTCGAAGCCGGACATGCCGAGGGGGCTGGCATTGACGAGGCCGTGACAGCCCCGCATCGCCTCGGGGGCTTCCCCGAACGCAAAAACGCCGCCTCGCGCCGCATCCCCACCGATCGGCAATCGGACCTTTGCCGGATCGCGACAGATGATCTTGAAGCGGCAGATCGAGATCACATCCAACTCGGCGATTACGGCGCGCGCTGCACCGCCCGCGCCGATCACGCAAACCGGAGCCCCGACGTCGACATGACCGACGCCGGGTAAGCTGCGTCCGAACCCCTCCATGTCGGTATTGTACCCGATCAGTTCCGAATCCTGGCGGACGACACAGTTGACCGCTTCGAGGCCCCAGGTCCGATATTCATCGAGGAGCGGAACGATCTTCTCCTTGTGGGGCATCGTCACGTTGCATCCGCGCCAGTCCGGGTCGGCGCGCCGGGTTTCGAGGAAGGCCGTCAATTCTGATCGAGTTACTCGAGTGCGCCGGTACTCGGCCTCCATGCCAAGCCGCTCGAGCCAGAAATTGTGTATGAGAGGCGACTTGGAATGGGCGACCGGATCGCCGATCACCTCGGCATAGGGGGTTCCCATCAGCTCGCCAGCAGGCCGCGCTCGCGGAAGAAGGCGAGCAGCGGCAGGAGCGGCAGGCCGAGCACCGCGAAATGGCTGCCCTCGATCCTGTCGAAGAGCTGCACGCCGCGGCCTTCGATCCGGTAGCCGCCGACGCTCCAGCGGATCGCTTCATATTCGCGGTCGAGATAGTCCTCGATGAAGCGGTCGCCGAGCGGGCGCATCCATAGCCCGACGGTCTCGCTCTGCCAGAACACGGTCTCGCCGTCCTCGACGACGACCGCGGCCGAGTGCAGGGCATGGCTGCGGCCGCTCAGCGCGCGGAGCTGGTCGAAAGCCTCGGCACGCGATTCGGGCTTGGAGAGAATGGCGCCGTCCTCCAGCTCAAGCGTCTGATCGGCACCGAGCACCAACGTCTCCGGCGCGGCCTCAACCGAAAGCGCCTTGAGCTGCGCCAGCTCCTCGGCGACTCCGCGGGCGTCGAAGCCGGCGGCTTCGAGGCCGGCCTTGGCCGCCGCTTCGTCCAGCTCGGCTTCCACCGTCTCAAACGGAACGCCGGCCGCTTCGAGCATCCGCCGCCGAGCCTCGCTCCGCGATGCGAGCAGCAGCTTCATGTCCCGGTCGCCGCTTCGTAGCGCTCGGTGCACAGCTTGACGATCGCCAGCGCCGTCTCCTCGATCGAGCGGCGGGTGACATCGATGACCGGCCAGCCATTGTCGGCGAAGATGCGCCGCGCGAAAGCGAGCTCGGCGCTTACCGACTCGCGATCGACATAGTCTGTCTCCGGCGCCTGGTTTAGCGACAGCAGCCGGTTCCGGCGGATCTGGATCAGCCGCTCGGGATTCGTGGTGAGGCCGACGACGAGAGGGTGGCGGAGCGCGAACAAAGCCGGCGGCGGCGGCGCTTCCGGCACGAGCGGAATGTTGGCGACCTTGTAGCCGCGATTGGCGAGGTAGATTGCGGTCGGGGTCTTGGAGGTGCGCGACACGCCGGCGAGAACCATGTCGGCCTCTTCCCAATTCTCCGAGCCGATTCCGTCGTCATGGGCGATGGTGAACTGGATCGCGTCGACCCGCGCGAAATAGGCGGCGTCGAGCGCATGCTGCCGCCCCGGACGGCCCGCGGCCTGCTGGCCGAGCACGGCCGAAAGGGCATGGACGACGGGATCGAGCACCGAAACGCAGTGAATGCCCCGGCGCCGGCTCTGCTGCTCGAGCTCGCGTCGGATCCTGTTGTTGACCAGCGTGTAGAAGACCAGGCCCGGCCGCCGCTCGACATCGTCGAGCACCCGCTCGAGATGGCCTTCGGAGCGCACCATCGGCCAGAGATGGCGCTTCACCTCGACATTCTCGAACTGGGCGAGGCAGGCGTTCGCGATCACTTCCAGCGTCTCGCCGGTGGAATCGGAGAGCAGGTGGAGGTGAAGCTCCATCAGGCCGGGCCGCTGTGGAAAAGCATGAGGGCAATGGCTAGCGAAACCCGGTGGGCGGTTCCAGCACAAGGATTGGCCCCCGCGCTTCGCGATCCGTCCACAGTCCGGCGAACAGCGGATGAAAGCTCTCCACAGCCTGTGAAAAACGGGAGCAAACGCCGCGACTCGCGCGATTCCCACGCCCCGCCCTTCCGCGGCCTGTTTGCAATTCCGTCACGAACCAATAAACCCCGGCTTCCGCGCCCCAACATCCTTCAACAATCCTCTTCTAAAAGAATCTTAATAGAGAGAAGAGGGAGCTCGAGCCCTTCCCGATGACCGCCGAGACCAAGCCCTTACTCGCCGTCCTGAAGGGCGAGGCCGCCTCCCAACGTCCGATCTGGCTGATGCGGCAGGCGGGGCGGTATTTGCCCGAATATCGCGCACTTAGGGCAAAGAAGGGCGGTTTCCTCGCTTTGGTCTTCGACAGCGACGCTGCCGCCGAGATCACGCTCCAGCCGATCCGCCGCTTCGGCTTCGACGGCGCCATCCTGTTCTCCGACATATTGATCGTGCCGCACGCGCTCGGGCAGGATCTCGCCTTCGAAGCAGGCGAAGGTCCCCGCCTGTCGCCGACGATGATCGAAACCGGCCTCGACCGGCTCGAGCCCGTTCCTTCGCGATTGCGGCCGATCTACGAGACCGTCGCCAGGGTGAAGGCGGCCCTGCCCGGGGATACCACCTTGCTCGGCTTTGCGGGCAGCCCCTGGACCGTTGCCACCTACATGGTCGCCGGACGGGGCTCGAAGGAGCAGGCCGAGGCACGGCGCCTCGCTTACGCCGAGCCTCAGCGTTTCTCCGGCATAATCGACGCCGTGACGTCAGCCACGATCGACTATCTCTCCGGTCAGATCGAGGCCGGCGTCGAGGCGGTGCAACTGTTCGACAGCTGGGCGGGGAGCCTCGCGCCGGCGCAGTTCGAGCAATGGGTGATCGCACCCACCGCGCGGATCGTGGCGGAGCTGAGGCGGCGGCATCCGGACGTCCCGATCATCGGCTTTCCGAAGGGCGCGGGCGGCAAGCTTCCCGCCTACGCGCGGGAAACGGGGGTCGACGCGATCGGGGTCGACGAGACGGTCGATCCCGCCTGGGCGGCCGGCGCGCTCCCGCCAGGGCTCCCGGTCCAGGGCAATCTCGATCCTCTCGCCTTGCTCGCCGGCGGCGAGGCGCTTGAACATGGGGTGCGGCGCATCATATCGGCGCTGGAGGGGAGGCCGCACGTGTTCAACCTCGGCCACGGCATCCTGCCCGATACTCCCATACCGCACGTCGAGCGCCTGTTGGAGCTCGTCCGCCAGTGATGCTCGACTACGATCTCAACACGGCCCTCATCGTGACCTATCAATGGATCAAGGCCGCGCATGTCATCTTCGTGATCTTCTGGATCGCGGGGCTGTTCATGCTGCCGCGCTACTACGTGTACCACCAGGAGGCGGCGGCGGGGTCGGCCGAGGAGGCGAGGTGGATCGAGCGCGAGCGCAAGCTGCGCCGCATCATCATCACGCCAGCGATGCTGATGGTCTGGGCGCTCGGCCTCACTCTGGCTTATTCGAGCGGCGCCTGGAACCAGACCTGGCTGCAACTGAAGCTGCTGCTGGTCGTCGGCCTTTCGGCTTATCACGGCTGGATGATCGGCTACGGCCGCAAGCTCGCCCGCGGGGAACGGCCGGTGAGCGGACGAAGCCTGAGGCTGATGAACGAGATCCCGGGAGTCGCCACCGCCTTGATCGTCATCCTGGTGATCGTGAAGCCCTTCTGACCGTTGGCGACGATCCGGCGCTCGCTCGCCCGCTTTCGTCGGCTTGACTTGATTTAGGGCGGAGCCTAACCCGCTCTGCGTCGTTTGCCTGCCGTCCGCGCATGCACTCCGTTTCCGCCACCAACATCCCCCGTTCGCTGGCGCCACGAATCCCATCTCCCGAGTATTTTCCATGCATCTCAACGACCTGAAGCAAAAAACCCCCGCCGAGCTGGTGGCGATGGCCGAGGAGCTCGGCATCGAAGGCGCATCGACCCTGCGCAAACAGGAGCTGATGTTCTCGATCCTCAAAGTTCGCGCCGAGCAGGGGGATGAGATCATGGGCGTGGGCACGATCGAAGTGCTGCAGGACGGCTTCGGCTTCCTGCGCTCGCCCGATTCCAACTATCTGGCCGGACCCGACGACATCTATGTGGCGCCGAACCAGGTCCGTAAGTTCGGCCTCCGGACCGGCGACACGGTCGAGGGCGAGGTCCGCGGTCCCAAGGACGGCGAGCGCTATTTCGCGCTGACCCGCCTCGCCAAGGTGAATTACGACGATCCCGAAGCGGTCCGGCACCGCGTCAATTTCGACAATCTGACGCCGCTCTATCCGGACGAGAAATTGAGCCTCGATCCCGGCGATCCGACCGTCAAGGACAAGTCTGCGCGGGTCATCGACATCATCTCGCCTCAGGGGAAGGGCCAGCGCGCTTTGATCGTGGCGCCGCCCCGCGTCGGCAAGACCGTATTGCTCCAGAACATCGCCAAGGCGATCACCGACAACCATCCGGAAGTCTTCCTGATCGTGCTGCTGATCGACGAGCGACCGGAGGAAGTGACCGACATGGAGCGCTCGGTGAAGGGCGAGGTCATCTCCTCGACCTTCGACGAGCCCGCCAGCCGCCACGTCCAGGTCGCCGAGATGGTGATCGAGAAGGCCAAGCGGCTGGTCGAGCACAAGAAGGACGTCGTCATCCTGCTCGATTCGATCACCCGCCTCGGACGCGCCTACAACACGGTGGTGCCGAGCTCGGGCAAGGTGCTGACCGGCGGCGTCGACGCCAACGCGCTGCAGCGCCCCAAGCGCTTCTTCGGCGCGGCGCGGAACATCGAGGAGGGCGGCTCGCTCTCGATCATCGCCACCGCTTTGATCGACACCGGCTCCAAGATGGACGAGGTGATCTTCGAGGAGTTCAAGGGCACCGGCAACTCGGAGATCGTGCTCGACCGCAAGGTCGCCGACAAGCGCATCTTCCCCTCGCTCGACGTCGGCAAGTCCGGAACGCGCAAGGAGGAGCTGCTGGTCGATCAGGCGACGCTATCGAAGATGTGGGTCCTGAGGCGCATCCTGATGCAGATGGGCACGGTCGACGCGATGCAGTTCCTGCTCGACAAGATGAAGGACTCGAAGACCAACGAGGACTTTTTCGCCTCGATGAACTCCTAGGGACGAGCTGGACCCGCGGGCCTCAGGGAACCAGCACGGTCGATCCGACGGTCGCCCGGGATTCGATCGCGCGGTGGGCTTCGGCCGCGTCGCGGAGCGGGAAGCGGGCGCCGATCTGCACGCGCACGACGCCGCTTCCGATCATCTCGAACAGCCGCGCCGCCGAGGCGCGCATCTCCTCCTCCGTTCCGGCGTAATCGGCCAAAGTCGGCCGCGTGACGAAGACGGATCCGGCGCGGAGCAGGTCGAGGGCGGTGAACGGCGGAACCGGGCCGGAGGCGTTTCCAAAGCTGGCGATCAGCCCGCGCCGCGCCACCGAGGCGAGCGACGCCGCCCAGCTCGCCGCGCCGACTCCGTCGAGCACCACCGGCGTACCCGCCCCGCCGGTCAGCGAACGCACCTCGCCGGCAAGCGCATCCATCGGGCAGGAGAGGCTGTGGTCGGCGCCCAAATCCTTGGCGATCTCGGCTTTTTCGGCCGAGCCGGAATGAGCGATGACGGTCGCGCCGATCGCCTTGAGCCAGGGCACCAGGATCGACCCGACCCCGCCGGCGGCCGCATGGACCAGGATCGCCTGTTCCGCCTGCACCCGCGCGCAACGCTCGATCAGATACTCGGCGGTGCTGCCTTTCAGCATCGCCGCGGCCGCGTCTTCGCTGGAGATGCCGCCTGGGACTTTGACCAAACGGTCGGCCGCCACCGTGCGGTGGGTCGCATAGGCTCCAAGCGGCCCGGTGAAGTAGCCGACGCGGTCGCCTTCGGCGAAGCCGGCCACGCCGTCACCGACGGCCTCGACCACGCCCGCCGCTTCGCTGCCGAGCCCCGAGGGAAAGCGCAGCGGATAGAGGCCGGAGCGATGGTAGGTGTCGATGAAGTTCAGCCCGACCGCCTCGTGCAGCACCAGCGCTTCGCCCGGCCCGGGGCGCGGCGTGTCGATCTCGCGCACCTCGAGCACCTCCGGCCCGCCCGTGCGTTCGACGACGATCGCATAGGCGCTCACCCGATATGCTCGGCGAAGAACGCCTCCGTCCGCCCGTCGGCGCGTTGCGCCGCCTCCTCGCTGCGGCGCTTGCCCATCTCGGCCGCGAAGCCGTGGTCCTCGCCGGGATAATCGTGGAGGGTGACGCGCGGGTGCTGGTCGAGCTCTTCATGCATCTTGCGCTGGGTCTCGGGCGGCACGAAGCCGTCGGCGCCGGCGATGTGCAGCATGAGCGGCCGCGCAATCGCATTCTTCTCGTCCAGGATGTTGTCGAGGCCGACGGCATAATAGCCGACGCTGGCGTCGACGCCGGTGCGCGCCGCGGTCATGTAGGCGAGGCGGCCGCCGAGGCAATAGCCGACGCAGCCGACCTTTCCGCCGTCGCGGAGCCGTGCCCGCGCGTCTCGGATCGTGGCCTCGATATCCCGGATGCCCTGGTCCTGGTCGAAGCGGCCCATCAGACCCAGCGCGCGCTCGAACTGGTCGGGGATGTCGGGATCCAGCTCCACGCCAGGCTCGAGCCGCCAGAAGAGGTCGGGCGCGAGCGCAAGATAGCCGAGGCTCGCCCAGCGGTCGCACTTGCGGCGGATCCCCTCGTTGATCCCGAATATCTCCTGGATGACCACGATCGCGCCGCGCGGTGCGCCTTCGGGCTCGGAGAGATAGGCGCCGAACCGCGCGCCGCCCTCCAGCGTCTCGACCTCGATCTGCGGCATCGACTCCTCCCTCTCCTTTCCTGACGCGGCGGCCTATAGAGCGGCGCGGAAGGAGACGCCATGAAAGTCACCATCGACATCGACTGCACGCCGGAAGAAGCGCGCCGCTTCATGGGCCTGCCCGACCTGACGCCCGTCCACGAAGCCTATGTCGAGAAGCTCAAGAGCGGGGTCGCCGACGGTCCCGCGCCGGAGCTCGTCGCCGACATGATGAAGAGCTGGGGGCCGATGAGCGAGGCCGGTCTCTCGATGTGGCGCCAGATGCTCGAAGGGATGGCCAAGGGATCCCGGTGAGCGACACCATCTTTGCACTCTCCTCGGGAGCCCCTCCGGCGGCGATCGCGGTGGTGCGGATCAGCGGGCCGCAGGCCGACGCGGCGCTCGAGGCGCTGGTGAGGGAACTTCCCGAGCCCAGGCGGGCGATGCTGGTCCGTGTTCGGCACGGGGAGGACGAGATCGACCGCGCCCTCGTCTTGCGCTTTCCCGGCCCGGAGAGCGCCACTGGGGAGGATGTCGCCGAGCTCCACCTCCATGGCGGCCGCGCCGTCGTCGCCGCTGTCCTGCGCGCCCTCCGCGGGCTGGAGGGCCTGCGCGAAGCGGAACCGGGCGAGTTCACCAGGCGCGCCTTCCTCAACGGCCGCATCGACCTCGCCGAAGCGGAAGGCCTCGCCGACCTGCTCAGCGCCGAGACCGAGGCGCAGCGCCGGGCGGCGCAGGCGCTCGCGGGAGGCACGCTGAGCCGTCAAGTCGAGCTGTGGAGGAAACGGATCCTCGGTCTCGCCGCCGAGCTGGAGGCGGACCTGGATTTCGCCGATGAGGCGGACGTCGGCGAGGGGCTTTCCCCGGACTGGCGGACGCGGGCCGCCGCCGCCGCGCGAGAATTGGAGGAGGCGGTTGCCGCGCCGCCGGCCGAACGGTTGCGGGACGGCGTCCGGGTCGTCATCGCGGGGCCGCCCAATGCCGGAAAGTCCAGCCTTCTCAATGCCTTGATACAGAGAGAGGCGGCGATCACGTCGGCGCTGCCCGGCACCACCCGCGACCTGATCGAGGCGCCCGTCGCGATCGCGGGCCTGCCGTTCGTGCTGATCGACACTGCGGGCCTTCGGGCCAGCGACGATGCGATCGAGAGCGTCGGCGTCGATCGCGCGCGGTCGGCCATCGCGCAGGCTGACCTGGTGCTCTGGCTCGGTCCTGCCGCCGAAGCGCCTCCGCTAGCGGTGCGGGTCCACTCCAAGGCCGACCTCGCGCCGGCACCGCCGGGCGCGGACGTGGCGGTCTCGGCTCTGACCGGGGACGGGCTCGAGATGCTGGCGGAGGCTCTCGTGGCACAGGCCCGTGCGATCCTGCCGCGCGAGGCTGAGGTGGCGCTGAACGCTCGCCACCGGGCGCTGCTGGCCGAGTGTCGCGATGCATTGTCCGAGGCTGTGAATGCGGCCGACCCATTGATCTCGGCCGAAGCGCTCCGCCGGGCGCGCGTTGCGCTGGACCGCGTCACCGGGCGCGCGGGGGTCGAGGACATGCTCGACGGCCTGTTCGGGCGCTTCTGCATCGGCAAGTGAGTTGTTCCACGTGGAACAAAGCCATAGATGCGGGCCCGTGAGCGACAGGTTTGACATCATCGTCGTCGGCGGGGGGCATGCGGGCGTCGAGGCGGCCGCGGCCGCCGCGCGGATGGGCGCGACAGTTGCGCTCGTCACCTTCGCCCGCGGGCAGGTCGGGGCCATGTCCTGCAACCCGGCTATTGGCGGGCTCGGCAAGGGTCACCTCGTCCGCGAGGTCGACGCACTGGACGGCATCATCGCTCGCGCGACGGACGAGGCCGGCATTCACTACCGGATGCTCAATGCGAGCAAAGGGGCTGCGGTCCGCGGGCCGCGCGTGCAGGCGGACCGGAAGAAGTTTCGGGCCGCTGTCCAGGCCATGGTCACAGCGCATCCGGGGCTGACGGTCGTCGAAGGCGAGGCCGAGTCGCTCATCTTGGACGGCCGCCGCGTGAACGGCGTCGAAGTGAGCGGTCGCCGTCTATCCGCGCGAGCGGTCGTGCTTGCGACCGGGACATTCCTCGGCGGAAAGCTGCATTTCGGCATGTCGAGCCGCGCCGGCGGCAGGGTCGGCGAGCGTGCCGCCACCCGGCTCGCGGCGCAGCTCCGCGCGCTGGGGTTGCCGCTGGCGAGGCTCAAGACAGGGACGCCGCCGCGCCTGGACGGCCGCACCATCGACTGGGCGGCGCTGGAGCGGCAGGAATCGGACGGTGAAGACTGGACGATGTCGCCGATGAGCGGAGGCCGGCCCGCGCCGCAGCTCTTCTGCGCGATCACCCGGACCAACTCGCAAACGCACGAAATCATCCGGGCGTCCTTGGACCGGTCGCCGCTCTTCGCCGGCGAGATAAGCGGGGTGGGGCCGCGTTACTGTCCCTCGATCGAGGACAAGGTCCACCGCTTCGGCGACCGGGAGGGGCATCAGGTCTTCCTCGAGCCCGAGGGGCTCGATGATTTCACCGTCTACCCAAATGGGATTTCGACTTCCCTGCCGAATGACGTTCAGCTGGCGATGGTGCGTTCGATGGCGGGGCTCGAGCAAGCGGAGATCGTGCAGCCCGGCTATGCGGTCGAATATGACCATGTCGATCCGCGCATCCTCGATGCGACGCTTGCGGTCCGCGACGTCGACGGCCTCTACCTCGCGGGGCAGATCAACGGCACCACCGGATATGAGGAAGCGGCCGCACAGGGGCTCATTGCCGGAATCAACGCCGCGGCGGCGGTTGGAGGCATGCCGCCGCTCATCCTCGACCGGGCGGACAGCTATATCGGCGTGATGATCGACGACCTCGTCCTGCAGGGGGTCACCGAGCCCTACCGGATGCTGACTGCACGCGCGGAGTACCGCCTGCGTCTTCGGGCCGACAATGCCGGGCAAAGACTCACGCCGTTGGGGATCCAGGCGGGCTGCGTTTCGCCGGAGCGGCGTGCGCATTTCGAGGCGGATCGGGCGAAGCGTGCGGCGATCGACGCCGAGCTAGCAGCTTTCTGCACGCCGCGCCAGCTGAGGGACGCCGGGGTGGGCGTGCGCAGAGACGGCCCCGCGCTCCCTCTCCACGGCTGGCTGCGTTTCCCCGAGCTTGATGGCGAAGGCCTTTGCCGCCTCGTGCCGCAACTGTGCGAGGCGCCCCTTCGGCTGTTGGATGAGGCCGTGCAGGACCATCGCTACGCCCCCTATGTCGAGCGCCAGCGCAGCGAAATCCAGCGGTTGCGCTGCGACGATGCGGTCCGCATTCCGGCCGAGCTGGACTACCGTGCGATCCCCGGCCTTTCTCATGAGATGGTCGAGCGGCTGTCGCAGGTCCGGCCGGACACTTTAGGCGCGGCCGCCCGGATTCGCGGCATCACACCGGCCGCCCTGAGTGCTATCCTGGTACATGCGCGCCGCCGGGCTGCTTGATGGGCGAAGAGCAAGCGCGCGCCTGGATTGAGGCAAAATTCAGTGTTCCACGTGAAACAATGGAGCGCTTCGATGCCTTTCGAGTGCTCCTTCGTGCCGAAAATGAGCGGCAGAATCTCGTTTCTCGGGCGACTTTGCCTTGGTTTTGGATTCGGCACGTCGCGGATTCAGCGCAGCTCCTCGAATTCGGTTTGCCCGGAGCGAGCTGGATCGACCTCGGCACGGGCGCCGGCTTTCCCGGCTTGGTGGTCGCTGCATTGCACAACGGCCCTGTCACGCTGGTCGAGGAGCGGCGGCTGCGGGTGGAATTCCTCAGGCGAGCGGCGGACGTGCTCGGCCTGACCGGCAAGGTCGAGATCGTCAATGCCCGCGTCGAGCGCGTGGCGGCGTGCGAATTCGGCGTAATCAGTGCGCGCGCATTCGCGCCCCTCCCCAAGCTGCTCGAGCTGGGAGACCGCTTTTCCACAGCAAAGACGCGCTGGATCCTCCCCAAGGGCCGAAACGCGCGCGCGGAACTGGAAGCCGCCGAATCTTCGTGGCAGGGTGACTTCCGCATCGAGCCGAGCGTTACCGATCCCGAAGCCGGGGTCATCGTGGCGGAAGGCGTCAGAAGGAAGCGCCCGTGATCCGGATCGCAGTCGCCAACCAGAAAGGCGGGGTCGGCAAGACCACGACGGCGATCAATCTCGCCACCGCCCTCGCCGCGACCGGCTGGAAGGTGCTGCTGCTCGATCTCGATCCCCAGGGCAATGCGTCGACCGGGCTCGGCATCGGCCTCGCGCAGCGCCACAAGTCGAGCTACGAGCTGCTCACCGGCCAGTGCGGCCTCGACGAGGCCGTGGTGGCGACCCGGGTGCCGCGGCTGGATGTCGTGCCGGCGACCGTCGATCTCTCCGGCGCGGAGATCGAACTCATTGATTTTGAACGAAGAACCCATCTTCTCGACGATGCGCTCAACGCCGTGCCGCCGGGGCGCTGGGACATCTGCCTGACCGATTGCCCGCCCTCGCTCGGGCTGCTCACCGTCAATGCCCTGGTCGCGGCGCGCGCGATCCTGGTGCCGCTGCAGACCGAGTTTTTTGCGCTCGAAGGGCTCAGTCAGCTCCTTCAGACGATCGAGCGCATCCGCGTCCGCTTCAATCCCCAGCTCTCGATCCTCGGCGTCGCGCTCACCATGTTCGACAAGCGCAACCGCCTCTCGACCCAGGTCGCCGACGACGTCCGCGCCTGCCTCGGCAAGGTCGTGTTCGAGACGGTGATCCCGCGCAACGTGCGTCTCTCCGAGGCGCCCAGCCACGGTATCCCGGCTTTGATCTACGACCATCGCTGCGCGGGGTCCGAGGCCTATATGGCACTGGCGCGCGAGCTGATCGGCCGGCTGCCGGCGCGGGCGGAGGCGGCATGAGCGACGAAGCCCCCCACCGCCGCCGTCCCTCCGGCCTCGGCCGCGGCCTCTCCTCCTTGCTCGGCGAGGTGGCGCAGGAGCAGCCAGTGGATGGTGCCGCCGGCGGCGGCTCGCAGCGAGGCGGCGTCCAGTCGATCCCGGTCGCCAGCATCGAGCCCAACCTCGCCCAGCCGCGGCGGTCGTTCGACGAGGAGGCGCTGGCCGAGCTCGCCGATTCGATCCGGGCGCGCGGCGTGATCCAGCCGATCGTCGTCCGGCCGCACGACGGACGCTTCCAGATCGTCGCCGGCGAGCGGCGCTGGCGGGCCGCCCAGAAGGCTCGGCTGCACGAAATTCCTGCGATCGTGCGCGAGTTCGACGATGCCGAGACGCTCGAGGTCGCGCTGATCGAGAATATCCAGCGCCGGGACCTCAATGCGATCGAGGAGGCGCAGGGCTATCGCCGGCTGCTGGACGAATTTGGTCATACTCAGGAAGCGCTCGGCAAGCTGGTCCACAAATCGCGCAGCCACGTCGCCAACCTGTTGAGATTGCTCGATCTTCCTCAAGGCGTGCAGGATCTGGTCGGGACCGGCCAGCTCACTATGGGGCACGCGCGCGCGCTGATTCCCGCCGAGGATGCGGAGGCGCTCGCCGAAGAGGTGGTCAAGCGCGGCCTGTCGGTCCGCGACACCGAGAAGCTGGTCCGCGGCGGCAAGCCCCGTCAGCTCCGGCTCGGGCCGATGGAATATAAGGGCGCAGACGCCGACGTCGCCGCCCTCGAGCGCCAGTTGGGCGACATGCTCGGCCTGAAGGTGACGATCAAGCACGCGCCGGGCGGCGGGACCGTCGCGCTCGGCTACTCCACCCTCGACCAGCTCGACATGATCTGCCAGCGGCTTAGCGGCGAGAAGATCTAGGGGACAGTTACTTCCCGCATCGGCCCGTGCGGAATAGGTGATGCCCGGGAGGGAAGTAACTGTCCCCTCCTGGCGCGACTGTCCCCTTCTAGCGGAGCCGCGCAGCTTGACGGCAGATCGCGAACAATTCCTCGTCGGCCGCGAGCGGCCCGAGCCCCCCCGAGGCCTTTACCTGCCGCTCCGCCTCGACGAGGCGGCTGACGGTGCGGGCGAGCAGGTCCGCCCGCCACCGGCCGAGTTGCGCTCCGACCGAGTCTTTCTCCTTCCAGAAGATGGATTTGGCCGCTGGTGACGCCATGACGGCGCCGACCGAATTTCCGGCCTCGACCTCGGCGCGCAGCTTGGTCAGCAGCGTCATCCGCCGCAGCACGGCGCGGATCAGCGGAATGCCCTCGATCCCCTCGCTCTTGAGGCGGAGCAGCTCGCCCTGAAGCATAGCGCTGTTGCCGGAGCCGACGCTGTCCACCAGTCGCGAGAGGTCGCCTTCTTCGCTGGCCGCGCCGACGGCGTCGAGGGCGTCATGATCGAGCGGCCGCGGCGCCTCGGGCGAAGCGTCGACATAGAGGGCGAGCTTCCTCAGCTCCTGCTCGATCAGCGCGCGATTGCCGGCGCAGCTCTCGGCGAGGCGGCGGGCGAGATCCGGCTGGACGGCCAGCCCCTCCGCGCGCGCCATGTCGGAGACCAGCCGGTCGGCCTCGCGGCCCTCGGGCGGGTAGCTGGCGAAGGCGAGCGCCGTCGGCTCCGCGAGAGCCAGCTTGAGCAGCTTCGAAGCCGGCCTCAGTGCCCCCGCCACCAAGGCGACCGGGTTTCCCGCTCTCGGCGCCTCGATCAGGGCCTCGAGCGCCGGCACCGCTTCGTCCCCGGCCGGCTCGACGACGATGTAGCGCGCCCCGCCGAACAGGGAGATCGAAGCCGCTTCGTCGGCGAGGCGCGCGGGATCCTGGCGAAGGTCGGCGCCGGCGAGATCCACCCGCTCGGCGTCGGCCCCGGCAGCGGCGGCGAGCGCCTTGACCAGGGCCTGGCTGCCGGATTCGTCGGGCCCGTGGAACAGGAAGAAGCGCGTCTCGGCGGGCGTCCTGAGCGCGCGGTCGAGCTGCGGGCGGTTTGCCTTCACCGAGCGGGGCCGGTGCGCGCCGCATAGAGAGCGAGGCGGCTCACGATCTGGTCGGCGATGTCGCGGCTCAACCGCTCCAGCGCCGACTGCTCCGCGGCGACCGTGGCATAATCCGAGCTCACCACGTCGATGCCCGCGTCGGATCCGGCCGTGGCGTCGACCAGCACCGTCCCGACGGCGGCGTCGACCAGCCGATAGCGCGCGCGAAGCGTCCGCCGCTCGCGCGTGATGGCGTCGTCGGAGCGGATGCCGAAGCCGGTGATGCGGTCGTCGAGCTCGACCTCGAGCCGGTAGCGCGGCGCCGTCCCCTCCTGGCGCCGCAGGCGGTCGACCAAAGCGGTGCGCACCAGCCAGCCTGCGCGCCCCGCGATCGGCCCCACCTCGACGGAACGCAGCGACTGCACCACGTGCCCCGAGCCGCCGCCCTGGTAGAGAGGCCGCAGCCCGCAGCCGGACAAAGCGATGGCGGCGGCGAGGGCGAGGGCGATCCTCATGCGACCAGGTTCACCAGCCGGTCGGGAACGACGATCACCTTTCGCGGCGTCCGTCCCTCGAGACTGCGGACGATCTTCTCCGAGGCGAGCGCCATCTCCTCCAGCGCCTCGCGCGGCGCGCCCTTCGGCGCGGTCAAAGTATCGCGCAGCTTGCCGTTGACCTGGACCGCGATCGTCACCTGGTCGGAGACGAGCATGGCGGGATCGGCCTCCGGCCAGGCCGCGTCGGCGACCAGGCCTTCGCCGCCGAGGGCAGCCCAGGCCTCCTCGGCGAGATGGGGGACCATCGGGGCGGCCAGGACAACCAGGGTCCGGATCGCCTTGCTCCGCGACGGCGAGGGCGGCGCTTTCTCGATCGCGGTGGCGAGCTCGTAAAGGTTTGCGACCGCCTTGTTGAAGGCCAGCGACTCGACGTTCGCGCCCACCGCGGCGATCGTCTGATGGAGCTTTCGGCCGAGCCCTTCATCCTCCCCCCCGCCGAGCCAGGTCGAACCGCCACGCTCCGCCTCTTCGGAGGCGAGCCGCCACAGGCGCTGGACGAAGCGCCAGCTGCCCTGGATGCCGCCCTCGCTCCATTCCAGGTCCCGTTCGGGCGGGCTGTCCGAAAGCATGAACCAGCGCACCGCGTCGGCGCCGTACTGGTCGACGATGGGCTCGGGATCGACCGTGTTCTTCTTCGATTTCGACATCTTCTCGACCCGCCCGGTGCGTACCGGCCCCGGATGCGAGGCGGCCTCGTCCGGGGTGAGCCAGCGGCCCTCCTCGTCCTGGAAGGTGAGGTGGGTGACCATGCCCTGGGTGAACAGGCCGCGGAACGGTTCGGCGACGTCGAGCCGGCCGATCCGCTTCAGCGCGCGGGTCCAGAAGCGCGCGTAGAGGAGGTGGAGGATCGCGTGCTCGACGCCGCCGATATACTGGTCGACCGGCAGCCAGCGCTCGGCTTCCGCCTTGTCGAAGGGCCCGTCGGCCGGCTGGCTGGCGAAGCGGATGAAGTACCAGCTGCTGTCGACGAAGGTGTCGAGCGTGTCGGTCTCCCGCCGTGCGGAGCCGGCGCATTGCGGGCAGGGGACGTCGCGCCAGCGCGAATGGCGCTCGAGCGGGTTGCCGGGGAGCTCGAAGGCCACGTCCTCGGGCAGCACCACCGGCAGCTCCTCGCGCGGCACCGGCACCGGGCCGCACCCCTCGCAATGGACGATCGGGATCGGCGTCCCCCAGTAACGCTGCCGCGAGACGCCCCAGTCCCTGAGGCGCCAGACGGTCGTGCCCTCGCCCCAGCCTTCCGCTTCGGCGCGGCGTATCACTTCCGCGAGCGCCGATTCGACGCTCATGCCGTCGAGGAACCGCGAATTCACGATCACGCCGGGCCCGATATAGGCCTCGTCGCCGACCGGCTCGTCCGCCTGCTCCACCGACGGGGCCACCACGCGCGGCACCGGCAAGCCGTATTTCCGGGCGAATTCGAGATCGCGCTGGTCCTGGCCGGGCGCCCCGAAGATGGCGCCGGTGCCATAGTCCATCAGCACGAAGTTCGCGACATAGACGGGCAGGGTCCAGTCGGGGTCGAACGGATGGACGACTCGGGCGCCGGTGTCGAAGCCCCTTTTCTCCGCCGTCTCCAGCTCGGCCGCGGTGGTGCCGCCCCGCTTGCACTCGGCGAGGAAGGCCGCGATCGCCTCGTCCCCTTCGGCCAGAGCGAGGGCGATCGGGTGACCGGGCGCGATCGCGGCGAAGCTGGCGCCGAAGATCGTGTCGGGCCGGGTCGTGAACACTTCGAAACCTTCATGCCCCGCAACCGGCTCCGCGAGGGCGAAGCGGAAGCGCAGGCCGCCGCTCTTGCCGATCCAGTTCTCCTGCATCAGCCGCACCTTGTCGGGCCAGCGGTCGAGCGTGTCGAGGCCGTCGAGGAGCTCCTCGGCGAAATCGGTGATCTTGAGAAACCACTGGTCGAGCTTGCGCCGTTCGACCAGCGCGCCCGAGCGCCACCCGCGCCCGTCAATCACCTGCTCGTTGGCGAGCACGGTCATGTCGACGGGATCCCAATTGACCTCGCTCTGCCTGCGATAGACGAGGCCCGCCTCGTAGAGATCGAGGAACAGGGCCTGCTCGTGGCCGTAATAGTCCGGATTGCAGGTGGCGAGCTCGCGGCTCCAGTCGAGCGCGAAGCCGAGCCGCTTGAGCTGCGCGCGCATCGTGTTGATGTTCCGCCGGGTCCATTCGCCGGGATGGACCTTCTTCTCCATCGCCGCATTCTCGGCCGGCATGCCGAACGCGTCCCACCCCATCGGGTGGAGGACCTCGAAGCCGTTCATGCGGCGATAGCGGGCGAGGACGTCGCCCATCGTGTAGTTGCGGACGTGGCCCATGTGGATGCGCCCGGACGGATAGGGGAACATCTCCAGGATATAGGCCTTGGGCCGCGCGCTCCCGGCGCGCTCGTCGGAGGCGCGGAAAGTGCCGCGCTCCTCCCAGACCCCTTGCCAGTGCGCGTCGGCCGTCAGCGGGTTGAAGCGCATTTCGGGCCTTCAGGATAAGAGGGTTATCGGATGCTGGCCGCCCGGCGCAGGTCGCGGGCGCGGGTCAGGATGATCTCCTCGAGCCGCTGCACGGTGGCCGCCGTGACCGGCGCCTCCAGCCACTGGCCGTTCTGCAGCGTCTGGCGGGAGGCGGCGACGCGAAGCGCGTCGGCGCGAAGGTCGGCGTCGAGGATGGTGACGGTCACCTTCACCCGCTCGTTGGGCGAGTTCGGGTTCGCATACCAGTCGGTGACGATGACGCCGCCGTTCGAATCGGCCTGGGTGAGCGGGGCGAAGGACAAGGTGTCGAGCGCCGCCTGCCAGAGATAGGCATTGACGCCGATCGTGGTGACCCGGCTCGCCGCGATGTCGGCGGCGCGGCCGCGATCCTCCGGCGCGTTGCCGAGGGTGCGGCTGATGTCGTCCTGAATCCACTGGCAGCCGCCGAGCGAGAGGGCGGCGCCGGCGAGGGCGAGGGGAAGGAGGCGGGCCATGTCGGTGTCCTTAGAAACTGAACGCTTCGCCCGCCGTTATAGAGGGAGCCGCGCGGGCGGCAAGCCGTCTCTCCCGACGGATTCGCGCGCGGCCGGAGAGGGATAGGGCATGCGGCGGAAGCGGCATGTGGAAAAGATGCAACATGTCGCGACGATTCGCGTCCCTGTCCGGCGCCCTGCGCTAGGCAATGGCCGGGCGGAGGTCTACATGCCGATCTGTACGGGAGACGAGTCCGTGAAGAGGTTCGGGGGAATGGCGGCCTTTGGAGGCGCTGCGCTGGTCGCGGCGTCGCTGCTGCTTCTGTCTCCCGCGTCCGCCCAGTCCGATCGCTCCAAAGCCCGTGCGGCAGCCCTCCGCGGCGGCCCGGCCGGCACTTTCACGCCCGCCGTCGCCGATCCTCGACTCGCCGCCGCTCTGGCGCGACGGGGCAACGGCGCCGCGAGCTTCCGGCTGACGCCGACCGCCGCCGACCGGCGCCAGCCGGTGCGGGTCGCGGTTCGCGCGCGCACCGCCGCGCCGCAGGCAGGCACCGGCGTCCAGACCGCCTCGGGAACGCCCGTCACGGCGATCACGCCGACCTCGTACAATCTCGGCGCCTCGGTCGGCTGGCGCCGCCTCGCAATCTCCGGCGACGTGGCCGAGAGCCGCGACGGCATCATCTCGGGCCGCCGCGCCTCTGCGCAGGTCGGCGTGAGCTACCGGGCGGACCAGCGCATTACCGCCCGCATCCGCGCCTCTGCCGAGCAGACCGAGGGCCGCCAGCGCATCGTGACCGACGATCAGGCCTACGCGGTCGACGTCGGCGGCTCCTATTCGATCGCCCGCAATCTCGACGTCACCGGCGGCGTCCGCTACCGGATCGCCCGCGACCGCATCGAGCCCCTCGCCGCCGACCAGCGCCGCGACAGCCAGGCCGTCTATATCGGCACCGCCTTCCGCTTCTGAGCATTTGAATTCCGCCGCATTGCCCCCTCCCCCTTGAGGGGGGAGGGTTGGGGTGGACTCGCCATCTGGGGAAACGAACCGGTTCTCGCACCGAGCACCTTCCAGAGACTCCACCCCTCCCCTAACCCCTCCCCCTCGAGGGGAGGGGCTTAGCCGCCCAGCCAGGCATCGATCCCAGCCCAGCCGTAAGCACCGTCGAGCAACGGGTATCGCTCCTCGTTCATTCCGCCGAGCGCGATGACCGGCACCCTGGTCTGCGCTGCCAGCTGCGCGAAGAGGTCGGGCTCGAGCGGTGGCGCCTCCGGATGGCTGCGAGTCTCGAACACCGGCGAAAGGAACAATGCGGCCGCTCCTGCAGCTTCCGCCGCCTGGACTTCGCCGAGATTGTGGGCCGGCGCAGTCCTGAGGCCGTCCCCCGGGCCGCGGCCGTGGCTGCCGTCGGCGCCCCAGGCTTCGGCCTCGTCTGCGGGCCCTGCGAGGAGCAGGAGGAGCCCGCGCCGTCGCGCCGCGACGGCGACGCGATCGAACAAGGCGCGCCGCGCCGGCGCCCGGTAGTGGCGGAAGACGATGCCGCCGCCATCCGGCAGCCGCGCGATCGCTTCGAACAGCCGGTCGCCGAGCCGCTCGTCGGTCATCAGCCATCGGCGCGGGAGAGGCTGGCGGGGGACCATGGCCGTTTCTATAGCAGCCGCGATGAGCGACGTATCCCAGAGGCTGGAGACCGTCCGGGCCGGCATCGCGCGCGCGGCGGCACTCGCCGGACGCCGGGCGGAAGAGGTGACGTTGATTGCCGTCTCCAAGACGCACGACGCCGACGCCATCCGGCCGCTGATCGCCGCCGGCCAGCGCGACTTCGGCGAGAACCGGGTCCAGGAAGCCGAAGCCAAGTGGCCGCCGCTGAGGGCGGAGGCGCCCGGGCTGCGCCTGCACCTGATCGGCCGGCTCCAGTCGAACAAGGCCGATGCGGCCGTCGCGACCTTCGATGCGATTCACTCCGTCGACCGGTTGTCGCTCGTCGGCGCCCTCGCCGCCGCGATGGACAAAGCCGGCCGCCGTCCCGACTGCTTCGTCCAGGTCAATCTGGGGGACGAGCCGCAGAAGGGCGGCTGCGCGCCCGCCGAGCTGCCGGGTCTCCTCGACGAGGCGCGCGCCGCAGGGCTCCCCGTCGTCGGGCTGATGGCGATCCCCCCGCTCGAAACGGAGCCCGCCCCCTATTTCGCATTGCTCGCCAAGCTGGCGCGGCGCCACGACCTCCCGGGCCTCAGCGTGGGCATGTCCGCGGATTACGAAACCGCGGTGACGATCGGCGCGACCCACGTCCGCGTCGGCACGGCCTTGTTCGGAGACCGGCGCTGAACTTCGAGGGGCTCATCCTCGATTTCGACGGCGTCCTCCTCGAGAGCGAATATGCCGGCAATGCGCAGATCGCCGATTTCCTGACGCGCGAGGGCCATCCGACGACTCCGGAGCAGGCGATGGAGCATTTCATGGGCCTGAGCGGGGGCCCGTTCCTCGCGGCGATCGAGCGATGGATCGGCCGGCCGCTCCCGGAAGGCTTCCACGCGGCGCGGGCCGAGGAGGATGCGCGCACCCTCGCCGAGGGCCTGGAGGCGGTCGCCGGCGCCGTCGCCTTCGTCGAGTCGCTGCCGCCGCATTTTCCGCGCGCCGTCGCCTCGTCGAGTACGCCGGAATGGATCGAGCGCCATCTCGATCACCTCGGCATCCGCCGCCATTTCGGCGATCTCGTCTTCAGCGGCGCCCGCCATGTCGCCCGCGGCAAGCCTGCCCCGGACATCTATCACCACGCCGCCCAAGCGATGGGCGTGCCGATCGGTCGGATCGCCATCGTCGAGGATTCTCCCGTCGGCGTGAGGGGCGCGGTGGCTTCGGGGGCGACGGTGATCGGCCTGTGCGCCGGGCGCCATTGCCTCCCCGGCCACGCCGAGCGGCTGCGCGCTCTGGGCGTGCAGCATCTCGCCGGCAGCTTCGACGAGGTCGCCGCCTTGCTCGGCCTGCCTAAAGCTGGTGTCCGCTCCTGAGGCGCTTGGTCGCGAGATAGGCTTCGTTGTGGGGGTTGGCGCCGGCCCGAAGCGGCACCTGCTCGGCCACCGCGATCCCCTCCGCCTCGAGCCCGGCGACCTTGCGCGGATTATTGGTGAGGAGCCGCACCCGCTCCTGCGCAAGCTTTTCGAGCATCCGCGCCGCAACCGCATAATCGCGCTCGTCCTCGCCGAAGCCGATGCGCAGGTTCGCATCGACGGTGTCGAACCCCTGGTCCTGGAGCGCGTAGGCGCGCAGCTTGTTGACGAGGCCGATGCCGCGCCCTTCCTGGCGCAGATAGAGCAGGATGCCCCAGTCGGAGGCGGCGATCGCGGCGAGCGCGTCGTCGAGCTGCGGCCCGCAATCGCACTTGAGCGAGCCGAACACGTCGCCGGTCAGGCATTCGCTGTGCAGGCGGACGAGCGGCAGGGCGCCCGAGGGCTGGCCGATCAGCAGGGCGACATGCTCGGCGCCGTCGCTCTCGGCGCGGAACGCGACGACTTCCGCCCGCTCGGACCAGCGGTTGGGAAGCTTGGCCCGCGAGACGATGCGCAGCCGCTCCGAGCGCGCGGCGGCCCGGATCGCGCCGGCCGACACCGAAACGGCACAGGAGGCGGCGCCGATGAACAGCGCCGGCAGCAGGCCGGCGAGGCGCGCCAGCGTCAGGGCGGCGGCGGCGGCGGCGGGATCGTCGACGGGGGCCGTCCGGAAGGGTCCCTTGAGCGGCGTGTCGAGGTCGAGCGCCGGATCGGCGACCGCCGCAGCGGCGGCGAGGTCGAGCCACTGCGTACGCACGATGCGCACCGGCCCGCCGAGGACTGCGTCGCGCTGGTTGGCGAGCTTCAGGATCGCCGCGCGGTGCCCCGAGACGATGAGATCCGACGGCCCGGAGGCATCGAAGCGGGCCAGAGCTTCCGCCGCGGCCGTTTCGACGGCGAGGAATCCCGTTCCGTCGATCGCCACAGGACGGCCGCGGCGGAGCGCGTCGATCGCGCCCGCGACGTCGTCCGGGGCGGGCCCGGTCAAATCCGGAACTCGGTCACCAGCGGCACATGGTCCGAGGGGCGGGCCCAGCCGCGGCAGGGCTCGAGGACCTTGTGCGCGACCGCGAGCGCGGCGACGTCCTTCGTCGCCCACATATGATCGAGCCGGCGCCCGCGGTCGTTCTTCGTCCAGTCGGGGGACCGGTAGCTCCACCAGGTGTAGAGCCGCCCGGGCGCCGGATGGAAATGGCGGCCGAGATCGACCCAGTCGTTGCTGGCCTGCAGTCGACCGAGGGTCTCCACTTCGATCGGCGTGTGGCTGACGACGTTGAGCAACTGCTTGTGGCTCCAGACGTCGCATTCGAGCGGCGCGACGTTGAAGTCGCCGACCAGGATGGTCGGGCATCTGCACGCCTCCGACCAGCGCGTCATCCGCTCGATGAAGTCGAGCTTCTGGCCGAATTTGGGATTCTGTTCGCGGTCCGGCACGTCGCCGCCGGCGGGGACGTAGACGTTCTCGATCCGGATCCCGCAGTCGAGCCGCACGCCGACATGGCGCGCCTCGCCGTTTGCCTGCCAGTCGAGCCGGTCGTCCTCGCGCATCGGCAGCTTCGAGAGGATGGCGACGCCGTGGTGCATGCGCTGGCCGCACAGGATCAGATGGTTGTAGCCCAAGCGCCGAAACAGGCCGACCGGGAAGTCGCAGTCGACAACCTTGGTCTCCTGCAGGCACAAAATGTCCGGCGCTTCCTCGCGCAGGAACTTCTCGACGATCTCGATGCGCGCGCGGACCGAGTTGATGTTCCAGGAGGCAATTCGAAGGCTCAGAGACATGGCCGGGACTTAGCCGCGAGCGGCGGCGCTGTCGATGCGGCGGCGCCGTTCGGAAATGGAATGGCCCCCGCTCCGGGGGCGTGGAGCGGGGGCCGACCAAGCGCGTTTTGACGCGAGGTCAACCGCGGATCCGGCCCGGGGAACAGGGGGGAAACCCAGGCTGGGGACCCGCGATTGCAATCTGTTTTCTATCGAAACCTACCTGTCGGCAGGATGAATGAAACAATGTCTCCGGTCAGCCGCGCGGACCGGAGCGCCGCCGCGGGTCGGTGTAACGGAAGGCGCTGTCGGCGACCGGCACGTTGAAGCGCTGGTTGGAGAGGCGCACCGTCGTGCGGTTGTTCTGCGCGTCGAGCGTCGTCCAGCCCTGCAGGATCAGGCCGCCCGGCGCCGCCCCGGACTTGGCGAAGGCGATGGTGATGGTCCCGAACTCGCGCCGGCGCGGGTCGCGCGCCTCGAGCAGCAGCACCTGCGCGTCGTTGCGCGTCACCCGCGCGAAGCGGGCGAGGTCCTGGTTCGGATTGAGCAAAACAGAAAGCGGGGAATCGTTGATCGGCCACCGCGAAACCTGGCGGACGTCGTAATCGATGAAGTTCAATGCGCGGCCGTCCCCGACGATCAGCATGTTGGCGCTGCGCCCGTAATCGAAGCGGATCCGGCCCGGCCGCTTCAGCGACAGCGTGCCGCCGAGCGTGCGCCCGCGCTGGTCGGTCTGGCTGAAATTGGCGGTCATGGTGGTCACGGCGCGAAGATGCTGCTGGACCAGCGCCAGGCCTTGATTGGCCTGGGCTGCGACGGGCGCAGGTGCGAGCGCGGCGGCTGCGGCGAGCGGGGCCGCGGCAAGGGTGAGCGCGCGAAAACGCAGCATGGAAACTCCTCCAGATAATTCAGGTTTGCGGGGGATATGGTGTCGCCCCCTTGAATGCCCAGTGAACCCGCCGGTTCCGGCCATGACGGCGCTCTAGAGCGGCCGGCCCTCGGGGTCGACCAGCACTTCGCGGCGGCCGACATGGTCGGGGGCGCTGACCACGCCCTCCTTCTCCATCCGTTCGATCAGGCGCGCCGCATTATTGTAGCCGACGCGGAGCTGGCGCTGGAGGTAGGAGGTCGAAGCCTTCTGGCTCTCGGCGACGGTCTGCACCGCTTTGCGGTAGAGCTGCGCCTCGGGATCGTCCTCGCCGACCGGCTGGCCCTCGAACATGTAGCCGCCGTCCTCGGGCTCCTCGGTCACCGCCTGGACGTAATCGGGCGTGCCCTGGCCGCGCCAATGGTCGGCGACGGCGCGGACCTCGTCGTCCGTGACGAGGGGCCCGTGGACTCGGGCGATCTGCTTGCCGCCGGGCATGTAGAGCATGTCGCCCTTGCCGAGCAGCTGCTCGGCGCCCTGCTCGCCGAGGATGGTCCGCGAATCGATCTTCGACGTGACGGCGAAGCTGATCCGGGTCGGCAGGTTCGCCTTGATCACCCCGGTAATGACGTCGACCGACGGCCGCTGGGTGGCCATGATCAGGTGGATGCCGGCGGCGCGCGCCTTCTGGGCGAGGCGCTGGATCAGGAACTCGACCTCCTTGCCCGCGGTCATCATCAGGTCGGCGAGCTCGTCGACGACGACGACGATCTGCGGCAGCACCTCGTAGTCGAGCTCCTCATGCTCGTAGCGCGGCTGGCCGGTCTCGGGGTCGTAGCCTGTCTGAACACGTCGCCCAAGCGACTGGCCCTTCATCTTCGCCTCGCGCACCTTGGCGTTGAAGCTGGAGAGCTGGCGCACGCCGACCGAGGCCATCATCCGGTAGCGCTCCTCCATCTGCTCGACGGTCCATTTGAGCGCGCGGATCGCCTTGGCCGGCTCGGTGACCACGGGCGCGAGGAGATGCGGGATGTCCTCGTAGACGCTGAGTTCGAGCATCTTCGGGTCGATCAGGATCATTTTGCACTGTTCGGGGGTCAGCCGGTAGAGAAGGGACAGGATCATGCAGTTGAGGCCGACGGACTTGCCCGACCCGGTGGTCCCGGCGACGAGCAGGTGCGGCATCGGAGCGAGATCGGCGACCACCGGATCGCCGGCGATGTTCTTGCCGAGCACGATCGGCAGCTGCGCGACCTGGTCCTCGAAGGCGTGGCTGCCGATCAGCTCCGACAGGACCACGCTTTCGCGCTTGGCGTTGGGGAGCTCGATGCCGATCACGCTGCGCCCGGGGATCGTCGCCACGCGCGCCGAAAGCGCGGACATGTTGCGGGCGATGTCGTCGGCGAGCTGGATGACGCGGCTAGCCTTGATCCCGCTCGCCGGCTCGAGCTCGTACATGGTCACCACCGGACCCGGCCGGACCTCGACGATCTCGCCCTTGACCGAAAAGTCCTCGAGCACTGATTCGAGCAGCCGCGCATTGCGCTCCAGGCTGGCCTTGTCGAGCGCGGCGTTGACCGGCGGCGGCGGCGGGTTGAGCAGATTGACGGCCGGCAAGGCGTAGCTGTCGCCCAGCGCGAGCGAGGCCTGGCGGTCCTTCCCCGAGCGCCGTGTCTCCGGCGCACGGGGGCGCTCGGCGATGATCGGCGAGCGCGGCTCCGGACCCGGCGCGACCTGGCGGCGCGCGGGCCTCTCCTTCGGTTCGGCGAAATCCGGCCCGTCGGCCTGCGGGCTGCGGCGTAGCGCGGCGCGGCGCTCGGCGAGCCATTGCCGCTCCTCGCGGCTGAGGCCGAGCCCGATCCAGCAGAGGACGATGCCGGCGAGGGCGAGCAGCACGGTGACGACGATGCGGAACGGCTCGACGATCTCCGGCTCGCCGATCGCCGCGAGGCCCCGCTCGATCAAAGCTGCGAGCGACAGGCCCGCAATCCCGCCCCAGCCGGCGGGGAGGCCGTTGATCGCGCCGCCGATCAGCAGGGCCGCGGCCGTTCCGGCAAGCGTCGCGCCGATGAGGCTGATCGCGAGCAGCCGCCCGAACCGCCGTCGCGGAGCCCCGAGCGCGAGCCGGATCCCGCTGAGGAAGAGCAGCGGCAGCAGGAGGGCGGAAACGGGTCCGAAGGCGGTGAGCAGCAGATCCGCCATCCACGCCCCTGGCGAGCCGAGCCAGTTCTCGACGGGCCCTCCCGCCTCGGTGTTGAGCGCGGGATCGGTCGGACGGTAGGTGGCGAGCGACAGCGCGGCTCCCAGCGCCCCGAGCGCCAGCGCGCCGCCGGCGGCCAGGCGCACGGCTTTGCGCGCGCTGCGCTCGGCGCCCTGCTTCCATTGGCCCAGCCGACCGGGCCGGGCGGTGCGTGCCGCAGCACTGGCCATCGTCGTGCCCCAAATGTTCCCGCTTTAGCCTTCATGCGCCTCCCCGGACTCCCCGGTCAAGCGCTTGGCGTTGCATGCTTGCATCGGTAAGGCGGGAAAATGGAGCGCGCGGACGTCATCATCCTGGGAGGCGGCCTCGTCGGCCTGACGCTCGCTTTGGCGCTCGACCGGCACGGCCTTTCGAGCCTGGTCGTCGACCCGGCGGACCCCGAAACCCAGCTGACGCCGCAATATGACGGCCGCGCCACCGCCGTCGCCAGCGCGTCCTGGAGGATGCTCGAGGCGATCGGAGTCGCGGATCGCCTGGAAGGCCGCGGCGGCCCGATCGAGACGATTCGCGTGACCGACGGCCTCGCCCCCGGCGGCATCGTCTTCGCGCCGGAGCCGGGCGACGACCCGCTCGGCATCATGTTCGAGAACCGGCTGTTGCGCGCCGCGCTGCGCGATTGTGCGAAGGCCGCGGAGCGGGTGACGCTGGTCATGCCAGCACATCCGGGCGAAGTGGTCCGCGACGAGCATGGCGTACGGGTCGGCCTGACCGACGGCCGGTTGCTGACCGCGCCCGTCCTGGTCGGAGCCGAGGGCCGCAACTCGCCGACGCGGGAGGCTGCGAACATCCCGATCGCGCGCTGGCAATATGATCACGTCGCGCTGGTGATCACCGTTGCGCACGAAAACTGGCACGAGAACACGGCCTACGAGATCTTCTATCCCACCGGCCCGTTCGCCGTCCTTCCGATGCTGCAGGGCGACGACGCAAAGTGGCGCTCGGCGATCGTCTGGTCGGTCCCCGCCGCCGAGGCCGACGCTTTGCTCGACCTTCCCGACCGCGCGCTGGCGGCGGAGCTCGTCAAGCGCATGGGCGGCTTCCTCGGCGCGCTTTCCCTCGCGGGCCCGCGAGCCAGCTACAAGCTCGGCTTCCACCATGCCGCCACGATCACCGCCCGCCGCCTGGCGCTGGTCGGCGACGCGGCCCACGGCATCCACCCGATCGCTGGCCAGGGCCTGAATCTCGGCTTCCGGGACGCCGCCGCTCTGGCCCAAGTCCTGGTCGAGGGCGCGCGGCTCGGCCTCGATCTCGGCGACGCGCAATTGCTCGAGCGGTACCAACGCTGGCGCAGCCTCGACACCTTCATGGTCGCCGCCGCCACCGACGGCCTCACACGCCTTTACGGAATCCCCGGCCGGACCGCCGCCGCCGTCCGCCGCTTCGGGATGAGCGCCGTCGAGCGGCTGGGGCCCTTGAAGGAGCAGTTCATGGCCGAAGCGCGCGGCGAGAGCGGCGACCTTCCGCTGCTCCTGCGCGGCCTCACCGTCTAATTCGTCTTCGGCCACTCCGAAGCGAGGATCGAGAAGAGGACGGTGTCGCGGACATGGCCGGTCCAGGTGATCCGGTCTTCCCGGATCAGGCCTTCGCGCACGCCGCCGATCTTCGCCATCGCCGCCTGGCTGCGTGCGTTGCGGCTGTCGACCCGGAACTCGACCCGCCGGAAGCCGCAGCCGAAGGCGCGCCCGAGCATCAGCTTCTTCACCCGCTCATTGAGGCCGGTCCCGCGCTCGCCGGGCACATAATAGGTATTGCCGATCTCCAGAACCCCCCGCTCCGCCTCGATCCCGAGATAGCAGCTCATCCCCACCAGCCGCTCGCCGAGGAAGATCGAGAAGCAGCGCCAGCTCGCGCGCGAGCGGATAAGGTCGAAAGCCGCGTCGAAATGCTCGGGATCGTAGGAGGTGGCGTAGATTTGCCAGATGTCGCGGTCCTCGGCGCACGCCGCCTTCAGCGCCTCCCTGTGCGCTTCCGCCATCGGCTCCAGGCGAAGGTCGCCTTCGGCCATCCGCGCGGCAAGCGCCGGATGTGCATCACTCATCGGCGGGCGGCGTGCAGGGGATGGACGGGCCGGCAATCGCCGTCGTGGGGATGAAGTCTTCGAGGTCGATCTCACCGAGCGTCGGAGGAGCGCCGCCGGTGACGGCCCGCCACGAGAACGGCGTCCGGTCGCTCGAGATGGGCACGTTGCTCACCCTCGCGCGGCGGGTCAGATAGTTGATGCTGATCGTCTCGACGCACCCTCCGGAGGCGCCGCCGCTCTCGAAACCGATCAGGCGGAACGCGCCCCTTTGCCAGCGGAAGCGGTAGCTCGCGTGCCCCCGCAGATAGCCGAACGAAACCAGCAGCCCGCCGCGCTCGATGCGGATCGTCTCCTGGCCCAGCGCATCCTCCCCGGTGAAGGGCCGGATGGGGCGGAGGAACAGCCCGCGATTGCTCGCCGCAAGCCGATAGCCGCCGTCTGCCTGGCCGAAGGCGACGGCGAGCAGGTGCGGATTGGTGTCAAACGCTACCGTCTCGTCGCCCACGGGGACGGCGAGGATGTTGGCGCGATCGCGCATCTGCATCAGCAACGCGAGATCGGCGCGACCGTCCGCGTTGAGGTCGCCGCTCTCCCGGCCCACGATGGCCCACCCGGCCGGGACGAACCCCTCCGCCCCTCGCGCCGCCGTCGCCACCGCCGGATAGCGCACCGGCGGAATGTCGAGCGGCTGGGCGAAGGCCGCGAGGGGTTGCGCGGCGAGCAGAAGGGCGGGGAGCGCACGCATTTTCATGACGTCAGTCTAGCCCGTGGGCGACGGACGCCAAGCGGGCAAAGTTCGCCGCGTCTCGCCGGAAAGCGTCGGAATCCGCCGCGTCCGGTGCGGCTCATTCGCCCTCGCCGAGGTCCCGCGCCACCTTCGGGTCGCGGAGCAGGCGGTCGATGTGCGAGCCTTCGTCGAAGCTCTCGTCGGGAACGAACTTCAGCTTGGCCGCATATTTGGTGTTCACCCGGCTCGCGACGGCGCGCTGCAGAAAAGCGGTGTTGGTCCGCATCGCCTTCAGGACCGCCTCTTCGTTCGATCCGAGCAACGGCTTCACGAACACGGTGGCGTGGCGAAGGTCCGGCGACATCCTCACCTCGGTCACCGAGACGAGGTGGCTGGCGAGCACGTCGTCATGCACCTCGCCGCGCATCAATATGTCGGACAGTGCGTGACGAACCTGCTCGCCGACGCGGAGCAGCCGGACGGAGCGGCCTTCGGGGGTTTCCGTTTTCTTCTTCATGAGCCTTTGAGGACCGATGCGGCGGGGAGCACCCGCGCGGTTGCGGTGGCGCGGGCGACGAGGGCGCCCTCGGCGTCGAACAGCTCGCCTTCGAGGAAGGCGACGCTCCTCCCGAGGCTGACAACGCGCCCCTTGCCGGTGAATGCGCCGGGCCGGGCGGGGCGGAGGAAGGAGACGTGGAGGTCGAGGGTCGGGGCGAAGATCTCGCCCTTGCCCATCGCGAACACCGCCGGCCCCATCGTGTCGTCGAGCATCGCGGCGACGAAGCCGCCCTGGACCGCGCCGGTCGGATTGGTGAAGGCCTCGCCGGCGGTGAAGCCGACTTCGATCGTTCCGGCCTCCGGATCGATCGCACGCAGCGTCCAGCCGAGCGTCCTCGCGACCGGCGGCATCGGCAGGGTGTCGAAGATCGATTCAACCATCCGGATCGCCTTCAGTTCAGCAGCACGACGACGAAGGCGATCGCGCCGATCGCGCCGGCCGCCTCGAACAGGCAGCACCCGGCGTCGGCGATACGGCCCGGCGCCCGCGACGGACGATACTCGCCGCCATGCTCATAAGGCTCGCCGAGCCATTCGGGGCGGCCGGACCGCGTCGGCTCCTCTTGCTGTCCGCTCAAAGCGTCCGCGCGCGCTCCTCGACCTCGAAGACCTCGAGATGATCCCCCGGCTTGATGTCGTTGGTGTCGGCGAGGAGCACGCCGCATTCGAGTCCCGCGCGGACTTCGGCGACGTCGTCCTTGAACCGGCGCAGCGACGAGATGGTGGTCTTGGATACGATGACGTCCTCGCGGGTGAGGCGCGCATGGAGCCCCTTGCGGATGACGCCTTCGAGCACCAGCAGGCCCGCCGCCTTGTCGCGCTTGCCGGCCGGAAACACCTCCTTGACTTCGGCGCGTCCGAGCACGGTCTCGATCATCTCGGGGCCGAGCTCGCCCGCCATCGCCTGCCGCACCCAGTCGGTCAGGTGGTAGATCACGTCGTAATAGCGGAACTCGACCTTGTGCCGCTCGGCGATCTCGCGCGCCTTGGCGTTGGGGCGAACGTTGAAGCCGATGATCGGCGCCCCGCTCGCCTGGGCGAGGATGACGTCGCTCTCGGTGATCGCGCCGACTCCGGAGTGGAGGATGCGCGCCTTGATGTCCTCGGTCGAGATCCGGTTGACGGCGCTGACGATGGCTTCTGCGGAACCCTGAACGTCGGCCTTGACGACAATCGGGAATTCCATCGTGTTCGAGCTCTTCGAGGCGAACATGTTTTCCAGGCTGACGGGCGCAGAGGTGGTCCGCTTCCTGTCGAGCAGGCCCTGCCGGTAGGCGGCGACCTCGCGGGCGCGCGCCTCGTTCTCGACGACGGTGAGCGTGTCGCCCGCCGACGGCACGCCGGACAGGCCGAGCACCTCGACCGGGACCGAGGGGCCGGCTTCCTTCACCTGCTTGCCCTTGTCGTCGATCATCGCGCGGACCTTGCCCGGGACGGCGCCGACCACGAAGATGTCGCCGACCTTCAAGGTGCCGCGCTGGACCAGAACGGTGGCGAGCGGGCCGCGGCCCTTGTCGAGCTTCGCCTCGACGACGGCGCCTTCTGCGGCGCGGTCGGGATTGGCCTTCAGCTCGAGGATCTCCGCCTGGAGCGCAATCGCCTCGAGCAGGCCGTCGAGATTGGTCCTCTTCAGCGCCGAGACCTCGACGTCCTGGACGTCGCCGCCCATGTCCTCGACCACGATCTCGTGCTGGAGCAGCTCCTCGCGCACCTTCTGCGCATTGGCGCCGGGCTTGTCGATCTTGTTGATCGCGACGATCATCGGCACGCCCGCCGCCTTGGTGTGATTGATCGCCTCGACCGTCTGCGGCTTGAGGCCATCGTCGGCGGCGACCACCAGGATGACGATGTCGGTGACGTTGGCGCCGCGCGCGCGCATCTC
Source organism: Allosphingosinicella sp. (assembly GCA_035628835.1). Lineage (GTDB taxonomy): Bacteria > Pseudomonadota > Alphaproteobacteria > Sphingomonadales > Sphingomonadaceae > Allosphingosinicella. The sequence continues at coordinate 63,195 of DASPJA010000029.1, forward strand.
GGTGAAGGCCTCGTGGCCCGGCGTGTCGAGGAAGGTGACCTTGGACTTGTCGGGCAGGGCGACCTGATAGGCGCCGATATGCTGGGTGATCCCGCCCGCCTCGCCGGAGACGACGTTGGCGCCCCGGATCGCGTCGAGCAGCGACGTCTTGCCGTGATCGACATGGCCCATGATCGTGACCACCGGCGGCCGCGGCTGGAGGGTCTCCTCCGGGTCGACGTCGGTCTCGGTCTGGATATCGGCGTCGCTTTCGGAGACGCGCACCATGCGGTGGCCGAATTCCTCGATGAGCAGCTCGGCCGTGTCCTGGTCGATCGTCTCGGTGACGGTGACGGGCGTGCCCATCTTGAACAGGGCTTTGACGAGGTCGGCGCCGCGCTCGGCCATTCGGTTGGCGAGCTCCTGGACGGTGATCGCCTCGGGGACGACGACGTCGCGGACCTGCTTGGCGGACGGACCCGACTGCTGGTGGGCGCGCTTCTCCTTCTCGCGGGCGCGGCGGAGCGCGGCGAGGCTTCGGGCGCGGCTGTCGTCCTCGTCGGAGAGGGCGCGGGTGACGGTGAGCTTGCCGGCATGGCGGCGGTCGTCGCGGCCGCGGACCGGGCGGGCCGGCGGCTTGGGCGCCGGGGCATGGTGGCCTTTCGGCCGGGCATGGGCCGGGCGGCGATCCTCCTCCTCGTCGTCGGCGACGGGCGCGGGCGCGGCCTCGGCCGGACGCGCGGGCTCCTCGGTGGCGCGGCGGGCCTCTTCCTCGGCGGCGAGGCGAGCGGCTTCGGCGCGCTCCTCCTCTGCCCGGCGATTCTCCTCGGCCCGGCGCTTCTCTTCCTCGGTCGCCTCGGCGGCCTGCTTGTCCTCGCGGCGGCGCGCTTCCTCGAGCTGCCGGAGCCGCGATTCCTCGGCCTCGCGGAGCAGCTTCTCCTGAAGCTCGCGCCGCGTCGCCGCGTCGTTGACGGGCCGCTGCGGAGCGGCCGGCTTCGGCGCGGCGGGGGCGGGCGCCGCCGGAGCGGCCGGCTTGGGCGCTTCCTGAACGGGCGCGGGCGCGGCCTCCGGGGCGGCGCTCTGGGGCCCCAGGATTCGGCGCTTCTTGACCTCGACCACCACCGTGTTCGAGCGGCCGTGGCTGAAGCTCTGCTTGACCTTGCCGGTCTCGACGGTACGCTTCAGGCCCAGAGGGGCGCGCGCGCCAAGCTTCGGCTTATCTGTCGTCTCGCTCATTATAGTCCTTCACTCACATTCCCAGCCGACGCGTCCGACTTGCCCGCCGCGGCGGCGCTTAGCCCAGCTTCAGATCCGATAAAAGCGCGCCAGCGCCCGAGCGCATGCTCGACACGCGCGGCGGCGGCACGATCAATTATTGCGATATGTACCACATTCTGGCGCCCGAGCGCCAATGACAATATGGCCCTTTCGGCTGGAATCACCAGACCTTGGGGCCGGCCTTCGCCCACTCGCCAGGCCTGGTCCAGCTTGCGGTTGCCGTCCTCCCCCGCGTCGGCGGCGTGGAGGAGGAGGTGGACCTCGCCCTTGCGTGCCGCATTCTCGATGCGTTCGGAGCCGGTCAGCAGCGTTCCCGACCGGGCTTCGAGGCCGAGCCGGTCGAGCGCCGCCTGGCGCAGGGCCGCCTCGATACGGTCGGCCAGATCGTCGGGAATGGAAAGCGGCGCGCCCTTGAAGGCGCGGGCGAGGGCGCCGCGGAGTTTCCCTGTAGCGCGGGCGGCTTCGAGGGTCTGCCGATTGACTCCGATCCACGCGCCGCGCCCGGGCGCCCTGGCGCGCACGTCGGGAAGCACCTCGCCCCCGGGCGAGAGGGCGAGGCGGATGAGCCCGTCCCGGTCGCCATGCTCCCCCGAAAGGATGCACTTGCGCTCGGGGATATGACTCCCCTCCCTGGAAGGGAGGGGCCGGGGGTGGGTAGGCGAGCGAAGCGAGCCTTCCGCTGAGTCAGCGGACGGCACCGGGGGCGTCGAGCCCCCGCTGCCGTCACCCACCCCCAGCCCCTCCCTTGGCAGGGAGGGGAGGGAGCGGCGCTTGCGTCGTTCGGACCTTAGCGTCTCATTGGGAGGATGCCGCAACCGCGTCCTCCCCTTCATCCTCGAACCAGTGGGCTCGGGCGGCCATGATGATCTCATTGCCCTGCTCGTCGGTGAGGCCGTATTCGGCGAGGATCCCGCCCTTGTCCTCGGACCGGTTGCTCTCGCGCTGGCGGCGCTGCTCGGGCCGCTTCTTCTGGACGAGCTCGTCCGTCGCGAGGTCGGCGAGGTCGTCGAGCGTCTTGATCCCGGCCTTGCCCAGGGTCACCAGCATCTGCTCGGTGAGGTAGGGCATTTCGGCCAGCTCGTCCGACACGCCGAGCGCCCGGCGCTCCTCGCGCGACGCCTCCTCGCGGCGCTCGAGCGCCTCGGCGGCGCGGCTCTGGAGCTCGGTCGCCAGCTCGTCGTCGAAGCCCTCGATCGAGGCGAGCTCGTCCAGTTCGACATAGGCCACTTCCTCGAGCGCTCCGAAACCTTCGGCGACGAGCAGCTGGGCGAGCGTCTCGTCGACGTCGAGCTCCTTCTGGAACAGCTCGGAGCGCTCGACGAACTCGCGCTGGCGCTTCTCGCTTGCGTCGGCCTCGGTCATGATGTCGATCGCCGAGCCGGTCAGCTGCGAGGCGAGCCGGACGTTCTGGCCGCGCCGGCCGATCGCGAGGCTGAGCTGGTCGTCGGGGACGACCACCTCGATCCGGCCTTCCTCCTCGTCGATGACGACCCGGCTGACCGTCGCCGGCTGGAGGCCGTTGACGACGAAGGTGGCGAGATCCTCGGACCAGGGGATGATGTCGATCTTCTCGCCCTGAAGCTCCTGGACGACGGCCTGGACCCGCGAGCCCTTCATTCCGACGCAGGCGCCGACCGGGTCGATCGAGCTGTCGTAGCTGATCACTCCGATCTTGGCGCGGCTACCGGGGTCGCGCGCCGCCGCCTTGATCTCGATGATGCCGTCGTAAATTTCGGGGACTTCCTGCGCGAACAGCTTCTTCATGAAGTCGGGATGGGCCCGCGACAGGAAGATCTGCGGCCCGCGATTCTCGCGGCGCACCGAGAGGATCAGCGCCCGGACCCGGTCGCCGACGCGGACGACCTCGCGGGGGATCTGCTGGTCGCGGCGGATGACGCCCTCGGCCCGGCCGAGGTCGACGACGACGTGGCCGAACTCGACTCGCTTGACGACCCCGGTGATGATCTCTCCGGCCCGCTCCTTGAACTCCTCATATTGCCGCTCGCGCTCGGCGTCGCGGACCTTCTGGAAGATGACCTGCTTGGCGGCCTGGGCGGCGATCCGGCCGAACTCGATCGGCGGCAGCGGGTCGACGATATAGTCGCCGACCACCGCGCCCGGCTGAAGCTTCTGGGCGTCCTCGAGGCTGACCTGCTTGAAATAATCGTCGACCGCCTCGACCACCTCGACGACCCGCCACAGGCGAAGGTCGCCCGACACCGGGTCGAGCTTGGCGCGGATGTCGTTCTCGGCGCCGTAGCGGGCGCGGGCGGCGCGCTGGATCGCGTCCTCCATCGCCTCGATGACGATCGCCTTGTCGATCAGCTTCTCGCGAGCGACCGCGTCGGCGATGGCGAGCAACTCGGCCTTGTTGGCGGAAACGGCGCCGGGAGCGCCCGGGGCGGTGGTAGCCATGTTCAGTCTTCCTCTGTTTCTTCGATTTGTTCGATTTCGTCGGCGCCGTCCGCGCTGAGCGGAGCGGTCGCCTGAATGAGCTTGTCGGTCATGACGAGCTTGGCGGACTGGATCGCCGCGAACGGCAGCCCGGTCGGGCCGAGCCCCTGCACGTCGACCAGCACCGTGTCTCCTTCAGTGCCGCGCAGCTCGCCGGAAAACACCTTGCGGCCCTCGAGCTTCTCGGCGAGCACGATCCGGGCCTCGTGGCCCTTCCAGTCCTCGAAATCCCTGAGCCTGGTCAGCGGCCGGTCGATGCCGGGCGAGCTCACTTCGAGCCGGTAGGCATGCGGAATGGGATCGCGGCCCGCGGCCTCGGCCTCGTCGAGCAGCTCCGACAGCCGCCGCGACAGCCGGGCGCAATCCTCGAGCGTGAGCTGCCTCGTGTCGGGGCGCTCCGCCATCACCTGCAGGGTCGGGTCGGAAGTCCCGCCGATCATCTTGACTCGAACGAGGCTGAGCCCCTCGGCCTCGGCCGCCGGCTCGATCAATCGGGTCACTTCGGCAAGATCCGCCACACGCTCTCCGCGAAAACCAAAACCTTCCCCCGCCGGCCCCGTCCCCGGGACCAGCCTCAACGTCTAACGATGTCGAGGAAGGTGAAGCGCATATAGGCTCCGCGGCGGCGCGGGGCAAGCGGGGAATGGCGCCCTCAGGCGTCCGGCTTGCCATACGAGCGGCGAACGTCGCGCCTCTCGTGGAGAATTCGTGTCACCTCGATGAAATCCGCGCACTCGACATAGAAAATCAGGTAGGGGAAACGGCTGATGCGTCGGGTGCGGAGGTGTGGCAGGCGTAACTCCTCACCATGTCGGGGCGAGCCGGCGCCGGGCCGCGCCGCGATCTGGCGAAACGTCGCCTGCGCGGCGCTAAGGAAGCGTTTCGCGACTTCCTGCCCGGCCGTGTCTTCATAAAAGTCGCTTGCCAGCTCCAGGTCGCGCCGAGCGGCGGCGTGACGGATCAGACGCTTCGTCCTCACTTGGCCGCCCGGCGGCCCACCCTTTCAAAGAGGCTGTCGAAGAATGCATCGTCTATGGGGCCCTCTATCGGCGACGCCGCGCCCTCGAGCAGGAGCTGGCGGAGGTGGTCGACGCCGCTTTGGTCGCGCTCGATCAGCTCTCGGACATAGTCGCTGCTGGTGTCGTAGCCGCCGCTCCTCACGCGCTCGTCGACATAGGCCTTGAGGTCGTCGGGAAGAGAGATGCTCATCGTCGCCATCCGGAATTCATAGGATGTTTGGGAAAATTCCCAAACCCGGTTAACATGTTCATCGTATAACGCAACTAGGGGCATCGGACTACCCTGTTTCCAATGGGTATGTGTGCGACAATTGAAACACTCACGTCACGTTCGCGACATCCTCCGGGCACAAGGAGGGTCCAGTCAGCGCCCTGATCCATCCAGGAGACCGATACGTGCACGCTCCCCTTTCCCCCGCCCCAATCCTCCAGATCGGAATGGGCTTCTTCGCCTCGAAAGCCCTGCTCAGCGCCATCGAGCTCGGGCTCTTCACCGAGCTCGGCGGCGAGTCCCGGACCGGCGCGGAGCTTGAACGGGCGCTCGGCCTCCATCCCCGCGCCACCTATGATTTCCTGGACACCCTCGTCGCCCTCGGGATGCTCGAGCGCGACGGCGACGGCGCCGAGGCGCGCTACGCCAACACGCCCGCCACCGCCCTCTATCTCGACCGCTCCAGCCCCCGCTATGTCGGCGGCATCCTCGAAATGGCCAATGCCCGCCTCTACCGCTTCTGGGCCGATCTCACCCCGGCTCTGAAGACCGGCCAGCCGCAGAACGAGGTCAGGCATTCGCAGCGCCCGATGTTCGAGGAGCTCTATGCCGATCCGGCCCGGCTCGAGCAGTTCATGGACGCGATGCGCGGGGTCTCGATGGCGAATTTCGAGGCCTTCGCGGCGACGTTCGACTTCGCCCCCTACCACATGATGGCGGATATCGGCGGAGCCACCGGCCAGCTTTCGGCGACCGTCGCCGCCCGCCATCCGCACCTCGCCTGCGCGTCCTACGATCTGCCCGTCGTTAAGCCGATCGCCGAGCGCCGCCTCCGCGAGGCCGGGCTCGGCGATCGGGTCGCGGCCCGGGAAATCGACTTCCTCAAGGAGGAATTCCCGAGCGCGGACCTCATCACCATGGGCATGATCCTCCACGACTGGAATCTCGAGCACAAGAAGATGCTGATCGCCAAGGCGTACCGCGCCCTTCCCGAAGGCGGCGCCCTCGTCGCCATCGAGAACATCATCGACGACGAGCGCCGCGAGAACGCCTTCGGGCTGCTCATGTCGCTCAACATGCTGATCGAGTTCGGCGACGCCTTCGACTTCACCGGCGCCGATTTCACCGGCTGGTGCCTCGAGGCCGGCTTCAGCCGCTGCGAGATCCTTCCGCTCGGCGGCCCGGCCAGCGCGGCGATCGCCTATAAGTGAGGATGACGCGGCGGCCGAGCGGGCCCGGGTCCCGCCCGCCTCCGCGGGGCGCTCACGAGCCTTCCCGGTCCGCCTCGACCTCCCGGGTCTCGGCGCCGTCGGGCTCCTGGACGATCTCGGTCTTGAGCGGAGACAGCACCCACAGGGTCAGCAGGGTGATCAGCGACAGCACGATGGCGACGTCGTAGCTGCCCAGCCCCACCGCCGTTCCCATCGCGCCGGTCGCCCAGAGGCTGGCGGCGGTGGCCGTGCCCTTGACGCTGTCCTTGAGCCTGAGGATCGCGCCGCCGCCGATGAAGCCCATTCCGGTGATGATGCCCTCCACGATCCGCGCCATCGCCTCGGGATCCGAGCTCGCCAGAGTCTCCGCCGCCTGGACGAATCCGCACGAGGCGACCGCCACCAGCGGAAACGTGCGCAGGCCCGCGCTTCGCTCCTCCTTCTCGCGGTTCCAGCCGACCGGAAGGGCGAGCAGGTAGGCGGTGACGAGGGCCGCCACGTGAGGAATGATGTTGAACGGGTTCGAACCGAAAATCTCCATGCCATCCTCTTGTCACAGACTTGTCACAGCAGGGTAGCGATTCCCGTCGGGCCGGGAAAAGGCATGGCTCCGGTCCGCCGCCTGGCTGTAGGGGCGAAGCGATGCTTCGAGTGCTCGTCCTCTCCAGCCGGTTCCCGGACATTGTCCGCCCAAATGCCGGCAACATCGTCGAGCGGACGATCCTGGCGCTCGCCGGCCGGCCGGACGTCGAGGTGGAGGTGGTGGCCCCGGTCGGGTCGCCCCCCTTCCCGCTGTCGCTGCGCCGGAACCACGCCCGTATGCGGCCCGTCCCGAGCGAGGAGATATGGAAAGGCCTGAAGGTCCGCAGGCCCCGCTACCGGACTGTCCCCTATCTGCCCGAGCTCGCGCCGCGCTCGATCGTCCGCACCCTGCTTCCGATCCTCAGCGAAGCCCGCCGCGACTTCCCCTTCGACGTCATCGCGGCGCAATTCTTCTGGCCCGAAGGTCCGGCGGCCGTCGAGCTCGGCCGGAGGTTGGGCGTGCCGGTCTCGGTCAAGGGCCGGGGGCCCGATGTCGAAAGCTGGGCCAGGCGCCGCGGCGCCGGCCGGATGATCGTCGAGGCAGGCCGAAAGGCCGACGGCATGCTCGCGATCAACGCCGACCTGAAGCGCCAGATGGCGGCGCTCGGAATGCCGGAAGAACGGATCGCGGTCCATTATACCGGAGTCGACCGGGCCTTGTTCCGCCCCGCCGACCGGGCCGCCGAAAAGGCGAGGATCGGAGTCCCGGGCCCCCTCCTGCTCAGCGTCGGCAATCTCATTCCGCGCAAGGGCCATCTCCTCGTCCTCGACGCGCTGACCAGGCTGGAAGGCGCGACCCTGATCGTCGCCGGCGGGGGTCCGGATTACGGCCTTCTGCGCGACCGTGCGGCGGCCCTGGGGGTGGCCGGCCGGGTCCGCCTGCTCGGCCTGGTGCCCTACGAACTCATGCCTGCGCTTTACGTGGCCGCCGACGTCACCGTCCACGCGGCGAGCCTCGAGGGCTTCGCCAACGTAAGGGTCGAATCCCTGGCCTGCGGCACCCCGGTGGTGACCACCGCTCCCGGAGGCGCGGACGAGCTTATTCGGTCCCCACAGGCGGGCAGGATCGTCGCGCCGGACCCGGCCGCTATCGCCGCCGCGGCGCTCGAGCTGATCCAGCGGCCGCCTTCAGCCGAGGAGGTCGTGAGCGCGGTCGAGCGCTTCAGCTGGGAACGCAACGCCGCCGAAATGTACGCCCACCTGCGCTCGCTGGCGGAAAAGAGGGCGTCCGCCTGATCTCGATCTAGGAGAGGGAGTTGGTCTCGCCGTTGGCGCCCGGGCCGGTCTCCGCCGAACCCGCGTTGAACCGATCGACGGCCGGCGCCTTCCAGGCCCTGCGAGTCTGCGTAACCTGTTCCATTTTGTTTTCGGTCATCATTCCTCCACGCACGCAACGGCTTCCACTTCGATCCAGTCGCCTCATTGCAGAAGTCAAAACTGGAAATCCACCGTTTTTTCAACGAAAGGCGGTGCGATTTCGAGCGTGAGGGTGCACGGGGATGACGGCGCTGGCGGGTTATTGCGGTTTCGGAGCCTCGCGCGACGCCCGCGACGCCTGCGCCCGGATGCTTCGCGCCCAGGCCGTCTACGGCCAGGAGGACGCTTCATGGTCGGACGGCCGGATCGCGCTCGGCCGGCGGCTTTACCGGCGCCTGCCCGAAGACCGTTTCGACCGGGGGCCGGCGGTCACGGAGGACGGGCGGATAACGCTCGTCGGAGACGTCCGGCTCGACAATCGGGAAGAGCTTGCCGACGCCCTCGACCTAGCGTCGGCGGAGGCCGCCCGTCTCAGCGACTCGGCTTTGCTGCTTCGCGGTTACCTGCGCTGGGAAACGGCCGTGCTCGACCGGCTCGCCGGCGATTTCGCCTTCGCCGTCTGGCACCCGGCCCGGCAACGCCTCCTCCTCGCCAGGGATTTCGCCGGCAACCGTCCGCTCCACTACCACCGCGGCGACGGATTCTTCGCGTTCGCCTCGATGCCCAAGGGCCTCCACGCGCTTCCCGAAATTCCGTATCGCCTCGACGAAGACCGGGTCGGCGACTTCCTGGGCCTCTTCCACAGCGCGGGAGAGGGAAGCTTTTTCGCCGGGATCGAGCGGGTCAGGCCGGGGCACGTCGTCACCGTCACTCCCGACTCCGTCCACGGCCGCCGCTACTGGCAGCCGGACGTCTCGCCGCTCAGGCTGAAGGACGGCGCCGATTACGTGGCGGCGATGCGCGAGAAGCTGGATCGCGCCGTGGCCGCCCGACTGCGCGGCGCCGGGGCGGCGGTGGCCTCCCATCTCAGCGCCGGCCTCGACAGCTCGGGCGTCACCGCGACCGCGGCGAGGCTGATGCAGCAGCAAGGGGGCCGGGTCGCCGCCTTTACCGCCGCGCCCGCTCCGGGGAGCCGCCTCCTCGTCCCGGCCGGCCGGCTCGCGGACGAAGGCGCGCTCGCCGCCGAGACGGCGTCGCTCTACCCGAATGTCGACCATGTCCGGGTCGAGACCGGCGGCCGGTCGCCGCTCGATTCGCTGGACCGCAACTTCCTCCTCTACGACCGGCCCAGGCTCAACCTGTGCAACGCCGTCTGGATCGACGCGATCAAGGACGAGGCGAAGAAGCGCGGCCTCGCCGTCATGCTCACCGCCCAGTTCGGCAATCTCTCGCTCAGTTACTCGGGCGAGCATCGCCTTCCGGAACTGCTCGAGTCCGGCCGGCTGCTCCGGCTCGGGCGGGAGATCGCCGCGCTGCGCCGCCGAGGCACCGGGACCCGGACGATCGCGGCCGCGACGATCGGCCCCTTCGTGCCCCGCGGCCTGTGGGCGGCGCTCGCCCGGCGCCGCGGCCGCGGCGGGCCGGGCTGGTTCGGCGCGATTAGCCCGGCGGCGGCGCAAGATCCGGATTTCGTCCGAAGGGCCGAGGCGGCCGGAAGGGACTTCGACTACCGGCCGGTCCGCACAGCGGCCCAATGGATGCTGGGCGCCCTTCCCCATTTCGATTCCGGAATCGAGAACAAGGCCACCCTCGGCGGCTGGGGAATCGACGTCCGCGATCCGACGTCCGACCGAGGGCTCGTGGAATTCTGCCTTCGGGTCCCGGCCGAGCAATATCTGAAGGACGGAGTGATGCGCTCGCTCGCCCGCAGGGCGCTGGCCGACCGGGTGCCCGAAGCCGTCGCGAGTTCCACCCGCCGGGGCTACCAGTCGAGCGACTGGGTCGAAGGCCTCGAAGCCGCCCGCGAGGCGATCGGCCGGGAGATCGAGCGGTCGGCGCCGCTTCCGGCAACGGCCGCGACGCTCGACCTCGACCGGCTCCAACGCCTCCAGGACCAATGGCCGGAGTCATGGACCGACCCGAAGCTCATCCACCGCTACCGGTTCCAGCTCCTCAGGGCCGTGTCCGCCGGCCATTTCATCCGCCGGGTCACGGGTGGCAACGGCTAGGCCGCCGGGACCCCGGCCCGGTCGAGCCGTGCCCAATAATCGTGCTCCCGGAACAGCGCCTCAGCGAAGGCCGAGTCCTCGCCGCTGAACTCGTCGCGCCAGCCGCCGACGACGCCGCGCCGCGTCTTGTAGCTTTCCGGGCCTCCGCCCCTGCCCGGCGCCAGCGCCTGGCCGAACAAGGCCGCCCCCTCGCCGCTTTCCTCGAGCCTGCGCATCGAGCCGAACCGCCCGGCCTCGACCGCGCGGGCAACGCGTCCGTCCCCCGGCGGAACGCCGGCGAGGAATCGCGCGGCGGCGCGGAAGGCGCGGTCGGGTTCGGACTGAAGGCTCTCATAGCGAAGCACGGCGAAGTCGGGGAACCGCTCCCGGGCCTCCAGCCACATCAGGTGGAAAAGCAGGATCTTCTCGATCCCGAAGCGCGGATCGCGAAGGAAGCCGGGGAGATCGCCGGGATAGACCTCCGCCCGGTGCCGCGCCTGGAACCAGGCGGAGACGGCGGTGTCGCGGGGATCGCGGATCATGAACAGGACCCGGTGCCGCTGCCAGTAATCGAGCGCTTCGGTCAGCTCGTGAGCCTCCAGCGCCCGCGCCTCGCTCGATCCGGCGTGGCTGAACAGCGCCTCAAGCCGCGCGGCGTGGAGCATCACCCTGAGCTGGGTGCGTCCCGATTTGGGAAAGGAGATCACGACCGCCCCCGGCGGACGCAGAAGATCGCGCAGGCGGCGGGCGGAAGAGCGAAGCGGCGGCAGGCGGATCATCGCGGGACGAAGCCTCGGCTGGCTCAGCGGGCGCCCCAGGGCGCGGGCGGCGGGGCCACCGGGTGGGTCAGGTCGAACTCGACCCGGAAGAAACGCCCGGGCCGCCGAAGCTCGTAGGCGAAGGTGCGGCCGTCCACCTCCATCGCCCAGACGTTCGTGGCCGAAGCGGGGATGTTCTCGCGGGCGAACAGCGCCTTCGAGAAGCCGTCGGCGGGGAATTCCTGCCGGACCGCCGTCCCGGCCGCGACCGAATCGCCCCCATATTGGGTGAGCTTGTCCTCGCTCCCGTCGGCATGGCGATGGTCGTGCTTGAGGCGCAGGCCCGCGGCGGTGCGGGTGACCACCCAGGTCCGCGAGCGATCTTCGCCAACGTTGAAGGGCATGCGGATTTGGTCGTCCGTGCAGCTTCGCACGTGCATCACCAGCCGCTTGCCGGCGAAGGCCGAGTCCGCCTCGACCGGCGGACTTGCGATCCGGCCCTCGAAGGCCTTGCCGCACAAAGCGGCGAGGCCCTGGAAGAAGCGGTCCCGCGGCGCCTCGACCGCTGCCGGCGTCGCGCAGCCCGCCAGCGCGGCGGCGAGCAGGAGGGCGGTGAGCTTCATCCGCCAAGGCTAGCCGGAACCGCCGCCGCCCGCCAGCGCTCGAGAGGCGGTGCTGCCTCATTCTCAAAATGGCTCTGCAATATGGGGCCGGCCGGTATACAAGCGACGGGCTGAAGGAGGTGCCCATGGCCGAGACCAAGACCAAGCCCACCGATGCGAGCGTCGATGACTTCCTCGAGGGCGTTGCTCACCCGGTGCGCCGCGCCGACGGCAAGGCGCTGCGGGCGATGATGGAGCGAGTCACCGGGGAGCCCGCGACGATGTGGGGCCCCTCCATCGTCGGCTTCGGAAGCTATCATTATCGCTACGCCAGCGGCCATGAGGGCGACTCGCCCCTTGTCGGCTTCTCGCCGCGCTCCGCCAATCTCGTTCTCTATGTCGGCGGCTTCCCCGAATACGAGGCGCTGCTCGCCAGGCTGGGCAAGCACAAACGCTCCAAGGCGTGCCTCTATCTGGGCAAGCTGGCCGATGTGGACGCGGCGGTCCTCGAGGAGATCGTGCGGCGAACCTACGAGACGACGAGGGCCGCCGGCTATTGCCCGGTATGCTGACGCCTCCGCTTCGGCCGTAAAAATGGGCGCGGATGGTGTTCACTTCGTGTACTTTGGCCTTAAGGCGGGGGCCGCAACCCATACCCGGCGCCGGATGTTCGGCGGCGGGGACCATCGCGCCAAGGAGCCTGCCATGCGCAGTTTCATCCCCCTTCTTCTTCTCGCCGCCTGCAGCGCCGGCGGCGAAGCCGCCGAGAGCGGCGCCGCCCAGGCCAATTCGTCCGGCGCGCGGCCGTTCCAGGTCCGTCCGATCGCCGCGTTCGACGAACCCTGGGCGATGGCCTTCCTGCCCGGTCCTGGGCCGCGGGCGCTGATCACCGAGAAGAAGGGCAAGCTGAAATTGCTGTGGAGCGACGTCGGACGGGTCGGCGACGTCGCGGGCGCGCCCGAGGTCGATTATGGTGGCCAGGGCGGCTTCGGCGACGTTGTGCTTCATCCCCGTTTCGCCGAGAACCGGCTGGTCTATCTGAGCTGGGTCGAGGCCGGCCCCGGCGACAACCGCGGCGCGGTGGTCGGCAGGGCGCGCTTCGTCGAGGACGGCAACCGCCCCCGGCTCGAGGGCCTTCGGGTCATCTGGAGGCAGACGCCGAAGCTGAGCGGCCGCGGCCATTACGGCCACCGCGTCGCCTTCGGTCCCGACGGCAAGCTCTACGTCTCCAACGGCGACCGCCAGGAATTCACCCCGGCCCAGGACATGAGCGGGACGCTCGGCAAGATCGTCCGCCTCAACGACGACGGCACCGTTCCGGCGGACAATCCGTTCGCGAGCCGCGGCGGCGCCACCGCCCAGATCTGGTCACTGGGCCACCGCAACCCGCTCGGCATCGCCTTCGACGGCTCGGGCCGCCTGTGGGACATCGAGATGGGCCCCAAGGGCGGCGACGAGCTGAACCTCGTCGAGCGGGGCAAGAATTACGGCTACCCGATCGTCTCCAACGGCGATCATTATGACGGCAAGGACATTCCCGACCACCCGACCCGGCCCGAGTTCGAGGCGCCCAAAGTGTCGTGGACCCCGGTCATCTCGCCCGGCAACATGATCTTCTACTCAGGCTCGGCCTTTCCCGCCTGGCGCGGCGACATCCTCGTCGCCGGACTGTCGAGCAAGGCGCTGATCCGGGTCGACGTCAACGGCGCCGGCGCCCGCGAGGTGGAGCGCTGGGACATGGGCAAGCGCATCCGCGAGGTCGAGCAGGGGCCCGGCGGGTCGGTCTGGCTGCTCGAGGACGGCGAGGGCGGAAGGCTCCTGAAGCTGACTCCGGCGCGCTAGCCGGCGTGATACCGATCACGCGCTTCCCGACAAAGCTGGCATAGCCATGCCGGTATCGGGAAGGAGCTGGTCTTTATGAAGCGATCGAAATGGCTGCTGATCGGCGCGGCGTTCGCCGGGACGGCTGCTCACGGCTACGAAATCCGGGTCCACAAAATCTTCCAGCTGAAGCGAGACGTGCACGAATCGATGACGGCCGTGGCAGAGGACTGCCTTCGTCGGGCCGCGGGAGATCAACCCTCGCGGTGCTGGCGCAGCAGCAAGGAGCTGGCGGCCAGGTCGAAGAGCAACAGGGGTGAGCGCTACAGCGACATCCAGAAGGCTTCGCGCTGGTCGGACGATCCGACGCGACAGGATCGACGGCTGTCTTTCCTGAAGATCGGCTACAACATCGTGAAGGGCTGCCCCAAATGGGTCGACGCCAGCCGGAGGATCGAGGATGCCGGGCTCTTGTGCAGCTCGCATTTCGGGCGGCTGCAATTCCTTCACGCCCAGGCGGTCGACGAGGACAAGAGCGCAGCGGACACCTATCGGCGAATAATGGACTGGGCCGACTTTGCCTTCCGAGTCGCCCGGGACACCCGGCTCGACGACGGCCGGCGGCTGCTCGACATGAATTATTGTTCCGCTGTCGATCTCGAGCCGGAGTCGCTGAAGCAGATGATGAGATGCGAGACCGGCGGCTATTCAGAGTGGACGGTCTCGACGTTCTTCGCCCTGACGTGCGGCAACCCATTGTCCTCGAGCACGTGCCCGGAGCCCGGCGATCCGGACAAGGGCCGTCGCATGGCTCGGCTTGCCGCGCGCGGATCGCTTCTCCATCTGGTTCAGGACAGCTTTTCCCAGTCCCACGCGTCTCGTCGCATAGGCTCGCCGCTGCCGCATAGCGGTGAGCCGCACGGCTTCGAGCCGCGCGTGGTCTGCAGCTATCCCACGGCCTATTTCAATTACAAGGCGCAGGAGCGCGACGCGCCGGGCGGACACAAGGCCGCCGACGCTCCGCCGAGGCGCGACGATTCGTGCGATGACGACCCGCGAACGGCGGCTCCTGCCGATCCGCAGACCGACGACGTCGTCACGGCCTCGGCGATGGTCCTGTGGCACCTCGAGCACGGCACCCGCGAATCGTTCCGCCAGTATCTGATCAGCCGCGTCTTCGGGCCGGTTCCGGCCGCCTGAGCCCGCCGCTGGCAGGCCTTCAGCGACGGCGGCGCATCCGGGGCCCCGGTCCTAGACCAGCCCGCGCCGGACCGCCCAGCCGAGCGCGAGGAGCAGCAGGAAGAGCAGCAGGAATATCCGCATGAGCGGCGGGCTGCGGCGGCCGGTCGCCATCATGAAGGCGCCGTTGGCGACGCAGAAGGCGCCGAACAACCCGACCAGGGCGAAGAGGCCGAGGAATATCCGCCCCTGGCTCTCGGTCCCGGTGAAGGTCGTGCCGCCGACCGCCACGCCCGGCCGAAGCATGACCGGCGCGAGGTTCCAGGCGATCGCCCCGATGAACAGCACCAGGAACAGCCCGACCGCGACCAGAACCCGGCCCCGCGCCCGCCAGTCCGGAATCGCCCCCTGCTCCCGAGTCATCGCGTCAGCTATACCCGCCGGTACCTGAAGTACCAGACTTCGTGGCCCTTCCGGCGCGCCTTGGCCTCGTAGCGGGTTTCCGGCCACCCGCCCGGGCGGGCGAGGAAATCGCCGGCGCTCTCCGCCAGCCACTCGAAGTCGCGGCGCCCGGTCATCACCATCATCGACCAGCGGCAATAGGTGGGATCGTCGGTGCCGAGCCGGAACTCGCCGCCCGGCTTCAGCTTGGCGGCGATGAGATCGAGCGGGCCGGGATTGACCATCCGCCTCTTGGCGTGCCGAGCCTTGGGCCACGGGTCGGGGTGGAGCAGGTAGACCATGGTCAAGGCCCCGTCCGGCACCCGCTCCAGCACGTCGAGCGCGTCGCCCATGTGCAGGCGGATGTTGGCGAGGCCCCGGTCGCGCACGTGCTGGAGCGCTCCGACGACGCCGTTGAGAAAGGGCTCCGCGCCGATGAAGCCGTGGTCGGGGAGCAGATCGGCGCGCCAGGCGAGATGCTCGCCGGAGCCGAATCCGATCTCGAAATGGAGCGGCCGGCTATCGCCGAACAGCCGCTCCGAGGTGACCGGCCCCTCCTCCGGCACGCTCAGCGCCGGCAGCAGCCGTTCGAGCAACGCCTCCTGGCCGCCGCGCAGCCTGTGCCCGGAACGGCGGCCGTAGAGCCTGCGGATGGTACTGGGATCGTTCACCTCGCCGCGCCTAGTCTGCGCAGGCCCAACAGCCAAGAGTCCGCCATGAGATACGCCCTCGCCGCCGCCGCCCTCGCCTGCTCGAGCCCCGCCTGGGCCACCGGCGGCTTCGAATGCAAGCCGGTCGCCGGAGCGGGGCCGACGCTCATCGTCGGAATCGGCCACGGCCTGTCGCCGCGCCCGTTCTCGGTCTGGATCCGGGAAGGACAAAGCCAGCTCGCCGCCCCGCATGACGGCGGCGGCCCGCTCGTCCTCGGCCAGACCTGGATCGACTCTCAATATCTCTGGATCGACCTGCTCGACCCGCAGCGGAACCGCTTCGAGGCCAAGCTGCGCGCCACCTTCCAGCCGAAGCTCAAGGGGCGCCCCGCCATCGGCACCCTCGTCCGCGACGGGCGGACCTGGCGGGTCCGCTGCATCGAGGCGTGAACAGGCGACGCCTTGTCGGGAGAGGGCGCGATCCAGTCTCGAGCGGGGTCACTGAAGCGCGTCCGGACCGATGGTGAGCCGCCCCTTGCCCTCGCCCCAGGTACCGAACGAGGTGGCGAAGCGGCCCTCCTTGGCGATGGCGAGGGCCTGAGCGGGCGGCGGCAGCCGGTCCAGCAGCGTCGACGCCATCGTCTGCGACAGGAGAATCAACCGCACTTCATAGCGCTCGCGACCGGGCTTCTCCTTGTCGGCCTGGATGAGGAGATGGGCGGCGCTGGGCCCGACGCTGATTCCGCGGCCGGCGTCGGCGATCGCGAGGAAATAGCCGTCCTTCCGCTCGTCGGCGCGATAGACCCCCGCCTCCGGAAGCTCGATGGAGTCGCGGCACCAGCGGGTCGCTGGCGGCGGCTGGTCGGACGGCTTCTCGTCCGCGCCGCCCTGGCCGAGCAAGGCGCCGACCAGCATCGCTGCGCCGCTTTCATCATCCTTCCCGACGGGCTTCGCATCTCCCGACAAAGCGAGCGAGGTGGCGCAGGGCGCGACCGCCACGGCCTCGGGCGCCGGCGCCATCTTGTCGGGCCAGGCTATCTCGGCCAGCGCCGCCTTCATCCGCGCGTCGAGCTGGGCGGGAGAAAGGGACCGGGACGACGCCCGCAGCTTGATCAGCCACTCGCCCACCGGAACCAGCGCCACGCCGCTGCTTCGATAGTTCGTGCCGGCGACGCCATAGGTGGCGAGGAGCCCGCTCGCATTGGCGCGCCCCGGCGGAACGAATTCCCCGGCCGAGTGCAGGGTCGCGACGCCGAGCTCGGCACGGCGCTCGATCATCCGGCGGGCACCGTCGAACCAGACCGGCAGGCCGCCGGCGACGTTCCGATAGATGTAGACCGTATAGGATTCGGAGAGGTCCGACGTCGCATATTCGGAGATGGTGTCGAGCTGGTCCGGCTCAAGCTCCATCGCCTTGGTGCGGGGCAGGCCCGCGAGGACGGGCGGCAGCTGGACCTTCGAATGACGATGATTGAACGCCGCCTTCGCGGAGAGCTCGATCGGCCGCGGCCCCTGCGGCTGGGCCTGGGCCGCGCCGATGCAGAGCATCATCGCCGCAAGCGCGGCAGCCTTCGCTATCGGCCCCATCTCGACCCCCCTCGATTTCGCGCAAGAGTATCAGGCGCTTATCGAAAGACAAGGGAGGGTGCCGCGGCCGATCGTGCCGGCCGCGGCCAGGACTAGAGAGCCGCCTTCAGCTTCTCGACCAGGTCGGTCCGTTCCCAGGTGAACAGGTCGCCTTCGGGCTGCCGGCCGAAATGGCCGTAGGCGGCGGTCGCGAGATAGATCGGTTTGTTGAGGCTCAAATGGGTGCGGATGCCCTTGGGCGTCAGCCGCACCAGCGTCGGAAGCACCTCTTCGAGCCGCTCGGCCGTGACTCCTTCGCTCTCCGTG
Source organism: Allosphingosinicella sp. (assembly GCA_035628835.1). Lineage (GTDB taxonomy): Bacteria > Pseudomonadota > Alphaproteobacteria > Sphingomonadales > Sphingomonadaceae > Allosphingosinicella. The sequence continues at coordinate 80,677 of DASPJA010000029.1, forward strand.
CCGTGAAGATCGACGTAGAGCGACAGCGGCTCGGCGATTCCGATCGCGTAGGACAGCTGGATGGTGCAGCGCTTGGCGAGGCCGGCCGCGACCACGTTCTTGGCGAGATAGCGGCTGACATAAGCGGCGCTGCGGTCCACCTTGGTCGGGTCCTTGCCGCTGAACGCGCCGCCTCCGTGCGGGGCCGCGCCGCCGTAAGTGTCGACGATGATCTTGCGGCCGGTCAGGCCGGCATCGCCGTCGGGCCCGCCAATCTCGAAACGGCCGGTCGGATTGACGTAGATCCTGGTCTCGTCGGTGATGAAGCCTTCCGGCAGCACGTCGTGGAACACGCCCACCACATAGTCGCGCAGCTCCTTGTAGCGGGCGGGGTCGGAGCCCTCCCGGCCATCGTCGCAATAGCCGGCGGCATGCTGGGTGGAGACGACCAGGGCCGTGGCCCGGACCGGGGCGCCATTCTCATACTGCAGAGTCACCTGGCTCTTGGCGTCGGGCTGGAGGAAGGGCGCGGCGCCGCTGTGACGGTCGGCGGCGAGCCGCTCCAGGATCCGGTGGGAATAATAAAGAGTCGCCGGCAGGAGGTCCGGGGTTTCATCCGTCGCGTAGCCGAACATGATGCCCTGGTCGCCGGCGCCTTCGTCCTTGTTGCCGGTCTCGTCGACGCCCTGGGCGATATGCGCCGACTGGCCGTGAAGGTGATTCTCGAAGGTCGCGGTCTGCCAGTGGAAGCCGTCCTGCTCGTAGCCGATCTTCTCGACCACGTGCCGCACCGCCTGCTCGATCTCGTCGCGCACGCCCGGCGCCCAGCCGTGAGTGTCGGCGAACTGCTCCTCGTCATAAACGCCCTTGCAGCGAATCTCGCCGCCGATGACGATGCGTTGGGTCGTCACCAGGGTTTCGCAGGCGACGCGCGCCTCCGGGTCCTTGGCGAGGAAGAGATCGACGACGGCGTCGGAAATCTGGTCGGACACCTTGTCGGGATGGCCTTCGGACACGGATTCGGACGTGAAGAGGTAATTGCTGCGCATCGGGAGAAACCGGCCTTCCTGGAAGCTGAGGGAGAGCAGGATATAAAGATATCCTTATATGCGTGCTCCCTAGCCGCCTTTGCGCCGCCCTGCAATGCGCTGCGCCATCATTGCCGACGCGGACAGCAGGAGCGCGAGCAGCAGGGGCAGGATATTGCCGAGACGGGCGAACCAGGTCGGCGCGTGGGGCGGGGGCAGGCGGGTGTCGATGATTCCGGCGGTTCGCCACGGGAGGCTGCGCAGCAGCCTCCCGTCGGCGTCGATCACCGCGGAAATTCCGGTCGGAGTCGCGCGCAGCACCGGCAGCCCCTCCTCGACTGCCCGGAGCCGGGCCTGGGCGAGGTGCTGAGGCGGTCCCCAGGCGCCGAACCAGGCGTCGTTCGACGGATTGAACAGAAAGGCCGGACGGTTCTTCCGGTCCACCACCTCGCCCGAGAAGATGATCTCGTAGCAGAGCTGGAAGCCGGCCTTGCCGATGACCGGCAGATCGAGCGTCCGCGGGCCCGGGCCTGGATCGAAATCGAGCGAGCCCGGGGCCAGCCGCGAGAGGCCGAGAGCGGAGAGGATCGGCCGCATCGGCAGATATTCGCCGTAAGGGACGAGGTGCGCCTTGTCGTAGCGGCCGAGGATCCGGCCGGAGCGATCGAGAGCGAAGACGCTGTTGGTGGCGCTGGTCACCTTGAGTCCGTTCGGTGAGCGCCAGGTGATCCCGCCGGTGAGGAGCAGGTCCTTGTCGCCGAGCATGGCGGCGACGTCGCGGCGGAGCTCCAGCACCTCGATGACGTGACCGGCGTCCCGCAAGCCGTTTTCGAGCGGCCTCGTCACCGCCGCCTCGGGCCAGAGCAGGAGGCGCGGCTCGTTTCCGCCCCATTCCGACAGGCGCCGGAGCCGCGCCATATTCTCGTCCTCGAAGCCCTCCCGCCATTTGTCCTGCTGGCCGATGTTCGGCTGGACGATGCGAAGCGCGGGCCCGGCCGGGCCGACCGCCTGTCCGCCCGCCGCGAAGCCGACGGCGGTGAGCAGCGCCACGCCCGCCGCCGCGGCCGCGGCCGGGCGCCACTCGCGCAAGGCCAGGAGCAGGACGGCGCCGGCGAGCAGGGCGGTCAGGCCGGAAAGGCCGTAGGTGCCGGCCACGCGCGACGACCAGGCCACCGGCGTCGCCACCAGCGACACTCCGAGCGGGTTCCAGGCGAAGCCGGTGAACAGGGTCGCGCGAAGCCATTCGGTCACGATCCAGGCGGCGGCGAAAACCAGCACCAGGCGAAGATCGTCCCCGCGCCCCCACCGCCAGGCGAGACCGGCGGCGGCGGCCGGATAGACGGCCAGGTAGAGCGAGAGCAGGACGACCGCCACATAGCCGAGCGAGGCCGGCATCTCGGCCTGATAGGTGAAGGCCGTCGCGATCCAGTTGAGGCCGAGCACGAAATGGCCGACCCCGAACCACCAGCCGAGCGCGAGCGCTCCGCGCAGCCCCGGCGCGGTTCGCACCAGCCAGAGCAGGAAAGCGAAGGCGGCCAGCGTCAGCGGCCAGAGGCCGAGCGGCTGGAACCCGCAGGCGGCGGCGAGGCCGGCCAGGAAAGCGAGAGCGAGGGACTTCACGCGGCGCTCCTTCGGCGGAAACTCATGAATTTACAATCCGTGCGGGGCGCCTAGAGGGGAGGCATGACCCTGCCCCCCTTCCACCTCGCCTTTCCGGTCCACGATCTCGACTCCGCCCGTGCCTTCTACGGCGGCCTGCTCGGCTGCCGGGAAGGGCGAAGCGCGGACGAGTGGATCGATTTCGACTTCTTCGGCCACCAGATCGTCGCCCATCTCGATCCGGATATGGAGAGGCGGCGGCATCACAATCCGGTCGACGGGCATGACGTGCCGGTGCCGCATTTCGGCGCGGTGCTCGACATGCCGGCGTGGGAAGCCTTGGCCGAGCGGCTGAAAGCGGCGGGCACCGAATTCGTCATCGAGCCGACGGTCCGCTTCCGCGGCCGTCCCGGCGAGCAGGCGACGATGTTCTTCCTCGATCCCTCCGGCAACGCGCTCGAGATCAAGGCGATGGCGAACCCGGCGAATCTGTTCGCCCGCTAAAATCCTCCGTGCCGCGGAGCGGCGGCGAGGGGAGCCACGTGAAACGGGAGGGTTATTCCGCCGCCACGCCTACGACGAGCGGCTCGCCGGCATCCTGTTTCACCGCGCGCGTGCGGCCGACGCCCTGCCAGACGTCGCGGCGCTCCTCGGCGAACCAGGCGGCGGTCGCTTCCAGCCCCTGCTCGAGCGGGACCTTCGGCTCCCATCCCAGCAGCGCCTTGGCCCGCGAGATATCGGGCTTGCGGCGGCGCGGATCGTCGACCGGGAGCGGCCGGTGCACGACCGCCGAGGTGGAGCCGGTGAGGCGCAGGACCCGCTCGACCAGGTCCATGACGTTGAGCTCGTGCGGATTGCCGAGGTTGACCGGGCCGTCGGCGACGTCGCTGTCCATCAGCCGCATCAGCCCGTCGACCAGGTCGCTGACGTAGCAGAAGCTGCGGGTCTGGTTGCCGTCGCCATAGACGGTGATGTCGTCGCCCGCGAGCGCCTGGCAGACGACGTTGGACACGACCCGGCCGTCGTCCGGGCGCATGCGCGGCCCGTAGGTGTTGAAGATCCGGGCGACCCGGACATCGGCGCGCCCCAGCCGCTGGAAGTCGAAGGTCAGGGTCTCCGCCGCCCTCTTCCCTTCGTCGTAGCAGGCGCGAGGGCCGGTGCAGTTCACCCAGCCCCGATAATGTTCGGGCTGCGGATGCACCTCCGGATCCCCATAGACCTCGCTGGTCGAGCTGAGCAGGAATCGGGCCCCGGTCTCCTCCGCCAGCCGCAGCAGGTTGCGGGCGCCGAGCACGTTGGTCAGCATCGTATGCTCGGGATCCGCCTGGTAATGGGGCGGCGAGGCGGCACAGGCGAGATTGTAGATGTGAGTGGGACGGGCGCGGGCGATCGGGCCCGGCAGGGCATCGATCACGTCCGCCTCGATGAAATCGAAGCGAGGCTCGCGCTCCAGGTGCCGAAGGTTTTGCGGCCGGCCGGTCAGGTAGCTGTCGAGGCAGATGACCTTGGCGCCGTCCGCGAGCAGCGCGTCGATCAGATGCGATCCGATGAATCCCGCGCCGCCCGTGACCAGCGCCACCTTTTTGTTGTTTCCATTCTTCACGAGTCAGCTCCCTTGATCAGATTCTTCGACAATGACCGTTCACGTCAACTCGGCAGGTTGGGCCTGCCGTCCCGGCATCGGCGTCTCGCGCGCCGTCTCCCGCTTCGCGTCCAGGATATAGGTTTCGAGCTCGGCCGCCCGGTCCGCCGACCGGTGGCCGCGCATCACTCGCTCGCGGGCGGCCCGGCCGATTCCGACGTCGCCGCCGGCGAGGGCTTCCACGACCGCTCCGGAATCGTCGGCGAGCAGGATCTCCGAGCCCGGCGCGAACAGCTCGCTCAGACCCTCCCACCGGTCCGAAATGACCGGAACGGCGCAGGCCGCCGCCTCGAACAGCCGCACCGACGGCGACCAGCCGGCGGCGATCATGTCGGCCCGGGTGACGTTCAGGGTGAACCGGGATGAACAGTAGAAAGCCGGATGCTCCGCCGGCGGAAGATGGTCGATCCGTTCGACGTTGGCCGGCCAGTCGATCCCGTCCGGATATTGGGGGCCGGCGACCACGAACCGGCGGTCGGGCAGGCGCCGCGCCGGCTCGATCAGCAGCCGGTCGAGGGTTGGCTGGCGGTCCGGACTGTAGGTGCCCAGATAGGAGAGATCCCATCGTTTCGGCAGATCGAGCGGCGGATAGGCTTCCGGGTCGACCGAGCAATAGAGGGGGCGGGCGGCCGGAGAGCCGTAATGCCGCTCGATGTGGCGCAGCGTCGGCCCGCCGGTGAAGGACAGATAGAGGTCGAAACCGGGGATGAGGTCCGGCGTGAGATATTCGAAATCCGCCCGCTCGAGCTTGGCGAGCGTCACCGGCGTGTCGATGTCGTAAAAGGCGGTGACGCCGCGGGCATGGGTCTGCACCCACCGGCCGACCGCCACCCCCTCCGGGACGTAGGAGCCGACGATCACCGCATCCGCCTCGCCGACTTCCCAGCGCCAGCGCTCGAGCGAGTCGAGGCTGTCATAATATTCGAGGCGGCAATAATCGGGGTCGGTGACGTCCCGGCTGGCGGCATACCAGGGCACGTCGCGCTCGAGGAAGAGGATATCGTGGCCGCGCGCGGCGAAGGCCTTGAGCAGGGCGCGAAAGGTCGTGGCGTGGCCGTTGCCCCAGCTGGAGGATAGGGAGAGGCCGAGGAGGACGAGGCGCATCAGGCCGCGCTCCGTTCCGGCTGCCGCTCCGCGCGCCAGATCGCATCCACCTGCTCGCCCCGGTGCGCATAGGTATGCTCGGCGAGGACCCGGCGCAGCGCCGCTTCGCCGATCGCGGCGGCGCGGTCCGGAGTGAGGGCGGCGACATGATCGGCGACGTCCCGGCCGTCCCGGGCGACGAGCACTTCCTCGTCCGGAGCGAGGAACAGTTCGATCCCTTCCCAGGCATCGGTGATCAGGCAGGCGGCGGCGCCGGCGGCCTCGAACACCCGGGTCGCCGGCGAAAAGCCGATATTCGCCATCGAGTCCCGGGCCACGTTCAGCACCGCCAGGGGCGAGCCGTTGAAGGCGTTGTGCTGGTGCGTGTAGACGTGGCCGAGGTGGCGGACGTTGCCGGGCATCCCCTTTGTCTCCCAGCCGTTGCCGCCGATCAGGAAGCTTCGCTCGGGCAGCGCCGCGGCGGCGCGGAGGAAGAATTCCTCGACCCGCGCCTCGCGGTCGGGGAGCCGGTTGCCGAGGAAGGCCAGGTCGGCGGCGAAGGCGGGATCCGGCTCGACCGGATGGTGGGTGGCCGGATCGAGCGCGTTGTAGATCGGGATGCAGCGGCGGGCGCCGAAGCCTTCATAAGCCTCGATCACCGGCGGCCCGCCGCCATAGGTCAGCACCATGTCGAGCGACTCGAGGGTCCGGCGGACGACATGGCTTTCGTCGGCGCGCATCTCGTCGAGAGTGGCGGCGGCGTCGACGTCCCAGAAGATGCGCAGGGCGTCCTCGCGGCTATGCTCGATGATCCCTTCGAGCAGCTCGGTGTCGAACACGCCGACGCCGCTCGCCTTGACCACGATGTCGGCGGCGCGGGCTTCTTCGAGCACTTCGCGCAACGCGTCCGCGGTGGCGTCGTAGACGACCGACCGCGCCCAGTCCGGCGCGTCCATGTCCTTGTGCTGCTGACGGCCGAAGGCGTCGGGTTCGTAGAAGGTGATCTGGTAGCCGCGCCCGGCCAGATCGCGGAGCAGGCCGCGATAATAGGTCGCCGCGCCGTTCCAGTAGGAGCTGAGCAGGCTCGACCCGTAGAAGGCGATCTTCATGCGACTTCCCTCAGCTCGGCAGAAGCTCCAAGCCGCCCGACGATGCCCAGAAGCTCGTCGGCGCGATGGGCGCAGGTGTGGCGGGCGCGGATCGTCTCGAGACCGTCGTGCGCGAGCGAGCGGCGCATTTCCGGGTCGTCGCGCAGCGCCCCGAGGAGCGCCGTCATCTCCGCGCCGTCGGTGGCGAGAAGATAGTCCCGGCCGGGACGGAACAGCCCCTCGGAATCATCCCAGGGCGCGCAGAGCAGCGGGATTCCGCAGGCGAGGGCTTCGAAGACCCGGATCGTCGGGATGCCGGGCAGCAGCCTGGTATAGAATCGCCGCGGCACGTGGATCGTCGCCATGAACCGGGAGAAGACCGCCGGCGCCTCGGCATTGGCGAGCCAGCCGTGATACCGGCCTCCGTGGCGGCGCACTTTGCGCTTCGCGGTCTCGTGATACCTCACCCCCCAGACGTCGAGCGGCAAGCCGGCGGCCCGGGCGGGGCGGAAGAGATATTCCTCGAGCTCCCTGGTGCGCTCGCCCTCGCCCCAATTGCCGATCCAGACGAGGCCCGAGCGCTCGCCCTCCCCGGCCGGCGGGTGGAAGTGGCGGAGATCGGCGGCCTCGTGCCAGACGAAGGCCCGGTCGCCCCAGCCCCAGCGCCGGTAGACCTCGGCGAGGGTGGCGCCGAAGGCGAGCACCCCGTCGTAGCGGGAGAGGTCGTAGCCGCGCATCGCGGCCGGATCGCTGACGGCGCGGTGGTGGGTGTCGTGGAAGAGGAGCAGGAAGCGCCCGTTCAACCGGCCGAGGCGGGCGACCAGATCCTGGTCGTTCCACTCGTGGACGATGACGACGTCGGCGCCGTCGACCAACTCGGCCAGATCGGCGTCGGGGCCGTAGGCCGTCGAGCTCAGCTCGGGATAGGCGTCTCGCCAGGCCCGAAGCCCCTCCTCGCCATGGTCCTTGAGCAGATTGGCGAGGCTCCACGCGCCCTCCGGCTCACAGGCCCTGACCTCATGGCCGCGGGCGATCAGCTCGCGCAGGACGCCGCGGAGAAAGTGGGCATTGCCATGGTTCCAGCAGGAGGCCAGCGAGTGGGTGAAGTATACGAACTTCACGCCGCCGCCCCCAAAGTCATCCGGGCCGCCGCCAGCACCGGCCCGCGCACCGCCGGGAGAAGCGAGCGGTAGAGGCTCGCCATCTGCGCGGCCATCGCCTCGGGGGTGTAGCGCTCCGCGCGCTCCTTTGCCGCACGGCCCAGCACCGCCCGCTCGAAATCGTCGCCGACGAGATCGCCGATGGCGCGGGCGAAGCCCGTCTCGTCGCGCGGATCGACGAAGATCGCCACCTCGTCCCACAGCTCGCGGAACGTCGGAATGTCGGCGAGGACGAGCGCGCAGCCGGCCGAAGCGGCTTCGAGGACGGCGAGGCCGAACGGCTCGTAAAGCGCCGCCGAGACGAAGACCGGACGCGCCGACAGCCAGCGTCCCAGTTCATCCTCGTCGAGCGTGCCGAGGCAGTGGATGTTGTCGAAGATCACCTGAGCGCCGTTCGGCCCGGCCAGCGGCCCCGCGGCTCGGACCGGCACTCCGATCCTGCCGGCGGCGGCGTCGAGCAGTCCCAGATTCTTGCCCTCGTCCCACAGCCGGCCGGCGGTGAAGACGAAGTCGTGCGGCGCTCCCGCCGGCACGGCCAGCGGCGAGCGTCCGTTATGGACGGTGCGCGGCGCCTCCTTCAGCCGGTAGCGGCGCTTCACCGCCTCGCCGAAGGCGGAGGTGGGAGTGACGACGGCACCGGCGGCCCTGAGGCCCTTGCCGACAAGGTCGGTGCGCCAGGCGAAATCGCCGGGAAGCGTCGTGCCCTGCACCGCCTCCCACCAGGTGGCGACGCAGCTGTGGAGCACGGCGACCACCGGCCGGCCGAAATCGGCGAGCGCGGCCAGCGCCGGCGTGTTGAGCTGGACGAGGTCGGCCCCGGCCTCCGCGGCGAGCGCCGCGACCGCTTCCGCGGCGTGGACCAGCGAAGCTTCGTCCTTCGCCAGCCAGTCGAGCTCGAGGCCGGTGTCGACGAGCCGAAGCCCGGGGACCCGGGCCGCGGCCTTGATCTGCTCGGACGTGGCGGCGGGACCCATCAGCGCGAGCACCGTCTCATGGCCCAGCCGCGAAAGACCCCGGGCGAGGTCGAGGCTGTATTGCCACACGCCCCCCACGGCGTCGGCGGTGATGAGGATCCGGAGGGCCGCGCTCACATCCCCCTCCCGGCAAGGGAGGGGCTGGGGGTGGGTAGCCCCTGTCCCGGCCCGATGCCGGGGCGGGGGCTTTCCTCCGGGGCCTCGGGGCGAGCTTCGCTCGCCTCCCACCCCCGGCCCCTCCCTTCCAGGGAGGGGCGGCGGGACTCGCGCAGCCATTCGAGAAGGTTCGCGACGCCCTGCTTCCACGGCACCGCCGGAGACAGATCCAGCGCCTCGGAGATCGCTCTTGTATCGGCGACGAAGTAGCGCTGGTCGCCCGCGCGCCAGTCGGCGAACTCGACCTCCGCCTCGCGGCCGAGCAGATCCGAGATATGCGACAGCAGCTCGCGCAGGCTCACCGCATTGGCCGGGCCGCCACCGAGGTTGAAGGCGCGCCCCTTGATCCGGTCGATCCGCTCCCACGCCTTGAGATAGGCCTCGACCGCATTCGAGACGTCGAGGATGTCGCGCACCTGGCAGCCGTCGCCGTAGAGGGTGACGGGCTTCCCCTCCAGGGCCCTGATCAGGAAATGGGCGACCCAGCCCTGATCCTCGGTGCCCATCTGCCGGACTCCGTAGATGCAGCTCATCCGGAGCACGGCGGTGCGCATTCCGAAGCTGCGGGCGTAATCGAGGACATATTGGTCGGCCGCGCCCTTCGAGCAGCCGTAAGGCGTGTGGAAATCGAGCGGGCGCCGCTCGCTTATCCCGGAGCCGGCGACGAGCGGGTCGACCGCGACATATTTGCCGGCGTCGAGGCGGAATTCGAGGTCGGCCAGGTCGCCATAGACCTTGTTCGTCGAAGCGAAGATGACCGGAGTGCCGTCGCCCCGCATCCGTACCGCGTCGAGCAGGTTCAGGGTTCCGCGGATGTTGACCTCGAAATCCTCGCGCGGGTCGACCATCGAGGTGGTCACGGCGACCTGTGCCGCCATGTGGTAGACCGCCTGCGCCTCGCGGGCGGCCCGGGCGAGCGCGTCCTCGTCGCGTATATCGGCCACGACGGGCATGATCAGCTCGCCGTGCCGCTCCTTCAGCCAGGCGAGGTTGTTCTCGACGCCCGGGCGGGAAAGGGCGTCGTAGATCAATACCTCATGGCCCCGCTCGGCCAGCGCATTGGCGATGTTGCAGCCGATGAAGCCGGCGCCCCCGGTGACGAGGACCGGGCGGGAATCGGGGGCGGCCCGGGTCATGCGGCGCCTCCCCTTCCCGTCATCCCGGCGAAGGCCGGGATCCATGAACATCGGAGCGGGGATGGAGGCACGAGGCGCGACGAAGGGCACCGTGTTCCTGGATCCCGGCCTTCGCCGGGATGACGGCTAAGATCGGCCCGGCTCATGCCACCAGCCCCCTCGCCTCGAGCTCGGCGCGGGCCTCGTCGACCCGGTCGTCGGCGGTCTGGAGGGCCACCCACTCGGCAAGCTCGGCGAGACCCTCGCGAAAGTCCTGACGAGCGCGGAAGCCGAGCATCTCCGCCGCCTTGGTTCCGTCGCAGAAGCAATGGCGGATGTCGCCGATGCGCGATTTGCCGACGGCGCTCGGAGCGATGTCGCTTCGCCCCATGGCCCGGGCGAGCTCTTCGGCCACTTCTGTCACCGAGCGGTCGGCGCCGGAGCCGATGTTGAACACCTCGCCCGCCGCCTGCGGCAGCTCCAGCGCTTCGGCGAAGGCGCGGGCGACGTCCCCGACATAGACGAAGTCGCGGCGCTGCTCGCCGTCCTCGAAGATCATCGGCGGCTGGCCGTTGAGCAGCCGAGAAGCGAAGATGGCGAGGACGCCCGTATAGGGATTGGAGAGCGCCTGGCCCGGCCCGTAGACGTTGAACAGGCGCAGGCAGACGCCTTCCATGCCATAGGCCTGCGACATGATCAGGGTGGTGCGCTCCTGCACATATTTGCCGAGCGCGTAGATCGAGGCGAGGTCCGGCCGCTTCCATTCGGGCGTAGCGACCGGGGCGAGCGGCCGCCCCCGGGCATCGAGCGGGTCCCAGCTCTGCTCCTCGCCGGTCCGCGGCGCCCGCTTCGCGTCCTCGACGAGCGCGCCGTCGGCGTCGCGGTACAGGCCCTCGCCGTAGATGCTCATCGACGAGGCCGTGACGATCCGGCGAACCGGATCGTCGATCAATTTCTCGAACAGGACGGCGGTGCCGACATCGTTGACCGAAGTGTAGCGCTCGACCGCGTACATGGACTGGCCGACGCCGACCTCGGCGGCCAGGTGGACGACGCTGTCCACGCCCTTCAGCGCCTTGGTGACCGCGTCGCCGTTGCGCACGTCGGCCCGGATCAGCTCGACCTCGCCAGGAAGATCTTCGGGCCGATCGCGGTCCCCATGGACCTGCTCGATCAGGCTGTCGAGAATGCGGACCTCGTGGCCGCGGCCCAGAAGCTCCCGAGTGACGGCGCGGCCGATGAACCCCGCTCCCCCCGTAATCAATACCCGTTCGCTCAACCCCTTCTTCCTTTCGTCTAGTCGCAGCAAGCCGTTCGGTGACCTAGCGAGAATTAGCTAGAGCCGGCGATGATTTTACTTGTTAGCTTGAGTAGTAAGCACAAATTCCAAGGACATGTCGATCAAGCCAAGCCCTTTATCCTAAGTTAATAACATAGATTAGAGCCAGGACAGCATCTTCTACATCAACCCGTCTACCCAATGCATTGTTCCGGATGAATATCGTTCCGGCCCCGTACATAACGGCGGAACAACTATCGGCCTTGGCCGGTTGGTTCGGCCTGATGAGGGTTTCAAAGGCAGCCATCCTCCCCGCGAGCGAGGCTCGGGGGAAGGGGAACCACATGTGGTGGAGGGGTAACGGGAACCGGGCGCGGAGGAACGGGCGCGTTCCTGCCGTGCCGCGGCGGCTACCCCTCCACCATGGTTCGCATGGCCCCCCTCCCCATTCTCGATGGGGAGGATGAATGACCGCCACCATCCTGCTCATCCGCCATGCCGCGCACGTCGAGCTGGGACGCGTCCTTTCCGGGCGGCGGCGGGACGTCGCGCTCAGCGCCGAGGGGCTGGAGCAGGCGGAGATCGTCGCCGACCTGCTCGCGGTCGAGCCGATCGCGGCGGTCTATTCCTCGCCTCGCGAGCGGGCCTATTACACCGCCCGCCAGATCGCCGAGGCGCACGAGCTCCAGGTGCGGATCTCGGATGCCCTCGACGAGCTCGATTTCGGCGACTGGACCGGGCGAAGCTATGACGATCTCGAGGGCGATCCGGCCTGGAGCGTCTGGAACGAGGCGCGCGGCACCGCCCGTCCCCCCGGCGGCGAGAGCATGGCCGAAGCGGTGGCTCGAGCGACCGCGGCCCTTGAAGCCATCGCCGCCGAGCATCCCGGAGCCGGAGTCGCCTGCGTCAGCCATTGCGACATCATCCGCGGCGTCATCGCCCATTATCTCGGCCTGCCGCTCGACAATCTGTTCCGCTTCGACGCCGACCCCGCCTCCGTCTCGCGCCTGGCCCTCGGCGGCTGGGGCGCGCGCATCATGACCGTCAACGAAAGGCTCTATCAATGAACCTGGCAGCCCGTTCGATCAGCCTCGAGACCCGCGCGCTCGAAGAGAAGGTGCGGGCGCTCGGCCCCTGGTTCCACAATCTGGACCTGGGCGGGGTGGCGACGGCGCCCGATCATTTCCTGGGCGACTATCCGAACGTGAAGTTCAGGCGCTTCGCCGCGCACCTTCCGGCGGACCTGGCGGGCCGGACGGTGCTCGACATCGGCTGCAATGCCGGCTTCTATTCGATGGAGATGAAGCGGCGCGGCGCCGGCCGCGTCGTCGGCATCGATTCGGACGAGCGCTACCTCGCCCAGGCCCGTTTCGCCGCCGAGACCCTGGGCTATGACAATATCGAGTTTCGCGAGCTCTCGGTCTACGACGTCGCCGCTTTGGGCGAGCGGTTCGACGTCGTCATCTTCATGGGCGTCCTCTACCACCTCCGGCACCCCCTGCTCGCGCTCGACCTGATCCATGAACATGTCGCCGGCGACCTGCTCATCTTCCAGTCGATGCAGCGCGGCTCGGCGGCCGTGCTGCCTCTGGCGGACGATTATCCGTTCGAGGAGACCGACATCTTCCACGAGAGCGGCTATCCGAAGCTCCACTTTGTCGAGCGCGAATATGCGCATGACTGGACCAACTGGTGGGTGCCAAACCGCGCCTGCGCCGAGGCGATGCTGCGCGCGAGCGGTTTCGCCATCGAGACTCGGGCCGAGGACGAGGTCTACATTTGCCGCAGGGCCGAAATGCCCTATCAGGAGCGCGGCACCGGTGCGGTCTATCCGCGGAAGGGGTGAGACGTTGGCGATCGAAGCCGCGATGATCTGGAACGAGCCCAACAACAAATCGCATTGGGACCCGGAGATCGACCCGGAATGGACGATGTTCGGCCGCCTCGTCACCGAGGCCGGCAAGGCGATCGCGTCCGTCAACCCGGCCGTGACCCGGGTGCTCGGCGGCATCTCGCCGATCGACCCGGCCTTTATCGGACGCCTCGAAGGCTATGGCGTTCTCGACCATGTCGACGCCATCGGGGTCCATGGTTTCCCGCTGGACTGGAACCTGTGGCCGATCCACGCCTGGCCCGACAAGGTCGCCGAGATCGAGGCGGCCGCGCCCGATCACCAAATCTGGGCGACCGAGGTCGGGGTCGGAAGCTTCGGCGCCGAGGAGGTGCAGGTGTTCGGAGTCGACCGCACCGCCGAGCTGCTGCTCGGCCGGGTGCCGCGCCTCTTCTGGTATTCGCTGTTCGACCTGCCCCACCATTGGGGGGCGACGACTCGCCACAAGGAAGCCGAGGGCAGCTCCTATTATCGCCATTTCTACATGGGCTTAATTCGCGAGGACGGCACTCCGAAGCTTGCCTTGGAGCATTTTGCGCGGCACACGCCCGCCATGGGCATCATGCAATGGTTCCACTTCGAAGACCCGCGCCTGGACGACGCCGTCCGGTGGCTGCGCCGTCTCGGCGTGACTCATTTGCGTACCGGCCTCAGCTGGGCGGACAGTTACCGCCCGGGATGGGAGGCCTGGTTCGACCGCCAGATGGAGGCGCTCGACGAGTTCGAGACCACCGTCACGTTCTGCTTCACGCCCGAATCGGAGGGGATCGCGCCCCACCACACTAGCCCGCCGAAGGATCCCATGTATTTCGCTGACTTTTGCGCCCGCATGATCGAGCGCTACGCCCCGGCCGCGCGGCCGGCCGCCAAGACGGCCGCCGCCTGATGAGCCTCCATGACCCCAAGGCGATCAACGTCGCCATCATCGGCGTCGGCAATTGCGCGAGCTCGCTCGTGCAGGGCCTGGCGCATTATCAAAATGGCGGCGCCAACGACCAGATCGGGCTGATGCACTGGGATCTGGGCGGCTACCGGCCCAAGGACATCAGGATCGTCGCCGCCTGGGACATCGACCGCCGCAAGGTCGGCAAGGACGTCGCCGGAGCGATCTTCGAGAAACCCAATTGCACGGCCGTGTTCTGCGACCATGTCCCCGAGAGCGGGGTGATCGTGGAGATGGGCCGGACCCTCGACGGCTATTCCGAGCACATGGCGGAGTGGCCGGACGACCGGACCTTCCTTCCCGCCGACGCGCCGCAGCCCGACAAGGCGGACGTCGTGCGCCGGCTCAGGGAGACGCAGGCCGACGTCCTCCTCAACTACCTCCCGGTGGGAAGCCAGGAGGCGACCGAATTCTATGCCGAATGCGCGCTCGAGGCCGGCGTCGCCTTCGTCAATAACATCCCCGTCTTCATCGCCTCCGACGCCGCCTGGGCCGAGCGTTTCCGAAAGGCCGGGATCCCGATCATCGGCGACGACATCAAGGCGCAGCTGGGCGCGACCATCGTCCACCGCGTGCTGACCGACCTGTTCAAGAAGCGTGGAGTCAAGCTGGAGCGGACCTACCAGCTCAACACCGGCGGCAATACCGACTTCCTCAACATGTCGAACCGCAAGCGGCTCGCGTCGAAGAAAATCTCGAAGACGGAGGCGGTGCAGTCGGTCGCCGAGCACCGGCTCGAGGACGAGAACATCCATGTCGGCCCGAGCGACTATGTCGCGTGGCAGAACGACAACAAGGTCTGCTTCCTGAGGATGGAAGGCTCGATGTTCGGCGGCGTGCCGATGAACCTCGAGCTCCGCCTGTCGGTCGAGGACAGCCCCAATTCGGCCGGCGTCGCCATCGACATGATTCGCTGCGCCAAGATCGCCAAGGACCGCGGCCTGGCCGGGCCCGTCCATCCGGCGGCGGCCTATTTCTGCAAGCACCCCCCGGTGCAGACCACCGACGACGAAGCCCACGAGGCGCTGGAGCGCTTCATTCGGGGGTGACCTGCTCCTCTTCTAGTAGCGGCGCAGGCGCTTGGTCTTGAGCTTGACCCGGCCGTCCTCGCGGACCGTGCAGGTGAAGGCGCGCGGAGCGTAGCCGCGGCGCCAGCCGTTGCTGTCGGCGAGGCCGCCGCCGCCGACCGTGCCATAGACCCGCCGGCTGTAGCGGCCGTGGCGCCGGACGTCGTCGACCCGCATCTGGCCGTAGCGAGCGACATAGGGCGCGCAACGCTCGATCGCGAAGCGCTCGGCGCCCCGGAAGCGAAGGCCGTCGACGCTGCGATGGACCGAGTCGGTGACGGTGCCGACCGCGTTGGCGGTGGCCTCGAGCTGGCGCGCAATCTCGTCCGCGACCCGTTCGGCCCGGCTTCGCCGGTCGTAATCCTGAGCGGCGGCCGGCGCCGCCGCCGCGACCAGTGAGACAAAGACGATAGCCGCGGACACTCTTGCCGACATGATCAGCCTCCAACGCAAAGCACACGGACGGCCATGGCCGCCGACCGGGAAACGGATGTGGAGGCGGAACGATCCGCATGGTGGGCGGCGGATCCGTCCCCTTTCGATGCCGGCTCCCGCCCTGTAGCGTCTGCCCGCAACCGCGCACCAGCCAGGAGAAGGAAATGGCGCAGTCGAAGCAATGCTCCAAATGCGGGGGCGGGATGGCCACCGGCTATGTCGTCGACAAGACCTATGGCGGCGCCGAGGTTACGAGCTGGGTGGAGGGCGAGCCGAGGAAGAGCATCTGGGTCGGCCTCAAGCTGGGCGGCACGAAGCCGATCGAGATCACCACCTGGCGCTGCCAGCGCTGCGGCTTTCTCGAAAGCTATGCGCCGCCCGAGTGAGGGAGTGGCGGGCGGCCGCGGGCGGCGCTAGGCTGGAGGGATTCAGGGCGGGGCGGCAATGGACAGCGGCGAGGTGCAGCGGCCGAGCGAGGAAGCGGCGGGCGGAGCGGCCTGCCAGAATTGCGGCGCGGGGCTGGCCGGCGGCTGGTGCCACGCCTGCGGAGCGCCCGATCTCGAGGCCCGCGACCTGTCGCTTCGCCGGGCCGCGGCCGACATGTTCGAGGAGATCACCAACCTCCAGCGCTCGAAGCTGCTTCGGACGATCGGAGCGCTCCTGTTCAAGCCGGGCTTCCTCACCGCCGAATATTTCACCGCCCGGCGCGTGCGCTACCTGAAGCCGTTCACGCTCACCCTCTCGGTCCTGGCGCTTTATCTTTTCGCCTTCTCGGTGACCCCCGACACCTCCTTGTACGACATAAGAAGGATGGCCGCGGTCGAGGAGCAGCAGGGGGACCATATCCGCAATATGGGCCCGATCTCGATTCGGCTCCAGCTACGCGCGCAGAAGCAGGGGCGAAGCGTCGCCGCGCTCGAGGAGGAGATCAACGACAAATGGGTGCGCAACGCCTCGCTTTTGCAGATCCCGCTGATTGTGGTCTACGCGCTCCTGCTGCTGCTCGTGCACTTGCGGGGGCGGCGCTATTTCGCCGAGCATCTCGTCTTCTCGATGCACGTCATCTCGTTCACCACGCTGACGGTGGTGATGATGTGGCCCATCTATTTCGCCGTCGGCATCTCGCTCGGCGCCGCCGGAATAGCGATCACCGTGGCCAAGTTCATCCTCGACACCGCCTATGTCGTGCTCGCCACCCGCACCTTCTACCGGTGCGGGACCGGCAAGGCGGTGCTGCTCGGGCTGATCGCCTATATCGGCTATTATGTCGTCTTCATCCTGCTCTACCAGCTCGCCCTGTTCCTGGCGCTGCTCTCCGCCTACAAGGCTTGAGCGATGGCGTGCGGAACGGCCGCGGACGAGGAGAGGGTCGCCCGCGCGATCACCCACGTCGCCGCCGGGCGGCGACCGCTGCCGGTGGGAAAGCCGCATCTTCGGGAACGCCCGTGAGCTCGCTAAGCCGCTGAAGCGGGTGTGGCAGGTCAGGTTCGGCACCGAGCACCAATAGCAGCTTCGCCGCAGCTTTTGCGCGCTGCAACAATCGAGACAAGATTTCCTTCGCGGCGGCACAACGCCGCCATGCGCCGCCCGTAGAGCCCCGCCACGGCCACTTCCGGCCGATGGAAAGGACGGGGAACACCCGCAAACAGTTGAAGCCATGAACCAGGTAAGCGTCCGCAATGTCTTCGTAGCCGCCAGCGTCCTCCTGCTGGCCTTCACCCCCGTCTGCTCGGCTTATGCCGAGGTCGTCGGGCCCGCCGCCGCCGCCGTCGAGCCGCCCCCCGCCGCCGTCGAGACGGCGACGCTGAGCCCCGGCGAGTTCGTCTGGCAGCCGGAGCGCTCGCCCGTCGGCGAGGTGGAGATGGTCGTCAGCATCCCGCTGCAGCGCGCCTACGTCTATCGCGGCGGAACGCTGATCGGAGTCACCACGGTCTCCACCGGCAAGCCCGGCCACCGCACGCCGACCGGCAAGTTCGACATCCTGCAGAAGCGGCCCAGGCACTTCTCCAACCTCTACAACAACGCGCCCATGCCCTTCATGCAGCGGCTGACCTGGGGCGGTATCGCGCTTCACGCCGGCCAGATCCCCGGCCGCCCCGCCTCGCACGGCTGCGTCCGGCTGCCGCTGGAATTCGCCCGCAACCTGTTCTCGGTGACCCGGATCGGCGGTTCGGTCCACATAATCGACAAGTCGCCGGCGCCGCAGGAAGCGCTGGCCATGGTCAAGGGCAACGGCGCCTATACCGGAATGGGCGGCCCGCTGGAGGAAGTCGACACCGGCGGGAATTGATCGAAGGAACCGAGGAAGGGAAAGTCTCCGGCCGGATCGGCATGCTGCCGGGGCGGAGACGCCCCGCCTGATCACTGGACCGGAAGGCGCCGCTCAGCCGGTCGCCGCGACGTCGAAAGCCACGGAAATCCGTTCCGCCCCCTCGCCCGGGGGCACCGTCTCATGAGGGACGAACGAGGGGAAGAGAAGGAGCGTACCCGGGACCGGCTCGACCTCGATCACCGGCCAGGGCGGAGCGACGTCCGCCCGGTCGGAAAGGCCGCCGAGGCGGATCATTCCGGGTAGCGGAGAGTCCGGCCGGGGAATGTCGCGGCGGGCGCTGACATAATAGACTCCGGTCAGCCAGCAGCCCGGATGATGATGGGACACCTGGTGACCGGATCCACGGAACAGCAGCGCCCAAGGCGTGAAGGTGGCGCGGTCCGGACGGGATCGCACGAAGGGATGGTCGCCGGACAGGGCGTCGGCATAGGCAGCCACCGCCGTTCGGATCGCCTCCATCAGGGCGGTGGCGGCGCGATCGCCGGCGGCGGGAAAGTGGCGGGTCCTGAGGCCTGAGCGCGTGGCATGCCCCACCGGATCGGGGTGGAGGCTGGGGTTCGCCAATATCTCGGCCCGAACGGCCTCGCGAAAGGCCTCCTCGCCGCCGAAGCCCGGCGGGGCCGGCAGCGGCGCGATTTTCAGAAAGCGATCCAGTCCCATCAACTCGGCCGCTTCGTCGCTGCGTCCGAGCTGCGCCAGCGCCACGGCCTTGTGATGGAGCGCATGGGCTGAGCCCGGATCGTGGCCCAACACTTCCTCGCACAGGCGCAGCAGGGCGCGGGGATCGCCGTGCGTCCGCTTGGCGCGCGATTCGAGCAGGTTCGGATCGGCTGGCCGGACGGCTGCCACGGCCGCTTCGAGCGCCACCGTCTCGGAGCGGCGGCCATGACGAGCCAGGAGGCTGAAGGCGAAGACCGGCGCCCACGCAGCCTGCCGGCCTCCGGCGCAGGCCAGCGCCGCCTCGACCTCGCCGAGGCGCGCGAGAGCGTGCGCGAGCTCCTCGTGCAAGGCTTCCGTCTCGGGAAATCGGCGGCAGGCCCGGTCGAGAAGCGAAGCGGCTTCCTCAAGCTCTCCGGCGCCCGACAGCGCTCTTGCCAGCGCAAGCTGCGGCGAAGGCTTGTCCGGAGCGGCGGCGGCGGCGGCGCGCGCCAGCTCGATCGCCGCAAGCCGATGCTTCGGTGAGCGGGGACTGGCCCAGCGTATTGCCGTCACTCTCGAATCAGGAGAGGCCGTCCAGGCCCTCGACATCCGCTCCGGCCGAGGCCTCCGCACCGCCGGCGACAAGCTTGTCCACTTGCGGCGCCGTCCATTCGGCCTTGGGTTCGGCCGACGCGGCAGCGCAGGTCCGCTCCGGTTGCTGCAGGTCCATAGATTATCCTCCCTTGGTCGATCCGCATCTAGCAAGGCCCGGCAACGCCCTCAATCCGGTGCTTGCCAGGTTCGCGAATGGAGGGTTGGGCCGCGGGCGACAGTCGCCAGCGGCAGCAAGCGCGGGGTGAAGCCCGGCGAAAGCGCCCTGTCCGGCTTCAGGAGGTGAACGTACCGTTGGAGTTGTTGATGCCGGCGGCCTCGGCGGCGCCAGCGTCGATCCTGATGCCGCTCGCTCGCTGACCGATGTCTCGCCGAAACGAGCTTCTCCGAGCGAAGCCCGCAGCCGCCTTCAATATTCGGCGCAGCTAAAATTCAGCGCGCCGCGCCTGCGCCGGATGCCCGGTGCGCCAGGCTCAGCGTATAGAGAATCTCACTCACATAAGGACGCGCGAACGATGCCGTGAACGCGATTCGCTCGCGCCCCGGCTGGCACTGGGCGAGAGCCGGCGCGAGGCCGGTGAAGGCCGCCGTCTCCTGCTCGCTTTCGGGCGGATGGCGGAGCATTTCGGCGACCCGCCGCGGATCCTTCCTGACGGCGCAATCGAAGACGGCGAACACACCCGAAAGCATCGTGGCGAAGGTGGGATCGCTGCTCGGCTTGCCGCCGTGAACGGCGGGCACGACCTCGGCGAGGCCCGCGGGAGGGTCGCCGGCACCGAAATCGCGGCGATACAGCGCTTCGAAGATGGCGCCTCGAAGCAGGAGCACCTCCGCTCCGGATTTGCCGCGGGGCCGGACGCAACCCGGCGCCGAGGCGGCGAGCCGCTTCGCCCTGTCGGCCGCGCCGCGCCCGCCGATCCCCTCGTTGAGAAAGACGGCGAGCTCCGCATTGGCCTGCCCCACGACGCACTCGGCATAGGGCCGGAGCTGCCTGCGATATTCGGCTTCGGCCGGCTTGATCGGGGGCAGCTTCAGCGGCGCGCCGGGACGGTGACCGGCGTTCGCGGCCGTGGCGGAAAGGCCGAGAGCGGCGGCGAGGGTCAGCACCCGGCCCGGAAAGGAGCGTTTCACCGCCCCTATATCCACCCTCGGCGACCGTCTGGCTAGTGACTGTCGCCACCCTCCCCGGCTAGGACCCGGGGCGAACCGATCACGGAGCCCGCCGATGCGCCATTTCCTTACCGCACTTCTCCTCGCCGGCGCCGCCGCCTCGACCGCCGCGGCCGAGACGGTCGTCGTCACCGCCGACCGGATGGTGGACGTCCTAGCCGGACGCGTCGTCGAGGAGCCGGTGGTGGTGATCACCGACGGGCGAATCGCCTCGGTGGTCGGACGCGGCGGAGCGCGGCCGCTCATCCCGAGCGGGGCGAAGAGGATCGACCTGCCGGGCAAGACCCTGCTTCCGGGCCTGATCGACATGCACGTCCACCTCGACTCCAACCCGCGCTACGGCGGCTATTCGGGGCTCCAGTTCACCGACATGTTCTGGGTCGCGCAGGGCGTTCAGAACGCGCGCGACATGCTCGGCGCCGGCTTCACCACCGTTCGCAACGTCGGCTCCGACAATTATGCCGATGTCGGCTACAAGCAGGCGATCGAGGAGGGGCTGATGGCCGGGCCACGCATCGTGCCAGCCGCCCATTCCTTGTCCGCGACCGGCGGCCATTGCGACCAGACCTACCTGCCGCCCTCGTTCAACGCGCGCGGCAAGGCGGTCGGCGACGGTGCCCAGGAGCTTCGCAACCGGGTGCGCGAGCAGCGGAAATACGGCGCCGAGGTGATCAAGGTCTGCGCCACCGGCGGAGTCTTCTCGCGCAACACCGAGCCGGGCCAGCAGCAGCTTTCCGAGGAGGAATTGCGGGCGATTGCCGACGAGGCGCACCAATGGGGCCTGAAGGTCGCCGCCCACGCGCATGGCGCCGCCGGGATCAAGGCCGCGATCCGCGCCGGGATCGACACGATCGAGCATGCCAGCCTGATCGACGCGGAAGGCATACGCCTCGCCCGCGAGCGCGGAACCTACCTCGCCATGGATATCTTCAACACCGAATATACCCAGGCCGAAGGCGCCAAGAATGGGGTTCTCGAGGACAATCTGAGGAAAGACCGCGAGATCGCCCAGCTCCAGCGGGACAATTTCCGGGCGGCGCACCGGGCCGGCGTGAAGATGGTGTTCGCCACCGACGCCGGAGTGATGCCGCACGGCAGCGCCGGCGGCCAGTTCCGCTGGATGGTCCAGTACGGAATGAGCCCGATGGAGGCGATCCAGTCGGCCACCCGCAACGCCGCTTTGGCGCTGGGGCGGGAGAAGGACGTCGGGGCGATCGCGGTCGGTCGCTACGGCGACATCGTCGCGGTCGACGGCGACCCGCTCGCCGACATTCGCCAGCTCGAGGATATCGACGTGGTGATCAAGAGCGGCGTGGTGGTGAAGGAGGATTGAAGGCGCTGGACCGCGATCGCGTCGCCGCCGACTTCGCCAGCCTCGTCAACATGGATGCCGAGGAGCTGGAGGCTTGGCTGGAGACGCCGGAGAGCCGGCGGGTCGGCTTCAAGCGGGACGGCGGGGAATCGGTGGGCCATGCCTCCGGCCGGCGAATCGTGGAGCTGCTCCGGTCGGACGCGGGCGGCGAGGACGATTACCGCCACATGCGCAGGGTCGTCGGCTTCATCCGCCGCCACCGCGCCCAGGAGCCGCCCAACATGGTCACGTCGCGCTGGCGCTACAGCCTCATGAACTGGGGCCACGATCCGCTGAAGCAGGAGGCCGCGCACCCTCGGCCGCATAAGCCTGCATGAGCGGGTCGAACTCGGCCATTTCCGGAGTCCTGGCATAGCTGTGCCGGGCTCCGGTCGCCGCCCAGGGCAGCTTTTCCTCGGTCCAGACCTCGATGAAGGGCTCGAACCAGCGATGATCGTCGAGGGCCGAGGCGCGCAGGTTGACGAACCAGTCCATTCCCTCGACCCGGGTGAACAGCCAGCTCAGACAGGAGGGGCAATGATGATGGTGGGAAACCGGGCCGCGGAGGCCCCCGATCACCGGCTCGCCCTTCGTTAGCTCGAATCCGTCCGCGGGCAGCGCCAGGCTCAGCGAAAAAGCGCTGGCGGTCATCTGCTGGCAGCCGGCGCAATGGCAGGCGCCCGCCAGCAAAGGCGGCCTGGTCACCCGGAGCCGGACTTCGCCGCAGCGACAGCCGCCCTCCCAGGGGAGTTTCCAATCGTCCATCGCCAGCCTCCTGTGCAGGGAACGCAAACGCGTCCATTGCGGTTCACAGCGGCATATCACCGGGAAGGAGCGAGAGCGACATGAAGGGTTATTGCGACGACATCGAACGCGCCACGCTCGACAACGAGGATTTCCGGCGCGTGCTCTACACCGGCAAGAATCTGCAGCTGGTGCTGATGACCCTGCCGCCGGGCTGCGACATCGGCGAGGAGGTGCACGAGGACCGCGACCAGTTCTTCCGGATCGAGGAAGGACAAGGCACCATCTATATCGACGGCGCCCCGAACCGGGTGGAGGACGATTTCGCGGTGATCGTCCCGGCCGGCGCCCGGCACAATGTCGTCAACGACGGCGAGGCGCCGCTTCGGCTCTACACCATCTACGGTCCGCCCGAGCATAAGGACAAGGTCGTCCACAAGACGAAGGAGGACGCGGAGCGCGACCACGACAACGATCATTGGGACGGCGGGACGACCGAATGAGCCGGCCGGGGACCGCCGCGTGACCTATTGCGTGGGCCTGCTGCTGGAGGCCGGGCTGGTGATGATCGCCGACACCCGCACCAACGCCGGGGTCGACAATTTCTCCTCCTACCGAAAGCTTCATACGCTCGCGGACGGGCCCGGCAGGCGGATCTTCCTATGCACCTCGGGAAGCCTTTCCATGTCGCAATCGGCGATCGGGCAGCTGACCGAAGCGCTGCCGGCGCCGATCGGCGACGAGAGCGTGGCGACGGTGGCGACGGCGCCGTCCATGTTCCGGGTCGCGGAGCTGGTCGGCGAGGCGGTGCAGAAGGTCAACAGGAGCGTCGGCTCGGTTCTGGCCGAGGCGAACATCTCGAGCTCGGTGTCGCTTCTGCTCGGCGGCCGGATCGGCGACGGGCCGCCCTCGCTCTACCTCGTCTACTCGGCCGGCAACTTCATCCACTGCTCGCCGGAATCGCCCTTCCTGCAGATCGGCGAGACCAAATATGGCAAGCCGATCCTCGACCGCGGCATCCGCTACTCGACCCCGCTCGACGAGGCGGTGAAGGTGGCCCTTCTGTCCTTCGACAGCGCGATGCGCTCCAACCTCGGGGTGGCGCGGCCGCTCGACCTCGTCGTCATGCCCGCCGATCCGGCGCGGCCGGTGCTGACCCGGCGGATCGAGCCCGACGATCCTTATTTCAACGATTTGTCGCTGCGCTGGGCCGTCCTGCTCCACGACGCGACCGCGCAGATCCCGAACCCGCCCTGGATGGAAGAGTAATGCTCCCCATCGTCGCCGGGGAGGATCTCAGGCCGCCGCCCTGCCGCCGCCGATGACCGCCAGCTTCGGCGCCGCCAGAGCGGCGGCGGCTTCGGCGTGCAGGGGCGGCGAGAGCAAATAGCCCTGGCCTTCGCGGCAGCCGAGCTCGCGCAGCAGGCTGAGCTGCTCGTCGGTCTCGATATGCTCGGCGACCGACGGCAGGCCGAGCGCGGCGCACAGATCGAGCACTCCTTTGAGAAGGCGGCGGCTGCGCATCGAATCGGTGACGCTGGCGATCAGGGCGCCGTCGAGCTTGACTCCGTCGAACTGCATCTCTCGCAGATAGGAAATGGAGGCGTGACCGGCCCCGAAATCGTCGAGCACGATCCGGGCGCCGGCGCCGCGAAGCGCCTGCAGGTTTTCGCGGGCGACCTCGAAATCGGCGAGCAGAGCGGTTTCCGTCACCTCGACCTGGAGCCGGGCGGGATCGAGCCGCGCCCTCTCGAGCACGGCGAGCAGGCGCTGCGCCGAGCCCGCGGTGCACAGCTGCACCGCGCTGACGTTGAACGACAGGCGCACCGCCGTCGCCCAGCGGGCGGCCTCGACCGCGGCCTGGGCGAGCAATTTGTCGCTGATCTGCTCGATGACGTTGATCTGCTCGGCGATAGGGATGAACTGGTCTGGCGGGATGCGGCCGAGCGTGTCGTCGTGCCAGCGCGCCAAGGCTTCCAGCGCCTTCAGCTCCCCGGTCGCGAGGTCGGTGATCGGCTGGAAGACGAGCTCGATTCGCTCGAGCGTCTCGGGCAGCCGAAGCGCCTTTTCGACGAGTATCCGGCGGCGGTGGATCTCGTGCATCTCCTGGGTGAAGACGGCGACTCCGGAGCGGCCGCTTTCCTTGGCCCGGTAGAGAGCGGTGTCGGCGCGGATCAGCGCCTCCTCGACGTCGCAGTCGCCGGGAAGCAGCAAGGTGACTCCGCAACAGCCGGAGATCCGGAATTCGCGGCCGTCGACGACGAAGGGCTCCTGAAGCGACGCGCAGACCGCGGCTCCGGCGCTGCTCGCGGCGGCCATGGAACGGATACGCGGCAGCAGCAGGGCGAACTCGTCGCCGCCGGTGCGGGCGATCAGGGCGCCCTCGCCGGCAGCGTTGGCCAGACGGCTTCCGATCCCCTCCAGCACCCTGTCGCCGGCGGCGTGGCCGAACGTATCGTTGATCGGCTTAAAGCCGTCGAGATCAACCATCGCCAGAGCGAAGCCGTTGCGCGTTCGGGCCACGCTGGCGGCGCGCCGGCCCAGTGCCCGGAGGAAGGCGCGGCGGTTGGCGAGGCCGGTCAGCGGGTCGGTGTCGGCGATCAGCTTGGCCTTGGACTTCTCCGCCTTGGCGAGCTTCTCGGCGCGCTGCGCCCGCTCCCGCTCGAGAGTGATGGCGGTGCGCGATTCGACCAGCTCGCTAAAACCTTCGTCGTGAAGGCCGAGCTGGCGCAGCAGGACGAGGATGATCGAGAAGAGGCCTACGCCCATCGCGACATGGGCGGCGTCGGAGGTGAAGACCAGCCGTGCGGACAAAGGCAGGCCGAGCAGCAGGAGCGGCGTTCGCGCCGCCGCCGGATAGCGGCTGACACCGTAGGCGCAGCCGATCGCGGCGAGGCTGGCGAAAAGGATGATGAAATCGTGGTCGGTCGAGGGCCGGGTCGCCATCAGGCTGAACGACCATGTGCAGAAAGCGACGCTGAACACGATCGAGAAGACGAGCATCTTGCGCAGCTCGTGCAGGATGCGCTCCGGCGGGAGGATGCGGTTGCGCACCTTGAGCCAGTGGGCGACCCGCATGACGATCAAGGCGCCGACCAGCAGCGGGAAATCGAGCACGGAATCGAAGCGTCCCCCCGAGGCCAGATAGAGGCCGACCATGTTCGAGAAGATGACGACGTACAGGAGCGGGACCTGGCGCTGCAGTGCGCGGAACCGCTCCTCGAGCAGGATTCGCCCGCCGACGGTTTCCACCTCCCCGGCGTCGATCAGCCGGCGCAATCTCTCTAGGCCCCACCCCATGGTGCCGGAATTAGCCTGAAAGGGTTAAGAGGTGGTTTTGACATGGATCAACAGGCGCCGTCATCCCGGCGGAAGCCGGGACCTGGGCACGAGAGGTGTCGGCGAGGCTCCCCCCAGTCCCGGCTTTCGCCGCGACGACGCGGCCTCAGCGCGTCAGCGGCAGCTCGCGCTGGTCGGGGTCGAAACGCTGCCAGCCGCCGGGGCCGAGCCGCTCGAGCGGACGGAAGCGCGCCTTGTAGGCCATCCGCCTCGAACTCTCGACCCAGTAGCCGAGATAGACGTAGGGAAGCCCGGCTTTGCCGGCCCGGACGATATGGTCGAGGATGATGTAGGTTCCGAGACCCGGCCGCGCCGGATCGTCGGGCTCGAAGAAGCTGTAGATCATCGACAGGCCGTCAGCCTGCTGATCGGTGAGGCAGGCGCCGACCAGCTTGCCGGGCCGCCCGCCGACCGACGGCTCGCGATATTCGATGACGTAGGTCTTGACCGGCGACTGCTCGATCATGTCGGAAAAGTCGCTCTCGTCCATGCCGACCATTCCGCCGTCCGGGTGGCGCTGCTTGAGATAGCGGCGGAGCAACGCATATTGCTCTTCGGTCGCCCAGGGCTTGCAGGCGGTGACCTCGAGCTCGCCGTGCCGCTTCAAGATGCGCCGCTGGCTGGAGCTCGGCTGGAACTCGCCGGCGACGACCCGGACCGACACGCAGGCCGAGCAATCGAGGCAGGAAGGACGATAGGCGACCGCCTGGCTGCGCCGGAAACCGATACGGCCGAGCGCGTCGTTCAGATCGGCGGCATGCTGTCCGGCCAGCTCCGTGAACACCTTCCGCTCCGTCTTGCCCGCGAGATACGGACAGGGCGCCGGGCTGGTGACGAAGAAGCGGGGAAAGCGGAAGGGGGCGCTCAACGGGGCTCCGGGGTTTAGAGGCGTGGTTGAAAGTCTGTTTATGCGTCTTTGCGCACCGGTTGGAAAGGGCGCGGCGCCCCGAAAACGGCGTTAACCATCTTGCGTTCCGGCGCGGGACGCCGGTTCAGCGAATCTCAACGGGATGGACATAGAAACCGGCCTCCTCGAGCGCCTGGACGAGGGCTTCGAGCTGCTCGGAATCGCGCGCCTCGCATTCGACGTCGATGAACGCGTCCTTCGCCGGAAGCGTGGTGAACACGCGCTGATGATAGATTTCGATGATGTTGGCGCCGTGGCGGTCGAATAATTTCATGACCGCGAGCAGGGCCCCGGGGCGGTCCTGGAGCTGGATGCGCAGGCGCGCCATCCGGCCCGAGCGGGCGAGGTCCCGCAAGAGCACGGTGGCGAGCAGCCTGGTGTCGATATTGCCGCCGGTGAGGATCAGCCCCACCTTGCGGTCGCGGAAGCGCTCGGGATAGGCGAGCAACGCGGCGAGCCCCGCGGCCCCCGCCCCTTCGGCGACCGTCTTCTCGATCTGCAGATAGAGGCTGACCGCGGTCTCGATGACCCGCTCGGGGACCAGCAAAATCTCGTCGACGACCCGCTCGATGATTCCGGGCGTCATCCGGCCCGGCTTCTTGACCGCGATGCCCTCGGCCAGGGTGTCGCCGGCGGAAGGCAGGTCCTTGCCGCTGATCCGGCAGTACATGCTCGGATAGAGCTCGGCCTGCACCCCGACGACCACGATGTCCGGCCGCAGCGCCTTGGCGGCGGTGCCGATTCCGGAGATCAGGCCGCCGCCGCCGATCGGCACCACCAAGGTGTCGATCTCCGGCGCGTCGGCGAGCAGCTCCAGCGCCACCGTCCCCTGCCCGGCGATGATGTCGGGCTCGTCGAAGGGGTGGACGAAGGTGAGACCCTCCGCCTCGGCCATGCGCAGGGCCTCGGCATAGGCCTCGTCGAACATCTCGCCGTGGAGGACGATTCGGGCGCCGTGCCCCTCGGTCTGCATCACCTTGATGCTCGGGGTCGGCCTGGGCATGACGATGGTGACCGGCACTCCGAGCCGGGCGCCGTGATAGGCGACCGCCTGGGCGTGGTTGCCGGCCGAGGCGGCGATGACCCCGAGCGAACGGGTCTCCGGATCCATCAGGAGCAATTTGTTGAGCGCGCCGCGCTCCTTGTAGGCGGCGGTGAACTGGAGGTTCTCGAACTTCACCCAGACCTCGGCGCCGGTCGCCTCGGAGAGGGTCCGGCTGAGCAGGGTGGGGGTGCGAACGACGGCGCCTTCGATACGCGCCGCGGCGGCCTCGATGTCGGCGAGAGTGACGACGGGTTCGGGGGAGGGCGCCGGGCTGGCCATGGAGCCGCCGTCTAGACCATCTGGCGCGTGGGCGGAACAAGCCTTATCGCCCTGACATGACAAGAGACCAGAAGACGAAACGCCGGCGATTCCTCCCCTCCCTGGAAGGGAGGGGCTGGGGGTGGGTGCGCGGCGTAGCCGCGCTCCCACCGTCCAGCCCAAGGCCGGAGCCGGCGGCATCGAGCCGCCGGCTCCCGACCCGCCCCTTAATCCCCTCCCTTACAGGGAGGGGGGTGCTCGCCGCTCTCGCCCTGCTCTTCGCTTCGCCTGCCCTGGCCGACGTGCTGGTCGACAATGTCAACGGCTATACGATCGGCGCCGACGGCCGGTTGATCCGCTTTCGGGCGATGGTGGTCGGCGACGACGGCAAGGTCGAGCAGCTCTACGAGCGCGGCGAGAAGCCCCGGCGGACGCGCTTCCGCGTCGACGGCAAGGGGCGGACGCTGCTGCCGGGCCTGATCGACGCCCACGGCCATGTCATGGGACTCGGCCTCAACGCCCTCCAGCTCGACCTGTCCGACACCCGCAGCCTGCAGGAGGCGCAGGCGAAGATCGCCGCCTACGCCGCCGCCAACCCGACTCCGCGCTGGATCATCGGCCGCGGCTGGAACCAGGAGATTTGGGGCCTCGGCCGCTTCCCGACCGCCGCCGAGCTGGACGCCGCCGTCGGCGACCGGCCGGTCTGGCTCGAGCGCGTCGACGGCCATGCCGGCTGGGCGAACAGCGCGGCGATGAAGGAAGCCGGCATCACCGCGGCGACCAAATCCCCCGCCGGCGGCCAGATCGAGATGGCGCGCGGCCAGCCGACCGGGATCTTCGTCGACGCGGCTTCGTCGCTGATCGACAAGGTCGTGCCGCCGGCCCTTCCCCGCACCCGCGACCAGGCGCTGGACCGGGCGCAGGAGATCATGCTGTCCAACGGCCTCACCGCCGCCGCCGACATGGGCACGAGCCCGGACGACTGGCTGGTCATGCGCCGCGCCGGCGACGACGGCCGGCTCAAGGTGCGGATCATCGCCTACGGCTCCGGCGTCGAGAGCGCGCTCGCCATCGCCGGCACCCGCCCGACGCCCTGGCTCTACGGCGACCGGCTGCGGCTGGTCGGGGTCAAGCTCTACGCCGACGGAGCGCTGGGCTCGCGCGGCGCGTGGCTGAAGCAGCCCTACAAGGACATGCCGGGAACTCGCGGCCTCAGCTTCGTCACCGAGACCGAATTGCTCAACATCATGAGCCGGGCGGCCATGGACCGCTTCCAGGTCGCCGTCCACGCCATCGGCGACGCCGCCAACGCCCAGCTGCTCGCAGCGATAGAGGAGCTCGCCAACACCTATAAGGGCGACCGGCGCTGGCGGATCGAGCAGGCCCAGATCGTCGATCCCGCCGACCTCGCCCGCTTCGGCCGCAACGGGATCATCGCCTCGATGCAGCCGGTCCACGAGACCAGCGACTGGCGGATGGCGGAGGCGAGGATGGGGCTTGAGCGATTGGGCGGCGCCTATGCCTGGCGGAGCATGATCGCCAACCGGTCGCCGCTCGCCTTCGGCTCGGATTTTCCGGTCGAATCTCCCAACCCCTTCCCCGGCCTCGCCGCCGCGATCAGCCGCGAGGACCCGGGCGGCCAGCCCCCCGGCGGCTGGCTCCCGGAGCAGCGCGTGACGCTCGAGCAGGCGCTCGCCGCCTTCACCCGCGGAGCCGCTTATGCGGGCTTCGCCGAGGATCGGATCGGAAGCCTCGAGAAAGGCCGATGGGCCGACTTCATCTTCGTCGACCGCGACATCTTCGATGTCCCCACTCCCAGGCAGCTGCGCGAGACGAAGGTGGTCGAGACCTGGGTGGCGGGGAAGAAGGTGTGGCCGAATTAAATCCTTCCCATCGCAAGATGGGGAGGGGGACTACCCGAAGGGTGGTGGAGGGGTGAAGGGCACCCGACGTGACGGGTTCGAGCGCAATCCTCTGAAGACGCGGCAGATACCCCTCCACCATGCTTCGCATGGTCCCCCTCCCCACGCGTTGCGCGGGGGGAATTAAGCAGCCAGCCCCCTCACCTTCCCAACCGTCAGGATCTGCGGCAGCACCTCCGCCTCGCGTCCGGGCGCGTACCACAGGTAGAGCGGAACTCCGGACCTTCCCTGCTTCTCCAGGAACCGGCCGATCGCCGCGTCGCCGCGGGTCCAGTCGCCGACCAGCACGGCCGCCTTCTTCTCCGCGAAGGCGGCGGCGACTTCGTCCTGGTCGAGGACGGCGGCCTCGTTGACCTTGCAGGTCAGGCACCAGTCGGCGGTGAAATAGACGAAGACGGGACGGCCCTCGGCCCGCAGCCGGGCCAGCCGCGCCTCGCTGAACGGCTCGGCGCGAAGCTCGCCGCCAGTGCGGGCATCGGCGGGCGCCGACGGAGCGGGGAGGAGGGCCACCGCCGCGCCCGCGGCCAGCACGGCGGGGGCGAGCGGCAGCCAGCCGTGCCGGCGTCCCGCCCACCACAGGATGAGACCGAGGCCGGCGGCGGCGGCGACCCCGACCGCCAGGCCGGCCAATCCGGTCTGCCGCTCGAGGATCCAGGCGAGGCCGAGCGCGGTCAGCCCCATCGGCACCGCAAGGATGTGGCGGAAGCGGACCATCCACGGCCCCGGCCTCGGCAGCCTTCGCCGCAAGGCGGGGACGTAGCCGAGCAAAAGGAAGGGCAAAGCGAGGCCGAAGCCGAGGCCCGCGAAGACCGCCAGCGCCGCCGCGGCCGGAAGTATCAAGGCCGCGCCCAAGGCGGCGCCCATGAAGGGGCCCGTGCACGGAGTCGCGACGAAGGCGGCCAGCGCCCCCGTCCCGAACGCCCCCGTCCGGCCGCCGCCCAGGCGCCCGCCCAGCGAAGGCAGCTCGAACAGCCCGGCGAGGTTCAGGGCGATGGCCGTGACGAGCAGCAGCAGGAACAGGATGACCCTGGGGTCCTGGAGCTGGAACGCCCAGCCCACGGATGCCCCGCTCGCCCGCACCGCCAGCAGCAACGCGCCGAGCGCGAGGCAGGCGAGCACCGCGCCGGCGGTATAGGCGAGCGCCTCGCGCCGCGCCGCCCGCTCCTCGCCGCCGGCTCGGGCGAGGCTCATCGCCTTGAGACTGAGGATCGGGAAGACGCAGGGCATGATGTTGAGCAGCAGCCCGCCCAAAAGGGCCCCGCCGAGGGCGAGGAGGATGGCCCGATAGCCTTCCGGCGTTACGACGATCGAGTCACCGGCGACGGGGGTCCCCGCCGGCGGTACCGGTCCGATGCGGGCGACAAGGCTGAGGCCGTGCCCGTTACCGAGACTGAGCACCCCCTCGATCCGGTTATGGAGGACGCCTCCGCCGGCGGTTTCAATGATCAGCCAATCGCCGTTGCGCGACACGATCTGCGGCGTGGAATAAGCCAGCGCGCCCTCCGTCACCGGGTAGAAATAGGGATCGTCCACCGCCGCCGCGGCGGGAAGAGGGACCGCCAGTCGAAATTGCGCGCCTCTTTGCTCGAAACGTGCAGGTACGCCGAGCGGCCTCGGCAGCGCCTGGCGGTAGCGAGCAAAATCCGGGCTTTGTCCGCCGCCGGTGCCGACCGCCAGATCGGACGCCAGCTCAGCCGATTCCGGGACGCAGATCCTGTCCGTGCAGACGAGATAGTCGACCCTTCCGCGAATCGGCAGCTTCGTGCCCGCCGCGAGGCCCGCGGGCAGCTGAAGGTCGACGAGGAGAGCGTGCTCGCCTTCGAAGACATAGTTCATCAGGCCCTGGATCATCAGCCGCCTCGGCACCGGGAATCGAATCGGCCCGGCTCGCGCGCCCTCGGGGAGCTGCCAGGCGATTCGGGTGCCCACCCCGGCGTCGCCGGGATTCTGCCAATAGCCGTGCCAGCCGGGACGGGGGGACATGACGAGAGCCAGGGTGACCTTCGATCCCGCCGCCGGCCGCGCTGTCTCCGGGACGAGGCGGACGGCCATCGCCTTCTGACCCGGCGGCAGCTGGGCCTGCGCCGGAACGGCGGCGAGCAGGAGAAGCAGCAGGGCAAGCAGGCGATTCACGGGGTGGCTATAGCATCCCTCCGCCTGCCTGCGAGCGAAGCTCGCTGGCGATGGGGAGGCAAAGGGGCTAGCCTTCACCATGGCCTCGACAGCATCGACACCGCGCATCCCTGATCGAGTCCGCCTCCCCCTCGCCTTCGACCCGGATCCCCTCGTCGCCGAGCTCGCCACCCTCCGCCCGGATGACTGGACCGGCCAGCCCTTCGCCCGGCACTACGAGGGCGGCTGGGACGTCGTCCCGCTGCTCGCGGCGGCGGGCGAGACCCACAAGGTTCGACTCATCTACTCCAATCCGGGCGCGACCGAGTTCGTCGCGACCAAATGGCTCGAGGCCATGCCCGCCTTCCGCGACGTGCTGGCCCGGTTCGACTGTGCGCTGCGGTCGGTGCGGCTGATGCGTCTGGCGGCCGGATCGAAGATACTCGAGCATAGCGACGATCTCGATGCGGAATCCGGCACGATCCGGCTGCACGTCCCGGTGACGACCAACGAGGAGGTCGAGTTCCGGCTGAGCGGACGTGCGGTGGCGATGACCCCGGGGAGCGTCTGGTATTTGCGGCTCTCCGATCCCCATTGCGCCGCCAATGGAGGCAGCACGGCGCGAATCCACCTCGTCCTCGATGCGGAGATGAATCCGTGGCTGGACCGGATGCTTCGCGAGGGAATGGCCGGCTGAACAGCCGCCCCCCGTCATTCCGGCGAAGCCGGAATCCATGAACACGGCCGGCGCGAACTGGCTTCTGCCGGTGTTCATGAACCCCGGATCAAGTCCGGGATGACGGATGACGGCTGACCTTCAGTCCAGATTCGGCCTCAGCCAGCGCTCGGCTTCCTGGAGGCTCACCCCCCGCCGCACCGAATAATCCTCGAGCTGGTCGCGGCCGATCCGCGCCACTCCGAAATACTGGCTGTCGCGGTGGGCGAAGTAGAAGCCGGAGACGGCGGAGGTCGGGAGCATCGCCATGCTCTCGGTAAGCGTGACTCCGGCCGGGTCGCCCCCGAGCATGTCGAACAGGACCGGCTTGAGGCTGTGGTCCGGGCAGGCCGGATAGCCGGGGGCGGGGCGGATTCCGCTATAGGTCTCGCGGATCAGCTGCTGGTTGGTGAGATGCTCCTCGGCATAGCCCCAGACGCTGTTGCGGACATGGGCGTGGAGGACCTCGGCGAAGGCCTCGGCGAGACGGTCGGCGAGCGCCTTGAGCAGGATGTCCGAATAATCGTCATTCTGCTCCTTGAAGCGGGCCAGGTGCGGCTCGAGGCCGTGGATTCCGACCGCGAAGCCGCCGATCCAGTCCTCGCCTTCGGGGTCGATGAAATCGGCGAGGCACATATTGGCGCGGCCTTCGCGCTTCTTCACCTGCTGGCGAAGGAAGGGCAGCCGGGTCCAGTCGTTGCCGGCGAGAACGAGGACGTCGTCTCCCTCGCGCCTGCACCGCCACAGGCCGACCGTGCCGCGCGGCACGACCCAATGCTCGGCGATCATCCGGTCGAGCATCGCCTGCGCGTCGTTGAACAGGCTCGTCGCGCTTTCGCCGACGACCGGATCGGTGAGGATGGCGGGATAGTTTCCGGCCAGCTCCCAGGCGCGGAAGAAGGGGGTCCAGTCGATCGAGGCGCGCAGGTCCCGCAGCGGCCATTCGCCGAACTGGTGGAGGCCCGGACGCTGCGGGGTCGGCGCCTTGCCCTGCGGGTCGAAGGCGAAGCCGTTGGCCCTCGCCTCCTCGAGGGTCGCAAGCTCGCTCTGCCCGCTTCGGGAACGGGCCTGGCGGGTGGCCTCGTAATCCTCCGCGGTTTTCGCGATCAGCGGCTCGGCCTGGGTCTCGGAGACGAGCGAGGAGGCGACCCCGACGGCGCGGCTGGCGTCGAGGACGTGGATCACCGGGCCTTCATAGGCCGGATCGATTCGGATGGCGGTATGGACCTTGGAGGTGGTGGCGCCGCCGATCAGCAGCGGCAGGGTCATTCCCGCGCGCTGCATCTCGCCGGCCACCGTCACCATCTCGTCGAGGGACGGGGTGATCAGGCCCGAGAGGCCGATCATGTCGGCCTTGTTCTCGTTCGCCGCCTTGAGGATGTCGGCCCAGGGCACCATCACGCCCAGATCGATCACCTCGAAGCCGTTGCACTGGAGGACGACCCCGACGATGTTCTTGCCGATGTCGTGGACGTCGCCCTTGACGGTGGCCATGACGATCCGGCCCTTGCCCTGGGTCGCTCCGGTCAGCTCCTTCTCCGCCTCGATATAGGGGATGAGGTGGGCGACCGCCTTCTTCATCACTCGCGCCGACTTGACGACCTGGGGGAGGAACATCTTGCCGGAGCCGAACAGGTCGCCGACGACGTTCATGCCGTCCATCAGCGGGCCCTCGATGACGTGGATCGGCCGCTCGGCCGACTGGCGGGCTTCCTCGGTGTCGTCGACGACATAGGCGTCGATGCCCTTGACGAGGGCATGCTCGAGCCGCTTGCCGACATCCCAGCCGCGCCATTCCGCCTCCGCCTTCTCGCGCACCGGATCGGAGCCGAGGAACTTCTCCGCGAGGGTCACCAGCCGCTCGGTGGCGTCGTCCCGGCGGTCGAGGATGACGTCTTCGCAGGCCTCCCGAAGCTCCGGGTCGATCGTGTCGTAGACATCCAATTGGCCGGCGTTGACGATCGCCATGTCGAGCCCGGCGGGGATGGCGTGGTAGAGGAAGATGGAGTGCATGGCGCGGCGGACCGGCTCGTTGCCGCGGAACGAGAAGCTGAGGTTCGACAGGCCGCCGGAAATGTGGACGTGCGGGCAGCGTTCCTTGATCTCGCGGCAGGCCTCGATGAAGTCCAGAGCGTAGCGGCGATGCTCCTCGATTCCGGTGGCGATGGCGAAGATGTTGGGATCGAAGATGATGTCCTCGGGCGGGAAGCCCTCGGCGACGAGAAGCTTGTAGGCCCGCTCGCAAATCTCGACCTTGCGCTCCTTCGTGTCGGCCTGGCCGACCTCGTCGAAGGCCATGACGACGACGGCGGCGCCATAGTCGCGAACCTTGCGGGCGTGGGCGAGGAACTCCTCCTCGCCTTCCTTCATGCTGATCGAGTTGACGATAGGCTTGCCGGAGACGCACTTCAGGCCCGCTTCGATCACCGTCCATTTGGAGCTGTCGATCATCACCGGCACGCGGGCGATGTCGGGCTCGGCGGCGATCAGCTTCAGGAAGGTGGTCATCGCATATTCGGCGTCGAGCAGGCCCTCGTCCATGTTGACGTCGATGACCTGGGCGCCGTTGTCGACCTGCTGACGCGCGACCTCGACGGCGGCGGCATAATCGCCGGCCATGACCAGCTTCTTGAAGCGGGCCGAACCGGTGACGTTGGTGCGCTCGCCAATATTGACGAAGGCGCTGCCGCTTGGACCCGCCTGGGCAGGTCCGGATTCTTCACCCGTTCGGGCTGAGCTTGTCGAAGCCCCTCCCTGTTCTTCGGGTGCGGTGAAGGAAGGCCCTTCGACAGGCTCAGGGCGAACGGTGTTGGTCATGATTCAGGCAGCCAATGTCATCGGTTCGATGCCCGCCAGCAAGGTTCGGCGGGCGGGTTGAGCGATCTTGCGGGGCGCGAAGCCCTTCGCGGCCTCCGCGATTTCCGCGATGTGCGCCGGAGTCGTGCCGCAGCAGCCGCCGACGATGTTAACGATGCCCTGCTCGCACCATTCCTTGACCTGGGCGGCGGTTTCGGCCGGGCCCTCGTCATATTCGCCGAGATCGTTCGGCAGTCCGGCATTGGGATAGGCCATGATCAAGGTATCGGCGACGGCGGACAAGGCCGCGACATGCGCCCGCAGCTGGCCGGCCCCGAACGAGCAGTTGAGGCCGATGGAGAGCGGCCGGGCGTGGCGCACGCTTGCCCAGAAGGCCTCGATCGAATGGCCGGAAAGGTTGCGGCCGGACAGGTCGGTGATGGTCATCGAGAGCATGATCGGAAGCTCGCGGTCGACCCGCCGGGCGGCATGGACCGCCGCCTTGGCGTTCAGGGTGTCGAACACCGTCTCGATCAGAACGATCTCGGCGCCGCCTTCGACCAGCCCCTCGATCTGCTCGACATAGACGTCGGACAAGGTGTCGAAATCGATCTCGCGATAGCCGGGATCGTTGACGTTGGGCGACAGCGACAGGGTCTTGTTGGTGGGCCCCAGCGCTCCCACGACCCAGCGCTTGCGGCCGTCCTTCCGCGCCTCCCGCTCCGCGACCTCGGCGACGATCCGGGCGGCGGCGCAGTTGATCTCGCGGACCATATGCTCGGCGCCGTAATCGGCCTGGCTGATCCGGTTGGCGTTGAAGCTGTTGGTGGCCAGCAATTCGGCGCCGGCGTCGGCGAAGCTCTGGCAGATCTCGCCGACCAGCTCGGGCTGGGTGAGGTTCAGAAGGTCGTTATTGCCCTTCTGGTCGCGCGACAGGCCGAGGCTGCCGGCATAATCGGCCTCCCTCAGCCGCCGGTTCTGCACCTGAGTGCCGTAGGCGCCGTCCTTGATCAGGATGCGCTTCGAGGCCTCGGCCCTAAGCTGCTGTGCGACGTTCATTTTCATCCTTCGGGCGCAGGCCGAGCAGGTGGCAGATCGCGTAAGCGAGCTCGGCGCGGTTCAACGTGTAGAAATGGAACTGGCGAACTCCACCGGCATAAAGCTGGCCGCACAATTCGGCGGCGACGGTGGCGGCGACGAGCTGGCGGGCGGCGGGAAGGTCGTCCAGCCCCTCGAAGAGCTTGTCCATCCAGGGCGGGATGGCGGCTCCGCACATGGCGGCGAACTTGCGGGTCTGGGCGACGTTGGAGACGGGCAGAATGCCCGGTACCAGCTCGGCATCGATCCCGGCCGCCGCGGCTTCGTCCCGGAAGCGGAAGAAGCTTTCGGGCGAGAAGAAGAACTGGGTGATGGCGCGGTCGGCGCCGGCGTCGATCTTGCGCTTGAGATTGTCGAGATCGGCGGCTCGGGTCGGCGAATCCGGATGGATTTCGGGATAGGCGGCAACCGAGATTTCGAACGGCGCCACCCGCTTCAGGCCGGCGACGAGCGCCGCGGCATTGGCATAGCCGTCGGGCCGCGCCTGGAAGCCCTTGCCGGGCTCGGGCGGGTCGCCGCGCAAGGCGACGACATGGCGGATGCCGGCTTGCCAGTAACCGAGCGCCACCTCGTCTATCTCGCTCCGGCTCGCCTCGACGCAGGTCAGATGCGCGGCGGGGACCAGCGAGGTCTCCTGGGCGATGCGCACGACCGTATTGTGGGTGCGCTCGCGGGTCGAGCCGCCGGCGCCGTAGGTCTCCGAGACGAAGCGCGGAGCGAGCGGCTCGAGAGTCTTGACCGACTCCCAGAGCGTCTCCTCCATCCGCTCGGTCTTGGGCGGGAAGAATTCGAACGACACGCCGATATCGCCGGCGACGTCGGCGAAAAGCGGCTCGCGCCATTTGGCGATGTCGGGGATTCCGGGGCTCATGCGACCACCTTCAATTTCTCCTGCGGGCGCTCGCCCTCCCACAATGTGACGGTCAGCTCGCCGCCCTCGAGATGCTCCACCACCCGGCCGCGCAGCCCGGCCCCGTCCAGATATTTGAGCATGACCTCGTCGGCGAAGCCGAGGCGGAGATGGGCGTCGCGGGTACGCAATTCCTCGCGCTCGTGCGGGGCGAAGTCGACGATCAGCAGGCGTCCCCCCGGCGCGAGCAGGCGTGCCGCCTCCGCGACGGCTGCGGCGGGCTGCTGGGCGTAGTGGAGGACCTGATGGAGGATGACGGTGTCGGCCGATCCGGCGGCCAGCGGCAGAGCGTACATGTCCCCCTGGCGAAGCTCGGCCGCGGCGAGCCCGGCCTCGGCGAGCTTGACCCGGGCGAGGCGGAGCATTTCCGGCGAGCGGTCGACGCCCAGAGCGCGCTCGGCGGCGGGCCCGAACAGCTCCAGCATCCGCCCGGTGCCGGTGCCGATGTCGACGAGGCGGCCGACCGGGCGAGTTCCGAGGGCGCGGGCGCAGGCGGCCTCGACCTCGCATTCCGCGATGTGGAGCGAGCGTATCTCGTCCCAGTCGCCGGCATGGGCGGCGAAATAGCGTTCGGCGGCGGCGGCCCGGTCGGCTCGGACGGCGGCCAGGCGGGCGGCGTCGGCGGCCGCCCACGGATCCTCGCCGTCGAGCTCGGCCCAGCGCTCCAATGCGGCGAAGAGCGGCTCGACCCGGGCGGGCTCGGCGAGGCTTAGGAACACCCAGCTGCCCTCCTTGCGGCGCTCGGCGAGGCCGGCTTCGATGAGGATCCGGACGTGGCGCGAGACCCGCGGCTGGCTCTGGCCGAGCACCTGGGCGAGCTCGCCGACCGACAGCTCCATCGCCCGAAGCAGAGCGAGGATGCGCAGCCGCGTCGGATCGCCGAGGGAGCGGAAGATTTCGGCGGCGGCGGGGGCGGTCGGAAACATGGGAATAAGGATATAAAGATATCTTTATATGCGGGTCAAGGGAAGATGCCGGGCGTGCGTCGTCGCGGACCTGATCCGGGATCCAAACGCGGCCGAGCGAGCCCTTGGCCGGGTCGTGGGCATGATTTCCGGCTTTCGCCGGGATGACGCTCGACAGCGCCCGACCGGATTACAGTAGAAATACGCCCAAGCTGTTGACTCTCCGTAACGACTTCTTCAGACTTGCCTCTTCGGTTCGGCGCAATTGCTTACCAAACAAGTAGACATACCGCCGCGCCTCCGATACATCCAGTGCCGCCGGAAGCTGGCGGGGGCTTGCTCTCGTCCGGACCTCGCCCGGTAACCAACTTATTCTCCAAGGAGAGAATGTTATGAAGAAGATCGTCCTCACCGCCGCCGCCACCCTGGCGCTCGGCGTCGCCGCCTGCTCGCCCGCCAATAACGAAGCCGGCAACAACGCGGTCGACACCAACGTCACCGAGACCGAGGTCGGCAACGACGTCAACGGTGCCGTCCTCGACGTCAACGGCGCCGCCGCCGTCAGCACCACCGACAACGCGCTCGACAGCATCGGCGACGCCGCCGCCAACACCGCGACCGATGTCGGCAATGCCGCCACCGACGCCGCCAACACGGTTTCGAACGCCGTCGACTAAGACGAGCGGCTCAGGCCGGAATTGAGAGGGTCGCGTGCCGCACGGCACGCGGCCCTTTTTATTTGCGCGCGGCTGCGGCAAGCTGACAGCGCAGACCAGTTCGGGGAGGAAAACAAGATGAAGAAATATGGCGCCACGGCCGCTTTGCTCGCCTTCACGGTGCTCGTCGCCGCCTGCGGCCGGGAGGATGACGGCAGCCCGACCGCGGCCGAGAACGAGGCACTCAACAACATTTCCGAGGTGCTCGACACGTCGGCGGACAGCCTGGTCGCGGAAGACCCGGCGCTCGGCAACGGCGAAGCCGCCGCGGAGACCGGCGAGCTGCCGGTGGACGGCAACGCCGCCGCCGACGATGCGGCTGCGAACGCCATGTAGAAGCCGTCATTCCGGCGGAGCCCGGAATCCATGAACGCCGCCGCTCCCGGACTGCCGGCTTCCCTGTTCATGGATCCCGGCCTTCGCCGGGATGACGGGAAGGCGCCCTACCGCCCCGCCTCCGCTTCGGGGAGCGCGAAAGGCGGGATCGGGTCCGTGGCGACGCAGCTCGGGTCCAGTCCCTTCACCGAGCCGGTGGCGAAGAGTCTCCTGGCGAGACCCTCGATGCAGGCGCTGGTCGGCGTATGGGTGCCGCCCGGAACCACGACGTGGAGGCTGTTCGGCAAGCGGCGCCTCGCGATCTCGCCCCATTCCGGCGGGGTCACCGGATCGAGATAGCCGGAGACGAGCAGCGCCGGCACCCGGGCCACCGGAGGCCGATAATAGCCGGCGGGCACCTTCCCTTTCGGCCACACCGAGCAGGCGGCCATCTGGGCCTTGACCCGCAACGTGCCGAGGAAGCTGCCCGCGCTCTCCCGCTCGACCTCCTCCGGCCGGATCCGCGATGTATCCTCGGCGCAAGTGAAGGAGAGCATGAGGCCGGTGCGGATCGATTTCGAGAAGTTGCGGTTGCTCTCCAGGCCGGCGGCCGCGAACGGCCTGTAGTCGCCGCCCAGAGCGCGCGAGAGCAGCAGCGGGACCCGCCGTTCGTTCTGGATGCCGTAGAGCATCACCCGAAGCGCGTCGGCGAAGCCGGAGGCGGTGAGGGTCACTTCGATCGGCTGCCCGGTCGCCGGATTGGCGACGGTGACGCGGGCCGGCTGCGCCTCCAGGCGCTTCATGATCGTGGCCGCGTCGCTTCTTAAATTGGGGTAGGCGGCACGGCAGGGGGCTTCCGCGTGGCACTGTTCGACCATCAGGTCGTAGGCCCGCTTCGCCGCGCGGGCATGGAAGAGCGGTGAGCGGTTCTCGACCGGTACGAGGCTGTAGAGGACGGCGGAGCGGACCCGGCGCGGGAACAGCCGGATATATTCCATCGCCGCCCGGGTGCCGTAGGAGCCGCCTTCTATGCTGATCTGCCTGTAGCCGAGCGCCTCGCGGAGCTCGTCGACATCCCGCATCGCGATGGTGGTCGTATATTGGGTGAGGTCGGCCCGTTTCGAAAGCTCGTCCCGGCAGGCGGCGAACCCGGTGCCCTGCGAGAGAAAGGGACGCAGATAGCTTTGCGGATCCTCGTCCGATCCGCCGCTCGGACAGTCCAGGGCCGTGCCCTCGCCGGTCCCGCGCAGGTCGACGAGCACCACGTCATGCTCCTCGCTGTGCCAGGAGCCGGCGAGCCAGGTCGCCTCGGTCGCCGCCTGGCCGGGGCCGCCCGTGAAATAGAAGATCGGCGCCTTCGTCGCCGCCCGCGATGCTCGGGACGGGATGACGATCACCTTCAGCGGCAGCATTCGCCCGCGCCCGGTGGCTCGATTCTCCGGTACCGTGAAAGTGCCGCAGCGCACCGCGACGGTCTCGCCCGCCACGGGACCATTGTCGTCATGCTTGAGGATGTCGCACGCGGCGAGGGCAAGGCGGGAGGCGGGGTTACCTGTGCCCTCGGCATCCGCCGAGACGAACAAGGCGAGGACCAGGCTGAGCAGTGCGGCGGCTCGGAGCATGAACACCCTTTCGAGGCTGATGGCGCTCGAACGAAATGGTGCAAGGAGCGTGCCGTCGCCTCGCCGTCATTACGGCTAAGGCCGGAATCCGTGATCGCTGCCGTGCGTCACTGTCCTCGGTCCGTGTTCTTGGATGCCGGATCAAGTGGGCATGACGGCCCTGGGGCGGCTCCCTGACCGTTGGCGGACACTGCCGTCCGCTGGCGGACAGAAAAAAGGGCCAGGGAGTCGCCTCCCCGGCCCTTCTTCATTTCAGCGTCGGACGCCCGGACCTTAGAAGTCCATTCCGCCCATGCCGCCCATGCCGCCGCCGGGCATTCCGCCGCCGCCGGCCGGCTTGTCTTCCGGAGCCTCGCTCACCGCCGCTTCGGTGGTGATGAGGAGACCGGCGACCGAAGCCGCGTCCTGCAGGGCCGTGCGCACGACCTTGGTCGGATCGATG
The DNA here is from genome assembly GCA_035628835.1 of Allosphingosinicella sp. GTDB lineage: Bacteria > Pseudomonadota > Alphaproteobacteria > Sphingomonadales > Sphingomonadaceae > Allosphingosinicella. The sequence continues at coordinate 122,066 of DASPJA010000029.1, forward strand.
ACGCCCGCCTGGACGAGGTTCTCGTAGACCTCGGTCTGGGCGTTGAAGCCCATCGTCTGGTCCTCGCCGTCGATCAGCTTGCCGGCGACGACGGCGCCGTCATGGCCCGCATTCTCGGCGATCTGGCGGATCGGCGACTGCAGGGCGCGGCGGACGATGTCGATGCCGCGGGTCTGGTCGTCATTGGCGCCCTTCATGTCCTGAAGCGCCTTCGTGGCGTAGAGGAGAGCGGTGCCGCCACCGGGGACGATACCTTCCTCGACCGCCGCGCGGGTGGCGTGGAGGGCGTCGTCGACGCGGTCCTTGCGCTCCTTGACCTCGATCTCGGACGAGCCGCCGACCTTGATCACGGCAACGCCGCCGGCGAGCTTGGCGAGACGCTCCTGGAGCTTCTCCTTGTCATAGTCGCTGGTGGTGTTCTCGATCTGCGAGCGGATCGCCTCGACCCGCGCCTTGATGCGGTCGCCCTCGCCGGCACCGTCGACGATCGTGGTGTTGTCCTTGTCGATGGTGACGCGCTTGGCCTGGCCGAGCATGTTGATCGTGACGTTCTCGAGCTTGATGCCGAGATCCTCGCTGATCATCTCGCCGTTGGTGAGGA
>DASPJA010000030.1:0-21296 GCA_035628835.1 Allosphingosinicella sp.
TGCTGCGCAAAGCCGCCGAGCGAACCGTCGACGCAACCTGGAAGCGGATCGGCTCACTGCTCGACGCCTTCCCGCCTGACGAATGCGCAAACTACCTGCGAAACGCAGGCTACGCTTCAATATGAATAGGATCGACTCTAACCCCTCCCTTGCAGGGAGGGGAATCATTCCGAGTCCGGCCCAAGCTCCGGGTCGAGGTCCCTCGGCCGGATGAAGCGCTCGATTCGCCCGATCCCCTCCTTGACTTCAGCCCAGCGCTCCACCGGCAGCACGATCTCGGCCACGGTCCCGGTCGGGTATTTCACCTCGACCTCGCCGCGCAGTCCGTCCGCGTCCCGTCCGGAAAGCCGCAGGGCAATCTCCTCCAGCCCGGGATTGTGGCCGACCAGCAGCAGCCGCTCGACTCTGTCCGGAACGCCGCGGACGATCTCCAGCAACGTGGCGGTGGAGGCCAGATAGAGGCGCTGGTCGTAATCCGGCTGAAGCGCGCCATAAGCGGCCTCCACCTCCTCCAGGGTCTCGACCACGCGCCGCGCCGGCGAAGCGAGCACCAGGTCGAAGCCGAGGCCCTGCGCCTTCATCTCGCGCCCCACCGTCCGCGCGGCCCGGCGGCCGCGCGGGTTGAGCGGCCGGTCGAAGTCCCGGGTGACGGGATCGTCCCACCCGGATTTGGCGTGGCGCAGCAAAGTCAGACTCTTCATTCGGCTTCTTCGGCCTGCCTCTCGTCGCGCGCCTGATGCCCGAAAGCCGGCGCTGTTGAAAGCCGTGTGCGCACGCGCTCGGCCGCCTCGCCCAGGCTGACCCGGCGGATCGGCGTTCCGGGCGGGAAGGCGGAGAGCAGACGGGTCGGCGTGGCGGCGGAGAGCAGGACGAAGACTCCGCGATCCTCCTTGCGGCGGATGAGGCGGCCGAAAGCCTGTGCGAGCCGGGCCCGGACCACCCGGTCGTCGTAAGCGGTGCCGCCGCCGGCCGCCTTGCGCGCCGCGTGAAGCACGGTCGGCCGTGGCCAGGGCACGCCCTCCATCACCACCAGCCGAAGCGAGTGGCCGGGGACGTCCACCCCGTCCCTCAGCGCGTCGGTGCCGAGCAGGGAGGCATGGGGATCGTCGCGGAAGATGTCGACCAGGGTGCCGGTGTCGATCGGGTCGACATGCTGGGCGTAGAGCGGAAGCCCGGTCCGGGCGAGTCGATCGGCGATCCGGGCGTGGACCGCCTTCAGCCGCTGGATGGCGGTGAACAGGCCGAGCGTCCCCCCTTCCGCCGCCTCGATCAGCCGCGAATAGGCGCCTGCCAGCTGCGCGATGTCGCCGCGCTTGACGTCGGTGACGATCAGCACCTCGCTGTTGGCGGCATAATCGAACGGACTGGCGGCGCTGAAATGGCGGAGCTGCGCCGGCACATGGGCGGCGCCGGTCCGCGCCTCGGCGCTTTCCCATCCTTCCGCGCCGCGCAACGTCGCCGAGGTGACGACGACGCTGTGCGCCGGCTTCAGCACCGTCTCGGCGAGCGGCCGGGTCGGGTCGAGCCAGTGGCGGCGAAGGCCGATGTCGAATTCGCGGCCGTCGATCCGCTCGACCGCCAGCCAATCGACGAAGTCGGGATCGGCCGGGCCGCCGAGCCGGGCCGCGAGCGCGACCCAGGCCGCGATGGTCTGCGTGCGCCAGGAGAGGCCGCCAATCGCCCCCTCGATCCGCGCCCGCGCCTGCGAGTCGAGCCAGTCCGGCGAGTCCTCGAGCACCGCTTCGAGCCTGCGGGCGAGCGCCATCAGCGGCCGCATCAATTGCTCCAGAGCTTCAACCGCCGGCGCCGCGGCCGCGACTATGTCGCCGTCCAGCTCGGCCATCTCGGTCTCGATGCCGTAGCCGGCGTCCTGCGCGGTGGCGCGGGCGTAGACCGTGCCGCGCACCGCCGCGAGCAGCTTCTCCAGCGGGCCGAACGGCATGCCCTCCGCAATCCGCTGAAGCCAGCCGTCGGACGGCAGCAGCCCTGCCGACTGCACCGCCATATCCAGCGCGAGGGCCCCGGCCTCGTCATAGGAGGCGACGTCCGTCAGCCGCGCCGCAAGCCCGCGACGCCGGCCGCGCGACTTGCCCTCCGGGCCGACGATCCAGCGCCTGAGCTCGATCGCCTCCTGCCCGGTCAGCGCCGCCGCGAAGGTGGAATCGGCCGCCTCGAACAGATGATGGCCCTCGTCGAACACGATCCGGGTCGGAGGATTGCCCCCGTCGCGGCCGCGGGCGGCGTTGACCATCACCAGGGCATGATTGGCGATGACGATGTCGGCCTCGTGGCTGGCCCGGACCGAGCGCTCGATGAAGCACTTCCGGTAATGGGGACAGCCGGCATAGACGCATTCCCCGCGCCGGTCGGTCAGCGCGGTCGCCCCGGCGCGGCGGAACAGGGTCGTCAGCCAGCCGGGAAGGTCGCCGCCGACCATGTCGCCGTCCTTGGAATAAGCGGCCCAGCGGGCGACCAGCTGGGCGAGAATCGCCGCCCGCCCGGCAAAGCCGCCCTGCAGAGCGTCCTCGAGGTTGAGGAGGCACAGATAATTTTCGCGCCCCTTGCGCACGACCACCTTGCGCTTGCGGGTGGCCGGATCCGGGAACAGCCGCAGCCCCTCGCGGTCGAGCTGGCGCTGAAGCGCCTTGGTGAAGGTCGAGACCCAGACCGCCCCGTCGGCGCTCTCCGCCCACAGCGAGGCGGGGGCGAGATAGCCCAGCGTCTTGCCGATGCCGGTGCCGGCCTCGGCGAGCAGCATGTTGGGCTGGCCCTCGATCCTGCGCGGATCGAAGGCGCCCGCCGCCGCGGCGGCATAATCGCGCTGCCCCTCGCGGACCTCGGCATCGCCGCCGACCAGCCTCGCCAGCCGCTCGAGCGCCCGCGCCTCGGCGATGCGCACAGTCCGGGGCGCCGGGCGGGCGCCCGTCTCCTCCCATTCCGGAAGCTTGGAGAACAGCCAGCGCTCGTCCCGCTCGGGCCGCTTCAGCCGCTGACCGACGGCGGCGGCCCACGGCCAGCGCAGCCGCCACAGCGCCTGGGCGGAGGCCCAGGCGCCTTCGCGCTCCGGCCAGTCGGTCTCCAGAGTCTCGAGAAGTGCGGCGGCGGCCCGACGCAGGAAGGGTGCGGCCTCGGAATCGCTCGCCGGCGGCTCGATCCCCAGCGCCGCGGCGAGCCCCTTCGGCGTCGGCACGGCGAAGCGCGCCGGATGGACGAAGGCGAACAGCTCGAGCAAATCGAGCCCGGACAGGTCGGGATAGCCGAGGCGCTGCCCGACCAGCGGGGCGTTAAGCATGATGACGGGCGTCTCGGCCGCCCTGGAGATGGCCTCCCCCCGGCCGAGGCCGCGCACCTCGCCGTCCGGCGACGCCAGCCAGATGCCGCCATGGGTCGCGTGGAGCGACGGGTAGGGGAGGATGGAAGCCATTGGATCATTTATAGGATCGCAGGAACGAAAGTGAAACGTCTCTTCTGCCTCTCCATCTCGCCGTGGGGAGGCAGCTAGTCGGCGGCTCCCGCCTTCGCTAGGAGCCCCACATGGAAGAGAAGGAAGCGATACGTGCTGCTGCGCTGGTTTCGAAGGCCTGGCCCTACGAGGAAGCGCGCAAGCTGCTGAAGCGGTACCCTGACGGGCCGCCGGAAGGCGGGATCGTCTTCGAGACCGGCTACGGCCCGAGCGGCCTTCCGCATCTCGGCACCTTCCAGGAGGTGGCGCGGACGCTCATGGTGCGGCACGCGCTATCCGAGATGGCCGACTGGCCGAGCCGCCTCATCGCCTTCTCCGACGACATGGACGGGATGCGCAAGGTGCCGCCGGGCGTGCCCAACCAGGACATGATGCACGCCCATCTCGACCAGCCGCTGAGCCTGGTTCCCGACCCCTATGGCTGCGGCCATGAAAGCTATGCGGCCCACAACAACAACCTGCTGCGCGAATTCCTCGACCGCTTCGGCTTCGACTATGAGTTCCTGGCCTCGTCAGGCTGCTACCGGTCGGGCCGGTTCGACGAGGCCCTGCGGCAGGTGTTGAGGCGCTACGGCGCGATCATGGACGTGATGCTTCCGACCCTGGGCGAGGAACGGCGGCGCACCTACTCGCCGATCCTCCCGATCAGCCCGGAGAGCGGCAAGGTGCTGCAGGTGCCGGTGGAGGTGCTGGATTCCGAGGCGGGGCTGGTTCGCTACACCGATCCCGCGACGGGCCAGGAGGTCGAGCAGTCGATCCTCGCCGGCGGCGCCAAGCTGCAGTGGAAGGTCGACTGGGCGATGCGATGGGTCGCGCTCGGCGTCGATTACGAGATGTCGGGCAAGGACCTGATCGATTCCGTCACCCAGAGCTCGAAGATCGCCCGGGTCCTCGGCGGCCGGCCGCCCGAAGGCTTCAACTACGAATTGTTCCTGGATGAGAATGGCGAGAAGATCTCGAAGACCCGGGGCAACGGCGTCACCCTCGACGAATGGCTGACCTATGCGCCGGAAGAGAGCCTGGTCTTCTACCTCTACCGCGAACCGAGGAAGGCCAAGCAGCTGAGCTTCGGGATCATTCCCAGGGCGGTCGACGAATATCAGCAATTCCTCGCCGCCTATCCGGCGCAGGAATGGGAGAAGAGGCTCGGCAATCCGGTCCACCACGTCCATCGCGGCGACGTGCCGCCGGCGCGAATGCCGCTGAGCTTCGCTCTGCTGCTCAACCTGGTCGGGGTCGCATCGACCGACGACAAGGATCTGCTCTGGGGCTTCGTCAGGCGCTACGCGCCCGAAGCCTCGCCTCGGACCCATCCCGAGCTGGACGCCCTGATCGGCCACGCCCTGGCCTATTTTCGCGATTTCGTCGCCGGCTCGCTCCGCCGCAGGGTCCCGGACGCGAAGGAGGCGGCCGCGCTTCGCGACCTGGACGAGCGTCTCGCGGGCATGGACGGCGCGGAAGCGGATTCGATCCAGCACATGGTCTTCGAGGTCGGCAAGGCGCACGGCTTCGAGAATCTGCGCGACTGGTTCAAGGCGCTCTACGAGATCCTGCTCGGAACGAGCCAGGGCCCGCGAATGGGCAGCTTCATCGCCCTTTACGGAGTCGAGAACAGCCGCCGCCTGATCGCCGAGGCGCTGGCGGCGGCGGACGCGTAGCGGCGCCATTCTCCGTCCTTCCGTCGAAGGCCGGAATCCATGAACACCGCCGGGTGAAGCCTTTGTCGACCGTGCTCATGGATGCCGGATCAAGTCGGGCATGACGGGTTGGCGTAGCCGCTGCCTCAGGCCTTTTTCGCGGCGATCCAGTCGTCGATCTTGCTTTCCAGCACCGCGAGGGGAAGCGCTCCGGTCATCAGCACCTGGGCGTGGAACTCGCGGATGTCGAAGCGGGGACCGAGCGCCTTTTCCGCCCGCGAGCGCAATTCGCTGATCTTGAGCTGGCCGATCTTGTAGGCGAGCGCCTGACCCGGAATGGCGATGTAGCGCTCGGTCTCCGCGGTCGCGTTGCTCCGCCCGCGCGAGCTGTTGTCGAGGATGTACTGGATGGTCCGGTCGCGGGTCCAGCCCTTGGAGTGGATGCCGGTGTCGACGACGAGGCGGATGGCGCGGAACAGCTGCGAATCGAGATAGCCGAAATATTGATAGGGGTCGGTATAGACGCCCAGCTCGCGGCCGAGCGTCTCGGCGTAGAGGCCCCAGCCCTCGACATAGGCGGTGTTGCCGCCGAAGCGCATGAAGCTGGGCAGCGCCTCATTCTCCTGGGCGAGGCTGATCTGGAAATGATGCCCCGGCGCCCCTTCGTGGAGGTAAAGGGTCTCCATCCCCGGGGTCGTCCTCGAGGCCAGGTCGTAGGCGTTGAAATAGAAGACTCCCGGCCGCGAGCCGTCGGTCGTTCCGCTCTGGTAGGAGCCGCGCGCGGCGCCTTTCTCGGTCAGCGCCGGCACCGGCCGGATTTCCAGCGGAGTCTTGGGAAGGGTCGAGAAGAGCTTCGGCAGGGTCGCATCGAGCCTCTTGCCGATGGCGACATAACCCTGCTGCAGCGCCTCGCGCGATTTCGGCTTGAACTTGGGGTCGGTCCGGATGTGCTCGAAGAATTGCTGGAGCGTGCCGGTGAAGCCGACCTGCGCCTTCACCGCCTCCATCTCCTTGTGCAGGCGCTCCACCTCGGCGAGTCCGATGCGGTGGATCTCGTCCGGCGTCATGTCGGTGGTGGTGCTGAGCGCCACCAGGTGGCGGTAGAGCACCGGGCCGCTCTTCATGTCCTGAAGCCCGACGGTGGGGCGGGTCCGAGGCAGGTAGGTGTCGCGGATGAAGTCGCGCAGGCGGGTCACGGCCGGGCGGATTTGGTTGGAGATCGACGCTGCATAAGCCGCTCGCAGGCGCGGCCGCTCCGACTCCGGAACTTCAGCGGGGAAGTTCGCCACCGGGCGGTAGAAGCTGCTGCTTTCGACCCCTTCCGCCAGCATCGCGTCGAGCTGCTCGAGGACGTTGGCCATGACCAGCCTCGGCTGCACCACGCCCGCCGCCAGCCCCTGCTCCATCCGGCCGATGGCGGAGTCCGCCAGCCGGACGAAATCCTTGGCCCGGGCCAGGCCGTTCTCATAATCCTTGACGGTTTTGTAGGGGGCGATTCCCTGGCCGGAGCTGAGCTCCGCGAAGAAGGTGTGGAAACCGTTGAAATGGTCGATCGGCCGAACCACCGTGGCGGCGAAGACCTCCCCCTCCAGCCCGCGCAGATCCATCCCGCGCTGCCATTTGAAGACGTCGTAGGCGACCCGCTCGTCGGCGCCCAGCGCGTCGCGGTCGATCGCCGCCAGCGCCGCCAGGTCCGACCGCGCGGCTTCGCGCTCGGCGTCGTAATAAGCGTCGCTGAAGAAGTCGCCGAGACGGTCGGCATAGCGAAGGTCGCCGCGCGACGTGGCCTGCAGCGGGTTGCGGCGAAGGCTCGCCTCGTCGCTTTCGCGGAAAAGCGCGGCGAGCGCTTCGGAGGCGGACACCCGGGGCGCCTGCGCCGTCGGGGTCGCTGGTTCGGGAGGTGTGGACGCCGCGCAGCCCCCGAGCAGTCCAGCCGTCATGCAGGCGATCAGGGTCGGTCTTCTCATCGCAAAGGTCCTTTGCTGCTCCTCCGTCATTGCGAGGAGCGAAGCGACGAAGCAATCCAGATTCCGAGGTCTGCGCCGCTGGATTGCTTCGCTACGCTCGCAATGACGGAGGCAGGCTAAGCCCTGCTCGCCGCGATCCAGTCGTCGATCTTCTTCTCCAGCACCGCCATCGGCAGCGAGCCGGTCATCAGCACCTGGGCGTGGAAGGCGCGTGGGTCGAACCTGGCGCCGAGCGCCGCCTCGGCCTTCGCCCTCAGCCGCTGGATGGTGAGAGCGCCGATCTTGTAGGCGAGCGCCTGGCCCGGAATGGCGATGTAGCGCTCGACCTCGGCGGTGACCTCGGTGCGGCTCATGCCGCTGTTGGCGAGCATGTAGTCGATCGCCTGCTCGCGGCTCCAGCCCTTGGCATGGATGCCGGTGTCCACCACGAGTCGCATGGCGCGCAGCATCTCGTCGTTGAGCCCGCCGAAGCGCTGATAGGGATCGGTCTCAAGGCCGAGCTCGTCCCACAGCGTCTCGGCATAGAGCGCCCAGCCTTCCACATAAGCGGTGTTGCCGCCGAAGCGCATGAAGGCGGGCAGCGCCTCATTCTCCTGGGCGAGGCTGATCTGGAAATGATGGCCCGGGCTGCCCTCATGCAGATAGAGGGTCTCCATCCCCCACAGGCGGCGGGACGGCAGGTCGTAGCTGTTGTAATAGAAGATGCCCGGCCGCGATCCGTCGGGAGTGCCCTGCTGGTAGGAGCCGCCGGCCTCGTTCTTCTCGCGGAAAGGCTCGACCGGGCGGATTTCGAGCGGGCTCTTCGGAATGGTGGAGAATTGCTCGCCGATCCGGGCGTCGACCCGCCGGGCGATTGCCTCATAGCCCTCCCTCAGCGCCTCCTTGGTCTTCGGCGCGAACTTCCGGTCGTTGCGCACATATTCGAAGAATTGCGGCAGAGTCCCCTTGAAGCCGGTGCGGGTCCTGACCGCCTCCATCTCGCTCTTGATCCGCGCGACCTCGCCGAGGCCGATATCGTGGATTTCCGAGGCGGTGAGCGGGAGGGTGGTCGTGCTCTCGATCAGGCGCTGATAGACCTTCGCGCCGCCCTTCATGTGGACCATGCCGGCGCCTTCGCGCGCTTTGGGCAGATATTCGGCGCGCAGGAAGTCGCGAACCCGGCGGTGGGCGGGATAGATGTCAGTTTCGATCGAGGCGCGGTAGGCGGCGGTGAGCCGCGCCTTGTCGGCCTCGGAAAAGTCGGCGGGGAAGCGCTTGATCGGCCCGTAGAAGGGCGAATCCTCGACCTTCTGGTCGAGCAGGAGGGTGAGTTGGTCGATCATGTTGCGGGTGGTCAGCTTCGTCTCGAAAACGCCCGCGGCCATGCCCTGGCGGAAGCGGCCGATCGCTCGGTCGTGATAGACGACATAATCCTTGTGGCGCTTCAGATTGTTCTCGTAATCGGCGACCGTCTTGAACGGCGCCGCACCTGCCCCCGACGCGAAGGTCGGATAGAAGGTGTGGAGGCCCGACATATGATTGATCGGCCGCACCACGCCGAGCGCCAGCATCTCCGGCTCGAGATTCTTCAGCGAATCGCGGGTCTGCCATTCGAACACATCGTAGGCGATCCGGTCGGTGGCGCTGAGCTTCGAGCGGTCGATTGCGCGCAGGGCGGCGAGATCGGCCTCGCCCGCGGCGCGTTCCGCCTCGAAATACTCGTCCGTGATGAAGTCGCCCAGCCGGTCGGCGTAGCGCAGGTCGCCGCGGAAGATGGCGCCGATGGGGTTGCGCCTGAGGTTGGCCTCGTCGCTTTCACGGAACAGCCGCTTCAGCCGCTCGGCCTCGTCTTCCTGAGCCGCCGCCGCAGGTTCGGCGGCCGGAGCCGCCGAGGAGGCCGTTGCGGGCTCGGCGGGGGTCGCGGCGCATGCCGACTGCGTAGCGAGCGAAGCGGCGGCGAGCAGGAGCGTCGATCTATGCAAGGGGTCCCTCCGGGAGATGGTATCTAAGCGGTCTGATGCCCGCTCGGCGGCCCGTAATCACTCAATAATAAGGCGCCGCCGGCTTGACGCCGTGCTGGCCGTACCAGCCCCACGGGCGCTCCCGATACCATTTGGTGATGACATATTTGATCCCGGCCTCGACCGGGCAGCCGGTGTGGAGCGAGAAGGTGTTGGGCTCGCCATATTGGTCGAGATTGTTCCACAACAGGAGGTTGCCGGTGCGCGGGGTGACCCGCACCTTGGCGTTCGGGAAGAAGGTCTGGCCGCCCGCCTCCGGCTCGTTGAGGAAGATCATCGCGGTCCAGGTCCGCTGCCCGCCCTGCCGCTCCATCTCCGGCCAGTAAGGCTGGTTGGTGTAGAAGAAATCGTGGTGCGGCTTGAACTGCTGGCCGACGGCGTAACGCTGCCCCTGGATGGTCTCGCCATGGGACGGCTCGATCCCGGTCAACCGGTTGATCTTCGCCTCGACCATCTGGTTGGCCCGATCCTCGAGGCGCAGATTGCAGCTTTCGCTGGTGCGGAAATCCGGATCCGGCGTTGGAGCCAGCAGCCCCGAAGGCACCCGATCCTTGTCGATCAGCTCGATGACGTCGGCGCATTCCTTGTGCGACAGGAAGTCGCGCACCACGAAGATGTCGAGGCCCTGCGCGGGCAGCTTGAAGGCGTTGGGGGTCTTCAGCACGCGATCCCGCACGAAGGTGCCGATCTGGATGCGGTAGAGAGCCCCCGGATCCCCCATCGTGCGCGTTCTGGTGCTCATTGGATCGCCTTTCCCCGAACCATCACATAATCCACTTTCTCCAGCGCCCGCACGTCGCTCAAGGGATCGCCGCCGACCGCGATCAGATCGGCGGAATAGCCGGGGGCGATTCGGCCGACTTCCCGCTCCAGCCCGAGCAGCCGCGCCGCTCCGGTGGTGGCGGAGGCGATCGCCTCGGCCGGGCTCATCCCCGCCAGCTCGACGAGCAGGGCGAACTCCTCGGCATTGCGGCCGTGCTCGAACACCGCCGAGTCGGTTCCGAAAACCACCGGCACCCCCGCCGCGCGGGCGGCGCGGGCGGCCTTGCCGACCTCGCTCAGAGTCTCCCGGACCTTGGTTTCCACGACGGGCGTGAAGATGCCTTTTCCGAGCCGCTCCCTGATGCCCGTGAAGGCCATGAGGGTCGGCACCAGGCTCGAGCCTGCCGCCTTCATCGCCGCTATGGCGCGCGCATCGGCGAAGGTGCCGTGCTCGATGGAATCGACCCCGGCCCGAGCCGCCGCCTCGATGCCCCGGGCGCTGTGGGCGTGCGCGGCGACCTTGAGGCCGAGCGCGTGGGCGGTGTCGACGATCGACTTCATCTCGGCGTCGGTGAAATGCTGGCCGAGGCCCCGCGCCTGCTGCGACAGCACCCCGCCGGTGGCGGTGATCTTGATGATGTCGGCGCCGGCGCGGGAGAATTCGCGGACTCGGGCGGCGCATTGCTCCGCGCCGGTGCAGGTATTGTCGACGCTCAGCGCGCGAATCACCTCGGGGCGGAAACCCGAAACGTCGCCATGGCCGCCGATGGTCGAGATGGCCGGCCCGGAAGCAAGGATGCGGGGGCCGGGGATGACGCCCTCGGCGGTCGCGCGGCGGAGCGCGAAGCCGACCAGCGGCGGCGAGCCCAGGTCGCGGACGGTCGTGAAGCCGGCCAGCGCTGTGATGCGCGCGTTCTTGGCGCCGACCAGGGTCGCCCATTCGTTGGGGTCGACCGCCTCGTCGCGAAAGTCGGAGCCGGGATCGCCGGAGAGATGGACGTGCATGTCGATCAGTCCGGGCAGGACCGTCTTGCCCGAGAGGTCGACCAGCCGGGCGCCCGCGGGCGGCGGAGCCAGCCCGGCGGCCACGGCGGTGATCCGGCCGTCGGTGATGGTGACGGTCGAAGGGCCGGAAGCCGGCTTCGACGCATCGGCGATCAGGCGCCCGGCGTGGACGACGACGGTCTCGGCGCTGACGGGCGCGGCGGCGGCGAGAAGGCCGAGACAGGCTAGCAACCGAAAACGCATCGCGGACCCCTTGCTGAGGAGCGCCTTACTGCTGCGCCGCCAGGGCGTTGACAAGCAAAAAGCCCGGAGCGCTGGCGCGCCCCGGGCCCTTCATGCCGGACTCTCTTCCGGAGCTTACCAGAAGAAGTCGTAGATCACGTCGATCACCTCGCCCGTGTAGACGTCGACCAGAACCACATCATTGTAATAGCGCACCCACTGCGTCCCGTAGGGTGCCGCCGGCAGGCGATACTGGTAGGGATCGTTCAGCCAGTAGCGGTTCGAGAAGAACAGCGAGTCGAGGACGATCCCGATCGACAGCCGGTTGTACCGGTAGTTGCGATAGGGCGAGTAATAGGCGCCCGAGCGGAACAGGTTCCGGTTCGAGTAGCGGTAGCGCTGCCAGTCGTAGCGGCTGTCGTTGCGCCAGCTGCGGTTCCAGCTGCCGCGGCGGTGATCGCGGCGGTCGCCGTAGCGATCGCGCCGGCCGTCGCGGTCGCCGCTCCAGCCGTCGCGGCGATCCCGGTCCCAGCCGCCGCGGCTGTCGCGGCGGGCCTCGCGATAATCCTGGCGAAGGTCGCGCTCGACCCGCTGCTGGTTGCGGAGGCCCTGGCGGGCATAATTGCCGCCGATGGACTCCTCGATGCTCTGACGGTTGGCCGCGCGGGTTTCCTCGACGCGCTGGCGATAGGCCTGGCGCAGAGCATCGTTGCGGCCATCGCGGCCACCCGAACGCTCGCCGCGTTGGCCTTCGCCGCCGCCGCGCCGGCCCGTCCAGCTTTGCTGCTGCTGCTGCACCGGGGCCTGCGAGCGCTCCTGGCGCACCGCCTGACGTGCCTCCTGGCGGACTTCCCGCCGTTCGACGCGCTCCGTCCGAGCCTCCTGGCGGCGCTCGACGCGCGCCTGGTTGCGCTCGCCGAGCTGGCGATAACGCTCGGCGACGCGCTCGGCGCGGCTGCCCTCCTGGGCCTGGGCCGCGACAGGCACGGCCATCGTGGCTACCATCAAAATTCCGAACAACGCTCTACGCATTTGACACTCCTCTTGCCCGGCCGCCTTTTCCCGGCCCGCTCCGACAAGGACGGCCTGTGCGCCCTGCAGGATGAGCCGTTGCTGAACCGGAACGGCGCCTGCGGTTCATCATCGCCGCTCGCGGTCGTCGCCGCGAAGGGCCGGGACCTGGCGAGCGGCGTCGGCGGGATCGATGTCGGGCGGCGGCGCGGCCGAGATCGGGTCCTCGCCGCTGCGCATCTTGCCGGCCCGGCGCACCGCCTCGCGGATGCGCGGATAGGTGCCGCAGCGGCAGATGTTGGTGACCGCGGCGTCGATCTCGGCGTCGGTGGGCGCCGGGTTGCGGTCGATGAGCGCGGCGGCGGCCATGATCATGCCGGGGATGCAGAAGCCGCATTGGGGAACGTTTTCCGCGACCCAGGCCTGCTGCACCGGATGGGAACGGTCGTTGGACAGCGCCTCGATGGTGGTGACGAAGCTTCCTTCGAGGTCGGCGATCCGGATCCGGCAGCTGCGCACCGCCTGGCCGTCGATATGGACTGTGCAGGCGCCGCAATGGCCGGTGCCGCAGCCATATTTGGTGCCGGTGAGATTGGACGCGTCGCGCAGCGCCCACAGCAGCGGCGTCTCCGGATCCATGCGGTAGTGGACGGGCTGCCCGTTCACGGTAAAGCGGCTCATAGCGACGCGTTTCTAGGGGAGCCGGGCTGAAGATGGGAAGCGAAAGGATCAGTGTCAGCCGCGACGGCGGAGTCGCCCATGTCGAGCTCGCCCGCGATGGCAAGTTCAATGCCATGGACAAGGAGATGTTCGAGGGCATCGGCGAGGCGTTCAGGACGCTCGGCGCCGATCCGGCGGTGCGCTCGATCCTGCTCTCCGGACGCGGCCGCCACTTCACCTCCGGCCTCGACCTCCAATATGCCGCCGGCCAATTCCCGGCCACCGACGATCCCGGCCGCGCGGCCGAGTCGAGGCTGAGGCACATCAGATGGCTCCAGGACGCCTTCACCGCGGCCGAGGAGGCGCGGCCGCCGGTGATCGCCGCGATCCACGGCGGCTGCATCGGCGCCGGAGTGGATCTCGCCACCGCCTGCGACATCCGCCTCGCTTCGGCCGACGCCTTCTTCCAGGTCGCCGAGGTCGACGTCGCGATCACGGCGGATCTCGGCACCCTGCAGCGGCTCACCCGACTCATTCCCGAGGGAATCGTGCGCGAGCTGGTTTATACCGGCCGCCGGATGGGGGCGGACGAGGCGGCGCGGCTCGGGCTGGTCAACCGCGTCGAGGCGGACCGGGAGGGGGTGATCGCCGCGGGGCTCGAGCTCGCCCGAGCCATCGCCGCCAAGTCGCCGCTCGCCGTCGCCGGCGCCAAGATGAGCCTCAACTACAGCCGCGGCCGGACGGTGGAGGAAGGTCTTCGCCACGTGGCCCTGTGGAACGCCGGGGCTTTGGTCAGCGCCGACCTCACCGCGGCGATCCAGGCCCGGCTCGGCAAGCAGGTGCCCGAGTTCAGGGATCTCGACGACTGATGCGGTTCCTCGGGGTGACCGAGACCTGCGACCTCGGCAGCCTCTACATGCGGCTCGTCGCGGACGGCCACGACGTCAAGGTGTTCGTCGAGGACGAGGGAGCCCGGGGCACGATGGCCGGGCTCGTTCCGCGCACCGGGGACTGGCGCTCGGAGCTCGACTGGGTGGGCCGGGAGGGCATCATAATCTTCGAGGCCGTGTCCGAGGGTTACGGGGCCCTGCAGGACCGGCTCCGGGCCGAGGGCTATCAGGTCATCGGCGGAAGCGCGTTCGGCGACCGGCTCGAGAATGATCGCGCCTTCGCCCAGGAGCTGCTGGCCGGGCTCGGGCTGAACACCGCCAGGGTCCGCCATTTCGACGGCCCGGCGGCAGGCGACGCCTTTCTGGCCGCCAATCCCGGCCGCTACGTCCTCAAGTTCAGCGGCCCGGATTTCCCGTCCGGCGACAATTATGTCGGCCAGCTTGCCGACGGGGCGGACGTGCGGGCGATGCTCGCCGCGCGCTTCCGGGCTCGCGGCGGAGAGGCGGCGAGCTACATCATCATGGACCATGTCGATGGCGTCGAGATGGGCGTCGGCGCCTATTTCGACGGCCGGCGCTTCCTCGCTCCGGCCTGCCTCGACTGGGAGCACAAGCGTTTCTTCGCCGGCGACATGGGCGAGCTGACCGGCGAGATGGGCACGGTCGCGACCTATGACGGCAGCCGCAAATTCTTCGAGCTGACCCTGGCCCGGCTCGAGCCGGTGCTTCGCGAGCAGAGCCATGTCGGCTACGTCAATCTCAACACCATCGTGAACGCCGACGGCATCTGGCCGCTCGAGCTCACCTGCCGCTTCGGCTATCCCGGATTCGCCGTCCTCGAGCCGCTCCAGCAAATCTCCTGGGCGGAGCTGTTCCAGGCGATGGTGCGGCGTTCGGCGCGGTCGTTCGCGACCCGGCCCGGCTTCAGCGTCGGAATCGTCCTGACCACGCCGCCCTTCCCCTACACGCGCAAGCAGGTCGACGAGCCGGTCGGGCTGCCGGTGCTGTTCGAGAGCGAGCCGGATGCCGAGGACCGCCGCAACCTCCATTATGGCGAGGTCGGGCTCGAAGCGGGTCAGCTGGTAACGAGCGGGCTGTACGGCTGGACGCTGGTGGTCACCGGCACCGGACCCGACATGGCCTCCGCCAGAGAGGCCGCCTACGCGCGCGCGAGCCGGATATTCATCCCCGGCGTTCGTTACCGGCTCGACATAGGCGATCGCCTGATCGCCTCCGACCATGCGGCGGTGGCGGGGCTCGGCCTCCTCTCCGGCGAGCCGTGGCCGAGTTCGGCCGCCGACAAATAGCTGGCGCCGTTCATCCTGACGCTGTCGCAGATGAGGGCGTAGTTGGTGGTGAGCTCGACTCCGGCCGGCAGGTCCTCGGCCGCGACGTCGTCGCCGAAGCCGGTGCCCAGGGAAAGCGTGTTGGGGGTGTCGCTATGGTTGAAGTGGCGGCCGTTGTCGCCGCACAGGATCCAGAGCCGGGTCGCCTCGTGCCAGGTCGAATAGGTGCGAAGGAAGCGCTGGGTCCGCTCGGGCAGCGAGGCGAGCTCCTCCTCCGAATAGACCCTGTCGATGCGCGAATCGTAGCGCCAGATGAGGTCGCCCTTGCGCACGGGCTCGCGAAGGAACACGCCGGTGCCGTGGATGGCGCTTTGGCGAAGCTCGGTCTCTACCATCAGCATGAGGCGGTTCTTCTTTCCAGTGGCCTGGGCGGCAACGCGCCCGCAACCCCGGCGTTCCGGCCAAGCCCCTGCTTACCTTGGATTAAGCGGAACATTGACGTTCCGGAACGGTTGAGCGGGCAACTCCGAAAATCGAAGGCATCAGCTTGGCCACTTCCTTTACAGCCGACGCGGCATCCTGCGGCGTCCAGCGTTTCTTCACCGACGAATTCCAGCGGGGCCTCTCCCGCTGGAACCGAGCCCGGCTCGCCCCCGGCTTTCCCGACCAGGACTGGCCCGGCGCCGAGGAACGCGACGCCCGGCTGCGCCGCCTCGAGGGCGAGTTCCTCGACGCCTTGCGCGAGCGGGTGCGCGACGAGGCGGCCGAGGCGCCGACCGACCCCGGCGGCTTCATCGCCTGGTTCGAAGCCCTGAGGGACCGCGGCGCGGGTCAGAACGATCCGCTTTTCCAGTGGCTCGCCGAGCAGGCCGACCGGGACCAGATGCGCTGGTTCCTCGGGCAGGAAGCCGCGGGCGAGGCGGGCTTCGACGATCTGCTTTCCTATACCCAGGTTCGGATGCCCGCCCGGGCCAAGCTCGAATTCGCCCGCAATTACTGGGACGAGATGGGCCGCGGCAACCCGAAGGGGATGCACGGGCCGATGCTCGACGTCCTGATCGAGCGCCTGGAGCTGAAGGCGGACATCGACTCCACCGTCTGGGAAAGCCTCGCCCTCGCCAATGCCATGACCGGAATGGCGACGACCCGCCGCTACGCCTGGCACTCGGTCGGAGCGCTCGGAGTCATCGAGCTGACCGCTCCGGACCGCTCCGCCGCCACCGCTGCGGGGCTTCGCCGGCTCGGCTTCACAGGGCGGGAACGGCGCTATTTCGATCTTCATGCCGTGCTCGACGTCAAGCATAGCGAAGCGTGGAATCGCGAAGCCCTCCGGCCGCTGGTGGAAGAGGATCCGCGCCGCGCCGCCGCCATCGCGGAAGGCGCACTGATCCGGCTCCATTGCGGCGCCCTCTGCTTCGAGCGGTACCGGGCCGAGCTCTGGTGAACGATCCGGACAGCGCGCTGCTCGGCCTGCTGGGGGCGCTGTCGGCGACAGGCTATCGCTTCGTCACCGTTACGCCGGAAACGCACCGCCGGGTGGTGGAACGGGCACCGGGGCGGATCGCCGCCGATCTGCGCGACGTCTTCGGCTGGAGCCTGACTTTCGAGGAAGAGTTGCTGCCCCCGCCGATTCGGGACGCGCTCGAGCGGAGCGGAATGGTGTCCCGCGACGGCGGGCGGTGCCGGAGCCTGGTCCGGGTCGCCTCGGTGGAGGAGATGCTGTTCCTCCATTCCGCCTGGCCGACCGACAAGGCCGACTGCGTCTTCTTCGGGCCGGACAGCTATCGCTACGTCCGCTTCCTCGGGGCCGAGCTTCCCGGCCTGGCGCCGGCGCGCCGGCTCGTCGACATCGGCGCCGGCAGCGGCGTCGGCACGATCAGGGCCGCGGCCCTGCTTCCGGGCACCTGCCTCACCGCCACAGACATCAACCCGCTCGCCCTGCGCTTCGCCCGGATCAACGCCCGCCACGCCGGGGTCGAGCTTGAAACGGTCGAGACGAGCGGCCTCGATGGAGTCGAAGGGGCGGTGGACCTGGTCATCGCCAACCCGCCCTTCGTCGCCGACCCCGCCAGGCGCCTCTATCGCGACGGCGGCGCCATGCACGGCGCCCGCCTC
Source organism: Allosphingosinicella sp. (assembly GCA_035628835.1). GTDB lineage: Bacteria > Pseudomonadota > Alphaproteobacteria > Sphingomonadales > Sphingomonadaceae > Allosphingosinicella. The sequence goes on from DASPJA010000030.1 coordinate 17,019, forward strand.
TCTCTCGACTGGGCCCTCGCCGCCGCCCGGCGGATCGAGGCCGGCGGAGCAATGCTCCTCTATACCGGCAGCGCCATCGTGGCGGGGCGTGACGGCTTGCGGGAGGCGCTGGAGGAGGGGCTTCCCGGCCTGGGCTGCTCCCTGCGCTATACCGAAATAGACCCGGACATATTCGGCGAGCTGCTCGAGCAACCGGGCTACGAGGACGTGGAGCGGGTGGCGGCGGTCGGCGCCGTCGTCGCCAAAGCCTGAGCGGCAGCAAAGGACACGAAAGACACGCATGTCGGGGTGATGAATCCTTTGTTTTCAGTAGCCCTTCAACTTCGCCCGTCGCGCTCGATCAGCCGGTAGAGCGCTTCCTCCACGTCCGGCGGCGTCGGCCGGGCGACGGCGCGGCGGTCGAGCGCGTTGAGGACGGCCATGGCCAGCCGGTTGTCGTGCCGGTGAATCTCGCCGACGACCCGGCCGTTGCGGACGATCGGCACCCGCTCCCCAAGCAGTCCGCGCTCCAGGCTGACGTCGACGGTGCGGTCCCGCCCCCAGCCCTGCGCCCGTTCCCAGGCGGCGGCGAAGCCCCCGGCGCCCGGGCGATCGCGGAGGCGATAGGCGCTCTTACGGGTCATCCCGACGCCTCTCGCGGCAACGCTGACGCAGCCGCACAGCGCCAGCCGGAGGATGAACCACTTCTGCCGTTCCACCGTCCACCCGTCGTGCCGCGGCTTCACCGGCACCGGAGTGAAGGCAAGCTCCTCCAGCGGCATGTCCTCGAGCAGCGCGATCAGGCGCGGCGGCAGGGCGAGCGAGTCGGGCATCCCGATTATATGCCCGATTCGGGTGCCTGTAGGAAAGTTCTTTTTTTGTTCTCCAAGACTGTGGCCGCTGTACTGACTTGGTGTAGGACGCTAGCGGGTTGCTATGATCCCGCCACTGCCGCGCTACCTGTACAAATTCAGATCGCTTGTGGGAGAGCAACGCGGTTTTACGCGCGACATCATCGAGCATAGGCGCCTGTATTGGCCAATGCCGGCGCAATTTAACGACCCGTTTGATTGTGCGCCGGTCGTGGTGATACAAGGAAGCGTGTTGAAGCGGGAGTCTTACATCAGGAAGATGGTAAGACAAGAAGCTCCACATCTGCCCAAATATCGTCGAAAGCAGCTCGTTAAGCTCGGACTGTCCCGCCCAATCCGCGAGACCGAGCTTTTGATGGCCGACACGCAACAGCAAATACGGCGGGAGATTGGCGTCTGCTCTTTTTCCGAGAGTTTCGACCACATTCTAATGTGGGCACATTATGCCGACGCTCACCGGGGAATTTGCCTGCGCTTCAACGTGCGTTTGGCAGGACCGCGATTCGCTCTCGCATTTCCGGTTACCTATTCACCCGAGAGACCGGTCATCAACATGGTAGAAAAAAGACCGAAAGCTCTAATGGAGCAGGTCCTCCTGACAAAGGCTGATTTTTGGCAATACGAACGGGAATGGCGCCTTTTTGATCATGTCAGAGGACCAGGGCTCTACGAGTTTCCCCCGCCTGCCCTCGATGGGATTATTTTTGGAGCAGCCATCAGCGCCGAGGATCGAGAGGAGGTCACATCTTGGGCTTCCGCCGCTAAACTGCGGTCCGAGTTGTTACAGGCGAGGCTGGATGACCAGCTATTCAAACTGAGGGTCGACAAAATTGATCATCAGGCGGTGAGGACATGACAGAGTCTCGCTCTTGGACAAGGATGCGAGGTGGGGGAGGCTATATCGTGTACGCCGCGGCATTCGTGTTGCTGGGGGAGGCGTGCAGACCCTCGGAAACATCTGAAAGCGCCTTTATACCCGACACAGATGCAGTCTCATCGGCCGCGGTCGCGATTCCGCCCTGGCCCTTCAACGGCCTTACGGCCAGCGGCCGCCTGACCGGGGCGCTGTGGCGGCAAGGGCGCTGCCTGGTCGTCTGGGGCGGGCCCGGTGAGGTCACCGCTTTGGCCTTCCCGCCCGGGCAGGCGAGCTGGGACAGCGAAGGGCAGGCGCTGCTCTTCAAGGATCGCCGCTACGCGATCGGGAGCAAGGTGGACCTGGCCGGCGGCTACCATCGGAGGAGCGACAGGTCGCTCAAGGTCACCGGCCTTCCGGACGAATGCCCCGGCGAAAGCGTCTGGCTCGCCGGGTAGGTGGCACGGTGAGTCGCTTCCGAGCGACGCCCGGACTTGAAACCGCTCGCCGCCCCTGCTAACGGCCCCGACGTGACGGCGCGGGAGAGGTCTCGCGACGAACCGATTTTTATGCTATCGGCGTTTCCGCAACGGGCGGCCCAAGAGGTTGCCGCAGAAATGCTTTTCGACGGAGAGTGACGGGCCTTTATGCAAATCATCGTTCGCGACAACAATGTCGACCAGGCGCTGCGGGCGCTCAAGAAGAAGCTGCAGCGTGAGGGCGTCTATCGCGAGATGAAGCTCAGGCGTCACTATGAGAAGCCGTCGGAGAAGCGCGCCCGCGAGCGTGCCGCCGCGATCCGCCGCGCCCGCAAGCTCGAGCGCAAGCGCGCCGAGCGCGACGGCGGCGGGGCGGCCCGCTAGGCTCTCGCCGAAGCCGGGAAACCGGCGCTTGCTTCACGCGAGGGCGGCGATGTATCGCCGCCCTTCGTCATTTCGGGGATAAAGAATGTCCGTCACCGCCGTACCGCTTCGTCCCCTGAAGAAGGGCTCGGTCGCCAAGCTCTGGATCGCCCTCGTCCTGCTCGCCGCGCTGGCGGCCGCTTTCGCCTGGTGGGGCACCAGCGCCTTCCAGACGGTGAGGACGGCGAGCGGGGTCTCCATCCGCACCCTCGCCGCGGGATCGGGGCCGAAGATCACCGACCAGGACGTCGCCGCGCTCCACTACAAGCTCCACGCCAAGAGCCTCGACGCTCCGGTCGTCGAGGACAGCCGGGCGACCGGGCAGCCGTTCGTCACCACCACCCAGGGCGTCTATCCGGGCTTCAGCGAAGGCCTTCTGCACATGCGGCCGGGCGGCTCCTACATCCTCACCCTGCCGCCGGGCACCCACGTCCCCGGTCCGATCCCGCCGGGCGCCCCCTTCACCGCCCAGGACAGCCTCGTCTTCGAGATCGACGTCCTCCAGGTGGAGCCGGGCGCCGGGCCGCGCTACCAGGAGATGCAGCGCATGCAGCAGCTCCAGCAGATGCAGCAGATGCAGCAGATGCAGGGCGGCGCCCCGGGCGGAGCGGAGGGCGCGCCGCCGGAGGGCGCCCGCTAAGAGCGCTCGGCAGTCAGATTGCGCTATCTCCGTTCGGGCTGAGCTCGTCGAAGCCGCCTCCTTTTCTCTTAGAACAACAAGGAAAGCCCTTCGACAGGCTCAGGGCGAACGCGTGAGATAATCCCTCAATGCTCTAGCGGCGGGTCCCGTCACGCCGAGCTTGTTTCAGCATCCAGGATCGGCCTGCCGCCATCGCATCGGGCGCGTTTCCTCACCGGCCGGCAAGCCCTGGATTTTTTGAGGGAAGGCGCAAAGGCGCGACGTAGAAAAGCTGTTCTTTACGTCGCGCCTTCGCGCCTTCTCTTTCAAAAATTGGCGCCGAGGCGCCGGGGGAGGGGGCACGAGGGCTCGTCGCGAGACCCGACTTCGGGATAGGCGAGCCGGACCCAAAGGAGTCAGGGTGACGGCGCGGGCCGCGGCGGAGGGCCCCTGGAAGCCGGAGCTCGGCCGCCGCCGCCATTGTCCTCCAGGTCGTCCTCCGACTTCTTTTCGAGGGCGACCTTGATCATGGCGACGATGGGGTCGGCGAGCATCAGGCCCATAAGTCCGAACAGGGCGCCGAACAGGAGCTGCGCGCCGAGCACGAGGGCGGGGGCGAGGTCTACCGTCTTGCGGGCGACGTAGGGGACGATCAGATAGCCGTCGACGGTCTGGACGATGAAGTAGACGGCGATCGCCCATAGCCCTTCGTTCACGCCGACGCTGAAGCCGGCGAGGACGATCAGGACTCCCGAGACGATCGCGCCGATATTGGGGATGAAGGCGAGCAGGCCGGTGAGGATCCCGAGCAGGGCCGCCATCGGCACTCCGCCGAGCAACAGCAGGAGCCAGGTGCCGACGCCCTCGACCGCCATTCCGAGCAGCCGGCCCGCCATCAGCCGCCGCATCGTATAGCCCATAGCCTCGGCGGTGCCGTAGAAGCTGGTGCGGCTGCGCATCGGCAGCATCCAGGCGAAGCCGCGCTGGTAGAGCCTCGGCTCGACGGCGATGAAGATGCCGATGACGAGGATCATCACCAGGCTGGTGAGGGCG
>DASPJA010000031.1:0-18789 GCA_035628835.1 Allosphingosinicella sp.
CGCGGGAGACCAGGCCTTCACCTGGATCGGCTCCAGCGCGTTCAGCAACACGGCCGGGGAGCTTCGAGCCTTCCAGTCGGGCGCCCAGTGGATCGTCCAGGGCGACATCAACGGCGACGGCCATGCCGACCTCATCATCGCGCTGACGCTGCAGGGGCCGGCGCCGCTGGGAGCGGGGGACTTCGTGCTGTAGAGCGAACCCGGCCTGCTTCACTTTCGCCGCTGAAGCGGACCGTCGCCACCGCCGGCCGAAGCGCTCCGCCGCCCCATGCTCCGCCAGCGCGGCGCCCGCTCACGGCCGCGAGACAGCCCGCGAAGCGCCGTAAGCGCGAACTTGATCCGGAACGGACATATAGCGCCCGGCCGGGCGGGCGCCTTCCCCGCGACGGCGGCCGCGGCGGCGCTTCGTGCATGCCATCCAGCCAGCCGCCGGGCCCGGCGGCCAATAACCGAAATCCGGATAGAGCCCGTCCGCCGATGTGACTCAGATCACAGATCGGAGCCGCTACTGCGCTAAACCGCCTTATCCCTCCGGAGGCGTGAATGGCGAAGCTGCGGGTCGAGGTGCGGCCGGGCGCGGGGTTGCTCGGTTATTCGCTGTTCGTCGACGGTCTGCCGGCGGCGATGGACGGGGATCATCGCGGCGAGGCGATATGCGAGGGCCGCTGCGGCGACGGTTCGAGCCACTCCTTGCTCTACAGCTTCAACGGCGCTCCGGGCGCGACTCTGAGCGTCACCCTTCGCTGCCCGGAGCGGATCGTGTGCCGGCTGACGGAGCTCAGGATCGGGGACGACGGCCGGCCGTGGCGGGCGGGGCGGGAAGTGTTCGTCATCTGAGGCGCCAGCTTCGTCGCAGGGCGGAGTGACGACGCCGGCCGGCCGGGCTAGTCTCGCCTCGAGCTGCACGGGAGGGACGAGATGCGCGGGACGGCTTTGGCGACGATCATGCTGGCGCTGGCGGCGCCGGCGCCGGCGATGGCGCCGGCGAAGGCTCCGGCCGACGCCGCCGCGGCGGCGGCGGCGCCGGGCCGGCCCAAGGCCGCGACCGACCTGGACGAGGTCAGGAAGCCGGCCGAGCTGCTGCGCTTCATGGGCCTGAAGAAGGGCGACCGGGCGCTCGATTACTTCACCGGCACCGGCTATTATGCCGATATCATGGCCCGAGCGGTCGGCCCGAAGGGCCATGTCGTCGGCTGGAATTCCGCCGGCTTCGGCCGCAACGAGCGGGTCGTCGCCGCACTGAAGGACGTCAAGGCGCGCAACGCCAACACGGCTTTCTACTCGAGCCCGACGACGGCGATCGCCTTCGCCCCCAACAGCTTCGACTTCGCCCTCCTGCATCTCGTCTATCACGACGCTTATTGGGAAAGCGCCGAGTTCGGGCTTCCGCGGATCGATCCGAACAGTGTGGTGAAGGCGATCTGGGACGCGGTGAAGCCGGGCGGCACCGTCGCCGTGATCGACCATGTCGCGACGGCCGGAGGCGACACGCGCGAGGTGGTCGAGAAGCTCCACCGCATCGATCCCGCCGTCGTCCGCGCCGATTTCGAGCGCGCGGGCTTCGTGCTCGAGGCCCAGTCCGACCTGCTCCGGGTGCCGGCGGACGATCATTCGAAGAACGTCTTCGACCCCTCGATCCGCGGCAAGACCGACCGCTTCGTCTACAGGTTCAGGAAGCCGAGGGGCTGAAGGCGGCCGGCCACGTCCATCGATTCGCGGCCCTCGCCGGAATGACCGGCCGCCTCACAACGTGTAGCTGGTCGCCGCATAATATTTGAGCGCGTAGCCGGCGATCAGATTGGCCTTGTCGAGGCCGTTGATCACCCGGCGGGCGTTGCGCCAGTCGCTGACCTCGTCGTGGAGATAGTCGGACAGCTTCTTGCCCGTGAAGGTGCCCAGCAGGGAGCCGTCGACGAGGATCCGGGTGGCGATCGCGAGATCCAGCGCCAGATCGGGCTTGCCGACCAGGTCGACCCCGAGCCGCCTTGCCCAGTCGGTATAATTGCGCCGGCCGGTGAGCTGAACGAAGCCGCGGCCGCAATATCTGGCGCCGTCGCCGGGACGGACATTGCCGAGGTCCCGGGCGATCCGCGGGTTCCGCCCCGTCGGCGGCGGATCGTAGCGGCGCGTGAAATAGGCGGTGCCGCCATATTCGCGGATCGGCCTGATCGTCCGGTCGGTCTCGTGATGGGCGGTGGCCAGCAGATAAGCGAGCCAGCGGTCGTCCCCGGTCGCGGTCCGCGCTTCCCAATAATCGAGGATCGCGGTGAGGCCGGTGACCTGCGACTGCTTCAGCGAGCCGTCGAAGAGGACGGTGCGTATATGGTCGAAGAAGAAGTCACGGTTGATCTTGCGCATAGTCTCCTCCCGCGCTGCCGGCCGGCACCCCACGGCCGGATCAAGCTGTGCGCCTTTCGATCGATCAAGTATCCAACTTTTTCGACGAACGGACTTGCAACCTGCTACGTTTGTGGCATGCTACAGGTGTAGCAGGAGGAAAGCCGAGTCGTGATGATCGCCAGCCTGCCGCGCCGCGAGCGCGAGATATTCGAGATTTTGTGCAGCGCCGGCGAGGCGACCGCGGCGGACATCCGCCGGGCGATGGCCGATCCGCCCAGCCATTCGGCGGTTCGGACGATGCTCGCCCGGCTCGAGGCGAAGGGGCTGGTCCGGCACCGCGCCGAGGACCAGACCTATGTCTACCGGAGCGTGCCGCAGCCCGCCAAGGTCCGCGAGACGGCGCTCCGCCAGCTCGTCAAAACCTTTTTCGACGGGTCGGCGGCGAGCGCCGCGACGGCCCTGCTCGGCCTTTCCAAATCGCTGAAGCCCGAAGAGCTCGACGCGCTGCAACGCGCGATCGACGAGGCAAAGGAGCGCGACCAATGAGCTACGACTTCCTGATCGAAATGGCCTGGAAATCGGCGGCGATCGCCGGCGGGGCCTTGCTTCTCGCCGCGTTGTTGAGGTCGCGGGCGGCGGCGGACCGCGGCGCCGTGCTCAAGGTGGCGGTGGCCCTTCTGCTGGCGCTGCCGGCGATCGCCCTGTTCGCTCCGGCGCTCCAGATCGAGACTCCGGCGCCGGCGCCGGCCGCCATGGCCCCGACCGCCGCCGTCGCCCCGGCCGCCGCCGTCGACGCGGCCGCTCCGGCCGCCGAGGCCCCGCCGGCAACATCGTCGGGCGCCGACTGGGACGATCCGAGCCTGCTCTTCTTCCTGCTCTATGCCGGCGGAGTCGCGATGGTCGCCGGACGGCTGCTGGCGGGGCTGTGGACCCTGAGCCGCTGGACCCGCAACGCCCGCGAGGTGGAGGCGCCGTTGTGGCGGGCGGCCCTCGCCCGCGCCGGCGGCGACTCCCTCGGCATCCGCCTTCTGGCCTCGCCGGACGCGAGCTCGCCGCTGAGCTGGGGCCTGAGGCGGCCGGTCATCCTGCTCGACAGCGACACGTTGCGCTCGCCCGAGGAAGCCGACGCGATCCTCGCCCATGAGGTGGCCCATGTCGCCCGCCGCGACTGGCCGTCGCTGGTCCTGTCGCGGCTGGCGGTGGCCTTGTTCTGGTTCAATCCCCTGGTCTGGCGGCTCGACCGCGAGGTCGCGCAGCAGGCCGAGGAGGCCGCCGACAGCGACGCCGCCGCGACCGTGGAGCCGGCGCGCTATGCCCAGACCCTGCTCGACTGGGCCCGGCTGAGCGGTTCGCCGGCTCTGCCCGCCAACGCCATCGCGGCCGGCGAGCCCGGCCTGTCGCGGCGCGTGAAGGCGATCCTCGACGGCCGGGTCGCGCGCCGCTCCGGCTCACGCCTGGCGGTGGCGGCGATGCTCGGCTGCGCCGCCTTCGCCGCGCCCGTCGCCGCGATCGAGTTCGTCCCGGAGGCGCCCGAGGCCCCGCCGGCGCCGCTGGCTCCGGCCGCGGCCCCCGCACCGCTTGCGCCGCTCTCCCGGGCCGTGCCGGCCGTTCCGCATTCGCCGCCGGCTCCGCTCGCGGCGCCGGTGCGCGGCGTTGCCGCGCCGCGGCCGCTCGCCGCGCCGGCCGCGGCGCCGGCTCCGCTCGCGCCGCTCGCCGCGCTCGCCGCCCGGCCGCCCTTGCCGCCGCGCCCGCCCGCCCTCGCCCTGGCGATGCGCGCGCGCGGCGCCGCCAATCCGGGCCGGCCCTATGTCGATCATGACGCCATCGCGGCCGATGTCGCGGCGGCGGTCGCCGAGGCGACCCGGTCGATCGAGGTCGCCACGGCCCGGATCGGCCCGTCGGTCGAACGCGCGGTCGCCGCGGCGATGGCGGGAGTCGCCCGCGGAGCGACCGGAATGGAGGCCGGCGCCAGGGGCATGGAAGACGGCGCCCGGCGGATGCGCGCCGAGGCGGCCAGGCTCAAGAGCAGCAGGGCCTATCGCGAGGAGCAGATCCGCCGCAACGCCGCCCGCGGCGAGCACGTCACCCACGAGCAGCTGCTCGAAGCCGCCGACGAGATGGCGGACGGCGCCGACGACATGATCGACGGCGCCCGCGAGATGCGCGAGGCGGCGGCGGAGATGCGGCGGGGCCGGCACGACTGACTCTCATCCTCCCCGCGCCGAAGCGCGGGGAGGGGGACCATGGGAAGCATGGTGGAGGGGCAGGTGCCCCGAGGCGGGAGGATCTGCCGGGGACCTCCTGGTCCGGCGCCAATTACCCCTCCACCACACTTCCTGTGGTCCCCCTCCCCATCTGGCGATGGGGAGGATAAGGATGGGAAATGCATCCCCGCGTCCTTGCCGCTTTCGCGTTGATCCTTTCCAGCTGCGCGTCGGCGCGAACCGCGCCCGCCTACGACATCGTCATCCGCGGCGGCACGATCTACGACGGCGGCGGCGGCGCCCCTTATGCGGGCGACGTCGCCATCAGGGGCGATCGCATCGCCGCCGTCGCCGCCCGAATCCCGGGGCGGGGACGGACCGAAGTGGACGCGCGCGGCCTCGCCGTCGCTCCGGGCTTCATCAACATGCTGAGCTGGGCCGCCGAGCCGCTGATCCGCGACGGCCGCGCGCAGAGCGACGTCCGCCAGGGCGTGACCCTCGAAGTGATGGGCGAGGGCTGGTCGATGGGGCCGCTCAGCCCGGTGCAGAAAGCGGAGGCTATGGCCGAGCAGACGGGCGAGCGCTACCCGATCGCCTGGACGACGCTCGGCGAATTCCTCGCCTTTCTCGAAAAGCGCGGAGTCAGCGTCAACGTGGCCTCGATGGTCGGCGCGTCGACGGTCCGGGTCCATGAGCTCGGCCGCAACGACGTCGACCCCACGCCCGAGCAGCTGGAGCGGATGCGCCTGCTGGTGCGCCAGGCGATGGACGAGGGCGCGATGGGGGTGGGCTCCTCGCTCATCTACGTCCCCGCCGTCTATGCCGAGACCGACGAGCTGGTCGCTCTGGCCAGCGAGGCCGGGCGCTGCGGCGGAATGTATATCAGCCATATGCGGAGCGAGGGCGGCCGGCTGCTCGAGGCGATAGACGAGCTGGTCGAGATCAGCCGCCGCTCCGGCGCCCGCGCCGAAATCTACCACCTCAAGGCGGCGGGGCGCTCCAACTGGCCGCTGATGGATCCGGCGCTGGCCCGGATCGAGGCGGCTCGGGCGGCGGGCGTGCCGGTCACCGCCGACATGTATCTCTACGCCGCCTCCGGCACCGGACTCGATTCGACGCTTCCCTTCTGGGTCCGCGAGGGCGGGCCCACGGCCATGCTGGAACGGCTCAAGGATCCGGCGGTGCGCGCGCGGGTCGTGGGCGAGATGCAGGGCGGAACGCGCGACTGGACGACGGTGCAGCCGGTCGGCTTCGCCAACCCGGCGCTGCGCCATTATGCCGGCAAGCGCATCCCCGAGATCGCGGCGCTGCGCGGCAGGAGCGCGCAGGAGACCGCGGTCGACCTGATCGTCGAGGACGGCAGCCCGATCGGCACCGTCTTCCACTCCATGTCCGAGGACAATATCCGCAAGGTGCTGGCGCGGCCCTGGGTCAGCTTCGGCTCCGACGCGGCGGCGATCGCGACCGAGCCGCCCTTCACCGACAAGGCGGTCCACCCGCGCGCCTACGGCAATTTCGCGCGGCTGCTGGGCCGCTACGTGCGCGAGGAAAAGGCGCTGAGCCTGGCCGAGGCGGTGCGGAGGCTGACCTCGCTTCCGGCCGACAATCTGCGCATCGCCGACCGCGGGCGGCTCAAGCGCGGCTTCCATGCCGATCTCGCCCTCTTCGACCCCGCTAGGATCGCCGACCGCGCCACTTACGAGAAGCCGCATCGTTATGCCGTCGGCATGCGCCACGTCTTCGTCAACGGAGTCCAGGTGCTCCGCGACGGCGAGCATACCGGCGCGAAGCCGGGAAGGTTCGTCCGCGGCCCGGGCTGGAGGAAATGCAAATGAGAAGACTGGTTCCGGCGCTCGCCCTGCTCCTCGCCGCCTGCGCGACGGCGCCGGGAGCGCCATCCTACGACACCGTCATCCGCGGCGGCACCATCTACGACGGCAGCGGCGGCGCTCCCTACAAAGGCGATGTGGGCCTGCGCGGCGACCGTATCGCCCATGTCGGGCCGCGGCTCGACGGCAGCGCCCGCCGGGAGATCGACGCCACCGGCCTCGCCGTCGCGCCGGGCTTCATCAACATGCTGAGCTGGGCGACCGAGTCCCTGATCGCCGACCCGAAGGCGCAGAGCGACATCCGCCAGGGCGTCACCCTCGAGGTGATGGGCGAGGGCGAGTCGATGGGGCCGCTCTCCCGCCAGATGATCCTGAACGAGACCCAGCGGCAGGGCGACATCCGCTATATCATCGACTGGACCACGCTGGGCGGCTACCTCTCCGGGTTGGAGAAGAAGGGAGTCTCGACCAACGTCGCCAGCTTCGTCGGAGCGACGACGGTCCGGGTCCACGAGCTCGGCGAGGGCGACGTCGATCCGACCCCGGCGCAGCTCGACCGGATGCGCGCCCTGGTCCGCGAGGCCATGAACGAGGGAGCGATGGGCGTCGGCTCCTCGCTCATCTACGCGCCCGCCTTCTTCGCCGAAACGCCCGAGCTGGTCGCCCTGGCGACCGAGGCCGGCAAATGCGGCGGCATGTATATCAGCCACATAAGGGACGAAGGCCCGAAGCTGCTCGAGGCGATCGACGAGCTGGTGGCGATCTCGGCGCAATCGGGCGCGCCCGCCGAAATCTATCATTTCAAGCAATCGGGAAGGCCGAACTGGGGCAAGATCGACGACGCCATCGCCCGCGTCGAGGCGGCGCGGGCGCGGGGCCTCCGAATCACCGCCGACATGTACACCTATGCCGCCAGTTCGACCGGGCTCGACGCTTCGATGCCGCTCTGGGTCCAGGAGGGCGGGATCGAGGCCTGGGTGCGCCGGCTGAAGGACCCGGCGCAGCGCGCCCGGGTGCTCGCCGAGATGCGCAGCGGCGAATCGGAGGACAGCGCGCTGGTGGTCAAGGAGCCGTCGAAGGTGCTCCTGCTCGGCTTAAAGAATCCGGCGCTCAAGCCGCTCACCGGCAAGACCCTGGAGGAGGTCGCGCGGGAGCGCGGCAAGACCGCCGAGGAGACCGCCGCCGACCTCATCGTCGAGGACAACAGCCGGATCCAGGTCGCCTATTTCTCGATGAACGAGGACAATATCCGCCGCGAGGTGGCGCTGCCGTGGATGAGCTTCGGCTCCGACGCCTCCGCGCAGGCGCCCGAGGGCGTGTTCCTGAAATCCTCCACCCACCCCCGAGCCTACGGCAATTTCGCGCGCGTGCTGGGCAAGTTCGCGCGCGACGAGAAGGTGGTGACGCTCCAGGACGCGATCCGGCGGATGACCTCCTATCCGGCGGGCAATCTCGGCCTCAGGGATCGCGGCGCGCTGAAGCCGGGCCATTTCGCCGACCTCGCCATCTTCGACCCGGCGACGATCCGCGACAACGCCACCTTCGCCAGGCCGCAGCAATATGCCACCGGAATGCGCCACGTCTTCGTCAACGGCGTCGCCGTGCTCAGGGACGGCGAGCATACGGGGGCGACTCCGGGGCAGTTCGTCCGGGGCCCCGGGTGGAACCGCTGTCCGCCCAGGGCAGCCAAGTAAGCGGTTGGCGCTGCTGGAAAAATAATCTAGCATCGATGCCGGCGCTCCGTTGGGGGGAGCGTGTCTCAGGGGGTTTCGATGAAGCGGATCATGCTCGCGCCGGTGCTGGCGGCGCTCGGATACGGCACTGCGGCGACCAGCCAGGCGCCGGCTCCGGAAACCGGCGAAGCCAAGGCCGCCATTCACGACCTCCGTGCCGCTTTCGTGCCGCTGGTGGCGCTGCCGCTCGACACGTCGCAGGCGAGCGACCCGATCTGGGCGTCGGGCGAGAGGCCCGCAGGCAACGTCATCGCCCGGCTCACGCTGAAGCCGGTCGAGGCGGCGACGGTCGATGCCGACGTCGGCCAGGGCGCGGGCAAGCCGCTCTCCCTCGTGCGCGCCATCGCGGACGATCCCGTCCAATATGAGACTCTCGCCGACCTGCCCCGCAGGAAGGCGCGCATTTTCTGCACGGCCGGCGCCGCGATCCCGGCCGCGGGCAAGAGGATATTCTGCCTGGTCGACTCGGATGCCGACGGCAGGTTCGAGGGCAGGGCCTACGGCCTCGCCGAAACCGGCGACAAGCCCGAGCAGCTTTCCATACTGGGAGCGACCCTGCCGCTCCCGGCGCCGGTGCCCTATCGCAGCGCCGAGCCGGAAGAAATGAAGGTCGCTTTCACCAATTGCGCGCGGGATCACGACAGGCCGCGCTACAAGCTCACCCTTGCGCCCCTCGACCTCTCGACAATGTCCGGTGCGAAGGCGGAGCAGCTTCGCTCGGAACTGCATCTTTACCGCCTTAGCTCCTCCGCGTGCGCCGTGGCCGAGAAGGTGAGGGAAGACGAGCCGCTGCACCCGGGCAAGCTTCCGAAGGGCGCCGCGGTAGCGCGGCTCGGCGAGCTCGTCATCCAGGTGGGACCGAAGGACGGGGGGGCGCCGGTCAAGCTGCTCGGCCTGCGCGAGCCGCAACGCCTGTACCGCCTCGATCGGGGGCAGGTGCTGCTTCTCTCGGATACCATGACCCAGCAGCAGCGCGCGCTCGCCCTCGGGCAGAAGTTCGACAAGCCGGTGGTGATGACCGCCGGCCAGATCAAGGCGGAGGAGGGGCCGAGGGGCGTCGGCGACGTCGTTCTCACCGCCGGCCTTCAACATGGCTATATGGGCGTGCTGACCCGGGAGACGAAGATCCGGACCCTGTTGAGCAGCCGCTCGCTGCCGGCCGGAACCGTGCTCTACGGAGTGCCGATGTCGACGCGCCGGGTGACGACCCAATATGGGGTCCCGGTCGGAGGCGGCTTCGGAAATCCCGGAATCGCCGATCCGGACGACGTCCATCTCACCTGGTGCGTGCCGGTGGAGGAGGAGACGAAATGGACGGCGACCTGCCTCCCGAACCAGGATGGCGACCGCTACACCTTGCTCAAGGGCCAGACCCCCGCCTTCGAGGTGAAGAGCTTCAGCTATTCGGCGAACACGACCACCAACGAGGGCGAGGTGCCGGTCGCGATCAAGGCGGGCGATTTCGGAAGGCCGCTCTCCTATCGATTCCGGATCAAGCAAATCACCCCGGTGACGGTGACTCTGACGCGCGAGACCGTGTTCGGCGAAAGCGTCGTCTCGACCCGCGACGAGACGGTGTTGCGCCTCAAGGGCCAGACGAGCGGTCTCCTCTTCAGCGGCGGCATCCTGAGCTTCGCCGATGTGGAAGGGGCGCCGGAGAAGTTGCTGGTGCGGGTCGAGGAGCCGTTCAAGCTCGGCGAGCCAACCGATATTCGCAGCGGCGTGCTCGACGCCGAGGCGCTCCGGAAGAAGCGGGAAGCCTCGGCCACCGCTCCGGGGAAGGGCACGCGCTAGGACGCCCCTGATTGCGAGGAGCGAAGCGGCGAAGGCGCTAACTCCCCTCCCTGCGAGGGAGGGGGGTCAGAGGCGGCTCGGTCCTGGATTCTGAAACAAGTAGGCCATGAAGGGGGTTTGAGGCACAGCCCCGGGAGCCTCCGCATGAGATTGTCAGCCCTCTTCGCCCTGCTCCTGCTCGCCGCCTGCGCCTCGGCGCCGCGCGAGCAGTCGTCTTCCGCCGTCCGCATCGATCCCTTGCGGATGTCGAACATGATCCGCACCCTTGCCTCCGACGAATATCAGGGGCGGGCGCCGGGGACGGCGGGGGAGGCGAAGACGATCGCCTACATCGCCGAGCAGTTCCGGCTCGCGGGGCTCGAGCCGGCGGGAGAGAATGGCGGCTGGATGCAGAAGGTGCCGCTGATCCGCACCCAGCTCGACCAGAACGGGTCGGCGGCGGTGGCGATGAAGGGGCAGACGATCCGGCTCGGCGTGCCGGAGGATCTCTACCTCTCGACGGTGCGGGAGACCGAGCGCGCGCGGATCGAGGGCGCGCCGATGGTGTTCGTCGGCTACGGAGTCTCGGCGCCGGAGCGGCCGTGGGACGATTTCAAGGGCGTCGATCTCAACGGCAAGGTCGCGATCTTCCTGGTCAACGACCCCGATTTCGAGGCCGCGCCCGGCGACCCGGCGGCGGGGCGGTTCGGCGGCCAGGCGATGACCTATTATGGCCGCTGGACCTACAAGTTCGAGGAGGCGGCGCGGCGCGGGGCGATCGCCGCCCTGGTCGTTCACGAGACGGCCGGCGCGGGTTACGGCTGGAACACGGTGCAGGCGCCGGCGGGCGAAAATTACAACATCGTCCTGAAGCCGGGCGCTCAGCAGCCGGTGCTGCTCCAGGGCTGGATCCAGCGCCGGGTGACCGAGGATCTGTTCCGCCGCGCCGGTCTCGATTTCGAGACGGTGAAACGGCAGACGCGGACCGCCGGCTTCCGGCCGGTGGATCTCGGCGCCCGCTTTTCGGCCGATTTCGCGGTGACGGCGAACCGGGTCGAGAGCCACAACGTGCTGGGCAAGATCAGCGGGTCGGAACGGCCCGACGAGACGATCTGGTTCGCCAGTCACTGGGACGCCTATGGAGTCGGCGCTCCCGACGCGCGCGGCAAGACGGTGCGGCCGGGCGCGCTCGACAGCGCGTCGGGAATCGCCGGCATCGTCGAGCTCGCCCGCGCCTTCAAGGCCGGGCCGCGGCCGGAGCGCACCCTGGTGTTCGCGGCCTGGACGGCGGAGGAACGGGGGCTGCTCGGGGCCGAGCATTATGCGGCCAACCCGCTCTTCCCGATGGACCGGGCGGTGGCCAACCTGACGCTCGACACCCTGCAGCCCAACGGCCTCGCGCGCGACGTCGTCCTGATCGGCAAGGGGCAGAGCGACCTGGAGGAGAGGCTCGCCGCCGCGGCCGCGCGGCAGGGCCGGGCGATCACGCCCGACGCCCGGCCGGAGCGCGGGCTCTTCTACAGGGCCGACCATTTCACCTTCGCCAGGCGGGGCGTGCCGGTGCTGCTGCTGATGGCCTTGGGAGGCGGCGTAGACCTGGTTAAGGGCGGCCGCGAGGCGGGCGACCGCTGGGTGACCGAGTTCACCGCCAATTGCTACCACCAGACCTGCGACGAATGGCGGCCCGACCTCGATCTCGGCGGCGCCGCGCAGGACGTGGCGCTGTTCTACGACATCGGCCGCGATCTCGCCTTCGGCCGCGACTGGCCGCAGTGGAGCCAGGGATCGGAGTTCCGGGCGATCAGGGAGCGTTCGGCGGCGGCGCGGCGGTGATGATCCCTCTTGGATCGCCTCGCCGCTTCGCTCCCCGCAATGCCGCGGCTCAGCGCACGGAGGAAGCGGCGGGGATATCGTCCAGGTAGCGGCCGCTATTCTGGAACTCGGGCTTGACGGTCGATTGCGGCAGGCGGTCGTTGACCGGCGGCGGCGGGGCCTCGGTGGCGAGGGTCGGGCGGGCCGGGTAGGCCGAGGTGGCGGGCAGAGCGAAGCTCGCCAGGTTGACCGGCGCCGCGAGCGTCGCGCGGGCGCTCCGTCCGAGGTTGATCGGGAGCCGCGCCGCGATCACCGTCGCCGGCCAAGGCTCGCGGCCGCGATAGGCCTGGCTGAAGGCGGAGGCCTGGCCCCAGGCGCCCGGCATCCGGTAGAAGATGTGGTTGCCGATCACCGTGGCCTTGGGGAGCCGGAACGCCCAGTCGGGGAGGACCTGATGGGTGTGGTAGTTGGTGGCGAGCCCCACCGGCGCGTAGACATAGCCCGCCAGCGCCTCCGCGGCGAGACGCCGGGCCCGGGCCCAGTCGACGCCGTAGGGCATCCGGAGCAGCGAGCCGTCGCAGGTGAAGGTGAACTGGCAGCCGCCGCCGGCGCGAAGCGGACCCTGATAGACGACCCCGCAGACGCTGCCCGGCCAGGCCGGGTGGCGGACCCGGTTGAGAACGACCTGGGCGACGGCGCGCTGGCCGTCCTCGCTCTCCGAGCGCGCCTCGTAATAAATCGCTTCGGCGAGGCACTGGAGCGAGCGGAACTGGTCGCCCGGGCTGCCGGCGCGGAAGACGGTCGAGGGGGCACGGGGATTGGCTTCGTCCGAGAAGGGGATGGAGGCGTTGATCCGGAAGGCCTCGGTCGCGGCGACCTCGCGCAGCACCATCGGCTCGGGCTGGGGCGGGGGCGCGAGCGGGGCCGCGGTGGCGGCGGCGAGGGCGTCGGCGGGCGCCTGGGCGGCCTGCAGCGGGACGCAGGACGCGGTGGCGAGCAGGGTCGCGGCGCAGGCGATCTCGCGGCCGCGCCAGCGCAGCGCTTCCGCCAAGGCATTGAAAAATATGGAATCCAGCAAAGCCAACTTCGTCCCTGTCGTCCGTTCGAATGCCCGCCTAGCTTCCGATAGCTAATAATGTTGCACCATTGCGCCCCCCCATTTCCCGCTGTGCCATCGCGGGACGGTGGCGCCGCGGCGGTTAAGCCGCTGCGGCGGTTATTTTTGTTCGGAGCCTAATCCCCCGCGGGGACGTTTGGGGAGCCTGATCCATGTGAAGCGGCGGTATGTAGATGCGTAAGATGTTGGCGTGCGTTTCGCTGGCGGCCCTGCTGGCCTCCGGCTGCGATTTCGTAAGCACCGGCGGCGGGGGCGGAAGCCCGGGCCAGGCCGTTCAGGTCGATCCCAAGGCGGTAACGGCCGCCGACCTCCAGGCGGCGGTGAGCGACCCGAGGGTCAAGCGCTTCTACGAGGCGCGCGGCTGGCAGCCGGTATGGACCGCCGAGCGCGCCCAGGAGCTCAACGCGGCGTTCGAGGATGCGGCGCGGCACGCCATCGACGCCAAATCCTATGTCGAGAAGGCGACCAAGGGCGGGAGCGCCGCCGAGCGCGAGGCGGGCCTGACCCTCGCGGCCTTCGATTATGCCCAGGCGCTCGCCACCGGAGCGGTCGATCCGCGCAAATTGTTCGAGGTCTATACCGTGCCGATGTCCAGGGTGGACATTGCGGGCGGCTTGGGCCGCGCCGTGGAGCAGGGCGGGGTCCGCCAGTGGCTCGCCGGCCTCGCCCCGCAGGACGCGGAATATAAGGCCCTGTCCGAAGCCTATCTCGCCTACCGGCAGAAGGCCGGCCAGGAGCAGCGGGCGGCGGTCGCTCCGGGCGAGCAGATCGAGCCCGGCAAGAAGGATCCCCGGGTCGCCCAGATCCGCGAGGGCCTGCGCGCCAACGGCTATCTGGCGGCGCCGCCCGCCGAGCCGCCGGCCGGAGACGCCAGGGCGAAGAAGGCCGCCGCCGATCCCAATGTCTACACCGCCGACATGGTCGCCGCGGTCAAACGGGTGCAGGCCGATTACGGAATCGAGGCGGACGGGGTGATCGGCAACTCGACCCTGGAGGCGCTCAACACCGGCGCCAAGGACCGGGCCCGGATCCTCGCCGTCAACCTGGAGCGGCGGCGCTGGCTCGACCGGGCGCCGCCTCCGACGCGGATCGACGTCAACACCGCGGCCGCCGAGCTCCATTATTACAAGGACGGCACCGAGAAGGACCGCCGCAGGGTCGTCGTCGGCCAGCCGGACTGGGAGACTCCCGAGCTCGGCTCGCCCATCTTCAGGCTCGTCGCCAACCCGCCCTGGACCGTGCCCGAGTCGATCGCCAAGGAAGAGATATTGCCGAAGGGCGCCGCCTATATGGCGAAAGAGAATATCGTCATGAAGAACGGCCGGCTGGTGCAGGAGCCGGGGCCGAAATCGGCGCTCGGCCTCGTCAAGTTCGACATGCAGAATGACGAGCAGATCTACCTTCACGACACTCCGGCCAAGGCGCTGTTCGCCTCGACCCAGCGCCATGCCAGCCACGGCTGCTCGCGGGTGGAGAATGCGGTCGAGTTCGCTCGCCTGCTCGCCCAGGACGACGGCAAGCTCGCCGAGTTCGACAAGGCGCTCGCGACCAAGGAGGAAACGCCGGTCAACCTGTCGAACAGGATCCCGGTGCGGCTGCTCTACCACAGCGCCTATCTGGACGGCGGGCGGGTCGTCTTCCGGACCGATCCCTATGCGTGGGACGACAAGGTCGCCGCCGCGCTCGGCCTCGGCGGCCAGGTGAGGCCGAGGGTCAAGACCCACGTCGCGGATATCGGACCGTAGGATCCTCCCCATCTTCGACGGGGAGGCAGAACTAGCTCGACTGCTTGTCCTTGGCGTCGATCCGGTCGGCGGACGTGCCGGCCTTCTTTTCGCCGTGGATCGCGGCCCCGGAGCGGCCGTGGGCGCGCTCATGCTCCTCGAGGGTCGGGTTGCCGCGATTGTTGCTGCTTTTGCCGCCGCCGCTGTTGCTTCGCATCGAATCTCTCCTTCGCTTGAGCCATGACAACGAGGCGGAGCCGATTCTTCTCCGCGGGACCGGGGCTTCGTCGACCGCCGGATGCGCTGCGCCGGCCGCGCGAGCAACTCCGAGGCCGCATCGGCTCGCCTGCCGACGGCATCGAACCAGACGGCCGCCGCGCTCCGAAAGTCCGGCGCAAGCAATTTATCCATTTCGGACATAAGGTTACTTCGGAGATTGACCGGTCATTCGCTCCGATGCCAGTTTGTACGCGGGAAAGGGGCGCAAATGGCATTATCGATTAGAATCAAGCTCGTCCTCGCCGTCGGGACGATTGTCGCGGTGCCGGCGCTCGCGCCGGCGGCCGAAACGATTACCTACACATATGACGCCAAGGGCCGCCTCGTGAAGGTCGAGCGCAGCGGCACCGTCAACAATGGCGTGAAAGCCGAATATACGCACGACAAGGCGAACAACCGGTCCCTCGTGATAGTGACCGGATCCCCCAACAGCCCGCCATGATGCGGCCCGGTAGCTGAGCCTGCTCGAAGCCGAATCACGATCATTTCCAATGAGCCTTGTCCATGACGACTATGACGACACGGGCGCTCGCCTGCGCCCTGCTCTGCAGCACCGCCCTTCTCGCTCCGGCCCATGCCGCCCTTCAGCCGCCGCCCATCCACCCCAATATCGACGAGAACGGCGTCGACCTGACCGACGGCACGTTCGGCTTCAGCATGAGCGAAGCCTCCATCGGTCTCGGTGAAGGGGAGCTCGCGCTCGTCCGAAGCTGGAGCCGGGGCGGCTGGAGGGAGGCCTGGAGCGGCAACCTCTACCAAAGGCTAGAGGGCGCGGACACGGTGCAGCACATCGTCTTCGGCGACCGCTCGGTCAAATTCAAGAAGTCCGGCACGGCCTACATTCCGGTCTCCGCCGACGGATCGACCCTTACCCTCGCGGCCAATGTCTTCACCTACCGCGCTTCGGACGGAACGACCTACGAGTTCAGGGATCCCGCGCCCGGAATGGGGATCGGCTATCCCTGCACCGATTACGACGCCGACCGCTGCTTTCTGCTCAACAAGATAAAGCAGCCGGACGGGCGAACGCTGACGCTTTCCTGGCACACGGTGCTTCGGTGCGTCGATATCTCCTGCGGCTCGAGCAGGCTGTCGGCAAGGCTCTCCTCGGTCGAGTCGAGCGACGGCTACAAGATCGCCTTCACCTATGCCCTGAACAGCTTTTCCGGGATCGCGCCCCCGGTGGCCTGGGCGCAGCGCACCTCGGCGACCTTGTCGAACAAGGCTTCCTGCGCTCCCGGAAGCGCCGGCTGCGCCGTCTCCGCGTGGCCGGTCGTCACCTATTCCGGAACGACGGGATCCCTGAACGTCGCCGAGATCACGAAGCCGAATGGTGAAAAGTGGGGCTTCAGCTACACCGCGGCCGGGCTCACCGGCATTCGCCGGCCCGGCAGCTCCACGAACAATATCAGCGTCACCTATGTCACCGGCGGAGGAGTCTCCGCCGTCACCAGGGACGGCGTGACGACCCACTACGCTTATTCCGTTTCCGGCAATATGGCGACGATGGTGGTCACCGACGCCATGAACAAGCAGCGCGTGATCGTGTCCGACCGCACGATCGGCCGGCCTCTCTCGTTCACCGACGAGCTCGGGCGGGTCACGGCCTATCAATATGATTCCAACGGCCGAATGACCCGGGTGACCGAGCCGGAGGGCAATTATTCCGAGGTGACCTACGATTCCCGCGGCAACGTCACCGGCGTCCTCAAGGTGCCGAAGCCGGGCTCGGGGGTCGCGGCCATCGCCACATCGGCGGCGTTCGACGCCGCGTGCGGCAACCCCTTGACCTGCAACCAGCCGAATTCGACCACCGACGAGCGCGGCAACGTCACCGATTACAGCTATGATCCCGGCCACGGCGGCGTGCTTACGGTCACGGCGCCCGCGCCTACGCCCGGTGCGGTCCGTCCGCAGAGGCGGTTCACCTACGCCGCGCGCGAAGCGGTCTTCCTGAATGCGTCCGGCGCGGCGGTGGCTTCCGGGGCGCCGACCTACCTCCTCTCGACCGTTTCGGAATGCCAGACGTCGGCATCCTGCGCCGGAACCGCCGACGAGGTGAGGACAATTGTCGACTACGGCCCGGCGGCCGCGCCGAACAACCTCCTGCCGACCAGCGTCTCGACCGGTTCCGGCGACGGTAGCCTCACCGCCACCCGGGCCTTCGGTTACGACGCGATCGGGAATGCGGTCACGGTCGACGGGCCGCTGCCCGGAAGCTCGGACGTCAGCCGAATCCGCTACGATTCGGCGAGACGGGTCGTCGCTACGGTGTCGCCCGATCCCGACGGCGCGGGCGCCCTCAGGCATCGGGCGACCCGGACCGTCTACAATCCGGCGGGGCTTCCGGCGAGGACGGAGACCGGCACCGCGACCGGCCAGTCGGACGCGCATATCGACGCCATGACGGTGATCGAGGCCGCGGAGACCGACTACGACTCGGCCGGGCGGCCGGTCGCCGAGCGCGCGGTCGCCAACGGCTCCATCCAGGCGGTCACCCAGCAGAGCTACGACCTGCTCGGCCGCCCGAAATGCACGGCGGTCAGGATGAATCCCGCGGCCTTCGGCGCCCTTCCGGGGGCCTGCGCCCAATCCGCCCCCGGAGCGATGGGGCCGGACCAGATCACCGAGACGGTGCACAACGCCGCCGGCGAAATGGTGGAGGTGAGGAGCGGCGTCGGAAGCGCCATCGAGTCGGCCGATCTGGTGGCCGCCTACACGCCGAACGGGCAGCTCCACACCGTCACCGACGGCGAGAACAACAAGACCAGCTACGAATATGACGGGCACGACCGTCTCGCGCGCACCTTCTTCCCCCACCCGGCCAAGGGCTCGGGGGTCAGCAACGCCGGGGATTATGAGCAGCTCGGCTACGACGCCGCCGGCAACGTCGTCTCGAGGCGGGTGAGGGACGGGCAGGTCATCGGCTACAGCTACGACGCGCTCGGCCGGCTGACCGCCAGGGACATCCCCAATCCGACGCCCTACGAAGTCGACTCCAGCTACGGCTACGACAATCTCGGCCGGTTGAAGACCGCCTCCGACACGCTCGGCCAGGTCGTCACCTCCACCTACGACGCGCTCGGCCGCAAGACCGGCGAGGCGGTGCCGTCCTTCTCCCATACATTCCAGTACGATCTCGCCGGCCGCCGCACCCGCACGACCTGGAGCGACAATTTCTTCGTCACCTACGATTATCTGGTCACCGGAGAGATGAAGGCGATCCGGGAGAATGGCGCGGCGTCGGGCATCGGCGTGCTCGCGACGTTCAACTACGACGATCTCGGCCGCCGCATCGGCCTGGTGCGCGGCAACGGAACGGCGACGAGCTACGGCTACGATACCGCCTCGCGCCTTCAGCTCCTCCAGCATGACCTGGCGGGCACGCTTCAGGATCTGTCGCTGAGCTTCGCCTACAGCCCGGCCGGCAGGATCCTCTCGAACACGCGCTCGACCGACGCCTATGCGTGGAACGGGCATTACAATTTCAACCGCGCCTACACAGCGAACGGGCTCAATCAATATAGCGCGTCCGGCTCCGTCGTTCCGACCTACGACCCGAAGGGCAATCTCACCTCCGCGGGCTCCACCCTCTATCGATATTCGGCCGAGAACCGGCTGATGAAGGCGGGAGTCCATGCCCTCGGCTACGATCCGCTCGGCCGGCTTTCCTTCACGGCCGACACTGTATTCGCCTATGACGGTGACGTCCTGGCGACCGAGCGCCTGAACCAGCCCGGCAACCCCATTGCCCGGCGATACGTGCACGGTCCCGGCACCGACGAGCCTTTGGTCTGGTACGAGGGCTCCGGAACGTCCGACCGCCGCTTCCTCCATGCCGACGAGCGCGGCAGCGTCGTCGCGGTCAGCGATTCCGCCGGCAATGCGACGGCGGTCAACCGCTACGACGAATTTGGCATTCCCGCCGCCACCAACATCGGCCGCTTTCAATATACCGGCCAGGCCTGGCTGCCGCAG
>DASPJA010000032.1:0-63363 GCA_035628835.1 Allosphingosinicella sp.
TCAAAGTATGGAGCGAGCTCGCAGATAAGTTCGAATCGCAGCCCGGCTCCTCAAAGACGAACCGCGTCTACGAGAAGGTCGGCACGGCTTTTATAACCCCTTGGGCTCGGGACCAGGAAAACAAAGCCTCCTCAATGCTGCTTTATGGTCCGCCGGGAACCGGCAAGAGTACGGTTGGCGAGAATATCGCGGAAGCCTTAGGCATGCGAATGATCACCGTAACGGTGAGCGACTTCCTCGGCCGCGGCGGCGCTTATGTGGAAGCGCGCGCCAAGGCGATCTTTCAGACCCTTGAGGCGCAGTTTGACACCGTCATCTTGTTCGACGAGATCGACGCCTTCCTGCTCGATCGCGACAGCGCGCGCTATGATAAGCAGGACACCCTATTCCAGTTCCTGACGCCCGGAATGCTCACGAAGATCAACGACTTGCACAAGCTGGGGCGATCCATTTTCATCATCGCGACAAACTATAAGGACAGGATCGATCCGGCCATTCAGCGCAAGGGGCGCATCGACCAGCACTATCTGCTCGGCCTGCCGGACAAAGAGCGGCGAGAGGCAATCTTAAAAAAGGAAATGGGGCTCAAGAAAGAGGACTCCATTTCGAAGGATCTCGTCAACGAGACACTGTTCTACGGGTACTCAGACATCAAGGCCGCCGTGGCCGACGCCGGGGGCAAGGCTGCGGATGAAGGCGCCGTCGCCAAGAAGTTGAAAGAACCAGAGCGCAAACCGGCAACGGCAGCATCGTATCTCAATCGCCTGATGCAGAAAGATGGGACGCTCGATTGGCGGGACTTCCCAAAGGGCGAGTTCTCGGGTCTTTTTGAGCTTTGGAAAGAAGTACGCAGCAGCACCGCGATCGAATCACTGTTTGAGAAGGTTATTAAGGGTGACGCGGAGCCTGCCGACGTGAACGCGCTGACGCAGCATCTGGAGGGAACGCAGGATGCCTAACACCTTGCAACCCCTTCCGGCCATCCGTCAGATCTGGCGATCCGCGTTCGGCTCAACGCGGGTCGCCTATCTTAGCGGCCCAATCACCACTGGCCGCCGATTCATCGATTGGTGGCGCGGCGGCGGCCATGCGCTCACGCCGGACTCGGACGGCTATCGCTCCTCCCTTCGCAGTCAAGTGATCCAGCCCAACGAAGCGGCAATCAAGCTTATAGCCGAGCTGCTTCGCGCCACGCACCCCGAACCGGTGGTCGAGCCCGCCACGCTCTTCGTCAGCCAGTGGTCCCAGCAGGATTATCTCACACTCTGGGAGCAGTTCATCACCGACCATGCCAGCCGGATCCTTCTCATGGACGGCTGGGAATTCAGCGCCGGCTGCGCATCCGAATTTTGCCGGGCTCATCTTGACGGAGTCCCGACCCACCGCATTGACGGCACGCCAGTCGTCGCTCGCGACGGAATCGCCGCGATCCGGCGGGCGCTCGCCGAAGTCGAGGCGCTCAATCCTGCGCCTAGCTATCTCGCGGAAACGCTGCGAGGCACCGCTGCCCGTCTTGAGGAGACGCTCCCAACCATCGTCTACGTCCCCGGCGGCGGAATGCCGCGCAAGGACGCCTCGCTCGACCGCCTCGCCGAGCTAATCAACGTCGCGCAATTCGTCAGCTACGAACCGCGCCGGGGCAAACCGAAGCAGGCCTTCTCGCGCGTGCTCGGAGAGTCACCGAATCAGGGGTTTGCGTCGGTTCGCGCCGCGGCGGAGACCTTGCTCGGGCGTAGCGCCGATCGCTCTGTCAACGTCAGGAGCTTTACGCCCGAGAGCCCGCTCAGCCGCGAGTTCATATACCGGCTCACCGGCACAGATGAGGTGGTCGCCGCTGTCGAGCGGCTAACCCGCGAAGGGCTCAACACAATCATCAACGAAACCGTCGACATCCATGATGGCGGAGTTTCCGGTGTTATCCTCGGCAACCTCATCGAATTTGCGCCAGATGACACTCCCCGCGCGGTCGAGAAGCCTGGAACGGCTTCCCTGCCGCTGGGATGGGGATCGCGACTCCTCGTTACTGTTTACGGCTTTGAGCCCGATCTCGCGGTCCCGGAGAATACGCGGCTGGAATTCAGCATCCATCCCAAGCCGCGTGGCTGGCGCGACACCCACACGCTGGGGTGGGAGATCGCCGAGCATGAGGGCCTCGAGCTGCCGCCTCCCATCCAATGGCCGAACCGCTTTAGCCGCATGATCGGCGACAAGGTGTTCGGGCTCCTCGTGGCTCACCACCTCGGCCTCCCCGTTCCCAAGACGACGGTCATCAATCGACGTGTTGCACCGTTCACCTTTGGACAGCGCACCGGATCGGCCGAAGTCTGGTTCAGAACGGCTCCCACGGAGCAAATGCCAGGGAAGTTCACCACCACCAGAGGCTGGAGTGACCCCTTCCGGATAATGTCACAGGAGGACCCGGACCACGATTCTATTGCATCTGTGATCGGCCAAGCGAGTGTTCTTCCTCACTATTCGGGAGCTTCGATCGTCCTTCAGACCGGTGAGATAGCGACTGAAGGTGTCGCGGGCGCCGGTGATGCATTCATGCAAGGAACTGCGCTGGCCGAGCCGTTGCCGAGCAAAATTCTGGAAGACGTGCGACAGCTACATTCCGCGGCGTCGGAACTGGGCCCCGTGCGCCTCGAATGGGTTCATGACGGGGAGCGGGCGTGGGTTGTGCAGATGCATCGTGGAGCGACGATGAGCGCCGCAGGCGTGCTGGTCCCGGGCGAGGCTCGGCACTGGACGACGTTTGAGGTCAGTCAAGGACTGGAGCAATTGCGCAGCCGCATCGCCCAACTCGAGCCCGATACGGGTCTAGAACTGATTGGGGAGGTGGGTCTGACCAGTCATATTGCCGACGTCATTCGAAAGGCAAAGGTGCCAGCTAGGGTACTGGCCGCTCAGGCTCGCCAAGCGGCCTGACGCGGGCGGCCGAATGAAGAAAGGCCGCCCCAAAACGGGGCGGCCTTCATTTTCAATCGTTTGAAAGTACGCCTTTCGGACGATGGCTTTAGCCGAGAAGCTCCTGTTCGAGCTTCTTCGCCATCTCCTCGATATTCTCCGGCGGCCAGCCGGGAATGTCCATCCCAAGCCTCAGCCCCATGCTCGACAGCACTTCCTTGATCTCGTTCAGCGACTTGCGCCCGAAATTCGGGGTCCGAAGCGTTGACGTGGATCCAAGCGGCTTCCGGGGGAAGCCGCGCCACGTCAACCCGCCTCGGTCTTCTGCAGGACAAAAGAAAAGGGCCGCCGAAACGGCGGCCCTCCTCATTGTCCGGTCAAGATGCTTAGCCGAGAAGCTCCTGCTCCAGCTTCTTCGCCATTTCCTCGATATTCTCAGGCGGCCAGCCGGGAATGTCCATGCCGAGACGGAGACCCATGCTGGAGAGGACCTCCTTGATCTCATTGAGCGACTTCCGCCCGAAATTGGGCGTCCTCAGCATCTCCGCCTCGGTCTTCTGCACCAGGTCGCCGATGTAGATGATGTTGTCGTTCTTCAGGCAGTTCGCCGAGCGCACGCTCAGCTCCAGCTCGTCCACCTTCTTGAGGAGGTAGCGGTTGAGCTGGTTGGCGTCCTGCTCGGTCTCCGCCGCGGTCGGGCCCATGCCGTGGCCGTGGGTCGGGACGTGGGCGGCGAGGCTGTCGTCGAAGTGGACGAAGAGCTGCAGCTGGTCCTGGAGGATGCGCGCGGCATAGGCGACGGCGTCGTCCGGAGTGATCGTGCCGTCGGTCTCGACCGTCAAAGTGAGCTTGTCATAGTCGAGCTCCTGGCCGACGCGGGTATTCTCGACCTTGTAGCTGACCTGGCGCACGGGCGAATAGAGCGCGTCGATCGGGATGATTCCGATCGGGGCGTCGGCCGGGCGGTTGGAGGCGGCGGGGACATAGCCCTTGCCGGCCTCGGCGGTCAGCTCCATGTTGAGCGTCGCGCCCTCGTCGAGGTGGCACAGGACCAGGTCCGGGTTCATCACCTCGATGTCGCCGGTGGTGGCGATCTGGCCGGCGGTGACCTCGCCGGGGCCGGTGGCGCTGAGCGCGAGCCGGCGCGGCTGGTCGCCCTCCATGCGCAGGGCCACCTGCTTCACGTTGAGGACGAGGTCGGTGATGTCCTCGCGCACTCCCGCGAGGCTGCTGAACTCGTGGAGCACGCCCTCGATCCGGATCGAGGTGACGGCGGCGCCCTGCAGCGACGAGAGCAGCACGCGGCGAAGCGAGTTGCCCAGCGTCAACCCGAAGCCGCGCTCCAGCGGCTCGGCGACGAAGGTCGCGCGGCGGCGGCTGTCGCCTCCGGCCACCTTCTTCTCGAGCGCGTTGGGCTTCTTCATTTCCTGCCAGTTCTTAGCGTTGACGGCCATGTAGGTTCCTCTGGCGTTTGGTGTTCGGGGACACTCTATTGAGTGTCCCCCTATTCAGCAGGGGACACGGAATACCGTGTCCCCGAATTACACGCGGCGGCGCTTGGACGGGCGGACGCCGTTGTGCGGGATCGGGGTCACGTCGCGAATCGAGGTGATCTGGAAGCCGACCGCCTGGAGGGCGCGAAGGGCGCTCTCGCGGCCCGAGCCGGGGCCCTTGACTTCGACCTCGAGGGTGCGGACGCCATGCTCGGCGGCCTTCTTGCCGGCATCCTCGGCGGCCACCTGGGCGGCATAAGGCGTCGACTTGCGCGAGCCCTTGAAGCCCATCATGCCCGCGCTCGACCACGCGATGGCGTTGCCCTGGGCGTCGGTGATGGTGATCATCGTGTTGTTGAAGCTGGCGTTGACGTGAGCAACCCCGGCGGTGATGTTCTTGCGTTCGCGCCTGCGGAGGCGCTGCGGTGCCTGTGCCATATCGTCGGTCCCTTACTTCTTCTTGCCGGCGATCGGCTTGGCCTTGCCCTTGCGGGTGCGGGCGTTGGTATGGGTGCGCTGGCCGCGGACCGGGAGGCCCTTGCGGTGCCGGAGGCCGCGGTAGGAGGCGAGGTCCATCAGGCGCTTGATGTTCATCGCGACTTCGCGGCGGAGGTCGCCCTCGACCTGATAGTCGGCGTCGATCGTCTCGCGGATCTGGAGCACTTCCTGGTCGGAAAGGTCCTGGACCCGGCGCTCGGGGGCGATTCCGAGCTTGGCGGCGATCTGCTTCGCCTTCGTCCGGCCGATGCCGTGAATGTAGGTGAGCGCGATCTCGACGCGCTTGTTGGTGGGGATGTTGACCCCGGCAATACGTGCCATAAAGTTTTCTTCTCCTGCTCCACAGGGCGGGATGGCGTCCGCCCCATCTCGACGCGTCGATGGGCCCCGAAACAGCGACAGCCGACGAGCGCACGAAAGCGCCGCCGGACGACCGGTTATCGGGATGAGCGCGAGATAGGGTCGCGGAGGGGCGCTGTCAACGGTAAGCGGAGGGGAAGATACCACGTTGTTGCTCAAAAAGTTCCGGGATCGGACGGGATCATCGGACCCGTTCGGGCTGAGCCTGTCGAAGCCCTTCATTTCTCGCGGAGGCCGAAACGGTAGAAGGCTTCGACAAGCTCGGCCCGAACGGTTCAGGTCAGGCCCCGCCTAGTTGAGCAGCCGCTCGTGGACGACCTTTCCGCTCTGGGTCAGCCGCACTCCGGTCACGATCTCATCCTCGTCCGGCAGGACCGGCCGGCCGGCCTCCCTGTCCCAGAAAGCGGACAGGAAATTATAGAGGTTGCGGGCGTAGAGCGCCGAGGCGTCGGCGGCGAGCCGGCTCGGAACGTTGCGGTGGCCGACGATCCGGACGCCGTGGCGCTCGGCCACCTCGCCGGGCGCCGAGCCCTCGACATTGCCGCCCTGCTCGACGGCGAGGTCGACGACGACGCTTCCCGGCCGCATCGTCGCCAGCTGCGCGTCGCTGATCAGCCGCGGCGCCGACCGGCCCGGAATGAGGGCGGTGGTGATGACGATGTCCTGCTTGGCGATATGGCTGGAGACGAGCTCGGCCTGCGCGGCCTTATATTCGTCCGACATCTCGGTCGCATAGCCGCCGGCGCCCTCGCCCTCTATTCCCGCCACCTTCTCGACGAACACGGCCTTGGCGCCGAGGCTCTCGATCTGCTCCTTGGTGGCGGCGCGGACGTCGGTGGCCGAGACCACGGCGCCGAGGCGGCGGGCGGTGGCGATCGCCTGCAGGCCCGCGACCCCGACGCCCATCACGAAGATCCTGGCCGCGGGGATGGTGCCTGCCGCGGTCATCATCATCGGGAAGGCCCGGCCATATTCGGCGGCGGCGTCGAGCACGGCCTTGTAGCCGGCGAGATTGGCCTGGCTGGAGAGGACGTCCATCGACTGGGCTCGGGTGATGCGCGGCATCAGCTCCATCGCCAGCGCCTCGAGCCCCGCCGCGGCATAAGCGTCGACCCGCTCGCGCTGGCGGAAAGGATCGAGCATGGCGACGACGAGAGCACCGGGCTTGGCCCCGCCCAAGGCCGCCGCGTCCGGGCCCTGAACGCCCAGGACCGCATCGGCGCCGGCGAGCGCCGCCTCGCGCGGGCCGACGGTGGCGCCGGCGGCCTCGTAATCGGAATCGGCGATGGAAGCCGACCGGCCCGCCCCCGCCTCGATCGCGACCTCGGCTCCCAGCGCGGCGAATTTCTTCACCGTCTCCGGGGTCGCCGCGACCCTGCGCTCGGCGTCCGCGGTCTCCTTCAGGATCGCCAGCTTCACCGCGTTTCTATTCGCGGATCAGCAGGACGACGATGAGGCCGAGGACGATCGAGATGATCGCGCCCCACTTCATCAGGAATATGAACCCGTCATAACCCTTGCGGTGGGTGATGATTTCCTTGTCGATCTCGCCTTCCGCCGCCATTTTTTTCATTTCCCTGTACCTGGCCGGCGCCCTTCTAGCGCCGGAGCGCCAGCCGTT
Source organism: Allosphingosinicella sp. (assembly GCA_035628835.1). Taxonomy (GTDB): domain Bacteria; phylum Pseudomonadota; class Alphaproteobacteria; order Sphingomonadales; family Sphingomonadaceae; genus Allosphingosinicella. The sequence goes on from DASPJA010000032.1 coordinate 6,880, forward strand.
GAAGCCCTGATTAAGCCGAACTTTACCTGAAGGCTCTAGAGCCTCCTCACGGAGCCATGGGGAGTGAAGATGCGGCCGGACCCGACGCGATGCCTGCTGCTGATCGACGATGAGCCCGCCCAGCGGCGTCTCGTCACCGCCATCGGCGCCCGCGCCGGCTGGTGGGTGCGCGGCGCGCCCGACATCGACGCGGCGGCCAAGATCCTCTCGGAGATCGACGGACCTCCGGTCGACGCCATCCTGCTCGACCATTGGCTGCCCGGGCCCGACGGCACCGGGGTCATCGAGCAGATTCGCGCCATGCGCCCCGATCTGCCTCTGCTCGTCATGACCGCCCAGACCTCCGTCGCCGTCGCCGTCGAGGCGATGCGCGCCGGCGCCCACGATTTCCTGGTCAAGCCGATCGCCCCCGATTCGATGCTCGCGGCGCTGAACGCCGCCACCGACCGCCGGCAGCGCGGCGGCGGCGAGCTTCGCCCGCTTTCCGAGAAGATTTCCAACCGGCCGCTCGCTTTCGAGGAGATCGTCGGCTCGGCGCCGCCCTTCCGCTCGGCCCTGGCGGTCGCCGCCAAGGCCGCCCGCGCCCGGGTCTCGGTGCTGATCGAGGGCGAGAGCGGCTCGGGCAAGGAGGTCATCGCCCAGGCGATCCACACCGCCTCCCCGCGCGGCCGCAAGCCGATGGTCACCGTCAATTGCGGCGCGATCCCGGAGAATTTGGTCGAATCCGTGCTGTTCGGCCACGAGAAGGGCGCCTTCACCGGCGCTTTCGACCGCCATGTCGGCCGCTTCGAGGATGCCGACGGCTCGACCCTCTTCCTCGACGAGATCGGCGAGCTTCCGCTCGACACTCAGGTCAAATTGCTTCGGGCGCTCGAAACCGGCGAGATCCAGCGCATCGGCGGCCGCGCCATCCACATGGTCGATGTCAGGATCATCGCGGCGACCAACCGGCGCCTCGCCGAGGAAGTCGCCCGGGGCCGGTTCCGCGAGGACCTTTATTACCGGCTCAACGTCGTCCACGTGCCGATCCCGCCGCTGCGGGACCGCGCCAGCGACATCCCGCCGCTCGCCCGCCACCTCCTCGCCCGGATCGCCGAGCAGCCGGGCATGCGCCATCTCTCGATCACCGACGACGGGCTCGAGGTGCTGATGCGCTACGGCTGGCCGGGCAATGTCCGCCAGCTCCAGAACGCCCTCTTCCGCGCCGCGGTGCTGTGCGACGGCAACGCGCTCACCGCCGCCGACTTCCCCCAGATCGCCCAGGAATCGACGCTTTCGCGCCGGGCCAGCGACTTCCACCGTCCCGCGCTCAACGGCGCCTCGCAGCAGGCGGCCCTGTCCAACGGCCCCGGAATCACCCTCTACGATCCGGACGGCAACCTGCGGTCGCTGGAGGCGATCGAGGCCGACGTCATCCGCCTCGCCATCGGCCACTATCGCGGCCGGATGACCGAAGTGGCGCGGCGGCTGGGGATCGGACGATCGACCCTCTACCGAAAGCTCGGCGAGCTCGGCATCGGCGACGCGGCGTAACTCCCCTCCCTGGAAGGGAGGGGCCGGGGGTGGGCCCGCCGAAGGCGGCCGAAACTCCAGCCCCGGAAAAGTCTCGCTTCGCTCGCCTACCCACCCCCTAACCCCTCCCTTTCAGGGAGGGGAAAGAGCGGCTAGTCTCCCATCATGTCCTCCTTCGCCAACGCCATCGTCCTCATCACCGGCGCCGCTTCCGGCATCGGCGCCGCCACCGCCACCCGCCTCGCCGAAGCCGGGGCGCGCAAGCTCATCCTGATGGACCGGGACGAGGACAGGCTTCGCGACTTCGCCTTCACCCTGCCTTGCGAGCGCCAGATCCGGATCGGGGACGTCGCCGACGAGAGCCTCTGGGAACGCGAGGACCTGACCGGCCTCACCCATGCCGTGATCAACGCCGGCGTCGGCGCCGGCGGACCGATCACCGAGACGAGCTTCGCCGACTGGCGGCGGGTCATGTCGATCAACCTCGACGGCGTGTTCCTCACGCTGCAGGCGGCCATGAAGGCGATGCGCGACACCGGCGGCGCCGTCGTCCTCACCGCCTCGGCGGCCGGCGTCAAGGCGGAGCCTGGGATCGCCGCTTACGGCGCCTCGAAGGCGGCCGTGATCCATCTCGCCCGAATCGCCGCCAAGGAAGGCGCGGCCCTCGGGATTCGTGTCAATTCGATCGCGCCCGGCGGCGTCGAAACGCCGATCTGGCAAGCCGTGCCCTTCTTCGCGGCTATGGTGGCGAAGGACGGCGAGGAGGCCGCCTTCAAGGCGATGGCCGAAATGGCGACCCCGCTCGGCCGCTACGCCAAGCCCGGCGAGATCGCCGCCCAGATCGCCTTCCTCCTCTCCGACGACTCGGCGTTCATGACCGGGGCCTGCCTGGTCAGCGACGGCGGCTATTCGCTCTAGCCTTCTCCTGGCGGCCGCGTTGCTGGCCGGGTGCCGGGCCGAGGAAGAGCCACGCGCGCCGCCGGACCTCTCCGCCGCCACCGCCGCGGCTCCGGCGTGCGAGCAGCGCCGCTTCGAGGGCAGCCGCTTCACCGTCTGCCGCTACGAGCCCGGCCGGGACCGTCTCGCCCTGTTCCTCGATGGAGGGTCGGAGCCGCTGCGCAGCTTCGAGGCGCTGGAGGCCCGGCTCGGCGGCGAGGCCCGCGGGTTGCGCTTCGCGATGAACGCGGGCATGTATGACGAGCAGGGCCGCCCGATCGGCCTCTATGTCGAGAACGGGGTCCGGCGACATCGCGTCAACCTTCGCTCCGGCCCCGGCAATTTCCACCTCCACCCCAATGGCGTCTTCGCGGTCGACGATCGCGGGCGGGTCTCGGTCACGCCGAGCCGCGCGTTCGCGAAGGCGGCGCGACCGGTGCGGTGGGCCACCCAGTCGGGGCCGATGCTTCTCATCGGCGGCAGGCTCCATCCCCGCTTCGACGCCGACGGACCGTCGCGCCTGGTGCGAAACGGCGTGGGAGTCGCCGGGCCCGGCACCGCCTGGTTCGCGATCAGCGAGGAAGGGGTTTCGTTCGGCCGATTCGCCCGCCTGTTCCGCGACGAGCTCGGCTGCACCGACGCCCTCTACCTCGACGGCACCGTCTCCAGCCTCTGGGATCCGGGCGCCGGCCGAAGGGACGCTTATTCCTCCCTCGGTCCGATGATCGCGGTGTTCCGGCCCTAAGCGGCCTTTAACCCTCCGGCGCTAGGGCAAGCCTATGGATCTTCCCGTCCGCCCGGCCCTGCTCCTCATTGCGTCGCTCGCCGCTCCGGCCGCCGCGCAGCGGCTCGACTATCGGCCGGTGTCGGACGACCGGCTCGCCGAGCCGGCCCGGCTCGACTACCAGGCGGTGGACGCTCCGGACGCGCCGGCGGATCCGACAGACCCTCCGGCCCGGCGCAAATGGCTGCAATGGGGGCTGCTCGACCGCTTCGAATATGCCGCCCAGCGCGGGCGGGACGGCTATGCCTGGGATTTCTCCGCCCTCATCGGCGGCGACCGCCACCGGCTCTGGCTCGGCACCAGCGGCGAAGGACCGGCCTTGGGCGGGCCGGACTATGTCGAGCTGAACGCCCTCTACGCCTATCATGTCGGCGGCGGCTGGGACCTCAATGCCGGCATCCGCTACGACGTGCAGCCGCGCCCGCGCCGCGGCTACGCGGTGCTCGCCGCCCAATATGACGCCGAATATAAGGGGGGCGAGGCCCTGTGGTTCGGGGCCTTCGGCTATGTCTCCCACAAAGGCGAGCTGAGCGCCCGTCTCGCCGGCTATTACAACCAGCCGCTCGCCGGGAACTTCGTCCTCCAGCCGAGCGCCGAGCTGGATTATTATGGCGAGGACGTGCCCGAGCTCGGCCTCGGCCGGGGCTTGGGCTATGCCGAGGCGGGCCTGCGCCTGCGCTACGAGATCAAGGAAGCCTTCGCCCCCTATGTCGGCCTGAGCTGGTCCCGGGACCTCGGCCGCACCGCCCGCCTGACCCGCGAAGAGGGGGAGGATCCGGAGACGAAGAGCGTCGTCATGGGCGTCCGTTCGGCTTTCTGACGCCCTCGTCTAGGCCATCAAATCCCCGGTCTCCGGGTGCTTGTCCATATAATGCTTCACGAACGGGCAGGCCGGGACCACCTTCAGACCCCGCGCCCGGGCGTCGTCGAGCGCGGACTTGATCAGCCGCGAGCCGATCCCCCGGCCCTCCAGCGCGTCCGGCACCTCGGTATGGGTGAAGGTGATGCGATCGGGCCGAAGCCGATATTCGGCGATGGCGAGCTGGCCCTCCACCTCGAGCTCGTAGCGGTGCGCCGCCTCGTTGTTCCTGACCTCGCCGTCCATCCGCTCTCTCCTTAAGCCGCCTTCATAGGCGCGATCACCTGATCGGCGAAGCGATCCATCTCTTCGGCCTGAGGGCTCATCTGGAGGAGGAGCAGATCGACCCCTGCCGCCTCATACGCCCCGATCCGCTCCCGCAGCTGCTCGGGCGTCCCGACCAGATTGGGCCTGAGACCGCGGTTCGAGACCGAATATTCCTGAAGCTTGAGCTCGCGCTCGAGCTGAGTCCCCGACAGCCATTGGTCGAAATTGTCGAAGCCCCTGGGCGGCTCGGGCGGAAGCGCGGTGATCCGCTCCAGCTCCCGTTTCGCCTCGGACTCGCTGTCGCGGACGATCGCATAAGCCGCCATGCCATAGCGCATCGGCGGCGCCCCGGCGCGCTCCCGCCGCTCCGCCATGCCGGCGATCTTGGCGGCAACCGCCTCCACCGGGTCGCCGTGCATCACATAGGCGTCGCACTGCCCGGCGATCATCGCCTTGGCCGCCTCGCTCTCGCCGCCGGCATAGATTGTCGGGCGGGGCCTTCTCACCGGCTTGGGCTCGCAGATCGCGTCCTTCAGCCGGTAGCGCTCGCCTTCATAGGTGAAGCGCTTCTCGGTCCACAGCCCGTCGACCACGTCCAGCCACTCCCGGGTCCGGGCATAGCGGTCGTCATGCTGGTCGAACTGAAGGCCGTATTGGATCGCCTCGTCCGCCCACCAGGAGGAGACGACGTTCAGCGAAAGCCGCCCGCCGCTGATATTGTCGATATTCGCGGCCTGCTTGGCGAACAGGGCCGGCTGGTGGAAATTGGGCCTCACCGCGACCATCAGCTCGATCCGCTCGGTCACCGCCGCCAGCGCCGCCGCCGTCGACCAGGCGTCGAGCGCGGGCTCCTCCACGCCCTTGATGTCGTTGAGGTTCAGTTCGGCGATCAGGCTCAAATCCCAGCCCGTCTCCTCGCTTCGAAGCGTGAGGCGCCGGACATAATCCCAGCTCGCCTCCATGCCCTCGTCTTCGATATTGCGGAGCCAGCCGCCGAAGACCGGCATCCAGTAACCGAACCGCATCTTATCTTGTCTCCCGGATTGCGGCCTCGAGGAAGTCGACGAGCCGGTCGTGCGGGTCCCAGCCGAGCACGTCCAGCGGCTTCGCGACGAAGTTCGAAAGCGCGTTGATGTCGTAGAAAAGCGGCGTGCCGTCGCGGTCGTCGATCAGATATTCGACTCCGCCGACGTCGAGCCCGGCCGCTTGCGCGATCCGTTCCGCCGCCTCGATCAGGTCGGCCGGCGGAGTCGCCGCCGTCATCCGCACCGCCGCCCGCCCCGGCTGGGCGAGGCAGGCATCGGCCGGGCACAGGTCGAAGCTGTCGCCGCCGCTCTCCACCTCGATCGCGTAGAGAAACCTGCCGCCCAGGGTCTCGACCCGGGTGATCGTCCCGCCCCGGGCCGGAACGTAGTCCTGGACGAGCAGGACGGAATCGACGCTCTCCGGCACCGTGCCGTCGGCGACCGAGGCCGCCAGCTCGTCTTCGCTTCCGTAGCGGACGATGCCGGCGCCCGAGCCGCCGATATTCGCCTTGACCAGCAGCGGCCAGCGCATCGGCCGAGCCGCCGCGAGCAGGTCCTGGCGGCGATGCACGACCCGAGTCCCGGGCACCCGGTAGCCCAGCCTGGAAATGAGCGACAGCTGGCGCGCCTTGGAGGAATCGATCGCGATGACCTCCGCTCCGTTCAGCACCCGCGCCCCGTTCGCCCCCCAGTGGGCGAGCAGGGCCTCGGCATAGAAGATGCCGTGCTCCGCCTCGCGCAGGAAGCTCGACATGGCGACCCGGCTCAATACGACCGGAGCGGGAATATCCGCGGAGGCGGGGTCGAAGCCGTGGTCGGAGAGGCGGATCGCCTCATGGCCGATTCCCCGCCGTTCGAGCGCGGCGAACAGCGGCTCGAACCAGGAGGGGTGCTCGTAGAGAATGGCCAGGTCGGGTTTCATCGGGGAGGCACTTGGGGGGCCGGGGTGCGGATTGAAACCCCTTGTCCTCCCCGTGCGGAGCCTGGGGAGGATTTACAAGCCGAACGGATAGGTCTCGTCCTCTCCGGCCGGCGCCTCCTCGGCCCCGGGCAGCGGAGTCACCGCCTCGGTCTCGTCGAACCAAATCCAGGCGTCGAACTGGTTGGGCAGCACCGCTTGCGCATAGTGGCTCCAGCGTTCCGTCTCGGGGCGATAGATGACTCCGATGAAACGCTCCAGCCGCGGCTCCAGCAAGGCTTCGACGGCGTCTTCGTTTACGCCCTCGCGAAGGTCGAGGAGGAAGCGCCCGACCCCGCTGTCGTGGCACAGCCGCTCGTAGCTTTCCGGCAGCGACGGCCGGACCGTCTTGACCTCCATCGGCTCGTCCCAGTCGTCCGCCGCCGCGACCGTGCCGGTGTGGGTGCCGAAGCCGATCAGCCGCGCCCGATGGCCGAACCTCTCCTTGACGAGCTGCCCGATATTGAGCTCCTCGCGCACCTGGCCCATCTCGGTATGGGCGGCATTGCCGATATGGCTGTTATGCGCCCAGACCACCGCCTTGGAATCCGGCCCTTTGGCTTCGAGAAGCTGGCAGAGAGTCTCGAACATGTGCGTGTCGCGCAGATTCCAGCTCTCGGCGGAGCCGTAATACATCACCCGGTAATATTGCTCGGCATTCTTGATCAGCCGGGCGTTGGCGGCGGCGTCGAGCCATTCGTCGCATTCCGGCGAGAGGCAGTCCATCCGCCGCTGCATCAGGTCCTTGAGCATCTGGACCGCGCCAACCTCGCAGAAAGCGAAACCCTGGGTGACGGCGAGGCGTCCGTAGGCGGCCGGGTCCCGGCTCCAGGGCGCCAGACAGCCGTAGCGCTCTCGCGCCACCTTCGCGGTCTCCGGGTCCGCCTCCTCGAGGAAGTCGATCACCGCCCGGATCGAGGCGCCGAGATTGTACAGGTCGAGCCCGTAGAAGCCGGCCATCGCCTCGTGCGGCCGCCCTTCATTATGCGCCCGAAGCCAGCGCACGAAGGCGTCGACCTCGCGGTTGCGCCACATCCAGGTCGGGAAGCGCTGGAAGGCGGCTTCCTCCCCCTCGCGGCGCGGGCGGTGGCGGACGAAGCGGTCGATGCTGGCGGCGTCGGGCCAGTCGGCCTCGACCGCGACAATGTTGAAGCCGTGCCGCTCGATCAGCCGCCGGGTGATCGCGGCCCGCGCGCGGTAGAATTCAGAGGTGCCGTGGCTGGCCTCGCCGAGCAGAACCACCCGGGCGCTCCCGAAGCGGTCGAAGGCGCCGGCGAAGGCGGGATCCTCGGGCTCGGGCAGCGGCTCCGCGGCGGCGGCGATCATCTGCGGGACGGACATTCGCTCTCTCCTCCGGGCTCGGCCCAGCCGTGGGCGCCGATCAGGGGCACGAAACGGACCGGCCCCAGATCCTCCTGCTCGAAACGGTCGCCGCCGCGGCGGGTGACCTTGACCAGCCTCTGCACGCTGTCGGGCTCGCCCAGCGGCATCACCAGCACTCCTCCCGTCGAAAGCTGGAGACGCAGGGCTTCGGGCACATGGCTGCCGCTGGCCGCGCACAATATCGCCTCGAACGGCGCCTCGCCGGGGAGGCCGCCGGTGCCGTCACCCTCCACGATCCGGACATTGTCGTAGCCGAGCCGCTCCATTCTCGCCCGGGCCAGCCCGGCCAGCTCCGAATGGCGCTCGATCGCGATCACCTCGGCGGCTATTCGCCCCGTCACCGCCGCCGCGTAGCCCGAGCCGGCGCCGATCTCGAGCACCTTGTCCCCCGGCGAGACCTCGGCGGCGTCGATCATGAGGGCGACGATATAAGGCTGGGAGATGGTCTGGCCGGCCTCGATCGGCAGCGGCCCGTCCTCATAGGCGAGCTCTCGCACGTCCTCGGGAACGAACTGCTCGCGCGGCACCGCCCGGAACGCGTCGAGCAGCCGCGGCCCCCTTATCCCCCGCCCGGCGATCTGCTGCCGGACCATGGTCTCGCGCTCGGCGGCGAAGTCGGCCATCCTGACTCCTCTCGCGCCAACAACCGGCGCGCCGGAATCGCGTTCCGGCCCGCTCCCGTCATTCCGGCGAAGGCCGGAATCCATGACCACGGCCGGGCGAGAGCCTGACTCTAGGCCCCGCAGGGCGCGCTGCCGGTGTTGATCCGCGACGTCGCGGGCTCTCCCGGCTGGTAGCAGATGGCCACCTTGCGGCCGACCGGATAATCCTTCACCCGGTCGCCCGGCAGCGACGTCGAAGCCGTCACCTGCTGCCCGTTGGCGGCGAAGACATAGTCGATGTCGGTCTCGTCGAGGCTGCTGCTCTCCTCGTCCGGGTCGAACTCGACCCGGGTGATCGTCGCCGTCGCGGCCTGCGTCATCGCCGCCCTCTCCTGCATCGAGTCGACGACGAGCCAGACGAGCCCGCCCAGCACCACCAGCACGACGACGATCGCCTTCCAATATTGCTTCACCGGCACCCCCGCTCGAGAAACTCGCCAGCCCAATATCGTGCCCGGCGCCATCGGCAAGCCCAGGCCGCGCCGGAATCGCCCGGGGCGAAAGAACAGTGGGTGCCGGGCGCCCCTCGATTCCTCCCGCGAGGATCCGGGTCAGGGCACCGGGCTGTCGGACGGCCGCCGCCCTCCGCCGCGGCGCTGGCGCACGATCCTAATGTAGGCGTCGACCAGGGCCTGGTTCACCTGGTCCCAGCCGTAGCGGAGGCTGGCCTCGCAGCCCGCCTTGCCGGCCGACCGGCGAAGCTGGGGATCGCGGCAATAGGCTTCGAGGGCGGCGGCGAAGCTTTCGATCGCTCCGGCGCGGATGAGCCGGCCGGTGACCCGGTCGTCGACCAGGCTCTGGCTTCCGGTGGCGATCGCCGCCACCACCGGCAGACCCGCCGCCATCGCCTCAAGCGTGACGTTGCCGAACGTCTCGGTCACCGAGGGATTGAACAGCATGTCCATCGAGGCGACGGCGCGGCCCAGCTCCGGCCCCTCCTGGAAGCCCGCGAACACGGCGTCCGGCAGCCGCCGCTCGAACCAGTCCTGGGCCGGGCCCTCGCCCACCACCAGCACCTTGTGGCGCACCTGGCGCTGCTCGAGGCAGTCGATCGTCTCGGCGAAGACGTCGAGCCCCTTCTCCATCACCAGCCGCCCGATGAAGCCGATCACCGGCTCGTCGTCCTTGATCCCCAGGCGGCGGCGCCAGGCCATGTCGCGCTGCCGGGGATTGAAGATCTCGCGGTCGATGCCGCGGGTCCAGATGCCGACATTGTAGCTCATGCGCTGCTCGCGAAGCAGCTGTGCCATCGAGTCGGAGGGGGCGAAGATGGCGTCGCATCGGCGATAGAAGCGGCGCAATATCGCCTCCATCACCGGCTCGAGGATGGCGAGGCCGTAATAGCGGAAATAGGTCTCGAAGCGGGTGTGGACCGAGGCGACGACGGGGACGTCCATCCGATGCGCGAGGCTGACCGCGCGATGGCCGAGCATGTCGGGGCTGGCGACATGGAAGATGTTGGGCCGGAACGCCCTTATGTCGCGGCGCACCCGCGGCGGAAGCATGAACGGGAACTTGTATTCCTTGCGCCGCGGTATCGACAGGCTCGGGATATGGACCACCTCGCCGTTGGGCGGAAAGGCCGGCTCGGCGACAGTCGGCGAGTAGATCCTGACCGCCGCGCCCTGCCGGAGCAGATATTCGACCAGCCGGTTGAGCGCCTGATTGGCCCCGTCGCGGATGTAATTGTAATTGCCGCTGAACAGGGCGATGCGAAGGCCGGTCGAGTCCATCGGGCGGGCGTTAGACGCTTGCGACCGGCAGGCCAACCTCCCCTCCCTGAAAGGGAGGGGCAAGGGGGTGGGTAGGCGAGCGAAGCGAGACTTTTTGCTGATTCGGAGGTTCGGCCGCCTTCGGCGGACCCACCCCCGACCCCTCCCTTGCAGGGAGGGGAGGTTGAGCAGTGCGTCCGCCAGGAGTAAGCTGCCGCCTCCCGCTGGCATGGGGGTGCAGGGACATGAAGCCGATCCTTCTCATTCCGTTAGCCGCGCTCGCGCTCGCCGCGCCCGCCTTCGCCCAGCACGAAGGCCACGCCCCGGCGCCGCGCTCCACCGTCGCCGACTGGGCGAAGGGCGCTCAGCTCTTCGAGGGCCTCGGCGCCTTCCACCGCGAGATCACCACCGCCTCGCCTGAAGCCCAGCGCTATTTCGACCAGGGCATGCGCTTCGTCTGGGCGTTCAACCATGACGAGGCCACTCGCTCCTTCGCCAGGGCGGCCGAGCTCGATCCCAAATGCGCCTCCTGCTTCTGGGGAGTCGCCCTCACCCTCGGGCCCAATTACAACATGCCGCTGATGGCGGAGCCCCGCGCCCGGGCCGGCTGGGAGGCGCTCGGCAAGGCGCAGGCGAATGCGGCGGCGGCCACTCCGGTCGAGCAGGCGCTGATCGCCGCTCTGGCGAAGCGCTTCAGCGGCCCAACGCCCCTCGATCCGTCCAACAGCGCGCCACTGCTCGCCGCCTATGTGACGGCGATGGAGGACGTCGCCCGCCGCTTCCCGGACGATATGGACGTGCAGACGATGCTCGCCGAGGGGCTGATGAACACCAACCCGTGGAAGCTGTGGAGCGCCGACGGCAAGCCCGGCCCGGGGACTCCGGCGATCCTCGCCGCCCTCAGGAAGGTGCTGGCCACGGACCCGAAGCATCCCGGGGCCAATCATTATTGGATCCACGCCGTCGAAGCGTCGCTCGACCCGGCGCAGGCGATCCCCTCGGCGGAGGTGCTGGTCGGGATGATGCCGGCGGCCGGCCATCTCGAGCACATGCCCGCCCACATCTTCCAGCGCGTCGGCCGCTACGAGGATTCCGCCGAGGCCAACAGGAAGGGCGCCGCAGCCGACGTCGCCTATCTGAAGCTGACGGCCCCGCCCGATTATTATCCGATGTACCTCATCCACAATTACCAGTTCCTCGCTTATTCGGCGGCGATGGAGGGGCGCCGGGCCGAGACCGTGAAGGCGCTCCGCGACGCCCGCGCGGCGGTCCCGGACTCGATGCTGCTCGCCATGCCCGGCCTCGACTGGTCGATCGGCTATCTCTATGACGGCATGGCCCGCTTCGGCCTGTGGGACGACATCCTCGCCGAGCCGAAGCCCGACGCGAAGCTCGCCGGCCTCACCATCGCCTGGCTTCAGGCCCGGGCGGCGGCGCTCGCCGCGAAAGGCCGGGTGGCGGAAGCGAAGGCGCTACTGCCGGAGCTGGACCGGGCCATCGCCGCGGTACCCGACGAGGCGACCCAGGGCCAGAACAAGGCCAGGCCGCTCTACGAGATCGGAGCGCTCAAGGCTCGCGCTCGGATCGCCCTCGCCGAGGGGCGGTCGGGCGCCGCCCGGATCGCCCTGCGCGAGGCCGTGGCGAAGGAGGACAGGCTCGCCTATAACGAGCCGTCCGACGAATTCTTCCCGGTGAGGCACCTGCTCGGCGCCGCCTTGCTCGACGCGAAGCGCCCGGCGGAAGCCGAGGCGGTCTATCGCGAGGACCTCAAGCGCAACCCGAGCAACGGCTGGGCCCTTCATGGGCTGGCGAAGGCGCTGGAAGCCCAGGGGAAGAAGGCCGACGCGGTGAAGGCGCGGTTGACCGAGGCGTGGAAGCATGCGGACACGGAGTTGACCGCTTCCGCCTTCTGACTCCCCTCCCTGCAAGGGAGGGGCTGGGGGTGGGTCCGCCGAAGGCGGCAGAAACTCGGAGTCAGCAGTGAGTCTCGCTGCGCTCGCCTACCCACCCCTCACCCCTCCCTTTCAGGGAGGGGGATCCTTCTGCTCGTCCCGCTCCCTCAGCGCCCGCCTGAACCGGTATCCGGCCACCGCAACGGCCGGCAGGATCATCAGCGCGACCAGGAACAGGGTGAAAGCGAGTTTCATGCAATCTCCCTAAACGAAACGGCCCGCCGAATCACTCCGGCGGGCCGCCCGTTACTCATACTGCCGCAAAGCCTAGCTCTGCAGATACTCGCCGGCGTCCGCGTCGGTGCCGTGGCCTTCCGGGGCCACCGCCGCGAGCGGATCGTCGCCGATCGCCGCTTCGGGGCCCTGGGCGAGCTCGGCCGCATGCTCCTCGGCCGCAGAATTGGCCGCGATCAGCGACTCCTGCAGCTTGCGGTGCTGGGCGCGCAGGGCGGCGTCGCGGCTGGTGGCCGCGATGCGCATCCGGTTCATGCCCGCGCCGGTACCCGCCGGGATGAGGCGGCCGACGATGACATTCTCCTTGAGCCCGTCGAGCGTGTCGATCTTGCCCTGGACGGAAGCCTCGGTGAGCACCCGGGTCGTCTCCTGGAAGGAGGCGGCCGAGATGAAGCTTCGCGTCTGCAGCGACGCCTTGGTGATTCCGAGAAGCACCGGCTTGCCTTCGGCGAGGCGCTTCTTGCCCGCCTTCAGCTTGGCGTTGATCTCGTTCATCTCCTGCAGATCGATCTGCTCGCCGGCGAGAAGGGTGGAATCCCCGCTCTCGGTGATCTCGACCTTCTGAAGCATCTGGCGGACGATCACCTCGATGTGCTTGTCGTTGATCTTCACGCCCTGGAGCCGATAGACCTCCTGGATCTCCGAGACGAGATATTCAGCAAGCGCCACGACGCCCAGCACCTCCAGGATGTCGTGCGGATCCGGGGAGCCGCCGATCAAATTGTCGCCGCGCTTGACGAAGTCGCCTTCCTGAACGTCGATGACCTTCGACTTCGGCACCAGATACTCGACCGGCTCGCCGCCATCATCCGGGATGATCGCGATCTTGCGCTTGGCCTTGTAATCCTTGCCGAACGCGACCCGGCCCGAGACCTTGGCGATGATCGCATTCTCCTTGGGCTTGCGCGCCTCGAACAGCTCCGCCACCCGCGGCAGACCGCCGGTGATGTCGCGGGTCTTGGCCGCCTCGCGCGAGACCCGGGCGAGAACCTCGCCGCCCTCGACGCGCTGGCCTTCCTCGACCGACAGCATCGCGCCCGGCGCCAGCATGTAGCGGGCCGCCTCGCCGCTCTCCTCGTCGAGGAGGGTGATGCGCGGGCGCAGGTCCTCCTTCGAGCGGGCCGAGCCGCGATATTCGGTGACCACGCGCTGGGCGATTCCGGTCGCTTCGTCGGTCTGCTCGGTGAGCGTCTTGCCCTCGACCAGATCCTGGAACTTCACGATTCCGCCCTTCTCGGTGATGACCGGCATCATGAACGGATCCCACTCGGCGATCCGGTCGCCCTTCGAGACGATATGGCCGTTGTCGGCCATGAGGTGCGCACCGTAGGGGATGCGGTGGGTCGCCCGCTCGCGGCCGTCCATGTCGACGATCGCAAGCTCGCCCGAGCGCGACATCGCGATCCGGCGGCCACGGGGATCCATGATCGTCGGCAGGTCGCGAAGCTCGATCGTTCCGTCCACCGAAGCCTCGAGGCTCGAGGTCTCGTTGAGCTGGGCGGCGCCGCCGATGTGGAAGGTCCGCATGGTGAGCTGGGTGCCCGGCTCGCCGATCGACTGGGCCGCGATGACCCCGACCGCCTCGCCGATATTGACCGGAGTACCGCGGGCCAGATCGCGCCCGTAGCACTTGCCGCACACGCCATGCTCGCTCTCGCAGACCAGCGGCGAACGGATGCGCACCGCCTGGACCCCGATCTCGTCGATCCGCAGCGCCTGCGGCTCGTCGATCAGGTGGCCCTCCTTGGCGATCAGGTCGCCCGACTTGTCGTCGACGATGTCCTCCGCGGGCGTCCGCCCGAGGATTCGGTCGCCGAGCGAGGCGATGACCGCGCCGCCCTGGACGATCGCCCGCATCTCCAGCGCGTTCTCGGTTCCGCAATCCTCCTCGACGATCACGCAATCCTGCGACACGTCGACGAGTCGGCGGGTGAGGTAGCCCGAATTGGCGGTCTTGAGCGCCGTGTCCGCGAGGCCCTTGCGGGCGCCGTGGGTGGAGTTGAAATATTCGAGGACGGTCAGGCCTTCCTTGAAGTTCGAGATGATCGGAGTCTCGATGATCTCGCCCGACGGCTTGGCCATGAGGCCGCGCATTCCGGCAAGCTGCTTCATCTGCGCCTGCGAACCGCGGGCGCCGGAGTGGGCCATCATGTAGATGGAGTTGATCGGCGCCATTCGCCCATCCTCGCCCTTCGGCTGCGCCTTGAGCTTGTCCATCATCGCATTGGCGACCTTGTCGCCGCAGCTCGACCAGGCGTCGATCACCTTGTTGTACTTCTCCTGCTGGGTGATCAGGCCGTCCTGATATTGCTGCTCGTAATCCTTGACGGTGTTACGGGCGTCCTCGACCAGGCCGATCTTCTCCTCGGGGATGATCATGTCGTCCTTGCCGAACGAGATTCCGGCCTTGAAGGCGTGGCGGAAGCCGAGGCCCATGATGGCGTCGGCGAACAGCACCGTCTCCTTCTGGCCGGTGTGGCGATAGACGACGTCGATGACGTCCCCGATCTCCTTCTTGGTCAGCAGGCGGTTGACCGTCTCGAACGGCACCTTGTGGCTTTTCGGCAGGGTCTCGCCGAGCAGCATCCGGCCTGGGGTCGTCTCGAACCGCTTCATATACTGGCGGCCCTGCTCATCGGTCTGCGGGACCCGGCTGATGATCTTCGAGTGAAGGGTGACGGCGCCGGCGTTCAAGGCCTGATGGACCTCCGACATGTCGGAGATCATCATGCCCTCGCCCGGCTCCCCCTCGCGCTCCAGCGAAAGGTAATAGAGGCCGAGCACCATGTCCTGGGAAGGAACGATGATCGGCTTGCCGTTGGCGGGCGAGAGGATGTTGTTCGTGGACATCATCAGGACGCGCGCTTCCAGCTGAGCCTCGAGGCTCAGGGGCACGTGAACCGCCATCTGGTCGCCGTCGAAGTCGGCGTTGAACGCGGCGCAGACCAAAGGATGGAGCTGGATCGCCTTGCCCTCGATCAGCACCGGCTCGAACGCCTGGATGCCGAGGCGGTGGAGCGTGGGCGCGCGGTTCAGCAGCACCGGATGCTCGCGGATCACCTCGTCGAGGATGTCCCAGACTTCCTTGCGCTCCTTCTCGACCCACTTCTTCGCCTGCTTCAGGGTCATGGACAGACCCTTGGCGTCGAGGCGCGAGTAGATGAACGGCTTGAACAGCTCGAGCGCCATCTTCTTCGGCAGGCCGCACTGGTGCAGCTTCAGCTCCGGACCGGTGACGATGACGGAGCGGCCCGAATAGTCGACTCGCTTGCCGAGCAAATTCTGCCGGAAGCGGCCCTGCTTGCCCTTCAGCATGTCGGAGAGCGACTTCAGCGGACGCTTGTTGGCGCCGGTGATCGTGCGGCCGCGGCGGCCGTTGTCGAACAGGGCGTCGACCGCCTCCTGGAGCATACGCTTCTCGTTGCGAACGATGATGTCGGGAGCGCGAAGCTCCATCAGCCGCTTCAGGCGGTTGTTGCGGTTGATGACGCGGCGGTAGAGGTCGTTCAGGTCCGACGTCGCGAAGCGGCCGCCGTCGAGCGGCACCAGCGGGCGGAGCTCGGGCGGGATCACGGGGACGACGTCGAGGATCATCCACTCGGGCCGGTTGCCCGACTCGAGGAAGCTCTCGACGACCTTCAGCCGCTTGATGATCTTCTTGGGCTTGAGCTCCGACTTGGTCTCGGCCAGGTCCTTCAGCAGCACCTCGCGCTCGCCCTCGAGGTCGAGGTCGATCAGCATCTGCTTGACCGCCTCGGCGCCGATGCCGGCGGAGAAGGCGTCCTCGCCATATTCGTCCTGCGCCGAAAGGAGCTCGTCCTCGGTCAGCAGCTGGTACTTCTCGAGCGGGGTCAGGCCCGGCTCGACGACCACGTAGCTTTCGAAATAGAGGATCCGCTCGAGCTGCTTGAGCTGCATGTCGAGCAGGAGGCCGATGCGCGAGGGCAGCGACTTCAAAAACCAGATGTGGGCGACCGGAGCCGCCAGCTCGATATGGCCCATGCGCTCGCGGCGGACCTTCGAGACGGTGACCTCGACTCCGCACTTCTCGCAGACGATGCCCTTGTACTTCATGCGCTTGTACTTGCCGCACAGGCACTCGTAATCCTTGATCGGACCGAAGATGCGCGCGCAGAACAGGCCGTCGCGCTCCGGCTTGAACGTGCGGTAGTTGATGGTCTCGGGCTTCTTGATCTCGCCGAACGACCAGGAACGGATGCGCTCCGGAGAGGCGATCCCGATCTTGATCTGGTCGAACGTCTCCGGCTTGGCGACCGGATTGGCGAAAGTGGTCAGTTCGTTCATGTCTTAACTCCTGGGCCCAATGAAGGGCTGGGGATTCAATCTCGTACCCGCATCGTCATGCTGGACTTGTTTCAGCATCCAGTTCCGAGCCGCCTCGCGGGCGGAGAACTGGACCCTGAACCAAGTTCAGGGTGACGCCTTACTCCGCGGCCTCCGCATAGCCGTCCGCGTCGGCGTCGATGACGCTGTTCAGCTCGACATTGAGTCCGAGCGAACGCATCTCCTTCACCAGCACGTTGAAGCTCTCGGGGATTCCGGCCTCGAACGTGTCGTCGCCCTTGACGATCGCCTCGTAGACCTTGGTGCGGCCGATCACGTCGTCCGACTTCACCGTCAGCATCTCCTGAAGCGTGTAGGCGGCGCCGTAGGCCTGGAGCGCCCAGACCTCCATCTCGCCGAACCTCTGGCCGCCGAACTGCGCCTTGCCGCCCAGCGGCTGCTGGGTGACGAGGCTGTACGGGCCGATCGAGCGCGCGTGGATCTTGTCGTCCACGAGGTGGTGGAGCTTCAGCATGTAGATGTAGCCCACGGTCACCTTGCGGTCGAACGTATCGCCGGTGCGGCCGTCGAACAGGGTGACCTGGCCCGACTGGTCGAGCCCCGCTTTCTCCAGCATCGCCGACACGTCCGCCTCGCGGGCGCCGTCGAACACCGGGGTACCCATCGGCACGCCGCCGACCAGGTTCGAGGCCAGCTCGTGCAGGTCGTCGTCGCCCAGGGCATCGATCTGGGCGTCGTAATTCTCGCCATAGATGTCCTTGAGCTTCTCGCGGACTCCCTTGGCGTCCTTGCCCTCGAAAGCCGCGCCGCGGTCGCGAATGCCTTCCAGCATCTCCGAAATCTGCTTGCCGAGGCCGCGCGCGGCCCAGCCCAGATGGGTCTCGAAAATCTGTCCGACATTCATTCGCGACGGCACGCCCAATGGATTGAGGACGATGTCGACCGGGGTCCCGTCCTCGAGGAACGGCATGTCCTCGTTGGGCAGGATCCGGCTGATGACGCCCTTGTTGCCGTGACGGCCGGCCATCTTGTCGCCCGGCTGGAGCTTGCGCTTCACCGCGACGAACACCTTGACCATCTTCAGGACGCCCGGAGGCAGCTCGTCGCCGCGCTCGAGCTTCTCGATGCGGTCCTCGAGCCGGCGGCGGATAGCCGCCTCGGCCTCGTCATACTGGGCCTTCACCGCTTCCAAATCGGCCTGGACCTTGTCGTCCTTGACCGCGAACTTCCACCACTCGAAGCGCTCGACCTCCTCGAGGCCGGCCGCATCGATGACGCTGCCCTTCTTGAAGCCCTTCGGAGCCGCCGTGGCGGTCTGGCCGATCAGCATCTCGCGGAGCCTCGAGAAGGTGGCGCGCTTCAGGATCGAGCGCTCGTCGTCGGCGTCCTTCCTCAGGCGGTCCTTCTCCTCCGCCTGGATGGCGCGGGTGCGGTCGTCGATGTCGATGCCGTGGCGGTTGAACACCCGGACCTCGACCACCGTGCCCGACACGCCCGGCGGAAGCCGAAGCGAGGTGTCGCGGACGTCCGAGGCCTTCTCGCCGAAGATCGCCCGGAGCAATTTCTCCTCCGGAGTCATGGGGCTCTCGCCCTTAGGCGTGATCTTGCCGCACAGGATGTCGCCCGGCTCGACCTCGGCGCCGATATAGACGATGCCCGCCTCGTCGAGGTTGCGCAGCGCTTCCTCGCCGACGTTCGGGATGTCGCGGGTGATGTCCTCCGGCCCGAGCTTGGTATCGCGGGCCATCACCTCGAACTCCTCGATGTGGATCGAGGTGAAGACGTCGTCCTTCACGATCCGCTCGGAGATGAGGATGGAATCCTCGAAATTGTAGCCGTTCCAGGGCATGAAGGCGACCAGCACGTTCCGGCCCAGCGCCAGCTCGCCCATGTCGGTCGAGGGCCCGTCGGCGATGACGTCGCCGGCATTGACCAGGTCGCCCACCTTCACCAGCGGACGCTGGTTGATGCAGGTATTCTGGTTCGAGCGCTGGAACTTCATCAAGGTGTAGATGTCGACCCCGGACTTGCCGGCATCGACGTCCCCGGTCGCGCGCACGACGATTCGGGCGGCGTCGACCTGGTCGACGATGCCGGTGCGGCGGGCGGCGATGGCGGCGCCGGAATCGCGGGCCACCGTCTCCTCCATGCCGGTGCCGACGAGCGGCGCCTCGGCGCGGATCAGCGGCACCGCCTGGCGCTGCATGTTCGAGCCCATCAGGGCGCGGTTGGCGTCATCGTTCTCGAGGAACGGGATGAGCGAGGCCGCGACGGAGACGAGCTGCTTGGGGCTGACGTCCATCAGAGTGATCTGGTCGCGCGGCGCCATCAGGAAGTCGCCGGCCCGGCGCGCCGAGACGAGGTCCTCGCCGAAGCTCTTGTCGGCCTCGAGCTCGGCATTCGCCTGGGCGATCGTGTGCTTGGCCTCTTCCATCGCCGACAGATAGACGACGTCGTCGGTCACCTTGTTGTCCACCACCTTGCGGTAGGGCGTCTCGATGAAGCCGTATTTGTTGACCCGGCTGAAGCTGGCGAGCGAGTTGATCAGGCCGATGTTCGGGCCTTCGGGAGTCTCGATCGGGCAGATGCGGCCATAATGGGTCGGGTGGACGTCGCGGACCTCGAAGCCCGCGCGCTCGCGGGTGAGGCCGCCCGGCCCGAGCGCCGAGACGCGGCGCTTGTGGGTCACTTCGGACAGCGGGTTGGTCTGGTCCATGAACTGCGACAGCTGCGAGGAGCCGAAGAATTCGCGGACGGCGGCCACCGCCGGCTTGGCGTTGATGAGGTCGTTGGGCATGACGGTCGACACGTCGACCGAGCTCATCCGCTCCTTCACGGCGCGCTCCATGCGGAGCAGGCCGACGCGGTACTGGTTCTCGAGCAGCTCGCCGACCGAGCGAACGCGCCGGTTGCCGAGATTGTCGATGTCGTCGATCTCGCCCTTGCCGTCCTTCAGGTCGACGAGGGTCTTCACGACGGCGACGATGTCCTCCTTGCGGAGCGTGGTCACCGTGTCCTCGACCTGCAGGTCGAGGCGCATGTTGAGCTTGACCCGGCCGACGGCCGAGAGGTCGTAGCGCTCGGGATCGAAGAACAGGCCGCCGAACAGGGCCTCGGCGGTCTCCTTGGTCGGCGGCTCGCCGGGGCGCATGACCCGGTAGATGTCGGCAAGGGCCTGGTCGCGGTCCTCCGACTTGTCGGCCTTCAGGGTGTTGCGGATCCAGGCGCCGGTGTTGACATGGTCGATGTCGAGAAGCTCGATCCGGTCGATACCGGCCTGGTCGAGGCGCTCCAGATTCTCGGCGCTGATCTCGTCGCCCGCCTCGACATAGATCTCGCCGGTCTTGTCGTTGACGAGGTCGTAGGCGCTGTAGCGGCCGAAAATCTCCTCGGTCGGGATGACGAGGTTCTTCAAACCGTCCTTGGCCGCCTTGTTGGCGGCGCGCGGGGTGATCTTGGTTCCGGCCGCGAACACGACCTCGCCGGTGTCGCCGTCGACGACGTCGTAGCTCGGCTTCTGGCCGCGCCAGTTCTCGGCGACGAAGGGGATCGCCCAGCCGTTCTTGCCGCGCACGAACGTGACCCGGTCGTAGAAGGTGTTGAGGATCTCCTCGCTCGACATGTCGAGCGCGTGCAGAAGCGCCGTCACCGGCAGCTTGCGCTTGCGGTCGATGCGGACGTTGACGATGTCCTTGGCGTCGAACTCGAAGTCGAGCCAGGAACCGCGGTACGGGATGACCCGGGCGGCGAAGAGATACTTGCCCGAGGCGTGGGTCTTGCCGCGGTCATGGTCGAAGAGGACGCCCGGCGAGCGGTGCATCTGCGAGACGATGACGCGCTCGGTGCCGTTGACGATGAACGTGCCGTTCTTCGTCATCAGCGGCATGTCGCCCATGTAGACGTCCTGCTCCTTGATATCGAGGACGGAGCGCGTCTCGGTGTCGGGATCGACCTCGAAGACGATGAGCCGGAGCGTCACGCGCATCGGCGCCGCATAGGTCATTCCGCGCTGGCGGCACTCGTCGACGTCGTATTTCGGCTCTTCCAGCTCGTAATGGACGAAGTCGAGCTCCGCGGTGCCGGCGAAATCGCGGATCGGGAACACGCTGCGCAGGGTCTTCTCCAGGCCGGACACATAGCTGTCCTGGGGCCGGGAGCGGAGGAACTGCTCGTAGCTCTCGCGCTGAACCTCGATGAGGTTCGGCATTTCGGAGACTTCGTGGATGTTGCCGAAGATCTTGCGGATTCGCTTGGATGCCATCGAGCGGTTTTCGGTGGCCCGGGGAGCGGTGGTCGCCATGAAGATGTGTCTCGCCTTCTCGTCGTCCCGGCGAGGGCCGGGACCTGTTGTCGCTGGCTCCGCGCCTCGAAAAGCGAGGGCGAAGCCCGATGCGGCCGACGCGGAAGACGCAAAAAGCCGCGAGTCCCTGCCTTTGGAACCGCAGCTTCAGCGTCTTGAAAACCCCTTGTCGATCAATGCTTTGAACGCGCTGCGCGACGGCGCGTCCTGTTCCGATACGATGGGGTGTGGGCGCTATGTAGGATTGTGAGTAGCGAGGGTCAAGGGGGGCGAAGTATCTCCCGCGAGAAGACCGCGGCTAGAGGGTCTCGAGGAACAGGGCGACCACCGCTTCGGAAAGCGCCGGCATTCCCGGCGGCAAGTCCAGGGTCCAGGTGCCGAGCGGGCTGACCGGGGCCGATCCGCCCCCGAGCGTCGCGCCGTCGACGCTCGCGGTCGGGCTGTCGAAGACCAGCTGCGCCGACCGCGCGGGCCCGCCCGAGGCGGGTGCGAGGCTCAGCGTGGCCGGCGCGGCAGGCCAGGACGGGGCCGTCGTCCCGGGGATCAGCCCGCCGACCGCCGAGCCGGCGCTCGGAAGCGCGGTCACCGCCACCCAGGCGACGGTGGCGCCCCCGTCGATGCCCCGTCCGGCGAGCATCGCCTGGTCCACCGTCCACGCCTTGGGTGCGCCGGTCAGGATCGAAGCGTCGGTCGTGGCAAAGGTTATTATCCGAAGCTTGCGCGCAGCCGCTCCTCCGGCGTTCGGAAGCCCGCTGATCAGCCCGGCCGTGGTCGTCGAGATCGCTTCCAGATCCTCGAGCTTCTCGCCCAGCGAGCCGATGTCGCCCCCGAGGCTCGCGAACCCGCCCTCGACGGCGCTCTCGAGGCTCGCGACCCGGGCCGCGAGCTCGGTCCTGGTGGCGGCGAGCGCGGCTTCCATCTCCGCCTGCATTTCGCCGACGGCGGCCGCCGTGGCCTGGGTGGTCCGGCCGAGAGTCTCCACCGCCGAGCCGAGCGCCCCGACCTGGTCGCGCAGCCCCGAGATCAGCTCCGGCAGCTGTGCGATCACGCCCATCGACTTGAGCAGGTCCTCGAGCAGGGCCGCCACCTTCGCGAGATTCGCGTTGAGCAGGGACTGCGGATCGGCGAGCAGGTCGAGCACGTCGTCTTCCCGAGTGAGATCGGGCTCGTTCACCGGCACGGCCAGCGGCGGCAGCCGGATGGCCGAGGCGAGGTCCCGGTCGTAGCGGGCGATCGTGCTGAAGATGAGCCGGACGTCGCGGATCTTCGGAAGCTTCGGGGTGACGAAGCCGAGCTTCACCGCCGGTATCTCGAGGCTCCAATTGCCGATCACGCTTCGAAACTCGAAAGGATGTATCTCCTTGCCAGGGTTGAAGAAGCGGACACCGTCCTCAAGCACCCGGAAATGCGAGAATAAATGACTCTGGGGCGGCTCGCAGATGGTGAGGCGCCACCATTTCATGAAGGCGAGCTCCTCCTGGGGGTCGGGCTCGAGGGTCGCTCCGGTGACGAGCCTCGAGCCCCTTTCCGCCGCCTCCGCGATCGATTGCGGGCCCCTGATCCGGAAGGTGCTGATCCCGCCGTGGGTGAGCAGAGCGGGTATTCCGGTCGGCAGCCGGCCGGCGACCACCGGCAGGCCCTTGAACCCTCCCCCGGGCACCGCGCCGTCGAGAGCCGGGTCGGACAAGCCGCCGGCGAGAGCGTTATTCTCGCCGACGATCGCCGCAACCGCGTCGGCGGCCGTGATCGGCGCGCCCGAGGGCGACGCGACCGGAAGGCCGACCGAATCGAGGTCGAAATCGATCTGCAGCTGGACGTCGCGGATCATCTGCCGGTGCAGGCCGGGCGCTATCCGGTCGAGGTCGATGAAATCGAGGTTGAAGGAGAGGACGTTCTCCGCCTTCAGCAGGGTCTTCTCGAACACCTGCTCGATTTCCTCCGCCGTGCCGGCGAGCAACTGCCTGAGGCTGAGCACCTGGGTCAGCACCTGCGCCGGCTCGGTCATCCTCCGGATGCGCTCGGCCTCGAAGCGCGAGAGCGCGGCGGCGAGCCGGTTGGAATAGCCGAGCCCTGGATCGTGCATCCCGGAGGGCGAGGCATCTTCCAGCTGCGGCAGCACCTCGACGATCTCCAGCGTCTCGCGGAAGAAGGATTCCTCCGCCGCCTTCAGCACCGTTCCGAGATCGAGGCGAAGCGCGGTCCGGGCGGCGAGAACCGCGTCCGAAAGGGCGCTGTTGATCTCGGGCGGAAAGGCGTCGTCGAGCCTGGCCAGAAGCGCGTTCAGGGCGTCGAGCGCCGATTGAATCATCGCCGTCGTCGCCAGCGATGCGACGAGGTCGTTGCCGATCGCGTCGAGGCGGTTGACCAGCCGATTCACCTCCGCCGTGATCTGGAGCGTCCGGGACAGAAGCCCGGCGAGCAGCTGGAGCACCAGCGACACGCCGAGCTGCACCAGCGCCGTGACGAGGAAGGCGCACACGGACGCGGCGATCGCCCCGACGAAGGGAACCTCCACTCCCAAGAGGCGCAGGATGATCGCGGGAGCGGCCACGGCGAGGGCCGCGACGAACGGCGCGGCGACGTAGGCGAGAAGCAGAGTCTGCAGCCATGCCGGTATCTCGGCGCTCACGTCCGCCGCGTCGATCTCGTCGAGGATCGGCTGGGCGACGGCTACGAATTTGATGGCGTCCAGCGCGTGGTCGAGGGGCGTCAGCGCCTCCGGCGTGAGGACGACGCTCAATTCGGCCCGCAGCGTCGCCATGGCATTCGAGGACAAGGGCTCGCTCACGAGCGCTTCGACTGCTCCGAGTGCGCCGGTGATCGTACTTTTCGCGCCGCTGAGTGCGCTCTGAAGGGACCCGCCCATGCGGGCGGCGAGGGCGTCGCGCGCGGCGATCGCGGGATCGGTTCCGGCGGCGAAGGCGGCGCCGATCGCCTCGATGACGGTCGCCCAATTCTGCCACGGCCAGTTTTTGAGAAGGTCGTAGATCGCCTGCAGGGCGCCGAGCTCGCGCAGCCGCGGGACCGCCGCCGCCACCGTGTCCCTCAGCCGTCCCGCGGCGGCGTTGATGTCGGAGACGAGCCGCTGGAGCAGGGCCGCCAGCTGCTGCCGGAAGGCGTCGGTCGCCCCGATCCGCTCGACCGCGGCGTCCCGGAGCATCTCGATCAGCTCGACCGAAAGCTGGTCGATCCGGGCGAGGTCGTCCAGCAGCTTGCGGCTTTCGTCGGCCAGGTAATCGAACCGGAAAAGATTCCACGCGCCGCAGGCGGGTTCGCGCGCGCAGAGCCGGTGGAGGTGGAGGAACGAGTCGAAGGCGTGCAGCCTGATCGTCGGGTCGCCGAGATAGGCGCTGGGGCCGCGCTGGAGGATGTCGGACGCGCTCGGGCGGTCGTCTCTCGGAAAGGTGGGGCGGCCGTGGCGAAGGGTCGAGGGCGAGGTGGAGATGCCGTTCATCGCCGCCGCGTAGGCGCGGTAGAGGTCCAGCATCGCCGCGGCCGTCTCGAGCGCGGCGCCGGGGCGCGCGGCGAGGCCCTCCAGATGCTCGGCGGTGGCGACGCCGATCGTCGCCTCGACCGCGCCGCGCTTTCGCGCACGGCGCCCGGCGCCCCCGCCCTTGGCCGCGGCGCGGGCCCGGCGCGCCTCGCTGGCCGCCGCTCGGACGGCGGCGCGATGGGCGATGGTCTGGGCGGCGGTGCCCGCGGTCGTGCCCTTGAGCGCGGCTCGCGACGCGGCGATGGCGGTCCGGCTGTCGTCCGCCACGGCGGCCGCGAACGCCGGAGCGATGACCAGGCGCTGGTACGAGGCCGAGTCGCTCTTGCCGTCGTCCTTTCCCGACGCCGCAAGCCCGGCGATCCGCAGGGCGCCGGGATTGTCTCCCTTCATCGCCAGGCCGTAGGCGGTCGCAAGCAGGGATCCGGGAAATGACGGGGCGGCGGGCCCGGCCTGCCCGCCAAGCTGGCCGAGGAACGGCCTGACGTCGCCGGCGCCGAGCAGGTCGACCGCCCGTTCGATCGAGCGGATCGGCCGGTCCTCCCCGAACGGCGCATGCCAGTCCGGCCCCGGCTGCGGCCGGGGCTGCGGCACCGGAAACGGGGTGGGGCGATAGGGGCTCCCGTTCCTGCGAAGGCCCGCGATAAGCCGGTCGCGGTCGATGGCGCGGCGCCAGTCTATCGGCAGGGAGGCGACTGTGCCGGGGCGAGGAGCCACGAGACCGCTGCACGGTTCGATGAAATCGAGCATCTCCCAGGCGGGCATGCGGAGCGCCACCATCCTCGCCACGGCCGAGCGCGGAAGCCCGGTCCCGCGATAGGTCGCGCTGAGCGCCTCACGGTGCAGCAGGTCGACATGCTCGAGGGTCAGCCGCGACGCCCCCTGCCCCAGGTCGCTCAGCAGCAGCCCCGCCAGCGACCCGGCGTGGTGACCGGCATCGCTCAGCGCTTTGCGGGCCACGGCCGGCAGCGCGGCGACCGCCCGTGCGTTGGTCGGGCGCGCCTTGCGTTCGAAGATGGTGGGGACGAGGCCGATTCCTCGCGCCCGCCGGATCGCTGCGACGATGGCCGGGCCAAGCTGCCCGTCGATGCCGCCCCAC
This sequence comes from Allosphingosinicella sp., assembly GCA_035628835.1. GTDB lineage: Bacteria > Pseudomonadota > Alphaproteobacteria > Sphingomonadales > Sphingomonadaceae > Allosphingosinicella. The sequence continues at coordinate 32,358 of DASPJA010000032.1, forward strand.
GAATTTTTCGCGAAGTTCAGTTCCTGCTGATCCGGGTCGCTCGCCATGGCCGCCTCCAGGAAGTGCCAATGGGGGGCTTGAAAAGCGCTCCGCTTCCACTCCTGCGCCGAGTCCCCGCATTATCGCTGCCCGTATTTACCACTAACGGTGACGCCGTGATAGCAAGACTCCTAAGACCATATCCAAAATGGATTATCGAAATAAAACCGTGGCGTGATTTCGAGCAGGTGAGCACAGCGTTCGATTCGCTCGGGAATTCGGACTTGTCTGGCCGCCGATGCATTTTACGTCGGAATTTCTTCTGCAGAGACGCCCCCTCACCGGTCTCCGCCCAAGGCCCGAAGCAAGGCCGTTCGCGCCGCCGGCTCTCGATCGCCACGGTTGGGACGTTCCTCCGATGCCCCCTGCTAATTCGCTGATTTTGAATACTGGTTCGTCGATGATAGGTCCGGCGGAATGGTCAATTTCCCTAAATCCGGCTCCCCCGCGGACGCCAATTCTGTCCTCGCTGCAACCGACGGGATCGAGGCCCGCCGCGGTGAGCTGCGGGCCGCCGTCAAGCGTCGCCTCGCGGACATAGAAGAGGGGCGGGTCGCGGATCTGGGGGAGGCGCTCGACCGGATCGAGGCGATGCTCGACGAGCTCGAGGCGGTCGGGCGATCCGGCGCCTGAGCGCGTCCGGTCGCCGGAATTGCGACAATAAGACGCCCGCGCACCGCGATGGCCTTCGCGACACGCCTGCTGGGCAAGTCGTCAGCCGGCGGACTCAGGGGCTCTCCGAAGGGCGGTGAGGCGGGCCCCTGAAGCCTCCTCCTGGGAGGAGGACCGGCGCTCAAGCCTCGGCCATGGATCCCATCCGCTCGAGAAAGGCGCGCGCCCTTGCATCCTGTTCCTCCATGATCGGCCAGACGCTCTCGATCACCTGCTCGTTCCGGCGCCACTTATCCGGGCTCGGGGCGGAAACCACGGCCGGCGAGGGGGGCAGCCGGCGAGGCAGCAGCTGGTCCCACTGCAGGCCCAGCGACGTGCAAAGCGCTCGCATCGTTGCCTGCGGATCGTCGAGGAATTCGGCGAAGGACACCGCCCGCACGCGTTCCGGCGCCACTTGTTCGAGATCGTCGAGGAGTATCCTGGTCGTGGTCGCCCATTGGTGGGCGACGATCTCGGGGAAGGTGAGGCCGGTCAGCTCTCGCCACCCGGGCACCAGCAACAGGGACCAGGAGTCCCCGGGCCAGCCCGGCAGGTCGGGGTAGGTGCGGAACCTCCGGGACGCCCACGCCTCCATCATGCTGGAAAGCGTCTGGCGCGCGTCGCGGTAGAGATAAAGGAAATAAGCATCGGGATAAGCGGTCTTGAAGAAGGGCACTCGCAAGCTGTTCTTCGGTGTCTTCTCGATCATGCGTACCGGTCCCGCGGCCTCGCGGCCGACCCGGTCCCTGAGAGCCGCGTGGAAGACGGCCGACAGCTTTTCGACGGTCGCCGGGTCCGCATCCGCTTCGGTCAGGCGGTTCGAACTCCACCCCTTCGCCTCGGGATGAAGGCCCGGGACGCTCTCGATCAGCTGATGGCTTTCGCCGCGCACGGTATAGGCGCCCGGCGCCAGCATCAGCATCTGGAAGAGCAGGGTCGAGCCGGAACGGGGGGTGTTCACGACGAAGATCGGGCGTTCGATGAGGGTGGTGAAGGCAGGGGCAGCGGAGATGACCTTGTCCCGCGCGTGCGGCTCCTCCGCCTGGCCGCTTCGCGCCGCGCCCGCGGAACCGGGCTGGACGGTCTTGTCGCCCGAGTCTCGCGCGCCGCCGAAGACAAAGATCATTTCCTGCAGGGCAACGTTGACCGGGACCTCGTTCGAAAGGACCAGTTCGGCTGCGCCCAACGGCTGCAGATCGCGCTTAACTTCAGCGATCAGGCGCTGATATTCCGTGGTGCCGTCGCCGCTGTCGCCGAATCGTGCCCAGACACTCGCCCAGCCCTGCGCGAATCGATCCAGACGCTTGAAGACGGGCTCCACCTGTCCGTGTGGAACCACCAGCTCCCGAATGAAAGCGATGTGGCAGCGTAACTCCCACGGAGACATGACGCCGGGCGTGTTCAGCTGCTCGAAGAAGAGGCGGTCGATTGGCCGTTCGGCCGGCTCCGATCGTTTCACCGGCCGCGTCGACGGTGCGCCGGTGCCCTGTGCCTCGTCGATCAGGCTCCAGAGCTCTTCCCCCGGGACGGTATCCAGCACCAGATGGATGCGCTTCTCGGTCCCGCGGTTTTGGACATTGTGCATTCGGAAGGAATCGAACACCCAGGCCTCGCCCGGCGCCATATGAACGGTTTCTTCGCCGCAGGTGAATAGAACCCCCGGGTTCGTAATGATCGGAATGTGGATGCGCAGGTGAGTGCGCCAGTAATAATTGATGTCGACGTGAGCAGGGACTTGAGCACCCGGCCCTAAGCCCATCAGCCGGCTGCGGCCCCAGACCCCGCCAATCTCCGCCATGGCCTGCGTTATGGACGGGCACTTCAGAAGGTGCTCGGTCGGGGCCATCGGGCCTTCGAACCGGTCCGTGATCCGGCCGCCGGGGGTGACCAGCGGAACCGCGTCGTTGCCGGGAATTCTGTTGGGGTGAGGCAGCCAGGCCGACTCGGGCAACGCCCGGATTTCGGCGGCGAGCGTTTCCGCGCAAAAGCCTATGGGCAGCTTCAGCAGCGGGCGATTGAGGCGCATTTTCCAATCCAGTTGCTTCGAAGGCACGGCGTCTGCCCGACGGGCGCGCGCCAACTCCATCGAGACTCCTCTATTTGAACCCCTGGATCAAGGTTCGCTTCCAACTGTCTCGGAAGAGTCGCCCCGAGCCACCCGCGCCGCCGCCACAATTGCGACAAACAGGCCTCCGCCGCGACATCATCCGGACTCGATCCAGGACTAGATCCGCGGCCATGGCGCCGGGCATTCGGTCCGCCGCCGCGATGAAGGAATTCGCGATGTTGTGGATTGCCGCCCTCGGCCTGATGATGGGGACGATGGTCACGCTCCAGGCCTTTTGCGCCGAGTTCAGCTTCCGGCGCCGCCTCGAGCCGCGGGAGCGCTAGGCCATGCCCGCCGTCGCCTTCCTCGCCTTGGTCGCGATCGCCATGCTGGTCCTGGCCGGGATCCGCCTCGAGCTGGATTTCCGCCGGAGCCTCAAAAGCGAAAGCGGGCCGCGGCCGCAGGGTACCGCGCCCGGCTCCGGGAGCGCCGCGCCCGAGCTTCGGATCGGCCCCGCGGGCGGTTACTGCCAGCGGCCCTTCGCCCCCCCCGGTTTCGGCAAGGCCCCTCAGGCCCGGCGCGCCGGCTTCGCCTTGTAGCGCTTCTGCGGCGGCGGGCCCGCCCGGCGGTTCTGGCGCGCCGCATCCCTCGGCTTGCCTTCGACCGGCTCTATCCGCACTCCCCCCTCGCCGTCCTCGTCCGTGGCCGTCCGCCGCACCGCCGCCATGAACCGCCCGGCCGCCGCCCTCGGCACTTCGAACAAGGTCTCGCCGGCGGCGATGCGGATGGCGCCGATCTCGGTCTTGGTGATGTGGCCGCGCCGGCAGAGCAAAGGCAGCAGCCAGCGCGGGTCGGCATTGTGGCGGCGGCCTATGTCCATCCGGAACCAGATCGTGTCCTCGAACCCTGGCCGCGGCCCTTCCGGCCGCCGGACCTCGCCGGCGCTTCCGGAATCGACCATCTCCTCGGGCGCCGGCATCCGCGCGCGGTGCGCCCGCACCAGAGCGGCGGCGATCTCCTCCGGAGGCTTGGCCTCCATCAGCCGGCGGGCGAGGTCGCGATCCTCCTCCTCGATCTCGGCGGGCTCGAGCAGGGCGGCGAGCAGACGGTCATGGTCGCTTCGGCGGATGTCTTCCGGAGTCGGCGGCTTGATCCACTCGACCTCGATCCGGGCGCCGCGGAGCACCGATTCCACCCGCTTGCGCCGCGGATAGGGCACGACCAGCACGGCGATGCCCTTCCGGCCCGCCCGCCCGGTACGGCCGGAGCGGTGCTGGAGAGTCTCGGCGTCGCGGGGCAGCTCGACATGGACGACCAGGCTGAGATTGGGCAGGTCGATGCCGCGCGCCGCGACGTCGGTCGCGACCAGCACCCGCGCCCGCCCGTCCCTCAGCGCCTGAAGCGCCTGGTTGCGCTCGTTCTGGCTGTGCTCGCCCGACAGCGCCACGGCGCTGAACCCCCGCTCGACGAGCGAGCTGTGCAGCCGCCGCACATTCTCCCGGGTGGCGCAGAACAGGAGGGCGCTCTCCGCCTCGTGAAGCCTGAGCAGGTTGACCACCGCATGCTCGATGTCGGCGGGCGCCACCGTCATCGCCTGATAGGCGATGTCGCCATGGCCGCGCTCCTCGCCGACCGTCGAGATTCGCAATGCGTCCTTCTGGTAGCGCCTGGCCAGAGCCACGATCGGCCGCGGCATGGTCGCGGAGAAGAGCAGGGTCCGGCGCGCCGGCGGCGTCGCGTCCAGTATCTCTTCCAGATCCTCGCGAAAGCCCATGTCCAGCATCTCGTCCGCCTCGTCGAGGACGACGGCGCGGAGCTTCGACAGGTCGAGCGCGCCCCGCTCGAGATGGTCGCGAAGGCGCCCGGGCGTGCCGACCACGACATGGGTGCCGTGCTGAAGCGCCCGCCGCTCCTTCGACGCGTCCATGCCGCCGACGCAGGTCGCGATCCGCGCTCCCGCCGGGGCATAGAGCCAGGCGAGCTCGCGGCTGACCTGAAGCGCCAGCTCGCGGGTCGGAGCGACGATCAGCGCCAGCGGCTCGCGCGCGAACCCCGCGCCGCCGTCGTCGCCGAGCAGCTGCGGCGCCATCGCCAGCCCGAAGGCCACCGTCTTGCCCGAGCCGGTCTGGGCCGAGACGATCAGGTCCCGCCCCTCCGCCTCGCTTTCGAGCACGGCGGCCTGGACCGGGGTGGGAGTGGCATAGCCGCGCGCGGACAGCGCCCCGGCGAGGCGCGGAGGGAGGTTCTGAAAAGGCATGGCCGCCATGTGGGCGGTAATAGAGGCCGGGACAAGGCAGGGGCTGGCTCGTCATTCCGGCGACGGCCGGAATGGATGACCGCCGTCGCCGGGCGGCTCTCGACCGGCTGTGTCATGGATGCCGGTTCAAGCCGGCATGACGGAGCAGAGCCCGACACAATTGACACACATATCCCGTTTCCGCGGCATCCGGGTGACACGCGCGTGGCCCATTCGACACTCGTCCACTGGAGAAGTCCGATGAAGTCGATGATCGCCGGTTTCCTGACCACCGCCCTGCTGCTGGCGCTCCACGTCGCCCCGCCGCCCGAGGCGCTGCAGGGTTATGCGAGCCCCACCGACCGCGCCTTCGCCGAGCGCCACGCTCATGAATCCAAGGACGAGCTTCGCGCCGAGCTCGGCCTCGACCACTGACCCTCATCCCGGCGAAGGCGGGATGTCCGCAACGGCCCGTCTTCACCCCCGCCCCGGCACGCCCCGGCGGCTGGAGGCTTGACTGACCTGTTCCCGGGGATATGGCTCGGCGCTTCCCGAGGGAGAAAGACAGATGCGTTTCAGGTCCATCCTCGCGGCGATCGCGGCGGCATCGATGACCGCGGCGCCCGTCGCCGCCGCGCCGGCGCCCGCGCCCGAAGTCGCTCCGGCCGAGGAGACGGTCGAGGGCGAGCAGATCCGCGGCGGCTACCTGCTTCCGCTGGCGATCATCATCGCGATCATCATCGGCGTGCTTCTGCTGACCAAGGACGAAGAGCCGATCAGCCCGTAATCGGCCGGCATCCGATTTGAGGCCGTGCGGTCTCGCGGCCGCTCGGCCAAATCGCCGCCTGCCCTCTCCCGCGCAGGGCGGAGAGGGGCTTCGGCTCCAGCGCCCTGACGTCGATCCCAAGGCTTCGATTCGACGCTGCCCCGCCACGCTCCGCCCCGCTTGCTGCGGCGGAACGAGCCCGAAGCGCCGCGAAATTCATTGTCGCCCTGTTATGAAAAACCAACCCGCCCCCCTCGCCCGCGCCGCCGCCCTTCTCCTCGCCGCCGCCGCGCTCCCGATCGCTCCGCTGCTCGCGCAGGAGACCGCCCCGCCCGCGAACGAGCCCGCCGCCGAGGCGGCCGAGCCGCCCGCGGCCGAGACCTCGATCCCCGCCCAGCCCGAGCAGATCACTCCGGATCCGAGCGAAGCCTCGCCGGACCCTGTCACCGAGGCCGAGGCAACCGAGCCCGCGGCTCCGGCGCGCACCACAACCACCCGGCGCACCACCACCCGTACCACCACCCGCGCGCCCGCGGTCGTGACCGCGCCCGCCCCGGTGGCGGTGGTTCCGGTCCCGGTCGCAACCGTGCCCACCGTCTCCACCGCCCCGCTGCCCCCGCCCGTCGCCCAGACGCCGCCGCTCGAGGTTCTGCCGGAGACTCCGCCCGCCCCGGTGGCGACGACGGTCGAGACCGAGGACCCTCGCGACTCGTTCCTGCCCTGGCTGCTGGCCGGGCTGGTCCTCCTCGGCGCCCTCGCCTTCTTCGCGCTTCGCGGCCGCCGCCGGACCGCCGTCCATGACCGCGTCCGCGACGAAATGTTCGAGCCGGCGCCGGTCGCCGCCGCCCCGGTCGCCGCCGCTCCGATCGTCGCTCCGGTCGACACCAGGCCGGCCGGCCGGCCCGAGCTCGACCTGGCGATGCGCCCGGTCCGAGCCGGGGTGAGCGGCGAAGACGCCCGGGTCGAGTTCGAGCTCACCGTCGGCAATAGCGGCCCGGTCGCGGCCGAGGACGTGCGCATCTCCACCTGGATGCTCGCCGCCGGCTCCTCCGAGGCGGAGAGCGCTCTGATCGTGCCGCGCGACCATGCCGACACCCCGCCGGTCACCATCCCGGCCGGCGAGGCGCGCACCATGGAGGCCTCGGTCGCCTTGCCGACCTCACGGGTCGACGGCGACTCCGTCCTGCCGGTGGTGGTCGCCGACGCCCGCTACCGCCTCCCCGACGGCAGCGAGGGACGCACCTCCGCCTCGTTCGCGGTCGGAGTGCCGGACGGCGAGGAGCTCGCCCATTTCGGAATCGACAATCCCTCGGGCCTCCACGAGGGTGTTGTCGCCCGCCCGCTCGGCGAACCCGAACGGGCCTGAGGCTTCGACCGAAGGAAAAGGGGCGGCTTCCGGATCGGAGGCCGCCCAACTATTCGTCGGCTCTTCTTTTCCAATATGGACGGAATATTGCACCTCATGTACAACCCCGTAAGAACAGGGGGGAAACATTGTGGTCGTGAAGCCGCTTTTTGCATTGGCCGCAGCAGCGGCGGCTCTGACGGGAGCAGCTCAGCCTGAACCCGCCCCGATCGCGGCGGCCTCGCCGGCGGCTCTCGGCGAGGCCGTGGTCGGGTTCCTTCGAGACGCGGCGCGCGTCCGGGCGGCGTTGCGCCTTTCAGGCGGCAAGAAGCGCGCCAACGCTTTCTGGGAGTCCGCCAATCGCTTCGCCGCCGCCGTCGGCGATGCCGCTCCGAGCGACAAGCCGCTCTTCCTTCCGATCGTCGCCGGCTTTCGGACGGCGATGGCGGAAAGCACGGCATCGCCGGGCAGGACCGATCTCGCCACTCTCGCCGCGGTTCAGCGCGCGATGGACGATCAGACGCGTGTCCAGACCGCCCCCGGAGCGTCGGCCCGAAAAGCCGGGATCAAGGTCAACCTTTCAGGCATGCGCAAAGGCAGTTCCGTCAAAGGTCTCTATGCCTGGATGGACCTGACCTGCTGCGTCCCGAAGAAAGGCTCTGCAAACGCAGTGCCCGGGGGCACTCCCACCTCTACGGTGGTCGCGCCGGGAGATTATCGAATCCGCCTCCTCAATGGCAATCAGGTCGTCGGAACGCGCATCGCGACGATCGGCAAACTCAAGCCAGGTACCGTCGAGAACGTCGTGGTGCAGATTCCTTGAGCGGGAATCGCGGCGGCGGTGCGCCGCGCCGCGGGCGCCGGACGGCGGGATCGCCCGATGACGGGGAGTGGCGCAAGAAATGGGCGGTCGCCGCCGGGGTTGTGACCTGGCTCGCCTCCGTCCTCGCCACCGCGATTTCCTTCGACGTCGAGCTCGCTCTCTCGAGCGACGCCGGAGGCCAGTTCAAGGCCTATTTCCTGATCCTGTCCGCGGTCCTCTTCCTGCTCTTCGCCGGCTTGCTCGATCGCCTTCCGCGCTGGAGCCTCGGCCTGCTCGTGCTGGTTTCGCTCGGCCTCTTCGGCGCCTACACCCTTCAGAAGGATGCGTGGACCTGCTCCTATTTCCCCAACCATTATGAGGACCGCCTGACCATGGGGGCGACCCTCCTTCCCGAGGCCAGGGCCTTTCTGGAGGAGATGCCGCCGGGCGATCCGGGCTGCGAGAGCCTGATGAAGCCCTTCGGGGGCGACGCCAGGAAGATATGGCTTTGGAGCGAGGTCCGTAACCGCTTCCTGATCCTGTTCGGCCTCTATGCCGCCGCCTGGCTGACCCTGGCCCTGCTCGTGCTGGGCGCGATCCGGCACAGCCTGAGCGGCAAGCGATCGCGCTGAGCGGCGCGAGGGCAAAGGGAAAGGGCGGCCCCGGCAGGAGCCGCCCTTCCTTTACCGTCATTCCGGCGGATGCCGGAATCCATGAACACGGACGCCTCCGAACAGGAGCGGCGCTCACGGATCCCGGGATCGAGGGACCGCATCAAGCTGATACTTGATCGGAACCTGCCAGGGATGAAGGTCGCCCGAAGGCGAACGTTACTTCAGCTCGACGGTCGCGCCGGCTTCCTCGAGGCGCTTCTTGAGCTCCTCGGCTTCCGCCTTGTTCACGCCTTCCTTGACCGCTTTGGGAGCGCCCTCGACCAGCGCCTTGGCCTCGCCGAGGCCGAGCTGGGTGATCGCGCGCACTTCCTTGATCACGTTGATCTTCTTGCCGCCGTCGTTGACGAGGATGACGTCGAACTCGGTCTTCTCTTCCTCGGCCGGAGCGGCGGCGCCGCCGCCGCCCGCCGGAGCCGCCGCGACCGCGGCCGCCGCGGAAACGCCCCAACGCTCCTCGAGCGCCTTGGCGAGGTCGGCGGCTTCGAGAACGGTCAGCTCGCTGAGCTGGTCGACGAGGGAATTGATGTCAGCCATTGTAAGTCTCCTGGTTCTGGTCTGGATCGTCACCCTGAACTTGTTTCAGGGTCCAGCTTGTCGCCTCCCGGGAGGCGGAGAACTGGATGCCGAAACAAGTTCAGCATGACGGTGGGTTGGTTCAGTTCACTAATTCAGTCTTAAGCGTCTTCTTTGGCCGCATAGGCGCCGATCACCCGGGCCAGCATCGCGCCGGGCTCGTTGATCGTGCGGGCGATCTTGCTCGCCGGCGCCTGGATGAGGCCGATGATCGTCGCGCGCAGCTCGTCGAGCGACGGCAGCTCGGCCAGCGCCTTGATGCCGGAGGCGTCGAGGAGCGTGTCGCCCATCGCTCCGCCGACGATCTCGAAGCGGTCGGTCGTCTTGGCGAAATCCACCGCGACCTTGGCGGCCGCGACGGGATCGGACGAGGTGGCGAGCGCCGTCGGGCCGGTCAGCATGTCGCCGATCGGTGCGTAGGTGCTGCCCTCGAGCGCGATCAGGGTGAGCGTATTCTTGGTCACCTTGTAGCTGGCGCCGGCGTCGCGCATCCGGTTGCGGAGCGCGGTGGACTGGGCCACCGTCAGGCCGAGATTGCGGGTGACGACCACCACGCTCGTCTCGGCGAACGTCTGCTTCAGCTGGGCGACCTGCTCGGACTTCTGAGCTCGATCCATCTTACTCTCCAATACCGCCCGGCGGACCATCCGCCGGACGCAGTTCAAGCGCCCGGCGGAGCCGAACGCCTTGTGTCCGTGATGGGGAGAGCGCACCGGAACGTACCGGTGAGTCGGCGCAAGCGCGCCGAATATCTTTCCCCGTCTAGGCTGGAGATTAAGCCCCGGAGGGCGCCAGCGGTCTCGGACGGTTCGCCCTGCCGCCAAAGCAGCAGGAGCGGAGCCGGGCCTCTACGGGGTGGGGACTGGAAAATCAACCTCTTGTTGGACCGCCTGGCCGGAAGAGCGCTCGAAGGCGCCGGCGAAACCCGAAGTGCTGATGGCGCCGACCGTCGTCGCCGCCCTCTTCTCGTGGCTCGTCGTCCGCCACACGCGGCGGACTTAGACGATATATCGAGACTCGCCTCGCAACGGGCCTTCGCGCCCTCGACGCCGCGCCGCCCGCGGGCGGCGAAACGGGCAGGCTCCTAGCGCGCCTGGATCTCGGCCAGGTTCAGCCGCCGCGCCTCGCGCTCGTAATGGCTGGCGAGCTGCTGCAGCCCGCGACGGGCATGCTCGTTCTCCGCGGCGACCGCGGCGGCGCGGCACTTCTCGGCCTGCTGGTGGAAGAAACGCACGTCGTCCATGACGCCCAGAAAAGCGCCGACTCGCTCAAGGTTCCCCAAAATCCGCCAGGAAGCTTCAACCGGTTGATAATTCAACCGCGCCGGCGGCACCACGACCCGTCGCAAGGAGCGCAACGGGGCGAAAGCTCCGGCCCTTCTATTTCCGCTTCCGCGGCCGGGCCGAGGACCTTGCGTAAACGCGCGCCGCCCAGGCGCAGGTCTCGGCGGCGCAGTCGGTCATCGCCACCCGCAGCGTGTAGGTCCCCGCCGCCGCCGGCGCCGCCTCCAGCCTCGGCATCTCGACCAGGGGCTTCGGCTCGCCGACGCGGGCGCCGGACGGGTCCAGCAACTCCACATCGCCGGCCCCGCAGCCCGGCTCGCAGATGACGACGAACCGGTAGGCCGCGCCCGCCGCCAGCGGATATTCGAGCCGCGCCTCAGCCCCGCTCGCCAGCGCCCCCGGGCGGGTCTCGACCTGCGGGAGCCACCCCTCCTTTTTCTGGATCGCGTCCCATTCGCCGAGAATCCCGTTGATCCAGGCCGCCGGCGCCGTCTGCGCCCATGCCGCACCCGCGGGCGCCAGCGCCGCCGCGAGCGCCGCGAGCGCCAATCCCAGTCTGTGCATTCCCATCTCCTTGAAGTGCGGGCTGTTTCCGGCCTCGCCGTCCCGCTGTCAACCGCTCGCGCCGCCGGCTGAGGGGCGCCGGCCGGCGTCGGGCGCGACGCTCGTCGTCCATTCCGGGTTTCGTCGCAAAATCATAGCGGGGCCGAAACCATGCGCCGACGCTGCAAAGGCATGTTCTGCCCGGAAGTCCTCGGTCTCGAGGATATCGGCAAACGCGCCGCCGAAGCCAAAATCCGGCGGGTCGCCGCGACCGTCGGGGCGGAGGTCGCGCCGGAGGGCTGCCGACGCAACATCATCGTCAGCTTCACCAGCGACGGCGCCTCGCTCGCGCGCGCGGTGGTCGACAAGGAGCCGTGGCGGGTGGCCGGATTCTCGCCCAAGGCCAAGTCGGAGGTGCTGAACGGGTCGATCCCGATCCGCTGGCTCTACACGGTCGAGACGACCGGGCGCCACGGCGCTGCCCAGACGGCGTCGGGCGACGCCGCCAAGGCGTACGGACCGCCCGGCCCCGGCTATGGCGGCGGCTCGTCGCTCGGAGGCGACATGCCCAGCCTGATGCATTACGAAAGCAGCGTCATCAGCACCCTGACCAACCGGGTCCTGACCAGCGCCATCGTGATCATCGACGTCGACGAGGCGATAGGAAGGCGGCTCGACGCGCTCGCCGGCTACGCCGCCCTGGTCGCCCTCGCCGAGATCAGGAACGCGGGCGCGAAGCCGGATGGCTCCATCCTCGCGCTGTTCGACTCGTCATCCCCGCCGCGGGACCTGACCGCCCAGGACCTCGCCTTCCTCCGGGCCCTCTACCGCCTGCCGCTGGACCGCCAGGCGATGCAGCATCGCGGCCAGCTGGTGCACGGCATCACCGGCGCGCTGACGGCCCGGAACTGACGGCAAAAGGGCCGGGACTTTCGTCCCGGCCCTCCCTGCTTCCACCGTGCTGAGCAGGCTCAGGCGGCCGCCACCTCGGCGACGTCGACCTTGAGGCCGGGGCCCATGGTCGAGCTCAGAGCGACCTTCTTGACGTACTTGCCCTTGGCGCCGGCCGGCTTGGCCTTGACGATGGCGTCGACGAAGGCCTGGAAGTTGCGCTTCAGATCCTCGGCCGGGAAGCTCGCCTTGCCGATGCCGGAGTGGATGATCCCGGCCTTCTCGACCCGGAACTCGACCTGGCCGCCCTTGGCCGCCTTGACCGCCTCGGTGACGTTCGGAGTGACCGTTCCGAGCTTCGGGTTCGGCATCAGCCCCTTCGGGCCGAGCACCTTGCCGAGCCGGCCGACGATTCCCATCATGTCGGGCGTGGCGATGACCCGGTCGAAATCGATCGTCCCGCCCTGGATGGTCTCCATCAGATCCTCGGCCCCGACCACGTCGGCGCCCGCCGCCGTCGCTTCCTCGGCCTTGGCGCCGCGGGCGAAGACCGCGACCCGGACGTCCTTGCCGGTGCCGGCGGGCAACGTCACCACGCCCCTCACCATCTGATCGGCGTGCCTCGGGTCCACGCCCAGGTTCAGCGCGACCTCGATGGTCTCGTCGAACTTCGCTCTGGCGTTCGCCTTCAGGGTCTCGATCGCCTCGTCCACTCCGTAGATCCGGCCGCGGTCGACGGCCTCGTTCAGCGCCTTCTGCTTCTTCGTAAGCTTCGCCATCGCTCTAGCTCCCCGTCACTTCGAGGCCCATCGCCCGGGCGCTGCCTTCGATGATCCGCGACGCCGCCTCGATGTCGTTGGCGTTCAGATCCTTCATCTTCATCTCGGCGATCTCGCGAAGCTGGGCGCGGGTGACCCGGCCCGAAGTCTGCTTGCCGGGCTCCTTGGCGCCCGACGTGATCTTCGCCGCCTTCTTCAGAAGGAAGGTCGCCGGCGGAGTCTTGGTCTCGAACGCGAAGCTGCGGTCGGCGAAGACGGTGATGACGGTGGGGATGGGCATGCCCTTCTCCAGCTCGGTCGTCGCCGCGTTGAACGCCTTGCAGAATTCCATGATGTTCACTCCGCGCTGGCCGAGGGCGGGCCCGATCGGCGGCGACGGATTGGCGGCGCCCGCGGGCACCTGGAGCTTGATATAGCCCGTTATCTTCTTAGCCATTGTCTCTCACTCTGTAGATCGGGTGAAAGCGGTGCTTTCACCCGGGTTCAAGTCTAGCGGTCCAGGCGAGGCGCCGGGGCGTCTCTCCCGCGATTTCCAGGCGGATGCGTTGGAAGCCGCGCCCTTAGCGCAAAGCCGCGCGAAGCGCAAACCCGCGCGGGGGGTCTCCCGCGTCATGCTGAACTTGTTTCAGCATCCAGGCTCGAGCCGCCTCGCGGGAGGAGACTGGACCCTGAAGCAGATTCCAGGGCGGCGGGAAAGCCCGCTTCCAATGTAGGACCGTCCATGAGAACATAAAAGGAACGACTCGGAGCCGCCTCATGCGTCCCTTCACCCCGCGCCAGCGCGCCCAGAACGCGGCCTTTCTCGAGGCCCTGCGCCGCACCGGCAACCCCCGCCTGGCCGCCGCCGAGCTCGGAGTGCACCGGTCGACCTACTCGAAGCGCCGGGCGAAATGCGCCGCCTTCGCCGCCGACTGGGATTCGGCGCTCAAGGCGTGCCACGCCGCTCTCAGGCTCGGCGGAGGACCGCGCCCGGCGCGGGACGGCGCCGCTCTCAGGACGAAGGGCGGCGAGATCATCGTCGGCCGGACCCGCGGCGGCCGGCTCCAGCTGCGCCGCTCCCCGCCCGGCCGGATGACCGCCGCGGGCGAGGATCGCTTCTTCGAAGCGCTCTCGGCCAGCGCCAACGTCCGGCTCAGCGCCGCCGTGACCGGCTTCTCCCACAGCGCCTTTTATTATCGCGCCCGCCGCTCGGCGAACTTCGCCGGGGAGATGAAGGTCGCCCTCCGGGTCGGCTTCGACCGTATCGACTGCGCCCTCTACCAGAGCTTCGATCTCCTCCACGGACCCGATTGGGGCGAGCCCCGCGCCGACTGGTTCGACCGGATCCGGGATTGCCCGCTCCCCCGGATGACGATCGACCAGGCCATCCAGATCCTCGCCATGCACAACCGCACCTGCCGCCTCGGCTGGGAGCATCGCGAGGCGCGCTACCGGGTCGCCGGCAATGCCGAGGTTCGCCGCGAGATCCAGGCCGCCCTCGCCGTCGCCACGCGCGGCCGCCACCACGAGGAGACGGGAAGCTGGCGCTTCGCCCACGAGCAGCCCCCGCCCCCGCTGCCGCCGCTCCACCTCGTCACCGGCTGGAGCAAGGCCGATCCCGCGAAGGTGAAGCACAATCCGAAGCTGGCCCTGTTCGGCGGCTGGCGGATCGCGGACTGGCGCGAGCGCGGTGGCGGGCGAGGCGGGTCCGGCTGACCGGGGCCGGGGGGACAGGTACCGGTACCTGTCCCCCCAGGAGGCTCCTGCGTAAGGCGACCTGCCGGAGAAAAGCGGCCGCTGGCTCGTTACACGCCCGATCCCGCTCGCCGCTTCGATGCCGCGGCGCTCGGCAGGCGAAGACGCCGCCGCGAAACCGGGTCCTGACACAGGAAGGAAAAAGGGATGAAGACCACCGCTTTCGCCATCGCCCTTCTGCTCGGCGGCGCCGCCGCCGCCCGGACCGCCGACCCCGCCGCCACCGCTTATGCCGGCGACGGCCTCGCCACCCTCGCCTGGGAAACCGAATCCGCCCCCGCCGGCGCGACGGCCGCGATGGCCAGCGACATGCCCGCCGCGACGACCCCTGCCCGGCTCGTCCAGCCGAGCAACGCCGGCCCCGAACGCGACGCCCGCGGAATCCCGGTCATCTCGGCCGCGGCCGTGGCCCCGGCGGGCTGGAACGGAGTGCCGGCGATCGCGACGGGCGGCCCGGAGCTGGATCCGGCGACGGGCGAGGCCGCGGCTCCGGAAAGCTATCCGGCCTGCACGGCGGCGGTCACCGACAGGTGCCTGCAGACGTACGAGCGAGGCCGCCGCTAGAGCGGGACGGATGCCGGGGCCGGGTCGGGCCCGGACCGGGAAGGCCGGCGGGCCCGCCGCTACAGCCGCCTGTACAAATGCAGTGCCGGTATGGCGGGGCCGAACCCGGCTTTCTCATAGGCCCGCCGTGCCGCCGCGTGGCTCGAATCGCCCCCGGTCCCGACCTCCGCCACCTCTGCGCCGAGCGCCTTCATCCGCGCCAGCGCCTCGCCATACATCCACGTCCCGACCCCCCGCCCGGCAAAATCCGGATGAACGGCGTTGAGCCCGATCTCGCCGCCGCGCCTCGCCGGATCGACCCTGAACGAGACGAACCCCGCCACCGCCCCGCCCGCCTCGACGACGAGAAGCCGGTGGCCGGAAGCCCCGGCGGCGATCTCCTCGAGATGCCGTCCCTGCTCGGCCTCCGCGTCGGCGAGGGCGATCGAAGCGATCTCCGCCCCGACCAGCGCCCGGAACGAGGCGAAGACCGGCGCGAACGCCGCCTCGCGGATTCGGTGGAGGATCGGGAGGTCGTCCGGCCGGAACGGGCGAAGGGCGAGGTCGAAGGCCATTGCGGGCGCTTTAGCGGACGCGCGCCGCCGCTTGAACCGGACTCAAGATAGGGACACGTACTTTTGCAGGCGGGGACAGGTACCGGTACCTGTCCCCAGTCTTCTCCAAGATGCGCATCAGCGGTTCGGGCAGGGCCTGGTCCTCGGCGCGTCGTCGCAGCTGCCGCAGGGCTCGCGCCACACCACCCATTCGCGGGTGACCGCCCCGCAGGCCCAATATTCATAGTCCGCCCGGGCGTCGCAGCAGCGGCACGTCCACGTCCTGGCGCCGGTGCGCCTTGCGTTGCAGCCCATCTTTTCTTCCCGTCGCTCTTTACGGCTTGGCGACCTTAGCACGTTTCCCGCGGCGGGAGGGGAAGAGGATGAGTTCGCATTCCTCTTCGCGTCCTTCGCGTCCCTTCGCGTGAGACAAGCTTCCTTCCTCCCACGCGAAGGAACGCGAAGACCGCGAAGTCGCCGCGCGCCGGCCGGGGCCCCTCGCCTCCTGCGCAAGACGACCCGCGGGCTTGAAAGGGACAGGTACCGGTACCTGTCCCCACATGGCGTTCTTCCCCTCGCTCCTCGCGGCTTGGCGACCTTAGCGGTTTCTAGTGGTTAGAGGCAAAGCACATGGGTTCACGCGAAAGCCGCCAAGGCCGCGAAGGACGTAAACCGCGAAGGGGCAGTGGCTGGCTTGCCGGCTAGATGCCCAAGCGCAGAAAAATTCGCTTGAAATATTATTTCCTGAATATATTCCTGCTGGAATAATCAGGACCATGTCATGCATAATCGCGAAAACGAACGGGCGGCGTTGAAACGCAAGCTGTTGAACGGGACCAGCGTCAACATGCCGGCCCCTCGGCGGATCGGCAAAACCTGGACGATCGGCCGGCTGGCGGAGGATCTGCGGAAGGACGGGTGGGTGGTCGTGGAGGCGGATGTCGAGGGAATCAAGGCTCCCGAGAAGTTCGCCCGCGAGCTGTGGAAGCGGATCGAGGCTCAGAGCTCGATCGCGCAGAGCTTTCGAGCGCATGCAAAGCAGCGCATCGCCGGCCTTCTGGGCGGTGACTGGGACGACAACCCTCTGAACGCCCTCGGCAGGATCGATCCGATCGAATTTACCGAGACTCTGATCGAGTCGCTCGACTCCTCCGGAAAGAAGGTGGCGATCATCATCGACGAGATCTCCTATTTCTTCCTGAAGCTCGCCGAGGGGGACCATGAGCAGGCGCATGCCTTCGCCTACCAGCTGCGCGCCTTCCAGCAACGCTACAAGAACGTGCGCTGGCTGATCACCGGCTCGATCGGGCTCAGCGTCATCGCCCGCCGCTATGGGCTGGAGGGCGCGTTCGTCGATTTCGATACCTTCACTCTGGATCCCTTCACGCCGGAGGAGGCGCGCTCCTTCATGCGCGACTCGGCGATCCAGCAGCAGTTCAATCATCTGTTCGACGCCAGCGACGCGGACTTCGATTCGATGTTCGCCGAGCTTGGATGGCTTGCGCCCTATTATCTCCGGATGGTCGCCAACGAAGTAAGGCCCTCTGTTGCGGCCGTCGACGGTTCCCTCCCCCACGCCACAGCGGCGGACTTCCAGGCCGCGTTCGACAAGCTGCTCCAGCCCGGACGTAAATCGGAGTTCGCGGTATGGCGGGAACATATCGACAAGAACCTGCCCGCCCCCGATCAGAGCCTCGCCCGGACTCTGCTCAACGTCCTCAGCCGGGACGTGAACGGCGAGACCGAGGCCACGCTCGTGGCCGCGGCGCAAGCCGATGGCGGAGCCGGGAGGCGGCAGGTGCAGGAGGTGCTCGAAATCCTCGCCAATGACGGGCTGATCGGCAAGACCCGGGACCGCTACGCGTTCAGCTCCGGACTGATCCGGCGCTACTGGCGGGATTATGAGACGGAATGACGCGCCCACCCTCCTCGCTCTACAACCAGACCCGCCTCGACGACGACGACTTCGTCGCCAATTTCGTGGCGCGCCACGACGTCCTCGATGCGCTGATCCGCCGGCTGCGTGGGACCGGCAAGGACGACAGAGGGCTGCACCATATGTTGGTTGGAGCGCGGGGCATGGGCAAGACCTCGCTGCTCCGGCGAGTCGCCATCGCGGTCAATCGCGACGAGACACTGGGTGCGCGTTACGTCCCGCTGAGCTTCCGCGAAGAGCAGTATAACGTCCTCAGCCTCGGAGACTTCTGGCGCAATTGCGGCGAGGCTCTGGCGGAATGGGCGGACTCGAATGGCCGCGCCGATCTCGCGGAGCGCCTCGATCGCGCGATCGACCGAGGCGAATGGAAGGATGACGAGACGGCGGCCGAGCGGTTCGCGCAAGAGTTGAAGGCGCTCGGGCGGCGCGCGATCCTGCTGGTGGACAATCTCGACCTGATCCTCGCCGCGCTTGGACAGGAGGATCAGTGGATCCTGCGCCGCTATCTCCAGGCGCCGGACGGACCGGTGATGATCGGCGCGGCCACCCAATCCCTGAAAGAGAGCGCCGACCACAACGCGGCCTTCTACGAGTTTCTCCAGCCGCATTATCTTGAGCCGCTCGATGAGCGGGAGACCGAGAGCTGTATGCGCGCACTCGCCGACCGCCGGGGAGAGCATGGCCGGCAGGTGGTCGAAGTGCTTGATCGCCAGCCGGAACGGCTGAGGACGCTGCACACGCTGACCGGCGGCAACCCGCGAGTCCTGGCGCTGATCTATAGGTTGCTGGAGAGCGCCGAGACCGATGCCGCCATGGCCGACCTGGAACTCCTGCTCGACCAAGTCACCCCATATTACAAGGCGCGAATCGAGGAATATCAGACGCCCACTCAGCGGGCCGTCATCGATGCGATCGCGCTCAACTGGGACCCGATCACCGTCGGGGGGCTGTCGGACGCAACCAATGTCGTCACCACCACCTTATCGCCGATGCTCCAGAAGCTGCGCAGGGATGGGCTGATCGAACAAGTCGAGGGGTCGGGCGCCTATGCCCGCCACCAGATCGTCGAGCGCTTCCTGAACATCTGGTACCTGATGCGACACGGCACCCGCCGCACCCGCCAGAAGATGCGCTGGCTGGTCGAATATCTGGCCAGCTTCTACGCCCCGAACGAGCTCGCCGAGCTTGCCCAGCGGTATCGCCACAGCTGGTGCGGAGACTATGCCATCGCCGCCGACGAGGCGATCGCGCGGCAGAGTTCAGTCACGGAGCGGGAGCTCACTCTGTCGACAGCGGATGCGAGCGACGATGAAGCGGTCAGCGCCGCATTTGATTTGAATGACAAGGCCGCCCGCCGGTATCGAGCAGGCGACTCTAGACATAGCTTGACTCTGCTGGACGATCTTATCGCCCGCTTCGGCGAAGCCACCGAGCTAGCCCTGCGCCAACAGGTCGCATGGGCAATGCTTTTCAAAGGCGCCGTATGTGGAGAACGCGATGACTGGGATGAAGCGTTTGCCAACTATGATGAGGTTATAGCTCGCTATGGGCAAGATCTCGATCCGACTCTGCAGATGCAGGTGCGCACAGCACTTCTCAATAAAGGGGTTCGTCTTTCGGAAATCGGCGATCACGCTGAAGCAATTGCATTGTGGAATCAGCTAATCGAGCTAGCTAGCGATGGCCAGCGCGGTCAGCGCCTTGAAGTAGCCCGAGCACTGTACAACAAGGGTTTCGTAATGGGCGCGGACGGCGACGACGGGGGTGCGATCGCCACTTATGACGAGCTTATTGCGGAATTCGGCGAATCTCTTGAGCCAGCCCTCAGCGAACAGGTCGCCAACGCGCTTTTCGGCAAAGGAGTTAAGCTTGGCGCCAGCGGCGACAACGCCGGTGCTATCACCACTTATGACGAGCTGATTGCGCGCTTCGGAGAGGCAGCGCCGACGCTGCGCGAATCAGTTGCAAAGGCGCTGTTTGCCAAGGGATCTACGCTGGATGCGATGTGCGAGTGGGACGCGGGTATCATAGAAATGGAGAAGTCCTTGGCGGTCTTCAGCGAATTAGACAAGGAGCGGGTCGCGCCGCTTTGGGCTATCGCCGCGCGGGGCCTCGGGAACCGGCTCATTGACCGGCGCGAAGATTATGGGCGCGCCGAGCCCCTATTGGCAGACGCCATGGAAGATATTTCCGAGGCAACGCGTCTCAGCCTCGCTTGGCTGTACCTGCTGGACGGTCGACCGATTGAAACAGCGCGAGTCCGGCCAGAACTCGAAAACGTACAGAGTGTGCAGCTCGCGCTGCTTGATGCCGGGCTGGCGCTAGCGAGCGACGATTTCGAAGTCGCGACCGGGCATCTGGCCGCAGCGCTCGGCGACGATCCGACGGCGGCGGCATCGGAGCATGCGCGCGACTTCGAGCGGCTGCTTCGGCTCGCCGAGCGCAGGGGGCATGGGGAGCGGCTGATCGCCTGGTTCGAGGAGAGCGGCCTCGCCGACCGGCTGGCGCCCGTCCACGCCGCCTTCGTCGCTTATGTGCGGGGGGAGCGGACCTTGCTCGACGTCAATCCCGAAGTCAGGCGGCCGGCCCAAATCCTCTACGACCGGCTCGACGCGCCCCGCCAATATCGGCGCGCCCAGGCGCCGCCGCCGGGACCAACGAAACGCGGACGTGGGCGGCCGCGCAAGGCGGGCGCAGATCGGGCGACTCGCCAATCCAAAGCTCCGCGGTGACAGTCGCGTGAACCAGACAGCCGAAGCGTCAGCCGGGCCACCGGGACCTCCTCGTCAGTCTGAAAATAGTTACAGAGGCCAGCTGGTCACCCGTCCGGGCGGCTCTGCCCTGGATGCTGAAACAAGTTCAGAATGGCGGAGCGAGGCCATTCCCCGGCTCGCGGGGGTGCGACGGCGAGGTCTGAACCCTCCAAAGCTCCCGGTCGGCAACCGAATGCGCGGTGTACTGGTCAATACGCCGCGGAGTTTCCCATTCCTGCGCGCGCCGTGGGGGGAGCGCTCCTGGAGGCTCGATCCGCGCTTCAGGAGGGCCAAGCGGCCGCGGCATATTCGGTGTCCGACGGCGATTTCGACGTGGATATTTCCAGGCCGTTCGGACCGGTCCGGGTTCGCGGGGCGGGCGGGGATCTGGAGCGGAAAGCCGGCGCCCGGGTGAATCGCGAGGGCCGGAGCTGGCGCCCCCGACCTTCGTGGGAGAGAGGATGGATCCGGATCAGGCCGGGGACGGCCGCCCGGCCCGGGCTCCGCCGGCCTCCCCGCGCGGCGGCATTCCTGCTATGGACGGGAGACCGAGGCGGAGGAGAGACGCGATGCCGGACCGTGACAAGATCCTCGCCACGCTCGACGGCGGCCTCGCCGCCCGGGCCCGCGGCGACAAGGCGGCGATGGCCGCGTTCCTCGCCCCGGGCGCCACGTTCCGGATCGCCGGCGACCGGAGCGCCTTCGGCCAGGTCAGGCCCGGGCCGGCGCGGGCGCGGGACGTGCTGGGCGATCTGGTCGACCTGATCAGCTTCCACGATTACGAACGGCTCGACACGATCGTCGAGGGCGATCGCGCCGCGGTCCGGTGGCGGATCGATTTCTCGATCGGCGGCGGCCCGGTCGCGACCACCGAGATACTGGACCTGTGGACCTTCGACGAGGAAGGCCGGATCGCCGACCTCGTCCAGTTCGTCGACACCGCCTTGCTCGAGCGGATGCTCCCGAAGGACTGACCCGCCGGGCCGGGTGCCCCGAACGAGAAAGGCCGGAGCTTCCGCCCCGGCCCTTCGGATCGCCCGGCTGAAAGTAAGACTTTCAGACGATCTACTTCACCCGCTCGACCTGCTCGAACTCGAGCTCCACCGGCGTCGCGCGGCCGAAGATGGAGACTCCGACCTTGACCCGGCCGCGGTCGAAGTCGAGCTCCTCGACGAGGCCGTTGAAGCTGGCGAACGGTCCGTCGAGGACCTTGACCTGGTCGCCTATCTCATAGTCGACGTTGATCCTGGTCTTGGGCGCGGCGGCGGCGGCCTCGTCCTTGGTATTGAGGATCCGGGCGGCCTCGGCGTCGGTGATCGGCTGCGGCTTGCCCGACGAGCCGAGGAAGCCGGTGACCTTCGGGGTGTTCTTGACGAGGTGGTAGACGTCGTCGTTCATCGCGAGCTTGGCGAGCACGTAGCCGGGGAAGAACTTGCGGTCGCTCGTCACCTTCTTGCCGCGGCGGACCTCGGTGACCTTCTCGGTCGGCACCTCGACCGCCTCGACCAGCTGGGCGAGGCCGAGCCGGTTGGCCTCGGACTGGATGGCGTCGCGGACCTTGTTCTCGAAGCCGGAATAAGCGTGGATGATGTACCAGCGGGACATGAGCGTTTCTTACCTTCCGGGCGCGGGCGCTAGCTGATCAGCTTGAGCAGGTTGCTGACGATGGCGGCGAAGGCGCTGTCGACCCCGAAGAAGAAGATTCCGAGCAGGGTGGTCATGATCAGGACCATGATTCCGGTCGTCACGGTCTCCTTGCGGGTCGGCCAGGAGACCTTGCCGGTCTCGGCCCTGACCTGGCGGAGGAATTCGCCGGGATTGACTCTTGCCACCTGTCCTTCGTCCTTTCGAGTTCGCGCCTTTCGGGCAGCCGCTCTCGACCGGGGGGCCGGTCAGCCGAGCTTTGCCGATGCATGCGAGGTTTGGGAGATAGCGTTCGGCGCCGCTTATGGCAAGGCCGTCACGGGAGTAAATGCCGTGACGCCGGTCCTGTCGCTCCCCGGATCGGGTCCGGGGCGCGCAGGCCGGCCGGCGGCTTCGCGCGCGCTTCGGGCACCGGCGGCTGCTTGCGCCGCGCGGCTCGCTTCGGCGTGGCAGGAGTGGAGGGATTCGAACCCACGACCCTCGGTTTTGGAGACCGATGCTCTAACCGGACTGAGCTACACTCCTAGTCGCCGGAAGCGCACGGTCTCTAACCGGGCGGCGGAGGCGGCGCAAGGGGCGGGCCCGCCTCAGGCGGCGATGTCGTAAGGCTGGATCTCGCCGGTCAGATAGAGGCTGCGGGCCTTGGCGCGGCTCAGCTTGCCCGAGCTGGTGCGAGGCAATGTCCGCGGCGGGACCAGCTCGATGACGCAGTTCATTCCGGTGATCGCCCTCACCCGCTCGCGGATGATGTCGCGCAGGCGGGCGCGCTCCCCCGCGTCGGAAGTGCGGCACTGGACGAGCACGGCGGGCGTCTCCTCGCCGCCCGGCGTGGTGATCGAGAAGGCGGCGATGTCGCCGGCCTTGAAGCCGGGCAGCTGCTCCACCGCCCATTCGATGTCCTGCGGCCAGTGATTCTTGCCGTTGATGATGATCATGTCCTTGGCGCGGCCGACGATGTAGAGATAGCCGTCGGACATGTAGCCCATGTCGCCGGTGTCGAGCCAACCCTCGACGTCGAGGCAGGCGGCGGTCGCCTCCTCGTCGCGGAAATAGCCGACCATGACCGAGGGGCCGCGGCAATAGACCTTGCCGATCTCGCGATTGCCGAGGGTCTGGCCGTCCTCGTCGCGGATCGCGACCTCCATGTCCCTGACCGGCTTTCCGCAATTGACGATCGAGCGGTAGCGCTGCGGCCGGTCGCGGTGCATCTTGCCGTCGCCGGAAAGCGTCGTCTCCTCGACCAGCTCGACGACGATGCCCTCGCCCGGCGGCATGATCGTCACCGCCAGCGTCGCCTCGGCGAGGCCGTAGCTGGGCAGGAAGCTCTTGGCGCTGAAGCCGGCCGGGGCGAAGGCGTCGACGAAGGCCTGCATGACGTCCGGCCGGATCATGTCGGCGCCGTTGCCGGCGATCCGCCAGCGCGACAGGTCGAAGCGCTCGGCGACGTTGGTCTGGCTCGAGACCCGGCGGGCGCAGATGTCGTAGCCGAAGGTCGGCGCGTAGCTTCCGGTCGTGCCAGTGTTGCGGGTGATGAGGTCGAGCCAGGCGAGCGGACGGCGGGCGAAATCCTCGGTCTTGAGATAGTCGGTCGAGATCTGGTTCGCCATCGGCGAGAGCAGGCAGCCGACCAGCCCCATGTCGTGATACAATGGCAGCCACGAGATGCAGCGGTCGGTCTCGATCACCTCCATTCCGTGGCTGTGCGCGGCGAGGTTGTTGAGGAGGCCGCGATGGGTGACGGCGACGCCGTGCGGGAAGCGGGTCGAGCCGCTCGAATATTGGAGATAGGCGACGTCGTCGGGGGCGGCCCCGGGAAGCTCGACCCCCGGGGCGTCGAGCCTCGAGAAGCTCTCCCACGACCGTCCCTCGACCCGCGCGGCCTCTGCCGCCGCTCCGCCCATCGCCGCAAGCTCGTCCGGATAGAAGAGATGGGTGGGATCCGCGCTCTTCAGCTGGACCGTGAGCTGGTCGATATAGGAATCGCGGCCGCCGAAGGAGGTGGGCAGAGGCAGAGGCACCGGCCAGGCGCCGGCATAGACGGCGCCGAAGAACAAGGCCGCGAATTCCGGGCTGGTCTCGGCGACGATCGCGATCCGGTCGCCCGGCTTCACTCCGGCCGCGATCAGCCGGAAGGCCGCGGCGAGCGCGTCGTCGCGCAGCTCCCGGTAGGGATAGGCCCTGACCAGGACCCCGCGCGGATCGTGGAAGTTGAGGCCGCGCCGGCCCAGCGCCGCATAATCGAGCGCCTCCCCGAGCGTTTCGAAGTCGGCAAAGCGGCGCGGCAAATTGTCCGCGGTCGGCGTCGGGACCAAAGTCTCGGGCACGGGTGTAGCGGATCCTCTCCGGTGGTAGCCAGGTTGCGCGACCGCCTCCCGGGACGGGAGAGGTACGCGTTTATAATCGGGACCGACTGTGGCACAATCATGGCGCGTGAGATCCCGACCCGACAAAAGACCCCGCCCGCCCCTCGATGCAGAGGGGCTCGAGCGGCTCGGCCTTTTTTATGCCGGCCGCTATGCCACGACCCGCTCGAAGCTCGCCGGCTATTTGCGCCGCAAGCTCGGGGAGCGGGGCTGGAGCGGCCCGGGAGAGCCCCCGGTCGAGCGGCTGGTGGAGCGCTTCGCCGAGCTCGGCTATGTCGACGATCGCGGCTTCGCCTCGGCCCGAAGCGCCTCCCTGCTCCGGCGCGGCTACGGGGAGCGGCGGGTGAAGGAGGCGCTGCGGGGAGCCGGACTCGCCGAGGAGGACAGCGCCGAGGCCCGGGAGATTTCGGGGGAGGAGGCGCTGGCCGCGGCGCATCGTTTCGCCCGGCGGCGGCGGCTCGGCCCCTATGCCTCGACCGTCCCGGACCGGGCCGCCCGGGACAAGGCGGCCGCGGCCATGATGCGCGCCGGGCATCGCCACGAGGTGGTCCGGCAGGTGCTCGGCTCCGGCCCCCTGGACCTGCCCGAACCGGATGTCCCATAAAAGCAATCGTAAACGGTTCACAAATCCGCGTGAGGCGTGATAGTCACCCCGGTTTGGATGTGGATCGGCCGTTAATGACGTCGCGCCGTGGAATGACTGCAGGAAGCGGCGCGCCGGACCCCGAAGGCGCGGACGACCCCCCTCGCCCGGAGGACGAGGCGCTCATCAAGCTGACCGGAACGATGAAGTGGTTCGACGCCACCCGCGGCTTCGGCTTCCTGGTCAGCGATCAGGCCAAGGGCGATATCCTCGTCCATTTCAGCGTCCTCAAGGAGCATGACCGCCGAAGCCTCCCCGAAGGCGCGGTCGTGGAATGCCTGGTCGCCGAGCAGGAGCGGGGCCTTCAGGCCCGGCGGGTATTGTCGATCGACCTCAGCCAGGCGGTGATGCCCGAGCCGCAGCGCGCCACCGGATCGAGCTCGGGCGAACGCATCGATCCTTCCGCACTGCTCGACGCCGCCGGCGATTTCGAGCCGGTGCGGGTAAAATGGTTCAACCGGCTCAAGGGCTATGGCTTCCTGGTCCGCGAGCAGGAGGACGATCAGGACATCTTCGTCCATATGGAAACCGTCCGCCGCGGCGGCCTCGCCGATCTCAGCCCCGACCAGCCCCTCCGCGCCCGCGTCGCCGCCGGGAAGAAGGGCCCGCTGGCCGTCGAGGTGGAGTCCCGCTGAATCCTCCCCTCCCCGCAAGGGAGGGGAGGTGGAGGGGAGGCGGGGGCGCTTCGATGCTAGGCCGGAGTCAGCGCCGCGTCTCTCAGGCCGCGCCAGATCCTGAGCGCCTGCACCGTCTCCGGCACGTCGTGGACCCGAAGCAACTGGGCGCCCTGATCCGCCGCCTTGAGCGCGAGCGCGAGCGAGCCGGCGAGGCGTTCGTCGGCCGGCGCTTCGGCCGACAGAGCTCCGATCATGCGCTTGCGGCTCGCCCCCAACATGACCGGACAGCCGAGGCCGTGGAGCAAGGCGAGGCCGTTCAGGAGGTCGAGATTGTGCTGCACATTCTTGCCGAAGCCGATGCCGGGATCGACGACGATCCGCGCCCGCTCTATCCCGGCGGCCTCGGCCGCCTCGATCCGCGCCGCCAGCCAGTCGTAGACGGCGAACAGGACCGGCCTGTCGTAGGACGGGGCCTGCTGCATCGTCTCCGGCGGGCCGCGATGGTGCATCAGGACGACCGGACAGGCGGCGCCCGCGACCAGCTCCGCCGCCTGGTCGTCATAGGTCAGCGCCGAGACGTCGTTGACCATCGCGGCGCCGGCCCCGAGCGCGGCCGCCATCACCGCCGCCTTGCGGGTATCGATCGACACCGCCGTCCCGCCCGCCGCGAGCCGGGTGACGGCCGGAAGCACGCGCTCGATCTCGTCTCCCTCCCAGACCGGCCTGGCGCCGGGCCGGGTGGATTCGCCGCCGACGTCGACGATCGCCGCTCCGGCCTCCGCCATGGCGAAGCCGGCCCGGACCGCCGAGTCCGAATCCTCGAATCGGCCTCCGTCCGAGAAGCTGTCGGGGGTGACGTTGAGGATTCCGGCCACCTGCGGCTGGTCGAGACGCACAACCCGCTCGCGCAGCCGGAGCGGCTGGCGCGGCGAGATCAGGTTCCGCCACGCCCGCTCCGCCTCGCCGCCGAGCCCCGCCAGCACCTCCTCGACCCGCTCGACCGCCACCAGCTCCGACGAGATCCGCCGATCATCCTCCATGGTGATCCGCTCGACGGCGGCGAACCAGAGCATCCCGCCCGCGAGACGCGCCACCTTGCCGTCATGGCCGAAGGGGGCGTCGACGAAGGCGGTGGGCCGCAGATAATGGCGAAGGGTCATGGAATGGCGCTAGAGCTTATTGCAGCCGGTTTGAAGCCTGTGCGCCTCGGGGAGGTCGGGCCGCAGCCTTCGTGCCGCCCGTCATCCCGGACCTGAACCGGGATCCATGAACACGGGTCCGTGCGAATTCTCACCGAACCGCGTTCATGGGTTCCGGCCTTCGCCGGAATGACGGCGCAAAAAAAGTGAGACAGGAATCCCGAAGCGGCGGGACTAATGGTGACGACCGCCACTTATCGAAGGTCAGTAGGGTAACTGAGTCTCCGAGGCCCAGACCACCATGTGGGGCATGGTATCGGTCCGGACCCATCAACACTCAAAGGGGCTCCCGCGCGTCTCCCGTGGTCAAAGGCGTGCGGGCGTTGAGCGTGAAGGGACGGTCGTCTCCTTCAATGTGCCTTTGTTTCACGCTCGTGTCGAGTGGCGGAGTGCAACCTTTTTTTGCTCGAATTGGATCAGTCGAGAGTCAGCAGGTAGCGCTGCCGCAACGCGTCGAGCGGGGCGAGGCCTCCCGCTTCCTCGAAATGCCAGAAAGCCCAACCGTTGCAGGCGGGTGCGCCCTGCGCGAGCGCTCCGATTCGATGGATCGAGCCGGCCTCGGCGCCCATCTCGATCGAGCCGTCGGCCCTGACCCGCGCCTGCCAGCGCCGCTTCGTGTCGGTCAAGACTGTCCCGGGTTGGATCAGCCCGATTTCAACCAGGGTGCCGAACGGCACCCGCGGCTGAGTCCGCTTCGACGTCATCGTCTTCATCGCGCTCTCGTCGAGCTCGAGCGTCGACTCGATGCGCTCCCGGGCGACCCGCACGTAGCGCTTCTCGCGCTCGATGCCGATCCATTGCCGCCCCAGGCGCCTGGCGACCGCGCCGGTCGTGCCGGTGCCGAAGAACGGGTCCAGCACCACGTCGCCGGGATGGGTGCAGGCGAGCATCACCCGGTAGAGCAACGATTCGGGCTTCTGGGTGGGATGCGCCTTGGCGCCGCCGTCCTTGACCCTCTCGCCGCCCGAGCAGATCGGCAGGAGCCAGTCCGAGCGCATCTGCAGCTCGTCGTTCAGCGCCTTCATCGCCCGGTAGTTGAAGGTGTAGCGGCTGTCCTCGCTGCGCGACGCCCAGATCAGGGTTTCATGGGCATTGGTGAAGCGGGTGCCGCGGAAGTTCGGCATCGGGTTCGACTTGCGCCAGATGATGTCGTTGAGGATCCAGTAGCCGGCATCCTGGAGCGCCGCTCCGACCCGGAAGATGTTGTGGTAGCTGCCGATCACCCAGAGCGTGCCGTTCGGCTTCAGGATCCGCCGAGCCTCCTTCAGCCAGGCGCGGGTGAAGGCATCGTAATCGGCGAAGGTCGCGAACTTGTCCCAGGCGTCGTCGACCGCATCGACGAGCCCGCCCTCCGGCCGGAACAGGTCGCCGCCCAGCTGCAGGTTGTAGGGCGGGTCGGCGAAGACCATGTCGACGCTGGCTTCCGGCAGGCGAGCCATCGCCGCGACGCAATCCTCCTCGAGGATCTGACCCAGCGGAAGATCCGGCGCCGGTGCCGCCGGCGCGGCGCGCTTTTCCCTCGGACCCACGCGCACATAAGCAGTCATTCGACACCGCCCCCGGTTCGCAAAGACGGCCAGCCTGAGTCAGGCCGTGTCCGCGGTCAACAACAACGCTTTAGCAGCCGTGGTTGACAAAGCGGTTAACGTGCCGGGAACGAAACGAGTCTGCGCTACTAATGGAGTCCGGAGGTCGCGAGCGGACTCAACATGATGTGGTGTGACCGAAAGGACTCAAGCCGCCGCCGAAAGTGAAGGCCCTGCCGGGGCGGGCGCGCGGTCAGCCTGTGGCAAGGCGGCGCCGTGCATGATTCGGCCGGTGACAGCCTCCCCCATCCCGAATCGCGCGGTCTGGCTGGCGCTGGCCGCCTGCCTGGGCGGGGCGGCCGCCGCCGCCGCCGAAGATCCGCTCCGGATCGATCCGGTCCAGCCGGCCGCGACGGCGCGTTATCCCGATGCCGCCGAAATCGCGCGCGCGAGCCGGATCAGCGAGGCCGAGGCGGCCCGGCGGCTGCGGCTGCAGGAGGTGTCGGCCCCCTACGTCTCGAAGCTTCGCCGCGAGTTCGCCGGCCGCCTCGCCGGGCTCTACAGGGAAAGCGAAGGCGATTACCGGCTCGTCGTCCGGCTGAAGGGCGACTCGCCCGTCGCCGACCGCTGGATCGGCGGCGGCCGCGACCGGATGCGGATCCAGTTCCTCCCCGGAGCCCCCGCGACCCTGGCCGAAAGCCTCGAAAAGGTCGCCGCCAACCTGCCCGCCATCGGCGCCCGGCTTCCCGGCCTGATGGGCACCGGCGTCGACGAGCGCACCGGCGAGGTGATGCTCGACGTCCATGCCGTCGGCGAGGATGTCGAACGCGCCCGCGCCGCCGAACCGGCCGTCGAGCGGCTCCTCGGCCATCCGGTGCGGATCGAAATCTCCGCCGCTCGACTCTCGGACGGACAAGCTTCCGCCCGGCCGGTGCCCGGTCCGCCCGCTCCGGGCAGCCGGGAGTGGAACGGACACATGCAGCGGCTCGCCCGCTCCGCCCGCTACCCCGGCTACCCGCATCCCGGCATCCTCAACTTCCACCGCGAATCGCGCCCGCTGATCAGCCGCGTCCAGGCCGAGCCCGCCTTCGCGGGATGGGTGTTCAAGAACGACAACGAGCCCCACGCGGTCGTTCTGTTCACCGGCGACGCCGCCGCCCATCTCGCGCGCTACACCAGGGACCCGCGCTACTGGCCCAAATCGGTCGGCCTGACCCAGACGCAATTGCGGGCGCTGCAGGATTCGTTCGGCAGGCTGCTCCGGCAGCTCGAGATCCATTACACGTTCAGCTCCGGCGACGAGGAGAATAACCGGGTCACCTTCTCCGTTTCCGAGATGGACAGATATAACCGGGCCGTCGCCGACGGGCGTCTGAAGCCGCATCCCCACGTCGTCATCGTCCAGGACAAGGGGCCGATCGCCCGGACCGTCCAGAGCGCGGGCCCGGTGACTCATTTTCCCCAGTTCAAGTTCCCCGGCCGGCTGATGGATGCCGCCCTTTCCGGGACGCTCGAAGTGAAGAACGGCTGCCTCACGATCGGGGACAATCTGATCCTGTGGCCCTCGCGCGCCCGGCTTTCGGTCGGCTCCGACGGGGTCCCGGCCGTCGGCGGCGGGAAGGGCGCCCCGCTCCGCCCGGGGGATCAGGTCCGGATGGGCGGCGGCACCGCCTGGACCGACTTCAGGGGCGAGGGCCTTCTTCAGCCGCTCCCCGCGGCCTGTGCCGGAGAGGCCTTGGACACGGACAAGCTGTGGGTCGCCGGGGAGTTCTGACCCGCATCGCCACTGCCGTCATTCCGGCGAGGGCCGCAATCCGGGCTCTCCGCAATCAGCCGCCCGCGCTTCGACCGCGTGCGCCAGGTTCATCATGACCTGCCGAACCGGGGCGAAGCTTCGGCGGTGGAGCGGAGTCGGGCCGAGCGAATCGAGAGCGCGGTAATGCTCCGGAGTCGGATAGCCCTTGTTGGTTTCCCAGCCGTAGCCGGGATGCTCCCTGGCATAGTCGGTCATGATCCGGTCGCGGGTGACCTTCGCGACGATCGAGGCGGCGGCGATCGAGCGGCATTTGGCATCGCCGGCGACGATCGAGACGGAAGGCCGCTCCCATTTCGGGCAGCGATTGCCGTCGACCAGGATCATCGCCGGGTCGAGGCCGAGCGCGTCGACGGCCCGGGTCATGGCCAGCATCCGCGCCCAGTAGATGTTGATGCTGTCGATCTCCTCGACCGTGGCGAGGCCGACCCCGACCCGCGCCACCTTGTAGAGCCTGGCACAGATCGCCTCGCGCGTAGCCGCGGGGAGCACCTTCGAATCGTCGATCCCGCGCGGGAATTTCTCGCGGTCGAGGATCACCGCCGCCGCCACCACCGGTCCGGCGAGCGGCGCGCAGCCCGCCTCGTCGACTCCGGCGACGGGGTCGGGATAGACTTTCTCGAGCTTGAAGCAGGGGCGGGCCATGAGCGGCGAGGGTAGAAGCCGCCGGGCCCCGCCGCCAGTGGCTCCGTCCCAAATTCCTGTGGATTAGTCGATGCGCCAGGGCGGGAAGCGGCGATATCCGCCGGCGCGGTAGAGGCAGAGGCGATTGCCGGCCGGATCGCGCAGACGCGCTTCGCGCCACCCCCAGCTTTGGTCGTCCGGCGCCGTCTCGAAGACGATTCCGGCCGCCCGCAGAGTCTCGACCCACGAATCGAGCTGGTCGCTTTCGAGGTAGACCACCGGCTCTCCCGCCCGGCGGCCCTCCTCCACATGGATCGACAGCGTCGCTCCTCCCGGGCATTCGAACCGGGCATAGCGGCCCGGCGCGTCGACGATCTGCCGGAGCCCGAGCTGCCCGTAAAAGGCGACGGAGGCATCATAATCCTGTG
>DASPJA010000033.1:0-31446 GCA_035628835.1 Allosphingosinicella sp.
GACCCGGGCGATGGAGGAATATGAGACCCTCGGCGCCTTCCTCGAGCACGTCTCCCTCGTCATGGAGAACGACGCCGAGCGCGAGACCGAGAAGGTCACCATCATGACCATCCACGCCGCCAAGGGCCTCGAATATGACACCGTCTTCCTCGCCGGCTGGGAGGAAGGAGTCTTCCCCTCCCAGCGCTCGCTGGACGAAGGCGGCCAGGCCAGCCTCGAGGAGGAACGCCGCCTCGCCTACGTCGCGATCACCCGCGCCCGCCGCTCATGCTTCATCTTCCACGCCGCCAACCGCCGCATCTACGGCCAGTGGACGAGCTCCATCCCAAGCCGCTTCATCGCGGAATTGCCGGACGCCCATATCGAGCAGGAGCAGACCATGTCGGGCGGCGAGAGCCTGTGGCGGGCCAACTGGTCGGAGCGGGCCGATCCCTTCGCCGACGTCGCGCGGGGCCAGACCCGGGGCCCCGGCTGGCGAAGAGCGGTGACGGGCGGCTTCGAACGAACCCCGCCGCGGGTGATGGAAGCCCGAGCCTCGACGATCAGCCTCGGCAATCCCGGCCGGGGCGACGTCGCCGTGGGCCAGCGCGTCTTCCACGCCAAGTTCGGCTACGGCAAGGTCGCGGAGATCGAAGGCAACAAGCTCGAGATCGACTTCGAGCATGCCGGGCGCAAGCGGGTGCTGGACAGCTTCGTCGATCTGGCCTGAGCATCTCCTAGACCGCCATTCAGCGCGCGATGTCGAAGAAGCCGGGCCTTAGCCGGGAAGTACCGATTTGGCCTCGCAGGAAAGCCGTCAACCGGGGGCGGATCTCGCCCCCGGACGTCTACTGCTTCTCCGCTGCGGGCCGGAGCGCCCCTCCGATCCGTGGCGAATCGAGGCGATCAGCAGCGGAAATGAGTGTTCGCGAACCAGATCGCCTGGGAAGTGTGCTTTGCGAGATCGATGCTGTGGCCGTGCAGCCGGCCGTCAGGGTCGATCCGGCCGCGATATTCGCCGGTCGTGCGTCCCCCCCACTGGATAAAGAAGGCCACCTTGCGCCGGATGATCCGGCCGTAGAGGCTTCCGGTGATCGAGTCTCGCCGGGCCGCGCCCTCGAGGCGATCGCCCGACTGAACGACGGACAAATCCACGACGGCCCCATTGGACTGGGTGATCCGCCAATCCCCGCTGATCGTGCAGGCGTGGACGGGCGCCGGCGCGGCAGCCAGCGTGACGGCGCCCCCGATCGAGGTGACGAGAAATGCGGTGGTGCGGCTGGTCATCGTCGGTTCTCCATGAATGAATCGGCCCCTGCGGCTCGATCTCACCTCCGTATCCGATCCCGGCTGGCCTTCGCCCCACCCGATCGGGTAGGATAAGTGGTCCTTCGGGCCGATGAGACCGCCCGACGCGGAAGGCGAGGCTGGCAATGCCACAGGAGAGCGCCGAATTCCTGGAGTTGATCGGCAACCTTCATCAAGGCGTGGTCGACGAGTCGATGTGGACCAGCGCTCTCGACGGTTTGTGCGACCTCCTCGGGACTTCGAGGCTTCTGTTCGCCAGTATTAACACTACGCGTGGCGACTTCGATCATCTGCTCAGCCATCGCATGAACCCGGAGGTGTTCGCCCTCATCGCCGGCCGCCTCGCCAATCCGCGCGATAATCCATGGCTGACCGCCCTGCCGCGCGAGCCGCTTCGCCGCCCCGTCACCTTCGACCGCCTCGGCGGACGCCGGCTGTTCGAGGATACCGGGCTCTGGAACGAGGTCTATTCGCCGTTCCGGCTCGGAGACAGTGCTGGAGCGGTGCTCGAGCGCCAGCGGGAATCGACCGACGTCGCGCTCATCTGGCGGTTTCGGCGCGAACCGGACTTCGCGCCCGCCGACCTGGAAGCGTTCTGCGCGCTCCTGCCGCATCTCGCGCGAGCGTGGCGGGTCAAGCGCACGCTCGTCGAATGGGAGGCAAAGGTCGGCACTCTGAAATCCATCCTCGACCGCCTGGAGCGCGCCGTCATCGTCACCGGGCCCGACGGACGGGTGCGCTTCGCCAATCGAGCGGCCGACCATCTGCTCAGCCGCGGCGACTCCCTCGACGCGCGGCAGGGCCGCCTTCGCGCAGCGAGGCCCCTTCAGGACCGGGCACTCGTCACCCTCATCGAAAGGGCTGCGTGCACCGGCGCCGGCGCCGGAACCGCGGCCGTGGATGCCATGCCGATCGGCGGCCAGCACGGCGGCCCGCCGCTCGCAGTCGTCGCCGAGCCGTTGGCGCCTCTCCACGCGGAGCGCCTCGGCCATCCGGCCGAGCCGGGAGCGATCATCTTCGTGGGCGATTCCGAAGCATACACCTGCCCTTCGCCCGAGCGGCTCGGCAGAATTTACGGTCTTACCCCGGCGGAGACCCGAGTGACCTCACTGGTCGTTCAGGGGCACGGACTTAGCGCGGTGGCCCGAGCGCTCGGCATCGGGCAGAACACCGTCAAATATCATCTTAAGGCGATCTTCGGGAAGGTGGGCGTCTCGCGTCAGCCTCAGCTGGTGCGGCGCGTGCTCGCCGACGTCGGCGGGCTGGCGGAACCCACAAGATCCTCCCGTGAATAGTTCCAGTGCCTCCCGCATCCCCTTCAGCCCCGGGGAAGGCTGATCCGCTTCAAACCCGACAGCTGAGTGGGTAGAACAAAAAAAGAACTTCCCTTCACCTGCTGCCCTAAGGCATAAATTCGGGATGAGGTACTCGCCTGCCGATCCTCTGTTTCACGACAGCTCCGGCTGCAATGAGGCGGCCGCACACCTCCGGCCTAAGCCCGATGCTGCCACCCAACCTCGCGCGCGCGCGCGAAGGGTACTGACTTTCCTGAACTTCGTCCGAATTCGGACAGGGCAGCCCGGCCTGCCTCCGTCATTCCGGCGAACGCGGGAACCTGTGGACATGCAGGCACGAGGGTGCCTGCGGCGGCTAATGCGAATCCCGGATCACGTCGGAGACCGCTGGCGGACGGCTAGGGGTAGCGGGTCAGAACACCGCCTTCGGCTCGCCCCCCATCATCTGCGCCCGCACCAGCGGGATTGGCGGGCCGCCATAGCTCAGGAACTTGTCGTGGAACGGCTTCCACGCGGCACGCCCGCCCCGGCTCCTCGTCCAGTCGTCGCGCAGGCGGCGGATCAGAAGCTTGCCCATCGTATAATTGAGATAGGCGGGGTCGTAGGTGCCTCGGGCGCTCTGTTGCCGGGCATTGCCTTCGTCCTGGTAGCATTGGTCGAGGAACAGCCGGCGCGACTGCTCCTGGGTCATCCGGCCGGTGTGCATCCCGATCGCCGACAAATAGCGGCAGTCGCGAAGCAGGGCGTTGGAGATCTGGCCGATATGGGTCTCGAGGTCGCCGTCGCGGAGGCCGGCGTCCCACATCATCTCCTCGGTATAATGGGCGAAGCCCTCGGCGAAGGCGTAGCCGACGAACACCCGGCCGAAGGTGAAGGGCGAGCGGTTCGAGTGGAGGAAGTTGAGGAAGTGGCCCGGCCATACCTCGTGCACCGAGGTGAAGAGCAGGGCCGCCTCGCCCTGGACGAAGCCCGCCTGGACTTCCGGCGGCCAGGAAGGATCGGGCGGGGCGATGTAGTAGACGGAAGGAAGGCCGCGCTCATAGGGCCCGGGAATGTCGATATAGGCGAAATTCTGCCGGTTGTAGGGCGGCGATTCCTCGACCTGCGCCTCCTCGGTGCCGGGGATCGAGACCAGGTCCTTCTCCTGGATGAAGCGCTTCAGCCCGGCGAGCTGCGCCCGCGCGGCCTGGACGGCGCCGCCCTTCGGCTTGTTGGCGGCCATCTTGTTCATGCAGGCCTGCAACGTCGCGCCCGGCGCGTAGCGGGCGCAGGCGGCGCTCAGCGCGTCCTGGTTGCGCTTCAGATCGGCCCGGCCGATCGCCTCCAGCTCGGCCAGCGGGAGATCGACCATCTCGGTGTCGCGGAGCATCTGAGCGAAGCGGTCCGCTCCGAGCGCGAAATCCTGAGTGGCGTTCGGCCGCTGCGCCTCGAGCCAGTCGGCGAGCCCCTGCATCGCCCGCGCCGCCTCGCGCGCGGCCTGGTCGAGCTCGGCCTGAAGGCCGGGGTCGGCGACCGAGGCGAAGGCGGCCTTGCCGTCCTTGGGGTAATATTCGGCGAAGCCGCCGAAGCCGGCCTTGCCGTAATTGATGAAGCTGAGCGGCAGCGGCGTCCTGAGGTTCGCCCGGATCTGCTGCGTCGCCCGAGGCACGTTCTTCAGATAGGCGATGAAGGCCCTGAGCCGGGTCTCCGGCGGCGCGTAGGGCCGCGTGACGTAGACCGACGGATCGAGGCCGTTGCCCATGTAATAAGCCGGGTTGCGGTGGGGCTGGTCGGCGGTCTCCAGCCAGAACAGATCGCCGCGGGCGCGGGCGATCAGATAGTCGCGCTCGAACCGTTGCGTCCTGGTGAGGCGCTTCGAATCGAAGGCCTGAGCGGCGGCGATCGACGAGCGCAGGAACCCGGCGGCATTGGCGAGACCCGTCTCGCTCCAGTCCGGAAGCTGCCCGTCAAATTCATGCCGGCCCTGGTTGACCGCGAAGGCCGGGCTGACCCGGAAATAGCCGTCGATGAAGCTTTGGGAGAAGGCCGCCCAGTCCGAAGTTTGCGCGGCCGCCGTCTCCTTCGCCGGGTCCGTGGAGGCACAGCCGGAGAGCAGGAGGGCGAGAGCGGAAGCGGCGGCGAGCACGGGCTTGGGCATGGCGAGTCTCCTCGAAGGCGAGGAGGGTTAGCGCCGCCCGGGCGGAATGACGAGAGCGCAGGTTGCTGGAAATCAGGCTCGGAGCGGCGGGACGAGGCTCCCCTCCCTGAAAGGGAGGGGCTGGGGGTGGGTACGGCCGAAGGCCGCCGAAACACCGACGGCCGGAAGCTCGCTTCGCTCGGACCCACCCCTGGCCCCTCCCTTTCAGGGAGGGGAAGCTTGGCCGCCGGTTGCGCCCTTGCCACCTCCCCCCTAAGCGCCGCCCATGGCTTCCGCCGCCCCTCATCCCTTCCGCATCGCCAACTTCCGCTATTACTGGACGGCGCGCCTGACGGCGACCCTGGCCCAGACGGCGATGATGCTGATCATCGGCTGGCAGGTCTACAATATCGCCCGCGCCGACGGCCTCGGAATCGCCGCCGCCTCGGCCCGGCTCGGCCTCATCGGGCTCATCCAGTTCCTTCCGCTCTTCGCTCTCACCCCGGTCACCGGCTGGGTCGCCGACCGGATCGACCGGCGACACATCGCCCGCTCCACGATCGCCCTCCAGATCCTCTGCGCCGCCGTCCTCGGTTTCGCCACCCGGGCGGGAACGGTCGACCTCTTCATTCTCTATTCGGTCGCCTTCCTTCTCGGCATCGCCCGCGCTTTCTCCGGACCGGCGCTGAGCGCCCTCGCGCCGAACCTGGTACCGCGAGAATCGCTGCCCAATGCGATCGCCCTCTCCTCCATCTCGTGGCAGGCCGGGATGGTCGCCGGCCCCGGCCTCGGCGGCTATCTCTACGCCTGGCTGCCGGAAGCCTCCTACATCGGCGCGGCCATGCTCTTCTCGGTCTCGCTCCTTTGCCTGTTCCTGATCGGACCGGTTCCCCGGCCCGAGATCGACCGCAGCCGTCACCCGATCCGCCAGATGGTGGACGGCCTCGCCTATGTGCGGACCAACCGGCTGGTGCTCGCCGCCATCACCCTCGATCTCTTCGCCGTCTTCCTCGCTGGAGCGACCGCTCTCCTTCCCGTCTATGCCCGGGACATCCTCCGGGTCGGTCCGGAGGGCCTGGCTCAACTCGGTGCCGCGCCGGCGCTCGGTGCGACGCTCACCGCGCTCCTCTTCTCGTTCCGGCCGCTCAAGACCGATGTCGGAACCAAGATGCTCGGCGCCGTCATCGTCTTCGGCGTGGCGACCATCGCCTTCGGCTTCTCGACCTGGATGCCGCTTTCGCTCGCCGCCCTGTTCGTGGTCGGAGCCTCGGACATGTTCTCGGTCTACGTCCGCCAGTCGCTCATCCAGCTCTCCACGCCCGACTCGATGCGAGGCCGGGTCGGCGCCGTGTCCCAGCTCACCATCTCCGCCTCCAACGAGCTGGGCGAGGCGGAATCCGGCTTCCTCGCCGCCCTGATCGGCCCGGTGGCGGCGGTAGTGGCGGGCGGCGCCGGCGCCATCGCCGTCACCCTCCTCTGGATGCGCTGGTACCCGGAGCTGAGGCAGGCTCGGACCTTCGATCCTTCGGCCGATTCGCCAAGGAAGGGGACCGGCTAGGGTCCGCCCGTCCAGATCACCAGCGCGTGGCGCACGCCGCGGGTGACGGGCGTCACCCGGTGGATGGCCCTGGACGGGAAGAAGCGTGCCGCGCCCCGCTCCAGCGTCCGCTGCGCGCCGACCGTGTCCGGAATGATCTCCAGATTTCCGCCGTCATGCTCGCCCGGGTCGGAGAGCTCGACCGACACCGAGACCAGTCGGCGCTCCATGGCGTCGTAGCCGGCGTCGCTGTGCCAGGTGCGAAAGTGAGCGCCTTCCCCGTAGCGCAGAATCTGCAGGGGCTCGGCGACGGGGCCGACGGCGAGCCCGAACGCCGTTCCGGCCGCGGCGAAGAGAGCGTCGAGCCTGTCGTAGATCCAGGCCGTCTCCGGGCCGCGCGGATGATGGCTGGTCAGGGCCGAGCGGACGGACGGGTCGACCGTGTCGCCGGCGCCGGCCCAGACCGTCGCCGGCACCAGACCGGACCGCTCGCCAAGCGCGATCAGCGCATCGCACTCCGCTTCGCTGAACGCCGCCGGGACATCGTAGATGAGCGCCATCGCTCCACGCTAGCGCCGGCGACGGAGAATCGGTAGCGGGAGTTGAAGCAGGCTCGGGGCGACCCGATTTGAAGAACCGGCACGAAGGAGACCAATAATGAGAGCGGGCAACATCCTCGAGACGATCGGCCGCACCCCCCATATCCGGGTCAACCGCCTGTTCGGCGACGCCGAGGTCTGGGTGAAGTCGGAGCGGGCCAATCCCGGCGGCTCGATCAAGGACCGCATCGCTCTCTCGATGATCGAGGATGCCGAACGTTCGGGCGCGCTCAAGCCCGGCGGAACGATCGTCGAGCCGACCTCCGGCAATACCGGCATCGGCCTCGCCATGGTCGCCGCGGTCAAGGGCTACAAGCTGATCCTGGTCATGCCCGAGAGCATGAGCCTCGAGCGCCGCCGGCTGATGCTCGCCTACGGCGCCAGCTTCGACCTCACCCCGCGCGAGAAGGGCATGAAGGGCGCGATCGCGCGGGCCGAGGAGCTGCTCGGCGAGATCGAGGACAGCTGGATGCCTCAGCAGTTCGAGAATCGCGCCAATATCGAGGTCCACCTGCGGACCACCGCCCAGGAGATATTGGAGGACTTCCGCGACTCGCCGGTCGACGTCCTGATCACCGGAGTCGGCACCGGCGGCCACATCACCGCCTGCGCCCGGATATTGAAGAAGGAGTGGCCGGAGCTGAAGGTGTTCGCGGTCGAGCCGACCCTGTCGCCGGTAATCTCCGGCGGCCAGCCCGGCCCCCACCCCATCCAGGGCATCGGCGCGGGCTTCATTCCGGCGAACCTCCACACCGACGTCATCGACGGAGTGATCCAGGTCGATCCCGCCGACGCCAAGGAAATGGCCAGGCGCGCGGCGCGCGAGGAAGGCGTCCTGGTCGGCATCAGCTCCGGCGCGAGCCTCGCCGCGGTTCGCCAGAAGCTCGAGGAGATCGGCCCCGGCAAGCGGGTCCTCACCTTCAACTACGATACCGGCGAGCGCTACCTGTCGGTTCCGGACTTCCTGCCAGAGGCCTGATCGCGTCCTTCGATACGCCGCTTCGACCTCGCTCAGCGGCTACTCAGGATGAGCGGTGGAGGGTGGTTCCGACCGCCCATCCTGAGCAGGGACCGAGCTTGGCGAAGGCCGGTATCGAAGGACTCGCGAGATCTCCGCCG
Organism: Allosphingosinicella sp.; assembly: GCA_035628835.1. Taxonomy (GTDB): domain Bacteria; phylum Pseudomonadota; class Alphaproteobacteria; order Sphingomonadales; family Sphingomonadaceae; genus Allosphingosinicella. The sequence continues at coordinate 7,954 of DASPJA010000033.1, forward strand.
CCAGCCCTTCCGCGGCCTCCGTGCGCAGATCGACGATGCGCGGCGCGTTGATCAGCGAGGCGCCGGCGGTGTCGATGGACAGGGTGGCGAGCCCGAGGCGGCGCTGAAGCAGGCCTCGGCTGAGGCTCAGCGCCTGGATGTTGGCCAGCGGCACCAGCCACAGCCGCCGCCGCCATACGCCGCGCGAGACGAAGAGCATGTCCCGGTCGAGGCTGTAGCGGTGGAACCGCCGTTCGAGGGCGGCCGCGACCGCGAGCAGCGGCAGCAGAGCCACCAGCGCGACCGCGAGCGGAAGCCACCAGGACAAGGCGAGGATGGCGGCGAGCGCGGGCACCAGCCTCGCGGCGACGCTTCGGGCGATGTGGCGCCTCGACACTGGGATCAGCTCCGGCGGCGGCGGGAGGCGCAGCGGCGGGACTTCCGCGAGCACCGTCTCGATCTCGAGTCGGGTTGCGAAGGGGGCCGCGCTCTGGGGACCTCCGCGCTCGGTGCCGGCCCCCAGGGTCTGGAAGGACAGGCCCGACCAGCCGAACAGGCCCCGCACCGGGCCACTGCCGACTTCGGCGAGCTGCACCCGCCGGCGCGAGATCACCGCCTCGCTTCGGGTGAACAGGCCGCGCTCGCGCCGGAAGCGCTCGCCTTCGAGCGAAAGCCGGAAGCCGTAGTCGCGCGACAGGGTTCGAAGCACTCCCGCCAGGGTCCCAAGCAGCGCCGCCACGAACAGCACCGCGGCGATCGCTCCGAAGGTCCAGCGGGCCGGAAGATATTCGTCGACCAGCCCGACCCAGCGCGCCGGGTCGTAAATGTCGAAAGGCAGGAAACGGTCGAAGGTCTGGAGCAAAGCGAACAGGCCGGCGATGTAGACGAGCGAGAAGTTGAACAGCCCGAACAGGATCAGTCGCGGCGGCTCCATGGCGAAGAGGATGCGAGGCGCCGGCGCCTCGCTGCCGACGGCGGCGGCGGCGGCGCCGGCGCGGCCGGCGCGCACCGTCTCGCGGAGGCGATGGGCCTCGGCCAGCGACACGCTGTCGAGCAGCCCCTCGTCCTTGCCGCCGGCGCCGGTCTCGATCCGCACCTTGGCGAGGCCGAACAGCCGGGCGAGGAAGGTCCGCTCGATGTCGACGTCCTGGACCCGGTCGAAGGGGATGCTGCGCCGGTTGCGGCTGAGGATTCCGCTCTCGATGACGATCTCGGCCGGGCCCACGCCGTAGCGGAATTGCCGCCAAGCAAGCCACTTCGCCGCGAGCAGGACGAGGGCGAGGGCGGCGGCGAGATACAGCGCGCCGGACAGGCCGGTCCGCGAGGAGAAGGCGAGTGCCGCCGGCAGCGCCAGCATCTGCGGCGCCTCTTTGACGAGACGCAGCGCGATCGTGCCTGGATGGAGTCGGCGGTCGGCGCCGTCGCTCACGCCGGCTCCTCGCGAATCCGGCCCCGAATCTCGTCGCGCAGGCTTTCGGCGGTGCCGCGGGCGAGGCCGGGCACGACGATCTGGCTGTGCAGAGTGCCGGCGGTGTGGAGGACGAGGCTGCAAATGCCGAGCATCCGCTCGAGCGGCCCCTGGCTGACGTCGATATGCTGGACCCGGTCGAGCGGGACGACCGTGTGGACGCGGGTCCACACGCCGCGGCGGACCCGCAGCTCCTCCCCGTCCATCCCGTAGCCCCAGGCGCGATAGCGGCGCGGCGGCGCCAGCACCGCCAGATAGAGCAGGATCAGCAGGGCCGCCGCGACCAGCAGGCCCCGGGGCACGGCCGCCAACCGCTGGATCCAGACCTCGCCGGCCAGCGCCGCGGCGAGGATGAAGCCTCCGGCGATCAGGCCGCGTATCTGCATCAGGCGGAGCAATCCGCGGTCGAGCGGAGTCAGCGGCAAATCGTCCATGGCTCAACCATAAGGCGCGGTTATGCTATGCGTCCACCATGTCGCCGCTCGAGCAGTCCCTGATCGCCTTCACCCTCGCGGCGGCCCTGCTGACCGTCACCCCCGGGCTCGACACCGCCCTGGTGCTTCGAACCGCCGCCGCCGAAGGGCCCCGGCGCGCGCTGGCGGCGGCGCTGGGCATCTGCGCCGGCTGCCTCGCCTGGGGCCTGCTGGTCGCGGTCGGCCTCGGCATGCTGCTGCAGGCGTCCGAGCTCGCCTATCTGGCGCTGAAATGGGTCGGCGCCGCCTACCTTCTGTATCTCGGCGTCCGCCTGATCTTCGCCCGCCGCGGCGAGGCTGAAGGTGGCGGGGCGGAGTCGGCGCCGCGGGCCAACTGGTTCCTGCGCGGCCTTCTGACCAACCTGCTCAACCCGAAGGTCGGCGCTTTCTACGTTTCCTTCCTGCCTCAGTTCATCCCCGCCGGAGCGAACGTGCCGTCGACGACCCTGCTGCTCGCCGCAGTCCATGCCGGGCTCGGCCTGCTCTGGTTCCTGCTGCTGATCGGCGCGACCCGGCCGCTGGCGAGGGCGCTGCGCAGGCCCGGGCTGGTGCGCGGCCTCGACCGGCTGACGGGCGGGGTGCTCATATTCTTCGGCCTTCGACTGGCCTTCAGCCGCCAGTGACGGCCCGGAGGGAAAGGGAATGAACATGATCCGGAATGCCAGCATCATCGTGGCCCTGGCCGGCGCCGCCGCCGCCCTGCAGCCCGCCTCGGCGCAAAAGTCCGTCGAGGCCAGCGGCCCCTATCGGCACTCGGCCGCGGCGGCGGACTTCCCGGTTCGAGTCGGCGAGTTCCGAAGGGCCGACGTCTACGAGTATGACGACAAGGGCCGGGACGTCAGCGCCAGCTACAATCTCGTCACGCCCGAGGGCCGGATGCTTATCACCGTCTACATCTATCCGGCCGCGGCCGAAGGCGATCGGACCGAGCAGTGCAGCCGGGAGTTCGGGAACGTCAAAGGCGCGATCCAGGAGCAGCATGGCGTGGCCGCACCCGCCGAGGAGGGGCCGGCCATCGCCGTCCCCGGGACGAACCGCGACCGGGGTCGCCGCGCCGTCTATCGCCTGAACCTGCGGTTCGACGGAGAGGTCCGCGCCGTCCGCTCCGAGGCGCATCTCTATTGCCATGTCGGCGGCGACTGGTTCGTGAAATACCGGGTCAGCGCTCCGGTGGCCGTGACCGCGCCGGGGGCGGTGGAGACCTTCATCCGGACCGGCCCGTGGCCAGGCCGGTCGTCCGCCGAGGCCGTCGCACGGCTGGAGCCGCGAAGAGGACGAGGAACCCCCCTTCCTACGCAGCGTTGAGGCTCCGAAACAAAGCGGAGACACCTGCCATGACCGAGCCTGTTCGCGAGCGCGAAACCACAGTCGTCACGACCGACTCCGGCGGCGGCGGAGGCGGCACGATCATCGCCGTCGTCCTTCTGATCGCGATCATCGCCCTGCTCTTCTACCTTTTCGGCGGCCAGCTTCTCGGCGGCGCCGACAAGAGCACCGACGTCAAGGTCGACGTGACCGCTCCCGCGAAAAGCAGCTGATCGACATCAGGTCGGCAACCGCGGAGGGCGCGGTCGGGCCTTCCGCCTGTAACCCATGGAGAGTGAAATGACCGACCCCGATCGCGAGCGCGAGATTCCGCGCGAGACGGTGCGCGACACCGAACGGACGACCATCATCCAGACCGACGGCGGCCGGGACCGCGGCGGCGGCGGCGTGCTGCTCGCCGTCGTCCTCATCCTCGCGCTTCTGGCGGTGCTCTACTTCGTCTTCAGCGGCAGCTTCAACCGGGCCGCGGACGAGGTCGGAGTGAACGTCAACGTCGAGGCTCCGAAGGTCGAGATGCCCAGCGTCGACATGCCGGACAAGATCGAGCTCAAGGTGCCGGAAGAGATTGACGTCACCACCGACGGCGGCGGCAACAAGGCTGAATGAGGATCCGGCGGCTGAATGGCGGCTGACAGACCCATTCAGAGATTCCTAAACCGAATCAACGCATAAGCGCAGGGTCGGCCCGCGGGTCGACCCCTCGAGTCGCGTAACGAGGGAGGGGCCGGCAGCCGAAAGGCGGCCGGCCCCTGACCTTTTATCCTCCCCGCGGCTCCGCCGTGGGGAGGATATTTCAGTCTTTCGCCGGCGCGTTGGGATTGTCGCCCGTCTCGTCCTCGCCGAGCCGGCCGTGGCCGTGATAGGGTTTCTCGGTCTGGCCGCCGCTTCCGGTGAAGCCGTCCTTGGCGCCGCCTTCCTTGCCGCTGTGCGGATTGGGATAGGCTCCGCCGCCGGAATCGCCGCCGCCCTGCCGTCCGTTCAGCTTGTCCTCGTCCATGGCGCGCTCCTCTCACGGCCTGAATGAGCCGGGGAGCGCGAGGTTCCGGGGCTCAGTAGGCCGTTCGCGCCAGCCGCCGCCCCTCGAAGGGCGAGGTGCCGCGGCTCATCCCCAGCGGCGCCAGCACCGGCGCGACGGGCCGGCGCTGAGCGATGGCGAGGCCGGCATGGGTGGCCATCACCGCCGCCTCGGCGATGCTCTTCACTCCGAGCTTGGCCATGACGTGCGCCCGGTGCATCTCGACCGTCCTGACGCTGATGCCCAGCTCGTGGGCCACCGCCTTGTTGGAGCGGCCGCCGAACAGGGCGAGCGAGATGTCCAGCTCGCGCGCCGTGAGCCGGGCCAGCCGGTCCTGAGCGATTCGACGCGCCTCTCCCCGTTCGAGCGACGCTTCGAGCGCGTTCCAGGCGGGAAGGAGGGCGGCGGCGAGCTTCGTTGCCTCCACCGGCTTTTCGAGAAAGTCGAGCGCCCCAAGCTTCATCGCCGCGACGGCGATATCGACCCTGGGCGCGGCGCTCATCGCCAGGATCGGCCAGCCGGTCTCGCGCCGCACCAGGGCGGCCAGGATTTCGAGGCTGTCGTCGGCGTCCATGTCGAGCAATATGCAGCCCGGCATCAAATGCCCGAGTATCTCGAGAAACTCGCCCCCGCCGCCGAAAGGCCAGGCCTCGGCGCCGATAGACGCCAGATTGATCGTCAGCGACCTCCTCGTCTCGAGGTCGTTATCTACCACGTACACAGTGCGTTGGTGCGACATAAGCCCGCTCCCCCAAAGGCCAGACATACAGGGCCACGCACAGTCAACTGTCTGAGTCGACTGGTTAATACACAACCTAGGGAAATTACGGTGAACGGCAGGTGACCGGGTTCGGCCAAGTCACTGGCATTGTGGACCTTCTTGCGTAAGGGGCGAAAGACGCGAGCCCCAATGTAGGTCCGATCCGGTATGATGCAGATTAGAAATCCGATGGTCCTGCTGTTCCGGCGCACCGTAGAGTCCATGCCGAATCACGGTATGATTACCGGTGTACAAGTCCGATCTGAGCCCCTCCGCCGTTAACCATTAAGCTCCCTCACAGCACCAGCGACCGGCCGGTGCGGGGTCACGCGCTGGCGGGGGGCGGACGGGGTGGTGGAAGTCACACATATCTTCAGCGGGAACGCGCTCGGCGCACTCGACGAAGACGGCCGCGTCCGTCTCCCGCCTTTCATCCTGCGCGAGATGGCGCGCCACGGCGACGGCGGCCGGGTGCTGCTCGGGGTCCATGAAAAGGATCCCTGCCTGACCGGCTACGGCACCGCGCTCCGGCCCCGGCTGGAGGCGGAGCTAGAGCGACGCCGGCTTCGGGACGAAGCGCTGGGGCGGCCGTCCGACGAGCATCACGCCCGGGCCCGGCGGACCTTCGGGCTGGTCGAGGAGGCGAGCTACGACGAGGGCGGGCGGATCACCCTGCCCCCGCTCGCCCGGCGGCGCGGCGGGCTCGGCAGGAACATATTGTTCATCGGCGCCGGCAGCCATTTCGAGATCTGGGATACGTCGCTGGCCATGGCCGAGGGCGACGAGGAATTGCGCTTCCTCGCCGAGTACCGGCTCGGCGGCGGCGCCCCGTCAGTCGAGGAGGAGGAAGAAGGATGAGCCTGTTATGCGCGCTGGGCGGCCACGAGGCGGGGGCCGGAGAGGTTTACAATGGCGGCTATTATTTCTCGCGCTGCCGGCGCTGCGAGCGGGACATGATCCGCTGCGGCGGAGCCTGGCAGATGGTGCCGAGCGGCCACCGGGTCGTCTGGCGCGCCGGCCGCCACCAGCATTCGGTGGAGCCCAGCTTCGAGGGCGTGCTGCCGGTCCTCCATCGGGAGGCCAACCTGCCCGCGGTGCGCCCGCCTTTCGCCTCGTGGAGCCGCGACATCGTGCGGCTGCGGCACCCCCCCGCCGCCACCGCCGCGGCTTCGGCCGCGGCGGTGCTCGAGAAGGAGGAGCCGCATTATCCGCGGCTGCTGGTGATCGCCGCACTGGTCGGCGCCGGGCTGCAGCTGATCTTCAGCCTCGGCTCGGGGCGGAGTGTGGGGTGAGGGGCTGGGCGAGGTGAACCAGCCCTCCGTTCGCCCTGAGCTCGTCGAAGGGACTTCCCTCCCTTCAAGGCGCGAGGGAAGGGCTTAGACAAGCTCAGCCCGAACGGAAGAGCGCATTCCCGCTTCGGCGTCCGGACCCTTGCGCCGCGCGGCGCATTCTGCGCCTTGTCACGAGTCAAGGAGGCGCCGCAGCATGAAGCCGATGGGCGAGCAGCATCTGGCATTGCTCAGGCGCCATATGGTCGAGATCGTCGACCTCCATTTCGACCTGGCCAGCGAGGAGCTCGGCAAGGACGAGGTCGATCCGCGGCTTCGCGCAGCCTTGCTCCGAGTGCCCCGCCACCTGTTCGTGCCGCACCAGCTCGCCGTCGCCGCCTATCAGGACACGCCGCTTCCGATCGGCTTCGACAAGACCATCTCGCAGCCCTTCATCGGGGCGCTGATGCTCGACCTGCTCGACCTCGCTCCGGGCCATCATGTGCTCGAGGTCGGCACCGGCCTGGGCTGGCAGGCGGCGGTGATGAGCGCGCTCGGCGCCCATGTCTGGAGCGTCGAGGTCGTCGAGGAGTTCGCCGAAGGCGCCCGGCTCCGGCTCGCCTCGGAAGGCCATGACATCGATATCAGGGTCGGCGACGGCTCGCGCGGCTGGCCCGAGCACGCCCCCTTCGACCGGATCCTCGTCACCGCCGCGGCCGCGGCCCCGCCTTCGGCCCTGGAAGAGCAATTAGCGCCGGGCGGGCGCATGGTGATCCCGCTGGGCGGCAAGGAGGTCCAGCAATTGAGCGTGGTGACGAAGACGCGGGACGGGGCTCTGTCGACCCGGGAGGTGCTGCCGGTGCGGTTCACCCAGCTCGAGACGGCGATCTGAGCGACTTGCCTCCCCATCGCCTCGCGGCAGGGAGGCAAGAAAGTGTCATGCTTTACGCCTTCTTCACCTCCCCGCCGCATAAGCGCACCCTTCCAGGGGTGGGTGACGAATGCTTCGGGTCTATGCCTGTATCACCGGCGAGCATGATTTCCGGCTGGTGCTCGTCGCCGGCACCATCTGCCTGCTCGCCGCCTTCACCGCTTTCTCGATCTTCGAGCAGGCGCGGCGGGCGGAGCGGCGGCCGCGGATGTGGACGGCGCTGGCGGGCTTCGTCGCCGGCACCGGCATCTGGGCGACCCATTTCATCGCCATGCTCGCCTACCGGCCGAACCTGCCGATCGGCTACGACCTCGATCTGACCCTGATTTCGATCGCGTCGGCGGTAACGATCACCGGCGCCGGCTGGACCCTGGCCCTGCGCGGCGGCCGCTTCGGAACCCTCGCGGCGGGGGTGCTGATCGGAGCCGGCATCGGAACCATGCATCATATCGGAATGGCGGCGGTGAAGCTTCCGGGCCGCTTCCTGTGGGACGCCGATCTCGTCGCCGTCTCGCTCCTGCTCGGAACCGCGCTCAGCGCCGCCGCCCTGGCCGAGCACCGGCGCAGGCCGCAGGCGCTGCCGTGGCGGCCGGCCCTGCTGCTCACCCTCGCCATTTGCGGGCTCCACTTCACCGCCATGGCGGCGGCGTCGATCCTTCCCGATTCCCGGGTCGAGGTTCCGGCGGCGGCGATCGACGGCAGGCTGCTCACGCTCGCCGTGGCGGCGATGGCCCTGGTCATCCTCGCCATCGGCTTCATGATGGTGCTGTTCGACCGCAAGCTCGCCCGCAACGCGATCGAGGAGGCGCGGCGGCTCAGAACCTTCGCCGACGCCGCGGTCGAGGGCCTGGTGGTGATAGACGGCGAGCGGATCGTCGACGCCAACCGAAGCTTCCTCCAGCTCGCCGGGTTCGACAGCGTCGGCGCCGCGCCCGAGCGGCTCTCGGACCTGCTCATCGACGTCAATCTCGGCGCGCTGCCGATGGCGCCGGACGCGCCTCCGGCCGAATGCCGGCTGCTCCGCGCCGACGGCGAGAGCCGTGAGGTCGAATTGCTGCTGCGCCCGCTCGCCTGGCGCGGAGCCGAGCTTCGAATCCTCGCCGTGCGCGACATTTCCGAGCGCAAGGAGGCGGCGGAGCGGATCGCCCACCTCGCCTTCCACGACGCCCTCACCGGCCTTCCCAACCGCGCCGTCTTCGGCGACCAGCTCGCCGGCACCGTGGCCAAAGCGGACGAAACGGCCGATCACGTCGCCGTCCTGTGCGTCGACCTCGACGGCTTCAAGGCGGTCAACGACATATACGGCCATCCGGCGGGCGACGCCCTGCTCGTCGCGGCGGCGCAGCGGCTGAGGGCGGCGGTTCGCGGCCACGAGCTGGTCGCGCGCCTCGGCGGCGACGAGTTCGCGGTGGTTCAGGCCGGCGGGCAGCAGCCCGACCATGCCGGCCTGCTCGCCCAGCGGATCCTCGAGGCTCTCGCCGAGCCGTTCGCGCTCGGCCAGGACACGGTCCGGATCAGCGCGAGCGTCGGGGTCGCCCTGTTCCCCGCCGACGCCGCCGATCCGGAAAGCCTGATCAAGAATGCCGACATGGCCCTCTACCGCGCCAAGGCGGAGGGGCGCGGCACCGCCCGCTTCTACGAGGCGGCGATGGACGAGGCGCTGCGCCGGCGCCGGCAGCTCGAGGCGGACCTGAGGCAGGCGATCGGCCGAGGCGAGCTCTCCCTTCACTACCAGCCGCTCGCCGACCTCGAGAGCGGCTCGATCCTCGGCTTCGAGGCGCTGCTGCGCTGGACCCACGACCAGCTCGGCGAGATCGGGCCGGCGACCTTCATTCCGCTCGCCGAGGAGAGCGGCCTCATCCTCAAGCTGGGCCATTGGGTCCTCCGCCAAGCCTGCGCCGAGGCGGCGCGCTGGACCCCGGCGCTCAAGCTCTCGGTCAATCTGTCGCCGGCGCAATTCACCCAGGGCGACCTCGCCTCAGAGGTCGAAGCCGTGCTGGGCGAGACCGGCCTCGACCCGGCCCGGCTCGAGCTCGAGATCACCGAGGGGCTGCTGATCAAGGATCCGGGCAAGGCGATCGTCATTCTCGAGCGGCTGAAGGCGCTGGGCGTGCAGATCTCGATGGACGATTTCGGCACCGGCTATTCCTCGCTCAGCTATTTCCGGATGTTCCCGTTCGACAAGGTCAAGATCGACCAGAGCTTCATCCGCGACATGATCGACAATCCGCAGGCACGCGCCATCATCCGCTCGGTGATCGGCCTCGGCCAGGGGCTGGGGATGCCGGTGGTCGCCGAGGGCGTGGAGACGGAGGCCCAGCTCGAGGCGCTTCGCGCCGAGGGCTGCGACCAGGTCCAGGGCTATTGGATCAGCCGGCCCGGCCCGATCGCCCATTTCGAGGGCGTGGTGATGGCTCGGGGCATCGTCCTGGACCGGGGCGCGGAATCGGGGATGGTGCGCAAGCAGGCGGGCTAGCGTCGGATTCCGGCGTTCGGTTCCGGACGAAGTGGACGACCTGGACGACTTGCACACGGGGCGTATTTTTTTCAGTCGCGGATCGGCCGGCCGGCGTACCGGAGGGAGCCGCTTCCGCTGCACCCACGAGCCGAAGTTCACGGCGAGCCTGAAAAAATTTCACTGTGACCTTTGCCTGGGGCGGCCTGGACCTTCCGCAAGCGCGCTCGCAATCCTTCCGGGCGCCGTCCATCGCGACTCCGGCGGATCGCATTCTTCTCGACGTTTAAAAGAGCCAGTTATAATGTTGAGAACATATCATGAACGTGGGCGGTAGGCAAGGCGCTCGGGACTGCTTATCTTGCTGCCATGGTCCGCCGGACGATCCTCGCTCCCGCGCTTGCCGCTCTGCTCTGCGCCGCCGCGCCGCCCGTGTCGTTCACGCCGGTGTCGCCGGAATATGCTGAAGCCGCCGGTGAATATCGCCGGCTGTGGGAGGCGGAAGGACCAAGGATCGTCGCCGCGATGGAAGCCGCCACCGGCCTCGCCTTCCCCGGCTCGCGGGTGGACGTCATCGTCTCCGAGGGCCGGCCGATGGCGAGCTTCGACGGCCGCACCATCCGGCTCCGGGCGAGCTACTCCCCCGCCTACAAGAAGGCGACCCTGGTCCACGAGCTCGGCCACCGCCTGGCCTTCGCCCTCCCCGACCGCGGCGGCCTCGACGACCACCGCCTCCTCTACCTCTTCCTCTACGACGTCTGGACCGACCTCTACGGCAAGGCGTTCGCGGACCGGATGGTGACCATCGAACGGCGGATCGGGCCGGCCTATGAAGCGGCATGGAGCTGGGCGCTGGCGATGACGAGGGAGGAGAGGCGGGCGCGGCTGAAGGCCCTCAGCGCAAAGCGATCAGAGGCGGAACAACCTTGCGCCGGGATCACCGCTGGCCTATATCACTCGCAGAGCAAGCTGTTTGCTCACGAGCTAAAGGCGGTCCAACTGGTGTGTCGTCCCATCGGGACCAAAACCAAGTAGGACCGCCTACCCTTTTTTGGGCGGGCTGAGATAGCGCTCTCGATCAGCTACAAACTTTAGATACACGCCGAAAACGCGATAGCGCAAATGCCTTCGCGTCCGCTGCGAAAGCTTGGTCGGATAGCCAGGACGTAGCCGTGTGACAGCGCGCCTCGCATCAAGGGTGTCCGCAAGAGCCTGCACAACAATTCCATATTGAAGCAGTTGTTGACGATGCGCCCTGTGTTGCAGGCTGAGGAGCACCTGAGCCAAAGGCGTGATCCAGCGTTCTGCGTCACCGACGCCCTCGACAGCGCGGACAAAACGCACATAGCCGATGGTCTTCGGTGGATCTGCCTCCGCGTCCATGAGCAACTCGCCAATCGCACGCTGCGAGATCCGGTCGACCAGACGAACTTTTCTTGATTCGAGTGAGGCGAGAAAGGCTTGCAAGCGCGCGCCCCGTGGATCCGCAGAAATGGCGATCGAGAGGCCTTCCTGACGGATAATTTCAATCTGAGCCCAAAACCGGCTGAAAAGATATAACAAGCTACCGAAATCGTTGTCGTTCAGCGGCTTGAGGGTGAGACTGCGGCCGACTAAGCTTTCAAAATCTTCGGTCGCCAAGGAATGAAGCTTGCCGGCCAACTCGTCCGCCGCCTTCAAGAGAGGATCTAAGTGCTTGTCCAGGAAAGTGGCAGCCGACTGGGACCTTTCAGATCGGCGGCGTATCTCCTGATAGAGAATGTCGACGAGCTTGACCGTGACCCCGCCACCCAAGGCAGCTGAGAATAGCTGAAGCCAATTCAGCGGAGCAGCCGGGTCCGTCATAGCCACACACTATGCGGTCGGGCATCTACTTACTAGTCGGAATCCGATGAACAGACCGACCGGCGGCCACGGATATCGATACTAATTCGCTCGAATATCCGTTCGGCGGCTTGTCAAAAAGCCTCCGCCGGAAGCGCCATGAGCGTATCCGAGCCGGCTTCGATCTGGCGCCTCAGCGCGCCCGTCTCCGGCATCATGCGCTGGGCGAAGAAGCGGGCGGTTACGAGCTTGGCTTCGTGGAAGCTTCGGCCCTCGGCGCCGTTGGCCAGAGCGGTTTTGCTCGCCCTGGCCATTCTCAGCCACATCAGGCCGAGGCAGACGATTCCCGTCAGCGTCATGTAGGGATAGGCGGCGGCGCCGGCGTGGTTGGGGTTGGCCATTCCGTTCTGCATCAGCCACATGGTCGCGGCCTGGAGGTCGGCGACGCCCTTCTCGAGGGCGGCGGCGACTTCGGCGGCCTCGCCTTCGCCGGCTTTGGCGTCGGCGATCTCCTCGGCGAGGAGCTTGAGGAAGGCCTGGATCGCCCTCCCCCCGTTGGCGCCGAGCTTGCGGCCGACCAGGTCGAGCGCCTGGATTCCGTTGGTGCCTTCGTAGATCTGGGCGATGCGGGCGTCGCGGACGAACTGCTCCATGCCCCATTCGCGGATATAGCCGTGGCCGCCGTGAATCTGCTGGGCATCGACCGCGACCTTGAAGCCCTGGTCGGTCATATAGCCCTTGATGACGGGGGTGAGCAGCCCGAGCAGGTCGGAGGCGGCCTCGCGCTCCTCCTCGGTCTGGGCGCGGCGGGAGATGTCGACCTGGAGCGCGCCCCACAGGACGAGGGCGCGGGCGGCCTCGTTGAACGCCTTCATCTCCATCAGCATCCGCCGCACGTCCGGATGGACGATGATCGGGTCGGCCTTGGCATCGGGGTCGCGCTGATCGGGGACGAGCGCCCGGCCCTGGCGGCGGTCCTTCGCGTAGGCGACGGCATTCTGGTAGGCGACCTCGCCCTGGGCGAGGCCCTGGAGGCCGACTCCGAGACGCGCGGCGTTCATCATGATGAACATGGCGGCGAGGCCTTTCTCGGGCTCGCCGACGAGATAACCCTCGGCCTCGTCATAGTTCATCACGCAGGTCGAATTGCCATGGATGCCCATCTTGTGCTCGATCGAGCCGCACGACACCCCGTTGGCGACGAGGGTGCCGTTGTCGTCGAGGATTCGCTTGGGCACGATGAACAGCGAGATGCCCTTCACATTGTCCGGAGCGCCCTCGATCTTGGCCAGGACGAGGTGGATGATGTTCTCGGCCAGGTCATGCTCCCCCGAGGAGATGAAGATCTTGGTGCCGCTGATCCTGTAGCTTTCCGCCACTCCGTCGGTCACCGCGCCCTGCGGGACGGCGCGGGTCCGGAGAAGGCCGAGATCGGTCCCGCAATGCGGCTCCGTGAGGTTCATCGTCCCGGTCCATTTGCCGGCGACCATGTTGGGCAGATATTTGGCCTTCTGCTCTTCCGAGCCCTTGGTGAGAATGGAGGCGACGGCGCCCGCGGTCAGGCCATGATACATTTCGAAGGCCTGGTTGGCGGAGAGCAGATATTCGGTGACGGCGGTTCCGACGACCTGGGGAAGGCCCTGGCCGCCATATTGCTCGGGCGCCGACAGGGTCGTCCAGCCGCCGGCGGTGAACTGGTCCCACGCCTCCTTGAAGCCCGGCGGAGTCGAGACGCTTCCGTCCTCGTGGCGGACGCAGCCTTTCTCGTCGCCGATCCGGTTGAGCGGCGCCAGCACCTCGGAGGCGAAGCGGCCGCCCTCGGTCAGGATCGCCTCGATCATGTCGGGAGTGGCGTTCTCGAAGCCCGGCAGGTTGGAGTAGCGGTCGAGGCCGAGCACCTCTTCGAGCACGTAGCGCGTCTCGCGGACTGGGGCGGTGTAGCTGGGCATGGCGTTCCTCGTAGAGCCTATCCGGTTGAATTGAACCGTTCGGGCTGAGCTTGTCGAAGCCCTCTCCTCCTCCACTTTTCGAAAAGGAGGGCTTCGACAGGCTCAGCCCGAACGGGGAAGCGGGGCCATTCTCACTCGTTCCCGCTCAATGACCGCCCGAATCCGCCGCTTCGACCATGGCGATGAAGCGTTCGAGCTCGGCGATGGTGGCGTCGATGTCGGCGCGCTGCTTGGTCAGCAGATCGATCCGGCCGCGGCATTTCTCCAGGGTCACCCGGCGCTGCGAGGCGCGGCCGTCGCCGAGATCGTAGAGGTCGATCATCTCGCGAATCTCGGCGAGGCTGAAGCCGACCCGCTTGCCGCGAAGGATCCAGGCGAGGCGGGCGCGGTCGCGCCAGCCGTAGACTCGCGAGAGGCCCTGGCGGCGCGGCGAGATCAGCCCCTCGTCCTCGTAGAAGCGGAGCGCCCGGGGGGTGACCCGGAACTCCTCGCAAAGATCGGTGATGGTGTAGGACTTGCCGCCGGATTCGGGGGCGGCGAAGTCCGAATGAAGGGCGTGCGGCATGGCCGGACGCGGTAGTTTACGTTCACGTCAACGTCAAGATTGGGAGCCGTCATTCCGGCGGAGGCCGGAATCCAGGAACACCGCCGCATGAAGTTCCGACCGTGAATGTTCATGGATCCCGGCCTTCGCCGGGATGACGTGCTAATCGCAGAGGGGGTCGCCGGCGATGTCGGTCGCCTTTCTCGCATCGGCTGGAGTGGATCCGGCGCGGGTGAAGCGGGCGCCGGCGAGGGTGGCCCGGGCGGCGCAATAATAAGCGCAGCCCGTCGGCACCGTCGCGGGGAGAGTCACGATGCCGTCCTTCAGGGTGGCGGCGATCGTGCAGGTCTCGTCGCCGGCCATGGCCAGAGTGAGCCGCTCGCCCTCGCGCACCGCGCGGCCGGCGCCGGAGCAGCTGTGCAGGTTGCCGCCCCAGACGAGCAGCCCGAACTGGGTGTCGCGGCCCGTGTCGACGATGCACAACTGGTTCTTCTGCGGCCCCGCCCCGCCCTCGTAGAGGCCGGCCAGCGCGGCGCCGGCGGAGGGCGAGGCGGCGGGCGCCCTCGAATCGGCGGCCGCCCCCGATCGCGAATCGGGCGCGGCCTGCTCGTTGGCGGGCTCGTCGCCGCGGCCGCAGCCGGCCAGGAACAGGAGGAGGAGGAGACTCTTCTTCATGGCTTGTCTCTGGGCAAGATTCGCGACGGGCCAAGCCGTTCCATTATCCACATCAATTTAAGCCGGGCGGGGCGACAAAGGCCGGTCGGGCCCCTATATGACGCGCGGGGCAAAATCAGACGAGCGAGCGGGCGTTTTCGACATGCTGACCACGCATCCATTCGACACAGGTCTCGACGGGGACAAACTCCGCGAGGAATGCGGCGTGTTCGGCATATGGGGCTCGGACAGCGCCTCGGCGGTGGCCGCGCTCGGCCTTCATGCCCTCCAGCATCGAGGCCAGGAAGCGGCCGGGATCACCAGCTTCGACGGCCGCAACTTCCATTCGCACCGGGCGATGGGCCATGTCGCCGGCAATTTCGACAAGGACGAGGTGATCCGCCGACTCGCCGGCGCCGCCGCCATCGGCCACGTCCGCTATTCGACCACGGGCGAGACCGCCCTGCGCAACGTCCAGCCGCTGTTCGCGGAGCTCGCCTCGGGCGGCTTCGCGGTCGCCCATAACGGCAACATCTCCAACGCGATGCGGCTGAGGCGCGACCTCAACCGGCGCGGCTCCATCTTCCAGTCGACCTCCGACACCGAGGTCATCATCCACCTCGTCGCCACCTCGACCTACCGGACCCTGCTCGACCGGCTGATCGACGCCTGCAAGCAGGTCGAGGGCGCCTATTCGCTCATCTGCCTGACAAGCGAGGGCATGATCGCCTGCCGCGACCCGCTCGGCGTGAGGCCGCTGGTGATGGGCCGGCTCGGCGATTCCTACATCTTCGCCTCCGAGACGGTGGCCCTCGACGTCGTCGGAGCCACCTATATCCGCTCGGTCGAGCCCGGCGAGATCGTCATCGTCTCCAGCCAGGGCGTTCGCTCGCACCGGCCGTTCCAGGACGTCCGCCCCCGCCCCTGCATCTTCGAGCATATCTATTTCTCGAGGCCGGACAGCGTCCTCGACGGCGCCTCGGTCTACCAGGTCAGGAAGGCGATAGGGGCCCAGCTGGCGCGCGAGAATCCGGTCGAGGCCGATTATGTCGTGCCGGTGCCGGACAGCGGCGTTCCCGCGGCGATCGGCTATGCCCAGGAAAGCGGAATTCCGTTCGAGCTCGGAATCATCCGCTCCCATTATGTCGGCCGGACCTTCATCCAGCCCGGCGACGCGGTCCGCCACCTGGGCGTCAAGCTGAAGCACAATGCCAACAGCGCCCTCATCCAGGGCAAGAGGCTGGTGCTGATCGACGATTCGATCGTCCGCGGCACCACCTCGCTCAAGATCGTCCAGATGCTTCGCGAGGCGGGAGCGCGGGAGGTCCATATGCGGATCGCCTCGCCGCCGACCCGCCACAGCTGCTTCTACGGAGTCAACACGCCCGACCGCGCCAAATTGCTCGCGGCGCAGATGAACGTCCCGCAGATGAACGACTATATCAAGGCGGACAGCCTCGCCTTCATCTCGATCGACGGGCTCTACCGGGCGCTGGGCGAGGACCTGCGCGACGAGGCTCAGCCGCAATATTGCGACGCCTGCTTCACCGGCGCCTATCCGACCCGGCTGACCGACCAGGAGGATCTGGAGGCGCCCGACCAGCTGGCCCTGCTGGCGGAGAGATACGCCTGACTCTCCCCTTCCTGTCACCCTGAACTTGTTTCAGGGTCCAGTTTCGAGCATCGCCGGCCTTCATCGAACTGAATGCTGAAACAAGTTCAGCATGACGGATAAGGGCGCAAATGACCGAAATTTTCCTTGAAGGCCGGATCGCCCTCGTGACCGGCGCCAGCCGCGGCATCGGCGCCGCCACGGCGGAAGCGCTGGCGCGCTCCGGCGCCCATGTCGTCCTCACCGCGCGCACCGCCGCCGATCTCGAGCTGGCCGAGGAGCGGATCCACCAGGCGGGCGGAACCGCCACCATCGCTCCGCTCGACCTCACCGAGACGGACGGCATCGCGAGGCTGGCGATGGCGGTGGCGGATCGCTGGGGCCGGCTCGACATCCTCGTGCTCAACGCCGCAACGCTCGGCTCGCTGACTCCGGTCGCCCAGATCGACGGCAAGGAGTTCAGCCGGGTCCTCACCCTGAACCTGCTCGCCAACCAGGCGCTGATCGCCGGCTTCGATCCGCTGCTCAGGAAGAGCGAGGCTGGGCGGCTGCTCGCGGTCACCTCAAGCGTCGGCCGCCATCCAAGGGCCTATTGGGGCGCCTACGGCGCCTCCAAGGCGGCGCTCGAGACTCTGATGCTGAGCTATGCCGAGGAGGTGCGCAACATCTCGCCGCTCCGGGTGGCGATAATCGATCCCGGCTCCACCGCCACGACGATGCGCGCCCGCGCCTTTCCCGGCGAGGACCCGGCGACCCTGAAGCCGCCCGCCGCGGTCGCCGAGGCGCTCGTGGACCTGCTGAAACAGGGCTTCGAGACCGGGGAAAGGCTGGAGGTGCGAGGATAAGGAAAAGAAGGGCTCCGACAGGCTCAGCCCGAACGGTTCGGGTTCGGAGGCCGAACTTCCTGCGTTCGGGCTGAGCCTGTCGGAGCCCTTCCCTTCCCTACCCCTTGACCAAAGTCACCTGCGCCACGTCGATCCCGCCGCCGCGGAACCCGCCCTCGCAATACATCAGATAGTAGCGCCACAGGCGGTGGAACGGCTCGTCGAAGCCGGCCGGGAGGCGGCCCTTGGCAACAGCCTCGTCGTAGCGGGCGCGCCAGCGCTTCAGGGTCTCGGCATAATGGAGGCCGAAGCCCTCGCGGTCCCGCCAGCTCAGGCCGGCCTGTACTGCCAGCGCCTCGAGCCTCGACTCGCTGATCAGCATGCCGCCGGGGAAGATGTAGGTCTGGATGAAGTCGGCATTGGCCGCATAGCCCTCGAAGAGCGGCTCGCGGATCGAGATGAACTGGATGGCGGCTCGGCCTCCGGGCTTCAGCACCCGGGCGATGCTGTCGAGCCAGGCGGGCCAGTAAGCCTGGCCGACCGCCTCCACCATCTCGACGCTGGCGACCGCGTCATACGGGCCGCGGGCGTCGCGATAGTCGGTGAGCTCGATCGCGCAGCGGCCGCCGAGGCCCGCCGCCTCCAGCCGCCGCTCGGCATAGGCCTTCTGCTCCTCCGACAGGGTGAGGCCGGTGACCTCCACCCCGTAATCCCTCGCCGCGACCTCGGCCAGCGAGCCCCAGCCGCAGCCTATGTCGAGCAGCCGCTGGCCGGGCTTCAGGCCGAGCCGGTCGAGGAGCAGGCGGAGCTTTCGGCCCTGCGCCGCCTCCAGCGGCTCTCCGGCCGAGACCGGCTCGGCGAAGACGGCGCTCGAATAGGTCATCCCCTCGTCCAGCCAGGCGCGGTAGAAATCGTTGCCGAGGTCGTAATGGTGGGAGATATTCTCCCTGGCGCGTGCCTTGTCGTTGTCGCGGAAGCGGTGGGCGACGCTGTTGACCAGCCGGAACAGCCCCTTGGCGCGGGCGGTGGCGCCCAGACTCTCGGCGTTGAGCATGAACAGGTCGAACAGCGGCACCGGATCGGGCGACGACCATTCGCCTTTCTCCCAGGCCTTGTACCAGCCGACCGAGCCCGAATTGATCAGCCGGGCGAGCGAGCGCCAGCTGTGAAGGCGGACGACGGGCCGCGGGCCGGGGCGGCGGCCGCCCAGCAGGCGGCTCGAGCCGTCCGGAAGCGTCGCCTCGATCGCGCCCTGCTCGAGCCCGCGGTCGATCCGGTCGAGGATCCGCGAGAAGCTCCCCGACAGCAGTTGCGCGACCAGCCCCCCGCCGGTCGCGAATCGGCGATCGGCGGCGACGAGATGACGCCCGCGGGGGTGGTCGTTCATGGGGCGCTAGGTGGCGGGAAAGGGCAATGGACGCAAGACCGCTCCCCTCCCTGAAAGGGATGGGCCGGGGGGTGGGTCCGCCGAAGGCGGCCGAAACTCCGGGTCAGCGGAAAGTCTCGCTTCGCTCGCCTACCCACCCCTGGCCCCTCCCTTCCAGGGAGGGGGGTCAAATGACGTGCGGTTCCTTGGTCACCATCCAGCTCTGGCCCTTCGACACCAGGGCCTGGAGGTCCGCCTTCTTGCCGGCCGCGGCCTCCTGGTTCTGGCGCACCACCGCGCTCTCGAAGGTCGGGGCGGGATCCTCGTAGAGGACTCCGAGCGCGGTCGGGAAGGCGCCGAACGGCATCTCGACCAGCATGTGCGCGACCGAGCGGTTCCTCGGATCGTGGACGAGCACGCCCGCCGCCTCCCAGTCGCCGCCCTCGACGTCGACGACCTTGAGGGCGAGCGCCTCGCGGTCGAGGGCGATTCCGCGGGCGCCGCCGTCGAACAGCATCGGCTCGCCAGCCTTCAGCCAGAGCTGCCTGCCGGCATTCTCCCTGGCGGTGAAAGGCGCGAAGACGTCGTCATTGTAGACGATGCAATTCTGGTAGATCTCGACGAAGCTCGCGCCCTTGTGGGCGTGGGCGGCCTTGAGCACCTCCGGCAGGTTCTTGTGGACGTCGATGCCGCGGGCGATGAAGCGCGCGCCCGAGCCGAGGGCGAAGGCGCAGGGGCTGACCGGCCGGTCGACCGATCCAAACGGAGTCGAAGGAGAGCGGGTGCCGGCCCGGCTGGTCGGCGAGTATTGGCCCTTGGTCAGGCCGTATATCTCGTTGTTGAACAGCAATATCTGGCAGTCGAGGTTGCGGCGAAGGACGTGCATCGTGTGGTTGCCGCCGATCGACAGGGCGTCGCCGTCGCCGGTGATGATCCAGACATCGAGCTCGGGCCGCGCCAGCTTGATCCCGGTCGCGAAGCTCGGCGCCCGGCCGTGGATGGTGTGGAAGCCGTAGGTCTCCATGTAATAAGGGAAACGCGACGAGCAGCCGATGCCGGAGACGAAGACGGTGTTCTCGGGCCTCACGCCCAGCTCCGGCATGGTCCGCTGCACCGCCTTGAGCACGGCATAATCGCCGCAGCCGGGGCACCAGCGCACCTCCTGGTCGGTGGCGAAATCCTTGGCGGTGAGCTTGGCGATCTCGTTCATGACAGGGTCTCGAAAGAGGGAAAATCACGGCGTCGTGCAAGACCGTTCGGGCCGAGCTTGTCGAAGCCCTCCACTTCCCTTGCGGCGCAACGACTAAAGCCCTTCGACAGGCTCAGGGCGAACGGTGTGGATCTCATCTTCCGCGCCCTCATGCCAGCGCCTCCTCGATCGCCGCTTCGATCTCGGCGATCTTGAAGGGCTGGCCGGAGACCTTGTTCACGGGCCGGGCGTCGACGAGGAACTGGTCGCGGAGCAGGGTCTTGAGCTGACCCTTGTTCATTTCCGGAACGATGATCCGGTCGCAGGACCGCAGCAGCTCGCCCAGATTCTTCGGAAGCGGCCAGATGTGGCGGATGTGGATATGGGCGACGTCGAGACCCCGGCCCCTGGCGCGGCGGACGGCCTGGTGGATCGGGCCGAAGGTCGAGCCCCAGCCGACCACCGCCAGCCTGGCGCCCGGCCCGCCCAGGCAGACCTCCTGCTCCGGGATCGAATCGGCGACCCCGAGCACCTTGTTCGCCCGGATGTCGGTCATCGCCTGGTGGTTGGCGGGGGCGTAATCGATATGGCCGGTTCCGACATTCTTCTCGATGCCGCCGATGCGATGGGTGAGGCCGGGGCTTCCGGGCCGGATCCAGACCCGGGCGAGCTTGCCGTCCCGCGCATAGGGATTGACCGCCTCGCCTTCCGGCGGCGGCGTGTCGTGAAAAGCCACGGGGAAGGGCTCGAAGCCGGCCATGTCCGGCACCCGCCAGGGCTCGGCGGCATTGGCGATATAGCCGTCGGTGAGAAGCATCACCGGGGTCATGTACTGGACGGCGATCCGGCACGCTTCGATCGCGCAGTCGAAGGCGTCGGCCGGCGAGCGCGCCGCGATCACCGGCAGCGGAGCGTCGCCGTTGCGGCCGTAGACGGCCTGGTAGAGATCCGACTGCTCGGTCTTGGTGGGCAGGCCCGTCGAGGGGCCGCCGCGCTGCGAGTTGATGATGACCAGCGGCAGCTCGGTCATGATGGCGAGGCCCATCGCCTCCATCTTGAGCGCGATTCCCGGGCCCGAGGAAGAGGTGACTCCGAGGCTTCCGGCATAGCTCGCCCCGATCGCCGAGCCGATAGCGGCGATCTCGTCCTCCGCCTGGAAGGTCGTCACCCCATATTCCTTGAGGCGCGAGAGATGGTGGAGGATCGCGGACGCCGGAGTGATCGGATAGCCGCCGAAGAACATCGGCAGGCCCGCCAGCTGCGCCCCGGCCACCAGGCCGAGCGAGATCGATTCGGCGCCGGTCACCGTCCGGTACAGGCCCGGCTCGGCCGGCGCCGGATCGATGTGGCGCTGCGGGATCTGGCCGCCGATCTCGGCGGTCTCGCCATAAGCGTGGCCGGCGTTGAGAGCGGCGATATTCGCCTCGGCAAGCTCCGCCGCCTTGGCGAATTTGGCCCGGAGCCAGGCGATGATCGGCTCCCGGTCGCGGTCGAACATCCACAGCGCCAGGCCGAGCGTCCACATGTTCTTGCAGCGCAGGGCCTCCTTGTTGCCGAGGCCGAACGGCTTCACCGCGTCGAGGGTGAGCTGGGAGATGTTGAAGCGGATGACCTGCCAGCGGGAGAGGCTGCCGTCGTCGAGCGGATTGGCCTCGTAGCCGGCCTTGGCGAGGTTGCGGGCACCGAACTCGCCCTCGTCGGCGATGACGAGGCCGCCGGGCTTCAGATCCTGGACGTTGGTCTTGAGCGCGGCGGGGTTCATCGCGATCAGCACGTCGGGCGCATCGCCCGCGGTCTCGATCGCGGCCGAGCCGAAATTGATCTGGAAAGCGGAGACTCCGAAGGTCGTGCCCTGCGGGGCGCGGATCTCAGCCGGGAAATCGGGGAAGGTGGCGAGATCGTTGCCGGCCAGCGCGGTCGACAAGGTGAACTGGCCGCCGGTCAGCTGCATGCCGTCGCCGCTGTCGCCGGCGAAGCGGACGACCACGGCCTCGCAGGGCGTGTCCGCGCCCGCTTCCTCGGGAGTCAGATAATGGGTGGCCGTCGCCATTTAATTCCTCTTTTCCGCTGGTGAGCTAGCGCAGGCGCGCTCCCGCCCCAAGCAGAATAGAGAGTTAAGGCGCACGGCGCGAGAGGATCGCGAAGGAAATTTTCAGGCGGCCGGCGGCGTTCGCCGCCTGCACGGCCTAGAATTCGCGGGGGATGTTGCCGCCCTCGCCGATGGCGTCGCGGTTGTGCTTGCGGTTCTCGCGGGACTGCTCCTCGGCATATTGCTTCCACTGCGCCTTGGTCATGCACGCCTTCTTGCGCGCGATGCGGGTCGAGGTCGCGTCGATCGCCTTGCAGACCACCTTGTCCTTGCTGTCCCCGTCCGCGCCACCCTTGGCGGCCAGCGCCGGCGAGCAAAGCAGGGCGCCGCAGGCGGCGGCGAACACGATCGAGCGCATATGAAATCCCCCAAGCCAAATAAGAACGCGTCAAATATGCGGGGAAGCCGCGCTCTGTCAATGGTTTAGCCGCGGCGGCGAGGAGCCGGCCGCACTTTGAGCAAGACCTGTTCAGCTACGGACGAGGGGCCGCCGGTCAGTTGCCTCGGGCGGGCGGCTCGTCCGAACTGCGGGCCTCGCGCTGGCTCTCCTGCTCTCCCGCGGGCCTCACGTCCTTGGGGCGGCAGACGCGGGTGGGAGTGATGCGGCCGGACATCTGCTCGGTGCGGCAGACCTTCTTCACCTTGGGCTGGTCCGGCTTCTCCTTGGCGGCGGCGGCTCCGCCGATCAGCAGGGCGGCCGCGACCGCCGCCAGAACCTTGAAATTACCCATTTTTCCCTCCGCATCTCCTGAATCGCCGGATGCTGGAGCCCCCTTCGAAAGTCAAGGCGCGCCGGCGATTGACGCAATTGCGGTCAATCACGGCCGCTCCGGTTGGCGGATGGCCGCGGGCGCAATAAGGGAAAGGCTCGACGCCTGCAGGATCACCAAGGAAGAAGCGCGGCATGAACGACCTCCCCTACCGGCCCGCGGTCGGAGTCATGCTGGTCAACGCCGAAGGCAAGGTGTGGGTGGGCCAGCGCCTCGACAGCACGCTCGAGGCCTGGCAGATGCCGCAGGGCGGCCTCGACAAGGGCGAGGACGCGGTCGAGGGGGCGCTTCGCGAGCTGGAGGAGGAGACCGGAATCGCCCGCGACAAGGTGGAGATCGTCGCCCGGCACGGCGAGGAGCTCTTCTACGACCTGCCCGGGGACCTGGTCGGAAAGCTGTGGAAGGGCCGCTGGCGCGGCCAGCGCCAGACCTGGTTCCTGGCCCGCTTCCTCGGCACCGACGACGACGTGAACATCGCGACGGCGGATCCCGAGTTCCGCGCCTGGAAATGGGCCGATCCCGAGGCGCTTCCGGCGATGATCGTCCCGTTCAAGAAGAAGCTCTACGAGGATGTCGTCGCCGCGTTCCGGGACCGCCTCTGACCGCCTCCCCTCCCTGCAACGGAGGGGACGTCCTTCACAGGGCGGTGTGAGGGGTTTTGCACCGCCCCATCTCCGGCTAGAGCTTCCCCGATGCGGGGCCTGACGAACGAGGAAGCGGCGGCGGTGGAGCGTGTCGCCGGCGAGCCGATGCTGGCGCAGGTCGAGGCCTGGGCGGCGGTCAACAGCGGCTCGGGCAACCTCGTCGGCCTGAACCAGGTCGCCGCCCTCCTCGCCGACGCTTTCTCCGCCCTGCCCGGGGAGCCGATGCTTAAGCACCCCGCCCCGGTCGACGTGGTCACTCCGGAAGGCGAGCTCCTGCCGATCCGGCACGGCCGCAACCTCCATCTCGCGGTGCGGCCGGCGGCGCCGGTGCAATTGCTCTTCACCGGACACAT
>DASPJA010000034.1:0-33993 GCA_035628835.1 Allosphingosinicella sp.
ATTTCGTCGCCGGCCACAGCCTCGGAGAATATAGCGCCCTGTGCGCGGCATTCGCGTTCCCCGTCGCCACGACGGCGCGGCTGCTGAAGCTCCGCGGGGAGGCGATGCAGCGGGCGGTGCCGGTGGGGGAGGGGGCGATGGCCGCCCTGCTCGGCGCCAACATCGACATCGCCCGGGCGGTGGCCGAGGCCGCGGCGCAGGGCGAAGTGTGCGTGGTCGCCAACGATAACGATCCGTCGCAGGTCGTCATTTCAGGCCATCGCGGAGCCGTCGGGCGGGCGCTCGAAATCGCCAGGGAAAAAGGCGCCAGACGCGCCGTCCTCCTCCCCGTCTCCGCTCCCTTCCACTCGCCTCTCATGGCGCCCGCCGCCGCCGAGATGGAGCAGGCGCTGGCGGACCTGGACTTCGACGAGCCGGCCGTCCCGCTCTACGCGAACGTCACCGCCGCTCCGGTCGAGGCGCCGGACGAGATCCGCCGGCTCCTCGTCGAGCAGGTCACCGGCATGGTCCGCTGGCGCGAGAGCGTGGCGGCGATGGCGGAGGCGGGCGTCGACCATTTCGTCGAGTTCGGCGGCAAGGTGCTCGGCCCGATGGTCAAGCGCATCGCACCCGACGCGAAGGTGACGAGCGTCGTCACGATGGACGACATCGAGGCGCTGGTGAAGGAAATCTAGGTCGAGGGGAGAGCCGTAACCCTGAACTTGTTTCAGGGTCCAGTTCTCCACCTGTGGGGGCTCGAAACTGGATGCTGAAACAAGTTCAGCATGACAGCCTTTGAATGGAGACATTGATGTTTGATCTCACAGGAATGACCGCCCTGGTCACCGGCGCCTCCGGCGGGATCGGCTCCGCGATCGCGCAGGCGCTGGCTGGGCAGGGAGCCCGGCTGGCGGTCTCCGGGTCCAATGCCGAGAAGCTGGACGCCTTCCGCGCCGGCCTCGGCGGCGACCATGTCGCGCTGCCGGCGAACCTCTCGGACGCCGTCGCTGTCGACGCGCTGGTGCCGCAGGCGGTCGAGGCGCTGGGCGGGAAGCTCGACATCCTGATCAACAATGCCGGCGTGACCCGCGACAATCTCGCCATGCGGATGAAGGACGAGGAGTGGACGGACGTCATCCGGATCAACCTCGAGGCCGCCTTCCGCCTCGCCCGCGCGGCCCTGAAGCCGATGATGCGGGCCCGGCACGGCCGCATCATCTCGATCACCTCGGTGGTCGGCGCCACCGGCAACCCCGGCCAGGCCAATTATGCCGCCTCCAAGGCCGGCCTGGTCGGAATGTCGAAGGCGCTCGCCCAGGAGGTCGCCAGCCGCAACATCACGGTCAATTGCATCGCTCCGGGCTTCATCCAGTCGGCGATGACGGACGCGCTTGCGGACACGCAGAAGGAGGCCCTGCTCGGGCGCATCCCGGCCGGCCGCCTCGGCGCCGGGAACGACGTGGCCGCCGCCGCCGTTTACCTCGCCAGCCGGGAGGCCGGCTACGTCACGGGGCAGACCCTCCACGTCAACGGCGGCATGGCGATGCTGTAACGGTGGAGGAATGATCCGTTTCAGATGCCGCCCCTTGCCAGCCCCGGCTGCGAGCGGCTAGGGCATCGCAAAACCAAGACCTAGGGAAGAAGGGCACACACATGAGCGAGACGTCCGACCGCGTGAAGAAGATCGTCGTCGAGCATCTCGGCGTCGAAGCCGAGAAGGTCACCGAGGAAGCCAGCTTCATCGACGATCTCGGCGCCGACAGCCTCGACATCGTCGAGCTGGTCATGGCCTTCGAGGAGGAGTTCGGGGTCGAGATCCCGGACGACGCGGCGGAGAAGATCAGCACGGTCAAGGACGCCATCGACTATATCGAGGCCCACAAGGCCTGAGGACGGTTCAACCTCCGTTCGCCCTGAGCTTGTCGAAGGGCCCTCTTTCCTTCTTAGAGGCGTTCAAGAAATGAAGGGCTTCGACAGGCTCAGCCCGAACGGGACTGGGCCTGTTTAGCGTTTGGAGACATGATATGCGCCGCGTAGTCGTGACGGGTCTCGGAATGGTGTCCCCCCTGGGCGCCGACATTGATACCAGCTGGAAGAACATCCTGGCGTCGAAGAGCGGCGCGACCCGGATCACCCGGTTCGATCCGACCGATTATGCCTGCCAGATCGCCTGCGAGGTGAAGCCGCCGGAGCATGAATATGGCTTCGATCCCGGCAAAAGGGTCGACCACAAGGTCCAGCGCCAGGTCGATCCGTTCATCGTCTACGGCCTCGACGCGGCCGGCCAGGCGCTGGAGGATGCCGGCCTCACCGACATGAGCGAGGAAGAGCGCTACCGCGTCGGGGTATCGATCGGCTCCGGAATCGGTGGCCTGCCGGGGATCGAAAAGGAATCGCTCGTCCTTCACGAAAAGGGTCCGCGCCGGGTCAGCCCGCACTTCGTCCACGGCCGGCTGATCAACCTCATCTCCGGCCAGGTCTCGATCAAATACGGGCTGATGGGCCCCAATCACGCGGTCGTCACCGCCTGCTCGACCGGCGCCCATTCGATCGGCGACGCCGCGCGGATGGTCGCTCTCGACGAGGCCGACGTGATGGTGGCGGGCGGCGCCGAGAGCGCGCTCTGCCCGCTCGGGATCGCCGGCTTCGCCCAGGCGCGGGCGCTCTCCACCCAGTATAACGACCAGCCGGAAAAGGCGTCGCGCCCCTACGACAAGGACCGCGACGGCTTCGTCATGGGCGAAGGCGCGGGCGTGGTCATCCTCGAGGAATATGAGCGGGCGAAGCGGCGCGGCGCCAAAATCTATGCCGAGCTGGTCGGCTACGGCATGTCGGGCGACGCCTATCACGTCACCGCGCCTCATCCGGAAGGCGCGGGCGGCTACCGGGCGATGGAAGTGGCGATGAAACGCTCCGGCCTGGACCTCAGCGACATCGACTATATCAACGCCCACGGCACCTCGACTCCGCTCGGCGACGAGCTGGAGCTGGGCGCGGTCCGCCGCCTGTTCGGCAACGCCGTGGGCAAGCTGTCGATGAGCTCGACCAAGTCGGCGATCGGTCACCTGCTCGGCGGCGCCGGAGCGGTCGAGGCGATCTTCTGCATCCTCGCCATTCGCGACCAGATCGTCCCGCCGACGCTAAACCTCGACAATCCGAGCGAAGGCACGGCCGGCGTCGATCTCGTGCCCCATGTCGCCAAGGAGCGGCAGGTCAAGGCGGTGCTCAACAACAGCTTCGGCTTCGGCGGGACCAATGCCAGCCTGGTGATGCGGGCCGTCTGACGGCATCATGAAGAAGCTCCTCGCGCTCGTCCTGCTGGTCGTGGCGGGCCTCTCCGTCGGCCTCTGGTTCATTCAGGGGTGGAGCGGCGCCGGCCCCTCGCGGCAGCCGACGGCGATGGTGATCGAGTCCGGCACGAGCCTCATCGAGGCGGCGAAGCAGCTGGAGCAGGCGGGCGTGATCGAATCCGCGGAGCGCTTCCTCTTCCAGGCCAAGGTTTTCGGAAGGCGCGAGCCGATCAAGGCCGGAGAATATGAGTTTCCCGCCCGCGCCAGTCACGCCGAGATACTCTCCCTCCTCCAGAACGCGAAGACGCTGCAGCGCATGGTCACGATTCCGGAAGGGCTTCCTTCGGTGCTGGTCCACGAGCGGCTGATGAACGCTGCGACTCTGACGGGGGAGGTGCCGGTGCCGGAGGAGGGGAGCGTCCTTCCCAACAGCTACAGCTACCAGCGCGGCGAGGCCCGCTCGGCGGTGATGGCACGCATGCAGGCGGCAATGACCAAGACTCTGAACGAGCTTTGGCCGAAGCGGAACCCGGCGACCGTGGTCAAGAGCCCGAAGGAGGCGGTCATCCTCGCCTCCATCGTCGAGAAGGAGACCGGCAAGGCGTCCGAGCGGCGGATGATCGCCGGCGTCTATTCGAACCGGCTTCGGCAGGGGATGAAGCTCGATGCCGATCCCACCGTCATCTACCCGATCACCAAGGGGCGGCCGCTCGGCCGCCGAATCCTGCGGTCCGAGCTTCAGGCCAATAACGGCTACAATACCTATGCCATGGCCGGCCTCCCGGTCGGGCCGATCGCCAATCCGGGCAAGGAATCGATCGCCGCTGTGCTGAACCCGGCTCCGACCCAGGCGCTCTATTTCGTCGCCGACGGCACCGGCGGCCACGTCTTCGCCAACACGCTCGCCGAGCACAATGCCAACGTCCAGAAATGGTTCGCGATCAGGCGGGCCAGGGGCGAGATGTAGGGTGGCCTCCCCTCCCTGGAAGGGAGGGGTGGGGGTGGGTAGGCGAGCGTAGCGAGACTTCTTGCCGACTCGGAGTTTCGGGCGCCTTCGGCGAACCCATCCCTAACCCGTCCCTTCCAGGGAGGGGAGGCTGAGAGAGTGAGACGCCGCGCGGCGCAGCCGCTCAGGCCAGAGCGAGCTCATCCTCGCGGAGATGCAGGTAGGTGCTGTCGAAATCGCCGGCGTCAGCGAGCTTGTTCCAGTCGCCAATCGTCACCGCTCGGCTGGTGCTGCGGGAGATCAGCTTCTCCGCCTCCAGCACTTTCAGCATGCGGTTGACGTGGACGGCGGTCAGGCCGAGGCAGTCGGCGATATGCTCCTGCGTCATCGGCAATTCGTAGTCCGTCGTCTCGCCCAGTCCGGCGACCTTGAGCCTCAGCGAGAATTCGCACAGCAGGTGCGCGAGGCGCGTCTGGGCGTCCCGCCGGCCGACATTGGCGATCCATTCGCGGAAGACCGAAGCATCGACGAGCGTGTCGAACCACATGGCGACGCCGACATTCGGCCGCTCGAAGGCCAGCCGCTTGATGGCATCGCGGGGAATGAGGGCGACTTCGCAGTCCGTGAGCACCTGCACGCTGTGATCGGCGACGTCGAGGAACGAATTCTGAAGGTCGACCATGTCCCCCTTCATGTGAACGGCGACGATCTGGCGCGAGCCGCTCACGACGATCTTGTGCCTGATGGCGAAGCCGGAAACCAGCAGGCAGGAATGCGTGGTCTTCTCTCTCTCGCGCACGATGTAGCGGTTACGCCCGATCGTCGCTATCCGGTGCGGAAGAGCGAGCAACGCTTCCTCATCGGCGGCATCGAAGTCCACCCAATAAGTGAGCTTTCGTACCATCGAGAGGAGGGGGGATTTCGGCTGATCGAGCATAGAATTCTCCGTTTGGCGGGAGCACTTCGTCTCGCAGTCGCTGGAGAGCCGGATCCTTGGCCAACGATGAATCGGTATTAACATGGATTTGGTTTTGACGTTCTATCATATGTTGAAGGGGCGCCGTGGCTCCACTTGCTCCGTCTCTAACCCTGCCTGAAGGGGTGCTTCACCGCTTCCCAGGCCTGCTGAAGGCGCCCGCGCGCCGAGGCCGGTACGAGGTCGCCCACGCGATCCGCCACCGCCGGGTCCCCTCGCTCCGTGCGGATCAAATGGAGATAGGTCGGGTCATATTGGGCCACCTCGCTCAGCCTCTCGAAATCGAGCACCGTCAGGATCTGGTCGTTCAGTTCGATCAGGCCTTCCGAGCGGAGCTCCTGCAACGTCCGGTTGGCGTGGACCGGACTCATGCCGGTCGCCTCGGATAGCTGTTCCTGGGTCAGGGGGAAGGGCACGCTGTCCCCGGCGCCCTCGCCGACGATCCGGTAGCGGATCAACAGCTCGCAGAAGATATGGGCTATGCGCTGGCGCGCGTCGCGGCGCCCGTGATTGACGATCCACTCCCGAAGGACGGCCGCATCGGTCATGGTGCTCCACCAGATCGCCCGGGTCAGGTTCGACGATTCGGTGAGCAGCTGCTCCATCTCGGCGGCGGGGATAAGCGCGCAGCTGGTCTCGGTCAGCGCCAGAACGTCATGATCCATCGCCTCGAGGACGAATACTTCCACGTCGCAAAGGTCGCCGGGGAGCAGAAAGGCCATCAATTGCCGGCTGCCGTCGACGAGACTCTTGGATCGGGTCGCGAGCCCTTGCGTGATCAGGTGGATATCCTCGACCTTGTCGCCTTCGCGAATGATCGTCTTGCCGCGCGAGTAAGTGCGGGTGCTGCGCTTCAGCAGCTCGTCCAGCCGCATTCGCTCCGACGGCTCGAAGCGCGTATATTGCTCCAGCTTCATTGTGAGTGGGTTGGACATGGCGGGCACCTCGCCATGACAACGCGCCATTGGCCGTTGAGACGCACGAGCCGTTTGGCGCGGACGATCGGCACCCGAACCTAGCTCCGCCGGATCGCGAACGCGTCGCGGGGGTGGAGACGATAGATGCGCTCGCATGCCCCCAAACTATAAGTCCAGGGTGGAAGCCTCAGAGCGCCAGCCGCCTACGCTCGATTCCAGCCTCGCTCCCCAGCGCCCGGGCACATGTGAAGGGCTCGATCGCCACCCTCAGCGCCACGTGGCTGACCTGGATCGCCATCCGGTCGTCGACCATCATTCCGACGTGGTTCTCGCAAAAGAGCAGGTCGCCCCGCTTCAGCGGCGCGTCGCCGGCGAGGGGCTCGCCGAGCGCTCGCTGGTCCTGGGTGTCGCGCGGCGCATCGATTCCGCACAGCTGGAGCGAGAGCTGGACGAGGCCCGAGCAGTCGATGCCGTGGCAGGTGCGGCCGCCGGGGCGGTAGGGCGCGCCCAGCAGGCGCTGCGCCACCGCCACCGGATCCTCCTCATGCTCGCCGAGCGGCCGCAAATAGGAGAGCGGCACGAATCCGCCCTCGAATTCGAGCGAGGCGCCGCGAACCTCGCCATGGAGCCGCGAGCCCATCGGCAGATGGGAGAGGGTGGCGGCGAGCGGGTCCGATCCGGCCTGGATCGGCGCCTGCGCCTCGACCACCACATGGGTCGCCTCGAGCGGCTCGGCGAGGGCGATCGCCTCGACATAGCCGACCCGGTGGTCGGCGAGGCAATAGCCCCACGCCCAGCCGGCGGTGAGGTCGAGCACCGCGAAGCCCTCGCCCGGAAGCAGCTCGGAGACCGCGTCGGAGCCTTCGGCCGGCTCCTGAAGGACCGGAGCGGCGATCAGCCCGCAGGCCCGGAGCAGGGGCGCCGCATAATGGGGCGCGAAGAGGCGGCCGGCGAGAGCGATGTCGGCGATGTCGCTGCGCCAGGCGTGGAGGCGAGGGTCGAGGCGGACCGAGGGCCCGTCGAGCGAGATCCTGCGCTCAATGCTGGAGGAGGATTCCCCGTTCCTTCGACGCGCCGCGGCGGCTGGAGCTCTCCTGCTGCTCGATGTTGCGTTCGAAGCGCTCAAGGAACTCCTGCCCTATGCTGGTCTGGGCGACGAATACGTTGCGGCGGTCCGCCTCGTCGCGCACGCGGCGCAGATAGCCGAGCGTGCCCAGCGTATTCAAGGCGCGCGTGATCACCGGCTTGGAAACGCCTAATATGTGGGCGAGGCCGCGCACCGTATGCGGGCCGGGCGAGAGATAGACGAGGAGCAGCAGGGCCATCTGACGGTTGGTGAGGTCCGGCTGGCCTGACCGCACGTAGCTGATCAGCGTCTGCATCCAGCTCCTGAGAGCGCGCTCTGACACTGGCTCGTCTCCAAATTCCAAGGCAGCTTGTTCCGGGTCCTAAACCAGTCAGGACGGTTTTCGTTTCGTTAAATATTGAGAATTCGACGCAAAAACCCTGCAGCCCGTCAACCGCCATAGCGCGCGGACAGCGCC
This sequence comes from Allosphingosinicella sp., assembly GCA_035628835.1. GTDB lineage: Bacteria > Pseudomonadota > Alphaproteobacteria > Sphingomonadales > Sphingomonadaceae > Allosphingosinicella. The sequence goes on from DASPJA010000034.1 coordinate 7,653, forward strand.
TCCCAGGTCGCGCGGAGCCCGAAAGCGTCGCCGCCCTTGGGCCTTCCGGGCTTGGCCGAGCCCCTCCAGGCATAAGTGTCGAAATGCGCCCAGGGCAGGCCGTCGGGCACGAACTTCTTCAGGAAAAGCGCCGCCGTGACCGCCCCGGCCATGGGCGTGTCCGAGGCGTTGCTGATGTCGGCGATATCCGAGGAAAGCATCTCTTCATACGGCGCCCAGAGCGGCAGCCGCCAGACCGGATCGGCCGCGGCCTCGCCGCCGGCAAGCAGCGCCCCGGCCAGGGCATCGTCATTGGCGAACAGGGCCGGAAGGTCAGGACCCAGCGCCGTGCGCGCCGCCCCGGTCAGGGTGGCGAAGTCGAGGATCAGTTCGGGCTTTCCCTCGGCCGCCTTGGCGAGGGCGTCGCCCAGGATGAGCCGGCCTTCGGCGTCGGTATTGTCGACTTCGACGGTGAGCCCCTTGCGGCTCCTCAGCACGTCGCCGGGGCGGAAGGCGGCGCCGGAAACCGAATTCTCGACGGCGGGGATGAGGAGGTGGAGACGGACGGGAAGGCGGCTCTTGATCACCAGCCGCGCCAGCGCCAGCGCATGCGCCGCCCCGCCCATGTCCTTCTTCATGATCCGCATCCCGGCGGCCGGCTTGATGTCGAGCCCGCCCGAATCGAAGCAGACGCCCTTGCCGACGATGGCGATTCGCGGATGGCGGCGGTCGCCATGCTCCAGCTCGACGAGGCGCGGCGCCCGGTCCGGCGCCGCGGCCCGGCCGACCGCGGCGATCATCGGATAGCCTTCCTCCAGCCTGGCTCCCGAGGTGACGGCGACTTCCGCGCCGCACTCCGCCGCGACCTCGCGCACCGCCGCCTCGAGCTCGGCGGGGCCAAGGTCGCCGGCGGGGAGGTTGACGAGATCGCGGACCAGATTGACCGCTTCGGCGAGGCGCACAGTCTCCTCGATCCGCGCCGGCTCGGACGTCAGCAGGATTCGCGGGCCGGCCTTGCCTTCGGCTTTCTTGTAGCGCTCGAATCGATATTGGCCGAGCAGCCAGCCGAGCGCGGCCGGGCCCGGGCCAAGCCCCTCGACGCGATACTTCCCCTCGGGCAGGCTCTCGGCCGCCTTGGCCAGGCACCAGGGGCTGAGCTCGCCGACATTGGCGACTCCGAGCACGGCCGACCATTCGGCCTGCTCGCCGGGCATGATCGCGAGCTGATAGCCGTCGCCCTTGAAGCCTTGCGCCTTGAGGGCCTGGCGCACCCGGGCGGGTTGGGCGTTGAGCCAGGCTTCGAAGCCCTTCTTGTCCACGAGGTGAAGGGCGGTGGCGGGCTGGCCCTTGTCCGGCTGGAGGAGAGTGACGACTTCTGTCATGCTTGCGCCCCTATCGGATGCGGGGGGCGCGTTCAAATGCGGCCGGTTCGTCATCACTTCCTGCCGAGGCGGTCACCGCCCCTGACGCCCGGCCGGCACCCCGAACAGGTCATGCTCGTCGGCATCCTCGATCCGAACGCGCAGGATGTCCCCCGGCTTCGAGCCCGCGGCTTCGCGCAGGTGGACCTCCCCGTCGATCTCGGGGGCGTCCGCCTGTGAGCGGCCGGTCGCTCCGCCCTCGCCGTCGGCGAGGTCGATGAGGACGTCGATCTCCCGCCCGATCTTCGCTTGCAGCTTGGCCGCGGAGATCCGGGCGGTCAGCTCCATGAGCCTGGCGTAGCGCTCCTCCTTGACCTCCTCCGGAACCGCGCCGGGAAGGCCGTTGGCGGCAGCGCCTTGGACCGGCTCGAAGCGGAAGGCGCCGACGCGGTCGAGCTGCGCCTCCTCGAGCCATTGCATCAGATAGTCGAAATCCGCCTCGGTCTCGCCCGGGAAGCCGACGACGAAGGTCGAGCGGATGGCAATGTCGGGGCAGATCGCGCGCCAGCCGCGGATCCGCTCCAGCACCTTCGCCTCGTTGGCCGGGCGCCGCATCGCCTTCAGGACAGAGCGGGACGCATGCTGGAAGGGAATATCGAGATAGGGGAGGACCAGCCCCTCCGCCATGAGCGGGATAACCTGGTCGACGTGCGGATAGGGGTAGACATAATGAAGCCGCACCCAGGCACCGAGCCTGCCGAGCTCGCGCGCGAGATCCGTCATGTGGGCGCGGACCTGGCCCCCCTTCCACGGCCAGGAGGCGTGGCGGACGTCGACCCCGTAGGCCGACGTGTCCTGGCTGATGACGAGCAATTCCCTGGTGCCGGCCGCGATCAGCTTCTCGGCTTCGCGAAGGATCGCATCGGGGCGGCGGCTGACGAGGTCGCCGCGCAGGCTGGGGATGATGCAGAAGCTGCAGCGATGGTTGCAGCCTTCCGAGATCTTCAGATAGGAATAATGGCGCGGCGTCAGCTTGAGCCCGCCTTCGGGCACCAGGTTCAGATAGGCGGAAGGCGGCATCGGCGCGGCGACGTGGACGGCGCCGACGACCTGCTCATATTGGTGAGCGCCGGTGACCGCGAGGACCTGGGGAAAGCGCTCGCGGATGACCTCCGCTTCCTTGCCCATGCAGCCGGTGACGATGACCCGCCCGTTCTCGGCCACGGCTTCGCCGATCGCCTGGAGACTCTCCTCCTTGGCGCTGTCGAGAAAGCCGCAGGTGTTGACCAGAACGACGTCGGCGCCCGCATAATCGGCGGACATCTGATAGCCGTCGGAGCGCAGCTTGGTCAGGATGCGCTCGGAATCGACGAGATTCTTCGGGCAGCCGAGCGAAACCATGCCGACCTTGGGCGGGGAGGGGAGGATGGTGGCCATGGGAAGGGCGCTAGATAGGGAAGGCAGCGCCATTTTCCTAGCCCGGTGCTTTCTTCCCCTCCCTGGAAGGGAGGGGCCAGGGGTGGGTCCGCCGAAGGCGGCCGAAACTCACACTCAGCAAGAAGTCTCGCTGCGCTCGCCTACCCACCCCCAGCCCCTCCCTTGCAGGGAGGGGAGGACAGGCCCTCAGCGCAGCGTCTGCCCGCTTTCCTCCTCGAGGAAGCGGAGCAGGGCCTCTTCGAATTCATCTTGTCTGCCGTCGCGGGCGACGTTGAAGCGCAGCCAGGCATTTTCGGACGGGGTGACGGCCGCCGCCGCGCCGACCGCGGCTTCATGCTCCGCGGCGCTTTCCTCTTCCTCGCGCGCGAAGAGCTTCGCCGCTCCGTCGAAATCGGGTCGCCGCATCCGGGAGAGGAAGCCGAGCACGTCGCTTCGGCGATCGTTCATGAAGGTTTCGAGGCGGGCGGCCTCGGACCGCTCGAGCGGCTGGTATGAGGAATAGGCCATGAGGTGGTTGCCGACCGCCTGGACGAACAGCTTCTGCCAGCCCGGAGCGTTGGCGGCGCCGAGCGTCGCGTCCTTGAGCCGCCAGAGCATCTCGGCCTCGCTCTGGCTGACCACCAGGGCTCCGTCGCCGCCGGGGGCGAAGACGAGGCGGCGCAGCAGGTTCACCTCGGCGTCGTCGACGATTCCGGGCCGGATGTCGCCGTCCCGCCGGGTCGCGCCCTCGCCGGTCAAAACGGAGCGTTCGATCTGCGTCAGAGCCCAGGCCTTGAGCGACGCCGGGACGTTGAGCGCCTTCTCGACGATCTTGACGACGAGCTCGATCTCGACGGCCCCGATCGGGCGTCCGTCGCGGTCGAGCTGGCCCATCAGCCACGCCGCCGTCTCGTCGTCGACATAGCCTTTCGGCTCGGTGGCGTTGAGGACGGAGTCGGTGATCGCCTCGATGAGGAAATCGCACCATTCGAGGCTCGTCAGCCGGGCCCGCCGATGGAGCTCGAAGAGGGTTTCGGCCTCCGCCCGGGCGACCACCCCGTCGGGCCAGACGGCGCGGCGGATCGCCAGCACGTCCCTGGGCGAGATCGCGCCGCCCGCCTCGAGCGAGGAGGAGAAATCGGAAAAGGAGAAGCTCATGGTTCCACCCGCTGGCTGCCGTTGCGCTCGGACCATAACGGGGAACGGTTAAGCGCCGACTAAGGGAGATGCCTCCCCTCCGTCACCCTGGAACCGTTTGGCGGTTATCCCCTTTGCGACATGGAGCAGGTCCGGGCCCGCCATCCCGGGCTCGACCCGGAATCCATGAACACCGCAACCTCTTCGCTCAGCCCAGCTCCGCCTCTTTCTCCGCCGTCGGCAGGATCTCGACGATGCAGTCGCCGGGAAGCAGCGCGTTCGCCTCCGGCTCCCAGAAGCCATAGGGCACGCCGTCGCGATAGACCCGGACCCCGATTCCCTTGGCGAGGGCGGTGAGCGGCTTGCCGCATTCCTCGTCGGTGACCACCCGCTCCGAAAGCTTCACCCGGCCGCTCGAGGAGGCGAGGTCGGCGATATAGTCCGAGATATGCAGCCCCTGGGTCGAGCCGGCGAGGAGAAGGCCGGCGAAGCTCACCGGGTTGATCACCGTCGTCGCTCCCGCCTGGCGGGCGAGCAATTCGTTATCCTCGTTCCTGACCGCGATGCTGATCGGCAAATCGGGGGCGAGGTGGCGGGCGGTCAGCGTGATCAGGATCGAAGTGTCGTCGCGGCCGGCGGTGACGATCATCGCCCGCGCCCGCTGGATGTGGACCGCCTGGAGGGTCTTGTCGCGGGTCGCGTCGGCGTCGACGATCGCGCAGCCGAGCGATTCGGCGCGCTCAAGCGCGTCCTCGCTGGCGTCGATGACGACGATGTCCTCGGCCGGAGTGCCGCGGGCGATGAGCTCGTCCACCGCCTCCGAGCCGCTGGTGCCGAAGCCGGCGACGACGACATGATCGCACAAGGTCCGCTGAAGCCTTTTCATACGCCATTTGTCCCAGGTGCGCCTGAACACGAACGTGTAGGCGGTGCCGATGAAGATGAGGACGAAGAAGATCCGGATCGGGGTCACCACCAGCGCGTCGTAGAGCCGGGTGTGCGGAGCCACGGGGACGATGTCGCCATAGCCGGTGGTGGTGATGCTGATCATGGTGAAATAGACGACGTCGACGAAGCTGATATGGCCGTCATGCGTGTCCTTGAGCCCGTCGCGCTCGTACCAGTGGAGTCCGATGGTGAAGGCGAGCAGCCCGATGACGAGGGCGGCCCGCCAGGCGAGCTGCGCCCAGACCGGCAGCCGCCCGCGGCGCCGCATGTTGATCTCGTCGGGTCCGCGCGGGCGCCGCGTATACATCAGCCGTAGAGCTCCCCCAGCCGCGCCAGCGACGGCCCGTGCGTCAGGTCGAGATGCAGCGGGGTGACGGCGACATAGCCGTCGGCGACGACTTCGAGGTCGGTCATATGGCCGGGCGTCTCGACCATCGGCGCGAGCCCGAACCAGAAATAATCGTAGCCGCGCGGATCGGTGCGCTGGACGATGCGCAGCCGGCCGTAATCGTGCCGGCCCTGCCGCGCGACCCTGATCCCCTTCACCGCCTCGGGGGCAAGAGCGGGGAAGTTGACGTTGACGAGCGTGCCCGGCGGCATGCCGGCCTCGACGATCGGGCGAAGGGCGCGTTCCGCCCAGGCCTCCGCCGCAGCGAAGGGCACGGTGTCGCCCATCCCCTCCTTGGCATAGGCCTGGCTGAGGGCGATCGCCGGAAAGCCGGCCATCGCCCCTTCCATCGCCGCCGACACCGTGCCTGAATAAGTGACGTCCTCGCCGAGATTGGCGCCGCGATTCACTCCCGAAAGGACGAGGTCGGGCGGATCGTCCTTCATCAGATGCGCGACGGCCATCATGACCGCGTCGGTCGGCGTGCCGGTGACGCAGTAGCGGCGCTCGCCCAGCGTCCTGAGGCGCACCGGGCGGGTGAGGGTGAGCGAGTGACCGGCGCCCGACTGCTCCTCGGTCGGAGCGACCGTCCAGATGTCGTCCGAGAAAAGCCGGGCGATCCGCTCGAGCACCTTGAGGCCGGTCGCGTTCACGCCGTCGTCGTTGGTGAGCAGGATCCGCATCGCTCCGAGCTAGGCCGCCGCCGGGGCCCGCGCAAGCGCGGCAACCATCGCCGCGATTCAGGAGTTGGTCGGGCGAAGAAGGAGAGAGCGATGCAGGTTCCGCACAGAAGTTTCGTCGTGGTTGCCGACGGCAAGAAGATGCTGTTCTTCCGCAACGAGGGCGATTCCGAATATCCCAAGCTCGAGGTCGAGCGGAAGCGCGAGACGACCGACGCCGCCGACCGCGACCAGAAGACCGACGCGCCCGGCCGCACCTTCGACGCCTCCGGCGGCGCCGGGCGGAGCGTCTATCAGGAGGTGGATTTCCACCAGCTCGAGGAAGAGCGCTTCGCCGCCGAGACGGCCGAGCTGCTGAAGAAGCGGGCGCTGCGCAACGACTTCGATTCGCTGATCATCGTCGCCCCGCCCAAGACCCTCGGCGAGCTCAGGAAGCATTATCACAAGGAGGTCGAGAAGCGTCTCGCCGGCGAGATCGCCAAGGATCTGACCGGCCACCCCGTCACCGAGATTGAGAAAATCCTGCAGTCCGAATAGCCTGTAAGTCGGCTTCGGCCGGGGGCGGCCTATCAACCGCTAGACTCCAGGAGTGACAATGCGTTTCAAGCTTCATCTCGCCGTCGGCCTCGCCCTCGCGGCCCTCTCGATTCCCGCTGCGGCGGCCGTTATCGCCGGCGCCACCGTGAAGGACACGGCCGGCGGAGTCGTCGGCACGATCCTGAAGGTCGAGGGCGACCACCTCCTCCTCAAGACCGACAAGCATGAGGTGCGCCTGCCCGTCGCCAGCTTCACCGCGACGGATGATGGCGCGCTGTTCGGAATGACCCAGGCCCAGCTCAACGCCGAGGTCGACAAGGCCGCCGCCGCCGCCGCGGCCCAGATCGTCGCCGGGGCGACGGTGAAGGGCGCGGCCGGAGCCGTCGTCGGCACGATCGAGGCGGTCGACGCGCAGTTCGTGACCTTGAAGCTGGTATCGGGGAAAAGCGTCCGGTTGCCGCGCAGCGCGGTCGGCGGCGGTCCCGACGGCCCCGTCATCGGCATGACCGCCGCGGAGATCGAGGCGGCGGCGAAAGGCGCTTCGTAAGGCGAGCTCCCCTCCCTTGCAGGGAGGGGAAATTCGGCGCGCCGCGGCCAAAGCGTTCGGGCGTGGAAAAGGCCGCGGGGCGAAGGGACCCCGCGGCCTTTTCGCTGTCCGCCCCGGGCTAGTCCTGGGAGCGGGCAATCCTGCGGCGGGCGACCAGGGCCGCGGCCGCCGCTCCGAACAGGAGGATCATCGGCGGCGCCGGCACGTCGTGCCCGCCGGTCGAGGTGCTGGTCGAGCTGCCGCTGGAGGTCGAGCTGCTGGTCGAGGAACTGGTGCTGCTCGAGGTGCTGCTCGAGGTCGAGGCGCTGGTCGACACGTTGCCGCTCGACGACGTGCTGGTCGAGGTGCCGCCGCCGAAGCTCGACGAGGAGGAGGTGGTCGAGACGTTGCCGCTCGAGGTCGAGGTGGAGCCGCCGCTGGTCGAGGTCGAGCCGCCGCTGGTGCTGGTCGAGCTGCCGCCGGTGCTGGTCGAGCCGCCGCTGGTCGAGGTCGAGCTGCCGCCGCCGCCGGTCGACGTGCTGGTCGACGCGGTGAAGATGGCGTTGCCGCTCGAGCCGCCGAAGAAGCCGCCGCTGAAGAAGCCGCCGCCGAAGCCGCTGCCGAAGCCGCCGCTTCCGCCGATCACGGTCACTCCGCCGCCGCCGCCCGTGCTTCCGGCCAGCGGGGGGAGCGGGGGGAGCGGGATGGGCATCGCCGAGCCCGGATAGGTGATGGTGCGGGTGGTCGTGGTCGTGCCCGGAGTCTTGACCACGCAGGCCGTGCGCACCCGCCGATGGCGCTTCATCGGCTTGACCCGGGCATAGCGGCGGGGCGCCTGCTTGACCATTTTCGCCTGCTTGACGAAGGCGGGCCGCTGGGGCGGGTTCTCGGCGACATGGACGGCGCCGCCGCCGATGATCGCGCCGCCGCAAGTGCAGGCGCAGAGTTTTGCGAGAGCCATTTTAACCGACATGACAGCGCACCTTGTTTCCAGGTTCCGATGCGTAGCCGAAAGTCCCTGATGGAAGATCGGCGTCGCATCGAGCTACATGCACAGATGCAAAGGAAAGCTTTAAGTGCAAGCGCGTTAACCACGAAGAGGCCTCGGAATGCCCGCCAAATGGCCGCCGGGGCGACTTCCGTCCCATTTGAGGACAAGCCCACATCAGCCGTGAACGAATAGGCGCGTGGCCGATCCGGCCGAACATGGTTAACGCGGCGGCGCTGCTCCGATTCGGGCGATTTGGGACGGTCGCGGCCGCGAATCGGGCGGCGACGGCGAATTGGGCAAAAAAGTCACGCCCGCTGAGCGAATTCGCGTAAGTTTTTGACCGCTATTTGAGTGACTTGTACTCCCCCTTGCCGAAGCGTATAGGCGCGCTGGGGCAAGCTCCGACATTTCCGGACGACTCGGAAGCGGAGCTGCAGGAGGTTTGCGTGACGCATTGCGGCGCGTGAAGGAGTGGAGGGGTTATGGCGACGGCTTTGAGTGACGTTTACGGCTCGGTCTATGCTGTGGGTGGGGTACCCGACAGCTATCGGCCCAGTGCCAACGAAGAGTTCATGAATCCGGTGCAGCTGGCTTATTTCCGGCAGAAGCTGCTCGGCTGGAAGGACGAGATACTGCGCGAATCGCAGGGGACGATGGCGTCGCTGAAGAGCGGCCCGATCCGGGAGGCGGACGTCACCGACCGCGCTTCCTCCGAGACCGACTGGGCGATAGAGCTCAGGACCCGCGACCGCCAGCGCAAGCTCATCTCAAAGATCGACTCGGCGCTGCGCCGGATCGACACCGGCGAGTACGGCTTTTGCGAAGTCACCGGCGAGCCGATCTCGCTGGCCCGGCTCGAGGCCCGGCCGATCGCGACAATGACGGTCGAGGCCCAGGAGCGCCACGAGCGCAACGAGCGCATCACCCGCGACGATTGACGGAGCACATCCCAATTCCCCTCCCTGCTAGGGAGGGGCCAGGGGTGGGTAGTCGAGCGTAGCGAGACTTTCGGAGTCGGAGGTTCGCCCGCCTGCGGCGGATCCACCCCGGCCTCTCCCTTTCAGGGAGGGGAGGAAGCAGTCCGCTCCTAGTGGAGGCCGGCTATCTCTTCCTTGATCCAGAGTTTCTCTTTCTTGAGCCTGGCGAGGGTGGCCGCATCCGGCAATGGCCGCTGATTTTCTTCTTCGATCCGCGCTTCGATGTCCGCGTGGCGGTGCTGCAATGCCGAGATATGCGCCTGTTGCATTCCCATCTCCTTGCTGTGCTGGGCGGGGGTCTCAACGTCTGAAGGCCTGGCCTGTCTCCCGTCGATCGGACGGCCGTCGCATTATGTACGACGGGCCGTTAATGGACTATCTATAGCGCGTTTTGAAACGCTTGGTAAGGAGGGGCATGGAGGCGATCGACGGCAACGTCATCCCGGCGGCCGCGCGGCTGGTGCGGCTGCGCCAGGAGCATCGCGACCTCGACGCCGCGATCGAAGCGCTCCGCGCCGCGCCGGCCACCGACCAGCTCCAGCTCGCCCGCCTCAAGAAGCGCAAGCTCCGCCTCAGGGACGAGATCGCGCAGCTCGAGGACCAGATGATCCCGGACATCATTGCTTAGGAAAGACGCCTCCCGATGGCTCGCCATTGGGAGGATCAATCGTCCCTCCCCGGCACATCGGCCCCTTTACCTTCTTTGCCCGTGGCGGCGCGGGCGCCGCTGTGGCAGCATGAGCGGATGCAGGAAGCGCGACTCCCGTTGACGGCCAAGCTTGTCGCCTCGCTCTACACCGAGGCGATGCTGCTGGCCGACGAGGCGCGCTCCTATTTCGATTCGAACGGACGCTCCGACCGCGACTCGCTGGACCCGATCGACCGGGTCGGCTTTTCCTGCGAGTCGCTGAAGGTGACGACCCGGCTGATGCACGTCATCGCCTGGCTCCTGACGCAGCGGGCGGTCGAGGCCGGCGAAATCACGCGAAGCCAGGCGCGGCGGCCGGCCCGCCGGCTCGGCGACGCCCCCGACAGCGACGAGGCGCTGCTTCCGAAGCTTCCGGAAACCGCCCGATCCCTGATCCACGCCAGCCGCGACCTCTACGCGCGGGTCAAGCGCCTCGACGAAGCCGGCGGCCAGGGCCCGGAGCCGCAGGCGAGCCCGGCGCGGAGCCTGATGAGCCGGCTCGAGCGGTCTTTCTGACGCCCGTCGTCGCGGCCAAGGGCGGGATCGACGAACTGAAGCTTCTTCGAAAAGGACGATGCTCGTGGATCCCGGATCAGGTTCGGGATGACGGCGCGCACAGCTCCGCCTTCGCCTCCTGATATTGCCGGATCAGCTCCGCGACATAGTCGCCCGCCGGCCGCACCCGGTCGATCGCGCCTATGCCCTGGCCCGAGCCCCAGATGTCGCGCCAGGCCTTCTTGGCGCTCTCGCCGCCGCCGAAATCCATCGTCTTGAGGTCGCCCTCGGGCAAATTGTCCGGGTCGAGGCCCGATGCCGCGATCGAGGCGCGCAGGTAATTGCCGTGAACCCCGGTGAACAGGCTCGAATAGACGATGTCGGCCGCCCGCCCGTCGCAAATCCCCTGCTTGTAGGCCTCGGCGGCATTGGCCTCTTCGGTGGCGATGAAGGGCGAGCCGATATAGCCCAGATCCGCGCCCATGGCCTGGGCGGCGAGGATGGCGCGCCCGGTCGCGATCGCCCCCGACAGGATCAGCGGCCCCTCGAACCACTGCCGGATCTCCTGGACCAGCGCGAAGGGCGAAAGAGTCCCGGCATGGCCGCCGGCGCCGGCCGCGACCGCGATCACCCCGTCCGCGCCCTTCTCGACGGCCTTGCGGGCGAAGCGGTCGTTGATGATGTCGTGGAGCGTGATCCCGCCCCAGCCGTGCACCCCCTGGTTGACCTCGACGATCGCGCCCAGCGAGGTGATCACGATCGGCACCTTCCATTTCGCGCAGGTCGCCATGTCCTGCTGGAGCCGGCCGTTCGAGCGGTGGACGATCTGGTTGACCGCGAAGGGCGCGGCCGGCCGGTCGGGATTGTCCCGGTCCCAGGCGGCGAGCTCCTCGGTGATGCGGTGGAGCCATTCGTCGAGCAGGCTCTGCGGCCGGGCGTTCAGGGCCGGGAAGGAGCCGACGATCCCCGCCTTGCATTGAGCGATGACCAGATCGGGGTTGGAGACGATGAACAGCGGCGCGCCGATGGCCGGAAGGCGAAGGCGCTCGAGAACGGGAGGAAGGCTCATTGCGCCGCCTTAACGGAAGCGGGAGCGCTGGCAAGAACCGTCGCTGGGGCGACGTTACTCCATCTCCCGCCCGCGGGTCTCGGGTAGCAGGAACAGCCCCACGAACAGCGTCAGAACCGCGATCCCGATCGGATACCAGAGGCCGTAATAAATATCCCCCGTCGCCGCGACCATGGCGAAGGCGGTGGTCGGAAGGAAGCCGCCGAACCAGCCGTTGCCGATATGGTAGGGCAGCGACATCGAGCTGTAGCGGATCCGGCTCGGGAAGAGCTCGACCAGAAGCGCGGCGATCGGCCCGTAGACCATGGTCACGTAGAGGACGAGGATGAAGAGGATTGCCACGACGAGCGGCTTGTTCACCCGCGCGGGATCGGCTTTGGAAGGATAGCCGGCGCGCGCCAGGGCCGCCTTGATGTCGGCCTCGGCGGTCGCGGCCCAGCGCGCATGGGCTTGCGGGCCGCCTGTCGACGGCGCGTCCGGAATGTCGACGAACGCGGTGCCGATCTTGAGCCGCGCTCCCGTTCCGAACTCCGTATCGACCGAGACGTAGCCGATTCCCGCCTTGGCGAGCAGGCTCTTGGCGATGTCGCAGCCGTTGCGGTTGAAGCTCGTCCTTCCGATCGGATCGAACTGGACCGAGCAGACCCGGCTGTCGGCCATCACCTCCACCGGAGCCTGTCGCTGGGCCTGGTAGAGCGCAGGATTGGCCGCCCGGGTCAGCCCCTCGAACAGCGGGAAATAGGTCAGCGCCGCCAGCGCGCAGCCGGCGAGGATGATCGGCTTCCTTCCGATCCGGTCGGAGAGCCAGCCGAAGAAGACGAAGAAGGGGGTGGCAAGCGCCAGCGCGACCGCGATCAGGATGTTGGCGGTGGCGCCGTCGACCTTGAGCGTCTTCTCCAGGAAGAAGAGGGCGTAGAATTGCCCCGTATACCAGACCACCGCTTGCCCGGCGACCGCGCCGAACAGCGCGATGAGAACGATCCTGGCATTGCCCCATTGCGCGAAGCTCTCGCGCAGCGGCGCCTTCGACGTCGTCCCTTCCTCCTTCATCTTGCGGAAGACGGGGCTCTCCTCGAGCTGCAGCCGGATCCACAGCGAGACGGCGAGGAGCAGGATCGAGAGCAGGAAGGGGATCCGCCAGCCCCAGTCGGCGAACGCCTCCTCGCCCAACAGGGTTCGGGTGCCGATCACCACCAGCAGCGCCGCGAACAGGCCGAGAGTCGCCGTGGTCTGAATCCAGCTGGTATAGAAACCGCGCCGCCCAGGCGGGGCATGCTCTGCGACATAGGTGGCGGCGCCGCCATATTCGCCGCCGAGCGCCAGGCCCTGGAGCAGGCGCAGCGTCACCAGCGCCACCGGCGCGATCACCCCCGCGGTCGCATAGCTCGGCAGTAGCCCGACCAGGAAGGTGGACAGGCCCATGATCGCCATGGTGACGAGGAACGTATATTTGCGGCCGACCAGATCGCCGATCCGCCCGAAGACGAGCGCCCCGAACGGCCGCACCGCGAAGCCGGCGGCGAAGGCGGCGAGGGCGAAGATGAAGCCGGTCGTCTCGTTGACGCCGGAGAAGAACTGGCTCGAGATGATCGTGGCGAGAAGCCCGTAGAGGTAGAAATCGTACCATTCGAAGACGGTGCCGAGCGAGGAAGCGGCGATGACGAGCCGGTCGCGGCGGGCGGTCGAGGGAGCGGGTGCGGTGGCCATGGGGCGGTTTCACGCGTCCGCGGCCGAAGTGCAAGAGCAGGCACCGTCATTGCGAGCGAAGCGAAGCAATCCAGTGCTGCCTCCCACGCCGGCTGGATTGCCGCGTCGCTGCGCTCCTCGCGATGACGGGTCCGCGACCCCGTCATTTGCTATTTTCGCCTCTCGCGCCTACATAGAGTGCCGCTACCAGTCGCAAATGAACGGTCTTTGGCGCTTTGCGGCTCCTTTTTCCTTCTCGCCTCTCGCAGCACCGGCCGGACGATCATCGTCCCGCCATTCAAAAGGAAAAAGTGAAATGACCATCGGAACCGTGAAATTCTTCAACGCGGACAAGGGCTACGGCTTCATCCAGCCGGACGGCGGCGGCAACGACGCCTTCGTCCATATCAGCGCCGTCCAGGCCGCCGGGATGCAGACCCTCGACCGCGACCAGCGCGTCTCCTACGACCTCGAGACCGACCGCCGCGGCAAGACCAGCGCCGTCAACCTCCAGTCGGCCTAACCTCCAAATCGACCCCAGGGGACAGGTACCGGTACCTGTCCCCAAGGAGACGAGAAAGCCTTTATGTCAGCACAGCATGATTTCTATTCCGCCAGGGCCGCGGAGGCCCGCGCCGACGCCGACAAGGCCACGCTCGACAATGTCCGCGACCGCTGCCTGCGCGCCGCCGGCGCCTGGGAGGCGATGGCCGCCCGCGCCCACCGAAGCGACGTCTTCCGCGCCAAGCAGGCGGCCGAGAAGGACGCCGCGGCTTCGGCCGAATAACGCTCCCATCGTCCCCTCCCTGCAAGGGAGGGGTCAGGAGTGGGCAGGCGAGCGCCGCGAGACCTTTGCTGACTCGGGGTTTCGGCCGCCTTCGGCGGACCCACCCCCGGCCTCTCCCTTCAGGGAGCGGGGCCTGGCGCCAAACCCCTTGCCCCCCACCTCCTGAAATTCTAGCAAACGCGGCGATCCGGGCGATGCCGAGGGACCAAGGATGAGCGAAGCCGCGGCCGCCCCGGCCCCACTTCCGGACGTTCGCGATCCGCACCCCGGCCATCATCATGGCGGCCTGGCCAGGCTCACCGTCGGAGCGATCGGAATCGTCTTCGGCGACATCGGCACCTCGCCGCTCTACGCCTTCCGCCAGACCTTCGCCGGCCTCCATCCGCTGCCCGTCGACCGGCTCCACGTCATGGGCGTGCTCAGCCTGATCTTCTGGTCGATGATGATCGTGGTGACGCTCAAATACATCCTGATCCTGATGCGCGCCGACAATAAGGGGGAGGGCGGAAGCCTCGCCTTGCTCGCCCTGCTCTCGCGCAAGACCGAGCGGGCGCGATGGGGGACGGTGATCGTCCTGCTGGGAGTCTTCGCCTGCGCGCTCTTCTACGGCGACACCATGATCACCCCCGCCATCTCGGTGCTGTCGGCGGTCGAGGGAATCGTCCTGATCGAGGCCGGCTTCGAGCCCTGGGTGATCCCGATCGCCATCGGCATCCTCCTCGGCCTGTTCTCCATCCAGCGCCGCGGCACCGCGGCGGTGGGGGCCTTGTTCGCCCCGGTCCTGATCGTCTATTTCTCGGTCCTCGCCGTGCTCGGCCTCGCCAGCATCGCCCTCCACCCGGAGATCGTCGGAGCGCTCAACCCCTATTGGGCGGTCCAGTTCTTCCTCGAAGAGCGCTTCTTCGCCTTCGTGGCGATGGGCTCGGTCGTGCTCGCGGTGACCGGCACCGAGGCGCTCTACGCCGACATGGGCCATTTCGGCCGCCGCCCGATCCAGCTCGCCTGGTTCTTCTTCGTCCTGCCGGCGCTGATGATCAACTATCTGGGGCAGGGGGCGCTCCTGATCGCCGACCCGGCCACCATCTCCAGCCCCTTCTTCATGCTCGCGCCCGACTGGTTCCGGCTGCCTCTGGTCATCATCGCGACGATGGCCACCGTCATCGCCAGCCAGGCGGTGATCTCGGGCGCCTTCTCGGTGACCCAGCAGGCGATCCATCTCGGCTACATACCGCGCCTCAAGATCACCCACACCAGCGCCACCGCGGCGAGCCAGATCTACATCCCGTCGGTCAACTGGGCGCTGGCCGTCGCCGTGGTCGTCCTCGTCATCCTGTTCCGCAACTCGGACAACCTTTCGGCAGCCTACGGAATCGCGGTGACGGGCGCGATGTTCATCGACACCTGCCTGCTCGCCGTCGTCATGTTCGCCCTGTGGGGCTGGAACCGCTGGGTGGCGGGCCTCCTCCTCGCCCTCTTCTTCACCGTCGATACGGCCTATTTCGCCGCCAATCTGATGAAGGTGCCGAGCGGCGGCTGGGTGCCGCTGGCGATCGGCTTCATCGCCTTCACCTTGCTGACGACCTGGGCGAAGGGCCGCAAGCTGCTCCACCGCCAGCTCAAGCAGGGCGATATCCCGATCCCGCTGTTCATCAAGTCCGCCGCCGGATCGGCCTCGCGGGTCCCGGGCACCGCCATCTTCATGACCAGCCAGGCCGACGGCGTCCCCCATGCGCTCCTCCACAATCTCAAGCACAACAAGGTGATCCACGAGCGCTCGATCTTCCTCAAGGTGGCGATCGAGGACGTTCCCTATGTCGACGAGGAGCGGCGCGTCGAGGTCGAGGCTCTGGGCGAGGGCTTCTACAAGATCATCCTCCATTTCGGCTTCATGCAGGACATGAACGTGCCGGAGGCGCTGGCCGCGATCGACCGGTGCGGCCTTCCGTTCAAGATGATGGAGACGAGCTTCTTCCTCTCCCGACAGACCCCGCTCACCTCCACCGTCCACGGCATGGCGATCTGGCGCGAGAAACTGTTCGCCTGGATGATGCGCAACGCCGAGAGCCCGATGGAATTTTTCGGCCTTCCTCCCAACCGGGTGGTCGAGATGGGCAGCCAGGTGAAAATCTAATTCGGTGCCAGGCACCACCTGATCCCGGCACGGTCGCCACCGGACCCCGCCCGGCGCAATCACTTTACGGATCGGGCGCCGAGCTGCGTCTCTTCGCCGGTACCCGTTCGCGCCGCGGAGCGTTGCCGCCTCGAAGGAGCCCTCGCCATGCCCAAGATCCTCGTCCTCTATTATTCCTCCTACGGCCACATCCTGGAGATGGCGGAGGCCTTCGCCGAAGGCGCCCGCTCGGCGCTCGCCCAGGTCGACATCCGCCGGGTGCCCGAGCTCGTCCCCGAGGATGTCGCCCGCAAGTCGGGCTACCTGCTCGACCAGCCCCATCCCGTCGCCCGGATCGAGGACCTCCCGCGCTACGACGCCATCGTCATCGGCGTCGGCACCCGTTTCGGCCGGATGGCCAGCCAGATGGCCAATTTCCTCGATCAGGCCGGCGGCCTGTGGGCCTCGGGCGCGCTCAACGGCAAGATCGGCTCCGCCTTCACCTCCACCGCCACCCAGCATGGCGGGCAGGAGACCACGTTGATGGCGATCCACACCAACCTCCTGCATTTCGGAATGGTCTGCGTCGGTCTTCCCTACAGCTTCGCGGGCCAGATGCGGCTCGACGAGATTACCGGCGGCAGCCCCTACGGCGCCTCGACCATCGCCGGCGGCGACGGCTCGCGGCGGCCGTCGGCCAACGAGCTCGACGCCGCCCGATTCCAGGGCCGCCACGTCGCCGACATCGCCGCCAGGATGTTCCCGGGCGGGCAGGGCGTCCAGGAGGAGCCCGGATTCCTGCTGGCGGACTGACCGGCGGGGTCTTGCACCGGCGGGCCTGGTGACTTACATAAATAATACAGCAAAAGGACCCCCCGCCATGGACTTCCTCCGCCGAATGCAGCCCAAGGACTGGACGATCGCTCTCGTCGCCTTCGTCGCCGGAGCGATCATTTTCTAGGAAACGGCGCCGGGCCCAAGCGTTGGCCGCTTCGAAAGGAGCAGGCCCATGACCAAGCATAGCGGCGGCCCGACGATCAACCAGGGCGGCGCTTCGAAGCCGACGCAGGAGGAGCGCGACCGCGAGTTCGCCGGAATCACCGGCAACGTCGCCGGGAAAGGCGAGAAGCCGTCGCCCTCGGATCGCGACCGGGGCGAGACGACGTCCCGGGAGGATTCGGCGCCGATCGACATCGACACCGCCCGCGACCGCGCCAGCTGATGAACTTCGTCGTCCTGGGCCGCGACCGGGCCGGCGGCGAGGCGCGCGCCCGCTGCCGCGCCGATCATCTGCTTTACGTCGCCGGCCACCAGGCCAAGATCGTCTATGCCGGGCCGCTGCTCGAGGAGGGCCGGATGGTCGGCAGCCTGTTCGTGTTCGACGTTCCCGACCG
This sequence comes from Allosphingosinicella sp., assembly GCA_035628835.1. GTDB lineage: Bacteria > Pseudomonadota > Alphaproteobacteria > Sphingomonadales > Sphingomonadaceae > Allosphingosinicella. Next base: position 24,822 of record DASPJA010000034.1, read on the forward strand.
CGCCGCGCTCGACACCTATCTGGCGGACGATCCCTATTTCAATCCCGGCATCTTCGAGAGCGTCGAAATCTGGGAGAGCCGCTGGATGGTGCCCGAGCGCGAGCCCGGCTTTCTCGCCGCCGAGGCGAGGCTGGCGAGGAATTGAATGGGGACAGGTACCGGTACCTGTCCCCATTTCGTTCAGCAGCTGCGGGCGATCTCGCGGCCGATGAGGGCGCCCGCGGCGCCTCCGACGATCGCTCCGGTCGTGCCGCCGCCGCGCCGGTAGCGGTAATAGCCGCGGCCGCCGCCGCGGCCGATCTCGCGGCCGAGCAGGGCGCCGACCGCGCCGCCGACGATGGCGCCGGCGGTGCCGTCGCCGCGCCGGCGCCGGCAATCGTAGCCGTCGTAATAGCGGCCGCGGTAATGGCGCCGGCCGTAATAGCGGTCGTCGTAGCCGCGTCCGTAATAGCCCCGGTTGTAATAGCGCCGGACCGGATAGCGGCGGGCATAATAGGGATCGTAATAGCGGTCGTAATAGCCGCCGTAATAAGCGGGCGCGGTGCCGATATGGACGACGACTCGGCTGCGATGGTGGCGGTGGCGGGCATCGGCTTCGGCGGGGAGAGCGACGAGGGCGGTCGCGCAGGCGGCGAGCGCGAGGGCGATTGGCTTGAGCACGGGCAAGCTCCTTGGAACAGGGGGACGCAGGCAGGCCGGAACGGCGATTCCTCGCCTCCGGCCCGCCCGAAATTTGCCGTCCGCTTCCTGACCGCCCGATGAACGGCGGGCCCGTCCGCGCCCAGATCCGGCCCATCAGGATGATGAGGAGGATGAGACCCGCGGACATGGCGAACGCTCCTTCGCCGTTGCGAAGCCGTAACGGATCGCGACTCTCATGCTCGCGGGAAGCTAGGCGCGCCGGCGCCGAGCCTCTACGGGCGGGCGGATGAAGCTGGAACGCTATGACGCGGTCGTGCTCGGCGCCGGCGGCGCCGGGATGATGTGCGCCGCGGTCGCCGGCCGCCGTGGCCGCCGAATCCTGCTCGTCGACCATGCCGGCGAGCCCGGCCGCAAGATCCTCATCTCGGGCGGCGGCCGCTGCAACTTCACCAACCTCCACGCCGCCCCCGACCGCTTCCTCTCCGCCAACCCGCGCTTCGCCGTCTCCGCGCTCGCCCGCTACACCCCCGCCGACTTCCTCGCTCTGGTCGAGGCGCACCGGATCGCCTGGCACGAAAAGACGCTCGGCCAATTGTTCTGCGACGGCTCCGCCCGCCAGATCGTCGCCATGCTGCTGGACGAATGCGACAGGGGAAGGGTGGAGATCGCCCTGGGCAACGCCGTTTCCGACATTGCCCATGCCCACGCGCGTTTCCGGATCGCCTTCGGCGCCCGCACAGCCGAGGCGCCCGCGCTCGTCCTCGCCACCGGCGGCCCCTCCATCCCCAAGCTCGGCGCCACCGGCTTCGCCTACGACGTCGCCCGCCGCTTCGGCCTCAAGGTGGTCGAGCCGCGGCCCGCCCTCGTCCCGCTGACGCTCAGCCGCGAGGAGGCATTGTTCCACGCTCTGTCCGGAGTCTCGACTCAGGTGGTGGCGAGCGCCGGCAAGGCCGCCTTCCGCGAAGCCGCCCTGTTCACCCACCGCGGCCTGTCCGGTCCCGCCATATTGCAGGTCTCGAGCTACTGGCGCCCCGGCGAGCCGATCCAGGTCGATTTCCTTCCGGAAGTCCCGCCGGGCTGGCTGCGCGAGGCGAAGCGCTCCGCGCCCCGCTCGGGCGTGAAGAGCGTGCTCGCCCGCCACCTGCCCGAGCGCCTCGCCGAAGCCCTGGCCGAGCGCCTCGCCCTCGCCGGCGAGCTGGCCAACCTCCCCGACCGCAAGCTGGAGGACGCCGAGCGTCGCCTCGCCCGGTGGCGATTCGCCCCGAACGGCACCGAAGGCTTCGCCAAGGCCGAGGTCACCGTCGGCGGAATCGCCACCGCCGGCCTCTCGTCGAAGACGATGGAGGCTCGGGACGTCCCCGGCCTCTGCGCGATCGGGGAGGCGGTCGACGTCACCGGCTGGCTCGGCGGCTACAATTTCCAATGGGCCTGGGCGAGCGGCGTGGCGGCGGGCGAGGCGCTCTGAGCCGCCAAGCGCGCGGCAAGGGAGGATTTCCGGCCCCCGGGATCAGCCCGAATGGCGCCGCTCGCGGATGTTCGGCTCGCCGGGCGGACAGTCCGCGAACACGGCCGTCACCTTCCATTTCCCGTCGAGCTGATCCTGCTTGACGACGATGAGCGGGTCCTGGGCCCGGTACCCCGCCATCACGCTGCCCACCTCGTCCGGCGGTATGTCGGTGACGATCCACGTCCCGCACGGTTTCATCCTCGCCTCCTAGGGAATCTGCAGGTTGCGGACGATCTTCGCCCGGACGGGAGCGAGGTCGGCGCTGGACAGCAAGGTCCCGATGGCAAGCCCGTCCAGCTCCATTTTCGCGAGCTCCGCCTCCACCGCCGCCACCCGCTCGCCGTTCCTCGCCACCGGCTTCCCCGCCGAATCCCGGACGATTCCGTCCGGATCCACCGACTCCATTCCCGGATAGACCCAGCCAAGAAGCCGGTCCGACGAGTCGTCGGCGGCGTGGGCGACGCTTCGATACCGCTCGAGCCGGGCCAGCGCCTCGGCCTCCTTGACGCCCGCCTCGCGCTGAATCGCCGAAAGCGCGCCGTCGAGAGTCCCGGCCTGCTGGTAGCTCGCCAGGTCGGCCAGGGCGGCGGCCAGCGGATATTCGTCCACGCCGGCCCGGGTCCCGGCCATGATCGGCACCAGCGCCGCCCTGCGCTCGGCATTCATCTGCGCGGCGAGGGCGCCCGCCGCGGCCTCGTCGAAGAAGTTCTTCTCATAGGAGGACCGGGTGCCGGCGATGGCGCCGCCTATCGCTCCGAGCACTTCCTTCGTCCTCGACCCGCCCAACAGGGCGATGGCCTGGCTGACGCCCAGCGTGGCCGTGTCCAGCAAAGTCGCCTCCGCCGCCCGAGCGAAGCGGAAGCGGGACACCCAGTCGACATAAGCGAGATCGTAAAGCACGAGCCGCCCGGCGATGAAGGCGTTGCGCCGCTCCTTCGTCTCGGGTTGCGAATAATAATCCGCGATCGAGGTCGCCGACGCGAATTGCTTCTTGAGGGCGTCGAGGTCCGACCGGGCCGTGAAGGACGTTTCCGGCGCATGGGGTGCGCCGGTGGTCGTGCAGCCGGCAGTGAGCAGAAGCGCGAGCGGCGCGACGGCGAGCATTGCCAGCCGGCCGACGGGGGCGTCGGTGCCGCCGGCGTCGGGCGCCGGATATGCTCTGAACCAGTCCATCCACTTGCTCCATTCACCCGGCGCTGCGGGCGGCGCGGGTTCGCGCTGTCGGAAGGAACATAACGGGATCATGCTTCCCGATATCCAACAATTTGGCAAGAGCGATGCGGCCCGGCGAAAGACGTGTCGACCGCGAGATCTCCGGCGCTCCAGAGCGGGCCTGATCCGTCAACCGGAGTTGAGAGATTCCTCGAGCGACCGGATCGGGCTTCTTCCCGACGCGACGGCCGCGGAAGCCATCACCACCTGAACCGCCTTCCGCCGGTTTTCGTCTTCACTCGGCCACCCGGTCGGGTAACAGGGGAGGAATGCCCCGCCACCTCCGCCCCCTCGCCCTTCTCGAAGCCGAGCAGCTCTCCGCCTCCGCGCCGGGCGAGCATGCCGCGCTGTCCGCTTCGGCCGGCACCGGCAAGACCCATGTGCTCACCGCCCGCGTGCTCCGCCTGCTGCTCGCCGGGGTCGATCCGGCCTCGATCCTCTGCCTGACCTTCACCAAGGCGGGGGCGGCCGAGATGGCCGACCGGATCCACCGCCGGCTGGCCCACTGGGTCCGGCTTCGGAACGCGGACCTGCGCAAGGAGCTGTTCGCGCTCGGCGAGGCGCATGAGACGGAGGAGGATCTCGCCGGAGCCCGCCGGCTCTTCGCCAGGGTCCTCGACTCGGCCGGCGGCGGGCTCAGGATCCAGACCATCCACGCCTTCGCCCAGGGCCTGCTCGCGGCCTTCCCGGCGGAGGCGGGGCTGGTCCCCGGCTTCCGGCCGCTCGAGGGGCGGGAGGAGCAGTTGCTGGCCCGCCAGACCCTGGCCGAGATGCTGGTCCGGGCCGAGGAACAGGGCGATGCCGCGCTCATCGCGGATATCCAGGCGGTCAGCCATCGCCTGGGCGAGGGCGGGGCGGAGGCCTTCGTCCGCCGCTGCGCAAGGGCGCCCGACGCCATGACGTCGCTGGGTCCGCCAGAGCTGGTAGAGGACCGCCTGCGCCGAGCCTTCGGACTTCCGCTCGGCGACATCGACGAGGCGATCGCCGGCGAATGCTGCGACGAGGTCTTCGACGTCGCCGTCCTGCGCCGGATCGGCCTCCTCAACAGCCAGTGGGGAACGAAGAGCGGAGTCGAGCGCGCTTCCCTGTGCGAGCAATGGGCCTCGGCCGGGTCGGCCGAGCGCTCTGCCATGCTCGACAAGCTCCACTCGGTCTGGGCCAAGGCCGACGGCGAGATTCGAAGCTTCGCCAAGGGCCAGGCGCCGCAGGACGAGACTTATATCGAACTTGCGACGAGCGCCTTCGAATGCTGCTCCCGGCTGCTGACGATGCGCAAGCTCGCCGGGCTGGTCGACTGCCTCGCCGCCGGGCTGCGCGCCGGCCAGGTCTATGCCGGGGCCTGGACCGCGGCCAAGCGTGCCCACGGGGTGCTCGATTTCGACGATCTCATCCGACTCGCCGAACGGCTTCTGCTCACCCCCGGAATGGGCGAATGGGTGCGCTACAAGCTCGACCAGCAGACCGACCACATCCTCGTCGACGAGGCGCAGGACACCAATCAGGCGCAATGGAACATCGTCATAGCCCTGACGCTCGAATTCTTCGCGGGGGCGGGGGCTTCCAACCGCCACCGCACCCTGTTCACGGTCGGCGACTACAAGCAGGCCATTTTCGGCTTCCAGGGGACGGACCCGAACAGCTTCGAGGCGGCCCGCGCCTGGTTCGCCCGCGAGGCGGAGAATGTCGGGCGCGATTTCCTCGACCTGTCGATGGACCGCAGCTTCCGGTCCTCGCCGCCCATCCTCGAGGCGGTTGACCGGCTGATCGGCCATCTCGGCCACGAAGCGCTCGGACTCCCGCGCCCGCCCAATCTCCACGAAAGCCACCATTCCACCCGCCCGGGCTCGGTCACTCTGTGGCTGCCGCACAGCGAGGACAATGACGGCGGCGGGGAGGAGAGCGGCGAAGAAGGCTGGGTGAACGAGGTCGTGCGCGACTATGCCCGGCGCCTCGCCCGCCAGATCGCCGCCTGGCTGCGCAACCCGTTCATGCTCGGGGAGGGGGCGAAACGCCGGCCGGTTCGGCCCGAGGACATCCTCGTCCTCGTCCGCCGCCGCGGCGACCTTGCGTCGCTGATCGTCGCCCGGCTCCACGCCGAAGGGGTGCCGGTGGCCGGAGTCGACCGGCTCGCACTGTCGGCGCCGCTCGCGGTCCAGGACCTTCTCGCCGCCGCCCGCTTCGCCGTCCAGCCGCTCGACGATCTCAATCTCGGGGCGCTGCTGGTCTCGCCGCTTTTCGGCTGGACCCAGGACGAGCTGTTCGCCGCCTCGTTCCGTCGCGAAGGCGCGCTCTGGCCCCACATTCGTGGCGAAAAGTTGCAATTCGAGGCGAATCCCGGGCTGCTGCGCGACACTCTCGACGGCCTCCATTCGCTGCTCGCCATGGCCGATTACGCCACCCCGCACGCCTTCCTCGAAACGATCTTGAGCGGAGACTTGAAAGGCCGCCGCAAGCTGCTGGAAAGACTGGGGAACGAGGCGCGCGATCCGATCGAGGAGCTGCTCTCCTCGGCGCTCGATTTCGAGGCGTCGTCGGCCCCCTCGCTGCAGCGTTTCCTCGACTGGTTCGCCCGCGGCGAGGTCGAGATCGTGCGCGATCCCTCCGCCCCCCTCGACGCGGTCCGGGTGATGACCGTCCACGGCTCGAAAGGCCTGCAATCTCCGGTAGTTATCCTCGCCGACGCCTGCGCGGACCCGGATCGCCGCGGCGGCGGCTTCGGAGGCACCTTCGCCAACATTACCCTCCCCCCCGACGGCCCCGCAATCCCCATCTTCCGCCCGCGCAAGGACGAGCTCGCCGAACCCGCCGCCTCGCAGCTCGCCGATCAGGACCGCCGCGAGCGCGAGGAGCATTGGCGCCTCCTCTACGTCGCTTTGACCCGCGCGGAGGAGCGCCTCTACATCGGCGGCGCCCTCGGCCCGGCCGACCGCGGGGGGCCGCCGCCATCCAGCTGGTGGAGCGCGCTCGACTCGTCCTTGGGCGGACTCGGCGCGGATTGGCAGGACGATCCCCATTGGGGCCGCGCCCGCCGATTCGGCGATTCCGAATTCTTCACCAAGGCCGCGCCCCGGCTCCCCGCTCCCGAAAGCCCGCTGCCCGAATGGATAAGCCGCCCCGCCCCGGTCGAGGCGCGGCCGCCGCGGCCGCTGGCGCCGTCCGCGCTGGGCGAGGACGACGTCGCCGATCCGCCGCCCGGTCCGGCGACGCGGACGGCGGCGCAGCGCGGGCGGCTGCTCCATCAGTTGTTCGAGCGGCTTCCCGGGGTTCCCGAGGAGGAACGCGCGGCGCGTGCCGACCGCTGGCTCGAGCGTTCCGCCGGAATCGGCGATGCGGCCCTGCGCCGGAGCCTGGTCGAGGACGCCTGCCGCCTCATCGCCGACCCGCGGCACGCCGCCTTGTTCGGCCCCGGCGCGCTCGCCGAGGCCCCGGTCGCAGCCGTCGTGGGCGAGGGTATCGTGGTCTCCGGCTCGGTTGACCGGCTGCTGGTCGGGGCGGACCGGATCCTCGTCGCCGACTTCAAGACCGGCCGCCGCGCGCCCTCGGCGCTCTCGGAAGTTCCGGTCCCGCACCTGCGCCAGATGTCGGCTTACGTCGAAGCCCTGAAGGTCATCTTCCCGGGCCGAGCGATCGAGGCGAAACTTCTCTACACGGCGGCGCCGATCCTCTTCGACCTGCCGGAAGGCCTGCTCGATCGCTACCGGCCGGTGCTTGAGCCGGCGCCGGCGGCTTCCTAAATGGCATTCGACCCATCAGGAGATTCCCATGACAAAGTCCGTCAGCGACGTCACCTTCCAGGAAGAGGTCCTCGCCTCCGACAAGCCGGTCCTCGTCGATTTCTGGGCGGAGTGGTGCGGCCCCTGCCGGATGATCGCGCCCGCGCTCGAGGAGATCAGCGAGGAAATGGCCGAGCGGGTGACCGTGGTTAAGCTCAACATCGACGAGAATCCGACGGCCCCGGCGAAATATGGCGTTCGCGGAATCCCGACCATGATCCTGTTCAACGACGGCAAGATCGCCGCCACCAAGGTCGGCGCCGCGCCGAAGACCCAGCTGCAGAGCTGGCTCGAGCAGGTGCTGAACGGCCTGGATTATCAGGCGCAGCACGGGAATGCGGGTTTCGAAGCCGACTAAGCGGGCGGCTCGGTCCCTTCGAGGCCGCGCGTATCGGGCCTGAACTTTGAGTGCCTCGGAAGCTCGTCCTTCGGCTCGAACCAGGGCACCCGGCTCGCCCAAAAAATGTGGAAGCCGGGGCTCAGCCGGCCGGGATCGTCGAGCGTCGCGACGCTGAAATCGACCGTCTCCGGCTGGTGGTCCACCTCCATCAGGAAGGGCGTCCCGCACTCGCCGCAATAGGAACGGTGGCCGAAGCCCGACGACTTGAACGACTTCACCTTGTCGGCTCCCCGGGTCCAGACCAGATGGCCCGCCGGAACGCTGGCGAAGACCATCGCGGGAGAGCCCGAGACCAGCTGGCAGGTTCGGCAATGACACCAGCCGCAGTCGAAAGGCTCGCTGTCGAGCCGGTAGCGGACCGCGCCGCAGGCGCAGCCTCCCTCTGGTCGTCCGGTCATGGCGCCGCCGCTAGGCTCTCGCCGGCCGCGTCGTCAATCCTCGGGCGCGACCCATGGACTGCGGCGGCGTCAATCACTATGTCGCGACAGGCGCGGCGCTCCGGCTGAGCGCCCGATCTGGATTTGGCTTTGGAACTGTTGCTCTTCCTCTCGGCGATGCTCGCCGGCCTGACCGGCCTGATCTCGGGCGACCGGGCCGCGGACGTGCGTCAGGTCGAGCGGACGGCGGTGGCCGCCAGTGCCGCCGTCGACGCGGCCGCCAAAACGTCGGAGGCCGCGGCCCGGATCGCGGTCCGACCGGTCCCCGCCGGGCGAGCCCACCCGGCGCCGCTGCCGGCCCTTACCCTCGCCGCGCTCGAAACGCCCCAGTCCGCTCCCGTCGACGAGCGGCGGCTCGAATAGCCGTTCTCGAAGCCTGCGCTCGCGCCGGCCGTTTCTTTCGTACGGGCGCCTTGGTGCGCCGCGCCGCCACGGCGCATTTGCCCCTTAGACATGACAGGATTTCGATATGTTCGGCGGAGTCGCCAAAGCCATTTTCGGATCGTCGAACGACCGCTACGTCCGTTCGCTCGGCAAGATCGTCGACAAGATCAACGGCTTCGAGCCGACCATCTCGGCCATGTCCGACGACGAGCTCGCCAACCAGACGATCCTCTTCCGCCGCCGGCTCGCCGAAGGGGAGGAGCTCGACGCGCTCCTGCCGGAGGCGTTCGCCACCGTCCGCGAGGCCGCCAGGCGCACGCTCGGCCAGCGCCACTACGACGTCCAGATGATCGGCGGCATCGTCCTCCATCGCGGCGAGATCGCCGAGATGCGGACCGGCGAGGGCAAGACGCTCGTCGCGACTCTCGCCGTCTATCTCAACGCGCTCGAAGGGAAGGGCGTCCACGTCGTTACCGTCAACGACTATCTCGCCCGCCGCGACGCCGACTGGATGGGCCAGATCTACCGCTTCCTCGGCATGACCGTCGGCGTGATCGTCCCCAACCTCACCGATTATCAGCGCCGCATGGCCTACGGTTCGGACATCACCTACGGCACCAACAACGAGTTCGGCTTCGACTATCTGCGCGATAACATGAAGTACGAGCGCGCGCGGATGGTGCAGCGCCCCTTCAATTTCGCCATCGTCGACGAGGTCGATTCGATCCTGATCGACGAGGCCCGGACTCCGCTGATCATCTCCGGCCCGACCGATGACAAGTCCGAGCTCTACATGAGCGTCGACGCGATCGTGAAG
>DASPJA010000035.1:0-16959 GCA_035628835.1 Allosphingosinicella sp.
GGTGAGGACCAGGAAGGCCGACAGAGCGGTGATCTTGATCATCACCAGCACCGCGTTGACCCGGGCGCTCTCGGTGGTTCCGATCATCAGCAGCCAGGTGACCAGCAGGGCGATGACGAGGGCGGGAAGGTTGATGAACCCGCCCGGCGCCCCGCCCAAAGCGAGCGGCCCGGCCGCGAGCCAGGGCGGCAAGGTTATGCCGAAGAATTCCTGCAGGATCGTGCCGCTGAAATAGCCGGACCAGCCGACGGAGACGGCGCTGGCCGCGATCGCATATTCGAGCACCAGCGCCCAGCCGACCGTCCAGGCCAGGAACTCGCCCATCACGGCGTAAGTGTAGGTGTAGGCCGATCCCGCCACCGGGATCATGGCCGCGATCTCGGCGTAGCAGAGGGCAGCGACGATGCAGACCGCTCCGGCGATGATGAAGGCCAGCATCAGGCCCGGCCCGGCCTTCTGGGCGCCGGCCGCGGTGAGCACGAAGATGCCGGTGCCGATGATGCAGCCGATCCCGAAGAGGGTCAGCTGAAAGGCGCCGAGGGTTGGGTGAAGCGACTTCTTTTTTGCCGTGGCAAGGATGGCGTCGAGAGGCTTTACGCGCCCGAAAATCATATCCGTCCCCTTGGTCGTGGCCGGCTCTTCGGCCAGCCTGCGTTATTTGGGCGGGAACCTAGCCATTAATCCCATCAGCGCAAAGCCATAATGCGCTCACCGCGCCAGCATCGGCCCGAGCGGGCGCCCGCCGAAGATATGGACGTGAAGGTGAGGCACCTCCTGGCCCGAATTCATTCCGACATTGGCGAGCAGACGGTAGCCCGGCTCGACCAGTCCGTGGTCGCGGGCGACCTTGCCCACGGCCCGGACGAAGCCGGCTATCTCGTCGGCGGATCCGCGTTCGGAGAAGTCGTCCCACGAGACGTAGCGCCCCTTGGGGATGACGAGGATGTGGACGGGCGCGGCGGGGTTGATGTCGTGGAAGGCAAAAGCGTGGTCGTCCTCGTAGACCCGCTTCGACGGGATCTCGCCGCGCAGGATCCGGGCGAAGATGTTGCTGTCGTCATAGGGGCGGGTGGGGTCGATCGGCATCTGGGCACCTTCATGAGCGGACGGGGGCGTTTTGGGCGATTGCTGGCGCCGCGCACGCTATCTAATCTCGGCGGCATGGCAACAGGCTCGCTTCGCTCCGACATGCTGCTTCGGCCGGTCCCGGCGCCGTGGCTCGTGCCGCTCACCGTGATCGTGCTCACCGCCGGCGCCGCTTATTGCCTTGGTTACGAAGGCCTCCAGGGCGGCATCGGCGGGTGGCCGGGAAGCTATTTGTGGTCGGCCTATGCGGTCCTGCCCTGGCTCGCCTTGTTCGAGCTGGTGAAACGGGCGGAATGGGAACGCGACCGCTCGTTCGATCCCGCCATGCTGGCCCTGCTCCTCGTCGGCACCGGCATCTTCTCGGTCGGGCTCGAATATCTCGTCGACTGGCTGCGGGGATCACGAAGCGCGCCGATCGGGCTGCAGCTGATGCGGCGGCTGCCGGCGATCGCGGCGACTCTGATGCTCCTGCTGCTTGCGCGCCGCGAGCAGAGAGCGGCCCTCGCCGAGGCGCCGCCGCCGGCCTCGGCGGACGAGGCCGAGGCGCTGCGCCGGCTCGCAGTATCCGTCGGCTGGATTCAGGCCGCCGACAATTATCTCGAGCTCCATCTGCCCGGGCAGGTGCTGATGCGGCGGCTGACGATGCGCGAAGCCGCCTCCATCCTGGAGCCGCTCGGCTTCGTCCGGATCCATCGCTCCTATCTCGTCAACAGGCGGCATGTCGCGGCCGTGGTGCGGGACAATGGCCGGGTCGCGGTCGAGACTGTCGACGGCGCCAGGCTTCCCACCGGCCGCGCGTTCGCGGCTCAGCTCCGCCAGCTGGGCTGATTTTCGCCACTTCGCCACAAAGCCTTTGCGCTCGGCGCCAGGGCCGATGTGTCACTCGCCCTGGTTCGGCACAGGAGGGTGACGTTGAAGGTGAAGTTCGCACTGGCCGCCGCGGCGGCCCTGCTGGCATCGGCTCCGGCCGCTGCGCAGAACCGTCCGCTGGGAGTCGCCCATCAGCTCAGCTATTCCTACAATCTCGACAATTCGCTGTCCCCGGACGGCCGCCAAATGGTGTTCATCCGGATCATCGAGGGGCGCGAGCAGCTGTTCGTGATGAACAGCGACGGCACGGGCGAGAAGCAGATCACCCGCGACGCCGCCGATCATGAGGATCCGGCCTGGTCGCCGGACGGGCGCAAGATCGCGTTCGTCCTGGTCGCGGGAGGCAGGAAGATCGTCCATCTGATCAACCCGGACGGAAGCGGCCGGGAAGCGGTGACCCCGCCGACACAGAGCGCGATCCATCCGAGCTGGACCCCGGACAGCCTCCGGATTCTCTACTGCACCGACGACGACCTGCGGCCGCCGGTCAAGAACGCGTCCGAAATCTACGCGGTCGACCTCGCGACCAGGAAGGTGCGAACGCTGATCTCCGGCGGGGTCAACACCTTCCCGGTCATGTCGCCCGACGGCCGCCAGATCCTCTTCCGGCGAATGATCGGGGAGATGAATTCGGAAGTGTTCGTCGCCGAGGCCGACGGGACCAACCCGCGAAACCTCACCAATCATCCGAGCTTCGAGGGCTGGCCGTCCTGGTCGCCGGACGGGCGCCAGATCGCCTTCGCCGGCAACCGCAACGCCAATTACCAGGTGTTCCTGATGAACTCGGACGGATCGAACGTCCGGCTGCTGGCCAATACCGAGGGGCGGGCGACGGTGCCGCGCTGGTCGCCGGACGGACGCATCATCTATTTCACCAACTGCCAGAAAAGGGATTTCGGAAGCGCCTGCGAGATCATGAGGGCCAGGGTGGAGGGCTCCCGGTGATCGCGATGCTCGCCGCGGCGGCCGTCGCCGCAGCCACCCCGCTCACCGCCGTCCGCGACAGCTATCCGGCCCTCTCGCCGGACGGGAAGACGCTCCTCTTCCACAGCAACCGCGGCGGCCGCCAGGCGATCTGGGCGGCGGCCGGGGACGGCAGCGACCCGCGGCCGCTGTTCGACGGCACCGGGCTCGGCAAGGACCCGGGGACACCGGTCTGGGCGCCGGACGGGACCAGGATCGCCTTTGCCATGACCCCGCTCGACGCCACCGACCCGAACGAGTCGGAAATCTACGTCATGCGCCGCGACGGAACGGCGGTGCGGCGGCTCACCGCCGCGCCCGGCGACGATTCGCACCCGCACTGGTCCGCCGACGGGAGGCGAATCTTCTTCAACTCCGCGCGCGCCACGCCCGACCTCAAGGCCGACTGGAGCCGCCAGTGGATCGACATCTACTCCATGGCCGCCGACGGCGGCGATCTCCGCCGTCACACCGAGTGCCGGGCGGTCTGCACCTATCCGGCGCCGTCTCCCGACGGGCGCAGAGTCGTCCACCGCCGAGTGGTCGCGGAGCCCGGCCTGAACTGGGAGCTGAAGCCGATCGAGCGCAATTCGGAAGTGTTCGTCACCGCGCTCGACGGGTCGGGCAGCGTCAACGTCAGCCGGAGCCCGGCCTATGACGGCTGGCCGACCTGGGCGCCCGGCGGCAAGTGGCTGGTCTTCGCGTCCAACCGCGACGGCATCGCCGCGACCGGGCAGATCTTCGCCGTTCGTCCCGACGGCACCGGGGTTCACGCCCTCAGCCGGGGCAGCTGGTCGAGGGTCCAGCCGAGCTTCGCCGGCCCCGGCCGCCTGCTGGTCTATCAGGGCCGGGAGGAAGGTGAGACGGAGATCGGCCACGTCGCGGCGCTGCCCGTCGCGCTCGCCGACTGAACAAGCTCGCTTGACCCGCGCCCCCGCCTCGTTACCACGTGAGGCATGCAAGGTGAGCCGCCCGACAGCCTGATTCCCTACGACGAGATCGTCCAGGAGGCCCTGCGCGCGGTCGTCGGCCGGGTGCTGGGGGAAGTCGAGACGACCGGCCGGCTGCCGGGCGAGCATCATTTCTACATCACCTTCAAGACCGCCGCCGCCGGGGTCGACATCCCGAAGCACCTGTCGGAGCGCTTCCCGGACGAGATGACGATCGTCATCCAGAACCGCTTCTGGGACCTCAAGGTGGGCGAGGACGGCTTCGAGGTCGGCTTGAGCTTCAACCAGGCGCCGGCGCGGCTGGTCATCCCCTTCTCGGCGATCACCGGATTCGTCGATCCGGCGGTCAATTTCGCCCTCCAGTTCCAGGCCCAGGCCGAGGAGGGAGGGATGCAGTCGCACGAAGCGGCCGAGAACGACCCACCCGCGGCCGAGCCGGTCGAGGACGGCTCGAACGTCGTCTCGGTGGATTTCAGCCGGAAGAAATAATCGTGGTTCGATACGGCGTTTCGACTTCGCTCAACGCCTACTCAGCATGAGCGGCGAGGGGATTGGAATATCCGCTCATCCTGAGTAGCGGCTGAGCAAAGTCGAAGCCGCGTATCGAAGGACAACAGGCCAGATGATTTCCACCGCCACTTCCCGCTCGGAAACCGACAGCTTCGGACCCATCGACGTCCCCGGCGACGCTTATTGGGGCGCCCAGACGCAGCGCTCGATCCAGAATTTCCCGTTCGGGCCGCGCGAGACGATGCCGGTCGAGATCGTCCATGCCCTGGGCTTCGTGAAGCAGGCGGCGGCGCGGGTGAACGCGCGCCTCGGCGGGCTCGACGCCGAGCTGGCCGAGGCGGTCCAGCAGGCGGCCGGGGAAGTCGCGAGCGGGATGCACGACGATCAGTTCCCGCTCGTCATCTGGCAGACCGGCTCCGGCACCCAGTCCAACATGAACGCCAACGAGGTGATTGCCGGACGCGCCAACGAGATCCTGACCGGCAACCGCGGCGGCAAGAGCCCGGTCCACCCGAACGACCATGTCAACAAGGGCCAGTCGTCGAACGACAGCTTCCCGACCGCGATGCACATCGCCGCGGCGCGGGCGGTGGAGTCGCGCCTGATCCCGGCGCTGCAGGGGATGCACCGGCGGCTCTCGGCGCAGGCGGCGGCGTGGGACCGGATCGTCAAGATCGGCCGTACCCATCTCCAGGACGCGACTCCGCTGACGCTCGGTCAGGAATTTTCGGGCTATGCCGCGCAGGTCGATGGGGGGATCGAGCGGCTTCGCGGAGTCATGCCGCGGGTGCTCCAGCTCGCCCAGGGCGGAACCGCCGTCGGCACCGGCCTCAACGCGCCCAAGGGCTTCGCGGAAGCCTTCGCCGCGGAGGTGGCGAAGCTCACCAAGCTGCGCTTCACCAGCGCGCCCAACAAGTTCGACGCGCTCGCCGCCCACGACACCCTGGTCGAGCTGTCGGGCGTTCTCAACGTCATCGCGGTATCGCTGACCAAGATCGCCAACGACATCCGCCTGCTGGGCTCGGGCCCGCGCTGCGGCCTGGGCGAGCTCAAGCTTCCGGAGAACGAGCCGGGCAGCTCGATCATGCCCGGCAAGGTCAACCCGACCCAGGCCGAGATGCTGACCATGGTCGCGGCCCAGGTGATGGGCAATCATGTCGCGGTGACCGTCGGCGGCCTGCAGGGGCATCTCGAGCTGAACGTGTTCAAGCCGGTCATCGCCGCCAACGTGCTTCGCTCGATCGACCTGCTCGCGACCGGAATGGAGAGCTTCACCGAGCGCACGCTGGACGGGCTCGAGCCGGACGAGGGCCGGATCGCCGAGCTGATGAACCGATCGCTGATGCTGGTCACCGCGCTCGCGCCCGAGATCGGCTACGACAATGCCGCCGCCATCGCCAAGCACGCCCACAAGAACGGGCAGACCCTGAAGGCGGCCGGGCTTGAGCTTGGCCTCGTCGACGAGGAGACGTTCGACCGGGTGGTGAGGCCCGAGGCGATGCTGGGACGCTAGGGGCGCCCTCCAGGCTCGACGGCGCCTAGCCGTCCGCAGCGGCCGGAGGCAAGGGCGCCTCGACGGTGCAGCTTATCCCTTCGGGCGGGAAGTCGATTCGGGCAGAGCCGCCCAGCTCGGCCGCGAGCGCCCGCTCGATCATGCGGGTGCCGAATCCGCGGCGCGCCGGCGGGGCCACCGGCGGCCCGCCTTCCTCCCGCCAGACGAGGCGAAGCCGGCATTCGTCGCCCGAGGTGTCGACGCCCCATTCCACCCTCACCCTGCCAAGGTCGTTGGAGAAGGCGCCATATTTGACCGCGTTGGTGCAAAGCTCGTGCACGGCCATGGCGAGGGAAACCGCGGTCCTCGGCTGCACGCGCAGCTCGGGCCCGGCCACAGTGAGGCGATCCGGCGAAGCGCCGCACCCGATGCCGGCCTTCTCGATCACCTCCCGCAGCGATGCCGATTGCCAGTTCTGGCTCGTCAGCAGATCGTGCGCCGCGGCGAGGGCGGAGAGACGGTTCTCGAAGGCGCGCCGCGCGCCCTCCATGTCTTCGCCCCGAAGCGTCTGAGCGGCGATGCTCTGGACCACGGCGAGGCTATTCTTCACCCGGTGGTTGAGCTCGTTGACGAGCAGCCGAAGATGCTCCTCGGTCCGGCGGCGCTCCAGCACCCGCCCGACCTGCTCGCCCAGGGTCCTCACCGTCAGCATCAGATCGGGATCGGGCTGCGAGGCGTCGCGGCTGAAGAATTCGAGGACGGCGACGACCCTCCCTTCGCTTTTGATCGGAAAGCCGAAGGCGGCCGCGAGGCCGAGCCCCTTCCGAAGGAAGGCGGGGTCGTTCTCCGGGTCGGAGATCCAGGCCGGCTCGCCGCTTTCGAGGATGAGACCGGGCAGGCCCACTCCGGGGGTGAAGCGCATCTCCCGGCTGCGCGCGGCAAGAAGCGCCGCAACGCCGGGCCGCTCCTCGTGCCAGACGGAAGTGGAGACCAGCTCCGCCTTGCCCTGCCGGACGACGAGCGCGTGGCCGGCGGGCCAGCCGGTGAGCTCGCAAATGGCCTTGAGGCACACCCGGAGAGCCTCGTCGAACGAAGGCGTCTCCGCGGCGATGCGGGTGACGTTGAAGAGCATCTCGGTTTCGGTCGCCTGCCGGCGCAGCCGGGCCTCCGCCTCCCGCCGCTCGCTGATATCGCGGAGGAATCCGAGGAACAGCGCCTCGCCGGGATGGCCCGCGACGGTTATCGACAGCTCGACCGGAAATTCGCGCCCGCTCTTGTCGAGCGCCGTGATCTCGATGCGGCGCCCGAGCACCCGCTCCTCCGCCGTGGCGTTGTACCGGGCAAGACCGCGGCAATGCGCCTCGCGATGCTGTTCCGGGATGATGAGGTCCGACATCAGCCGCCCGACCGCCTCGCCGCCGGTCCAGCCGAAAGTCAGCTCCGCCCGCTCGTTCCAGCCGGCGACGATGCCCTCGCGAGTCATCACCACGACGGCATCGAGCGCGGTATCCAGCACCGGGCGAAGTGTCTCGATCGCCGCGGTTTTCGATCGGTCGAAATGCACCGATCGCGGTTAGGGCCGAAACCTTTCGCCGTCGATAGCCGATTCGCCGGCCGCTTCAGCGGAAGCGATAGTTGAGGCGAAGTCCGATCGTGTCGAGGCCGGGGTTCTGGCGGCCGAACAGCTGGGCGTGGCTGAGATGGACCCAGCTCGCCTCGACCGAGAGGCGGTCGGTGAGGCGCGCACCGAGGCCGAGCTCCGGCGCGAAGAGGATCCGGGAGCCGAAATCGATGCGACGGTCACCCGGGACGGCGCGGCCGGGGCCGGTGTGGACGGCGAGGCCGATGCCGGGGCGAAGATAGACCCGGCCGCCGATCTTCCAGGAGAGGCCGGCGGCGGCGAAATGCGTATCCCCCGCGCTGTTCGCCGAAACGAAGACCTGGGGACTGGGGCCGCCGACGGCGCGAAGGAAGCCGATCCTCTCGCCGCGCCAGCCCAGCTCGACGTCCACGCCTTCCTCGATTCCGCTCTTGGTGAGGCCGGTGTCGACGTCGTGGACGAAGATTCCGCCGAACAGCTCCTGGCCCCGGGCGGGCGCCGCGGCGAATGCGAGTGCGAGGGCGGCGCCCGTGAGGATCGGCTTCATGGCTCGCCAACCCCCCGTCGGCTGCGCCGGTTCCTTGAGGAACCGCGTCGGGCGGCGAGGGTTGGAGGCGCATGAGCAACGACGATACCGCTCCGGGCGACGAAGCCGCTCCGGGTACCCCCGGGACCGGCGAGAATATCTGCCGCCATTGCAACGGCGCCGGCGAGCATGACGGCGTGCCCTGCCCCGTCTGCGGCGGCACCGGCAAGGTCATCGAGGGGCTGGCGGGAGGCTGACTCAGCCACCGGCCTGCCAGGCCCGGATCGAGTCGCTCGGCGCGACCAGCATCAGCGCGTTGAGCGTCAGATTGTCGCGGATGACCGCCAGCGTCAGCAGCTCGAACGCCGCCGCGAGCAGCAAGATCGCCCAGACCGGAAGCCGCCGCGCGAGCGCGAAGCCGACGATCATCCAGCCGACGTCGGCGGCCGAGTTGATGACGGCGTCGCCGTTATAGCCCAGCGCCATGGTCGCCTCGCGGTAGCGCTCGATGATCCAGCGGCTGTTCTCGAGAAGCTCCCAGCCGGCCTCGATAAGCACCGCTCCGATCAGCCGGTCGCCCGGCGGGTTGCGGCGCAGGCAGAGCCAGCCGAGCCCATAAAAGAGGAAGCCGTGGATGATGTGGCTGGGCGTGTACCAGTCGGCGAGATGCTGGCTGTTGTCGGGCCCGTTGACCGTGCCGACCCAGAGCTTGACGTCACCGCAGGTGCAGATGGGCGGCCGGCCCATCCACAGCAGGATCGCGGCCATCACGGCGACGAGGCCGAGCGACGCGTACCAATAGGCGCGGGGCACGTGAGGTACGCTCATGCCCGCGCCATCTCCCCGAGCTTGAGCACGGTCCGCCAGTTGCGGCTGGTGGACGGCGATCCCGCGGCCCTGTCGATCAAGGACGGCGTCAGCTTCGACCTGCCGACTCCGGCCGGGAAGTGGAACCACAGGGCGCCGCCCGCCGCCTCGACCCTCTCGCCGGCGTCGGCGCGCGCCATCAGCCTGTGAGCGGCATCGCCGTCGAGCGGCCGCTTGGACAGGAGCAGCTGGAGCCGGGTCGGCTCGTCCCGCGCCACGTCCGGGAAAGGATTGGCGGCGATGAGGTCCGCCCATTGCGACGCGGTTCGCACCACGACCGGGACGTCCAGCCTGAACCGCTCCTCGATCGCTTCCTCGAGCCCGGTCCCGATCGCCCCGGCCTCGCCCGGCGCGGTGAAGACGACGTTGCCGCTCTGAATATAGGTTTCGACGTCCTCCCAGCCCAGCTCCGCGCAAAGATCGCGCAGCTCCGCCATCGGCAGCTTGCGGCCGCCGACGTTGACCGCGCGCAGGAGGGCGATGAAACGGGCCATGTCCCTACCTGCTTGACGCATGGCGGCTCGGCAAGCCAGTAGCGCGCATGGAAATCGCAAGCGCCTTCCAGCGGCGGGGCCTTCTCTTCGTACTCTCAAGCCCCAGCGGCGCCGGCAAGTCGACCATCGCCCGCATGCTGCTGCAGAGCGACGACGGCGTCGCCATGTCGGTTTCCGCGACGACCCGGCCGAAGCGGCCGGGCGAGGTGGATGCGCGCGATTATCATTTCGTTGACGATGCCGGCTTCGATTCGCTGGTCGCGGCCGGCCACTTCCTGGAATGGGCGCACGTTTTCGGCCACCGCTACGGCACTCTGAAGAGCGAGGTCCTGAAGACGATCGAGGGCGGACGCGACGTCCTGCTCGACATCGACTGGCAGGGCACACAGCAATTGAAGCAGGTCGATCCGGACATCGTCCGGGTCTTCATCCTGCCGCCCTCGATGAAGGAGCTCGAACGGCGCCTGCGCGCCCGGGGGACCGACAGCGAGGACGTCATCCGCCGCCGAATGGAGCGCGCCGCCGCCGAGATCAGCCATTGGGCGGAATATGATTATGTGCTGATCAACAACGACGCCGAGAAGTGCCGCGAGCTGGTCCACAACATCCTCAAGGCCGAGCGGCTGAAGGCGACCCGGAGAGTCTTCCTCCACGATTTCGTGCGCCAGATGATCGGCTGACTTTGCCCCGGCCGGGTTTGGGCGTAGGCTACACGCGGCAACAAAGGGGATGATCATGATACGGACCGTAATC
Organism: Allosphingosinicella sp.; assembly: GCA_035628835.1. GTDB lineage: Bacteria > Pseudomonadota > Alphaproteobacteria > Sphingomonadales > Sphingomonadaceae > Allosphingosinicella. The sequence goes on from DASPJA010000035.1 coordinate 10,112, forward strand.
GGCGGCCTCGTCGGCGGAATCATCATCTTCGTGATGGGCTTCATCTTCTGGGCGACGCCTTTGGGGGAAATACCCTATTCCAAGGCGGACGAGGCGCAGAACGCGGCGGTGCAGGCGGCGCTGGCGCAGAACCTGACCCCGAGCGGGACCGGCGCCTACATCATCCCGGCCCATAACAGCGCGGCCGGTGCCGTGCTCTACGCGAAGGGGCCGATCGCCACGGTGCACTTCAACACGAAGGGCTATTCGCCCGACGACATGTCGATGATCCTGCCCGGCTTCATCCTCGCCCTGGTGTCCGGACTGCTGATCGCCCTCGGCCTTGGTGCCGTCGGCGCCGGGCGCAGCTTCGCCAGCCTCGCTCAGCTCGTCATCTGCTTCACCCTCGGCTTCACCGTCTGGCAATTCCTCGGAGCGCCGATCTTCAATCATTTCGGCTGGGGCTTCTGGATCTACGCCTTCATCGCGGAGTCGGTGGCGCTGATCCTCGCCGGGCTGGTCATCGCCCGCTGGTTCCTGCCGCATGGCCGGACGGAGGCCGAGGCCGCCTCATCGCACACCGCTCATCCTGAGTAGGGGCTGAGCCTGAGCGAGGTCAGAGCAAAGTCAGAAATCTGTAGGCCGCCTCGAACTCCCGCCGCCGGTTCTCCAGCGACGCGGCGGCGAGGGGATCGACGCCCCATTGCTCCGCCTGCCAGGCCTCGTCGAGCATGGCCGCGTCCCACGCCGTCTCGAGGCCGATAGCGCCTTCGGCGAGGGCGAGAGCGATGATCAGCGAGCCGGCGATCGTCACCAGCGGCGCCAGCCCCGCCAGCTGGAAGGGACCGCGGGCGGCCACCGCGCGGCCGAGCATAGCCACGGTCCGGGCCGGCTGCCGGCGATGCATGACGCCCGCCGTGGTCTCGATCTCGACGGCGAAGCGGGTGCGCGCCCAGCCGAGCAAAGGGTCCCAGACTCGGCTCTGGCGCTCGACCAGGGATTGCGGCCCCTCGGCGCGGTAGCAGAGCAGGTCGCTTTCGCCATATTCGGCCAGGCTTCGGCCGAAGGCGGCTGGATCGGGCGCGACCCGGTCGATCGCGGCGTTGGCGAGGCCGGTGAGCGGCATGGCGTGAGGGTCGATCTTCTCCCCCTGCGCGTTCCATTCCGCGGCGATCGCCTCCGCCAGCTCCTCGGTGGGAAGGCGCAGCAGGTTGCGGGCGGGGGTGCGCACCGGCCGTCCGTCGAGCAGGATGGCGACTCCGCCTTCCTCGGGGGAGACGGTCGCCTGCTTGTAGAAGCGCTTCATGGCCCGGGCGGAGTCCTCCAGCGGGCGGCGAGCCATTTCGGCCCCCAGAAGCTGGCGACGAGCCCGGCCAGGGCGAGCGGAAGGCCGAGGATCAGCGTGCCGCCCTCGACGAGCAGGTCGCTGTGCCAGATGGCGAGGCCGATCAGGACGACGATCGTTCCGCCGATCCGCACGAGGTTGATGGCGATGAAGCGGTTGCGCCACAGGGTTTCGTCGTCTTGCGGGGTCATGAGAGCGCCTTCATCCTCATTGTGGCGGCCATTTCGCGCTCGCCACGCCCGGCGAGCGCGTCGGCGATCCGGCTCCGTACCTCCGCCGGCTTGTCCTGGTCCACCTTGGCGGTGCCGCGCCAATCGGCGACATGCATCTCGAAACCGCTGATCGCCTTGAGCAGGCCCTCGAACCGGCCCTCGCTCATCCTGGCGCGCGTCCAGGGCGGCTTGGGCGCCAGCCGCGCCTCCCGGTCGGCCGACAGATCGTCGACGAGCCGGACCAGCTCCGCGCGGTCGAGGGCGCGGACCGGCCCTTCGAGCTCGACGGCGACGTAGTTCCAGGTCGGCACCCGATCCTCCAGCCCATAATCTTCCGGGCTGATATAGGCATGGGGGCCGGTCGCGACGAACAGGGCGTCGCCCCCGCCGAGCAAGGTGCCGTGAACGGCATTGCCGCGCGAGACGTGGAAGCGCAGCCGGTCGCCGTCGAGCAGCACCGGCACGTGCACCGCGCGCAGGCCCTCGGCGGTGGGGACGAATAATAGCCCGAAGCCGAGCTCGCGCACCAGGGCCGCCATCGCCTCGCGACCGCTGATGTGGAACTTGCGGTTGGGGTGCATCAGGCCCTCTTGCCCCTCTGCCGACGTTCCCCCTTGCGCTCCTTGCGGCGCGATTTGGCGGCGGCCGAAGCGGCTCGGCGCTTGCCCTCCGGAGTTTCGGAGAATTTGACGTCGTCGAGCGGGAGATCGCTCAGCTCCGGATCGAAGCCCAGGTTGGCGAGCGTCTCCGCGAAGTGCGAGGGGAGTTCGGCCGTGATGTCGAGCGGATCGCCGTCCGGATGGTCTATCCGCAGCCGGCGGGCGTGGAGATGGAGCTTGCGGCTGATCGCTCCGGTCAGAAAGGCGTCGGGGCCGCCATATTTGCCGTCGCCCAGGATCGGGTGGCCGATCGCGGCCATGTGGACCCGAAGCTGATGGGTGCGGCCGGTCAGCGGCTGAAGCTCGAGCCAGGCGGCGCGGTTGCCGGCCCGCTCGATCATGCGATAGCGGGTCCGCGCCGGAAGACCGCCTTCGCCTTCCTCGACATGCATCTTCTCGCCGCCGGTGCCCGGCTGCTTGGCGAGCGGCAGGTCGATATAGCCGTCGGCGATGTCGGGCACGCCGGTGACGATCGCCCAATAGACCTTGCGCGCGGTGCGGCCCGAAAAGGCCTTGGAGAAGAAGCCGGCCGCCCGGGCGGTGCGGGCGAGGAGGAGGACTCCCGACGTATCCTTGTCGAGCCGGTGGACGAGCTTGGGCCGGCTGCCCGCGTCGTCGGCGAGGCCGTCGAGCAGGCCGTCCAGGTGGGTGCGGGTCCTGGTGCCGCCCTGGGTGGCGAGGCCCGGCGGCTTGTTGACCACGATCGCCTGCGGGTCGCGATGGATGACGATCTCGTTGACGAAGGCGATCTCGTCCTGGCTCAGTTGCGGCCGTTCCGGCTTCGCCCGCGCCGGCGCCGCCGCCGCGGGCTCGGCGGGAGGGACCCGGATCGACTGGCCGGCCTCGATCCTGTCGCCCGGCGCGGCGCGCTTGCCGTCGACCCGAAGCTGGCCGGTGCGCGCCCAGCGCGAGACGATGTTGAAGCTCGCCTCGGGCAGATGGCGCCTGAACCAGCGGTCGAGGCGGATTCCGTCGTCGTCCGGCGCGACGGTGAACTGGCGGACGTCGCTCATGGCGGCGATGTAGCGGGGCGGGGGGAATGGCGCCAGACGTTCGTCACGGCTGACTGCGTCATCCCGGCGAAAGCCGGGAGCCCGGGACGATTGGGTCTCGGTGGGTCTCACCGACGTCCCGGCTTTCGCCGGGATGACGGTCAGCGGCCGTTATTCGCGATCAGGGCGACCTCGGAGCCTTTCGGCTTGGGCGTGACGATCAGGTAGAAGGCGCCTTTGTCGCTCTCGTTGCCGCCGGCGAGAATATGGTCGCCGTCGCGCACCTGGTGCTCGGACGAATAGCCGGCGCGCACCGCCTTCGTATGGTACCAGTCGAGGACCCGCTGCCAATCGGCGGCGGTGGCGAAGGTGACGACCCGGGTGCTGCAGCCGGACGCGTTGTTGGCGGCGGCCTCGATGACCCGGCCGCCAGGATAGACCGGGAAGTTCGGCGCCAGCCGGTTCGCCCAGGCCAGGTTATAGTCGAAGCGGCTCGGATCGGAGCAGCCCTTGCCCCCGGCGCCGAGGGCGGCGGCGGCATTCGCCTGCTTGCCCGGCGCCGAGGGCGTCGCGTCGGCGGCCGGATAGGGCGCGCCGGCCGGAGTGGGCGAGGGGCGGGCGGCGTTCCGGTTCGATTGGGTGGCCAGATTGGAGTCGACGAGAATCTGATCGTTGAGCGCGCTGGTCACCGCGGGATCGGCATCGTTGCCGAGATCGGACAGGTTGTTTTCGGTGCCGCCGCCAGTGCAGGCGGCAAGGGCGAGCACGGCCGCCAGAGCGGTCGGTCGAAGCAGCGGAAAGGCGCGTTCGGTCATCGAAGGGACTCCTTGAAGCCGCTCTATGGCGCATCCGGGCGGAAAATGGGTGACGAGAGATGGTTAATCCGGGGGGGCGCCGCCGCCTGTCCCGCTTCGGGACTGCCAGAAGGCGAAGCTTTCCGCCTGGACCGAGTCGATGAAGCGCCTCGCTTCGGGGCCCTCCCAGGGTCCTTCATAGCCGCGCGAGCGGGCGCCGCCGGCGACCCACCAGCCCTGGCCCGGCAGGCCGTCGCTCTGGCGGACGACCAGCACCGCCAGCTCCGGCTCGCCGCGAAGCGCCGCCGCCTCGTCGACCGTGCCGAGGATCTTGCAAAGCGCGCGCATCTTCGGGCGGGAGAAGGAATAGCCGAGCTGCTCCAGCAGCTCGCCGTAGCTGAGCGCCGTCCCTGCCCTGGCCGCGGCGACGAGGTGCAGCCGAACGTCCTCGGGCTCGGCGAGAGCCACGGGCCCCGCCCTAGTCGCGGTGGCGGATGGCGAGGCGTCCGTCGGTGCCGCCGCCGTCGCGCGGACCCAGACGCAGCCTGAAGCGGTGCTGGTCGCGCTTCTGAATGCCGGTCACCACCCAGGCATCGCCTTCCCTCGCCGCGCGCTCGAGGCGGAAGCCGTCCGCGCGGGCCGGGTCGCGGTACCAGGCGGCGACCTTGTCGACGGGATCGGGCGAGGAGAAGCGGATCTCGACCTCGCTGTCGCCGCTCTTGTCGCTGTTGGGGCCGGCGGCGATGGCCATTCCGCGCAAGGTCGCGCCCGGGTAGAGGAGCTTGCTGTCGCGCTCCGCCCGCGCTTCGTCGGCCACGCCTTTGGGGAGGCTGATGGTCATGTCGACCCCGGGCATCTTGAGCGAGATCTTGCCTTCCTCGGCCTTGCCCTCGGCCGAGACGTGGGTGTTGGCGGCGGCATTGCCAGCCTCGTCGCGATCGGCCCTGCCGTCGCAGGCCCAAAGCAAAACGACTGCGGCGAAAGCGGTGCACAGGCCAGGTCCGTTCATTTCCTCTCCCTTGCAATATCGCCGATCCTAGCGGGTCGCGCCGCGCCCGCCAAATGCTTGTCGCGAACCTCGCCCTCCGCTACCCGCGCCGCGGTGACCGACGCCGCCCGCACCCGATCCGGCCTGCTCATGGGCCTGGGCGCTTATGCTCTGTGGGGGGTGCTGCCGCTCTACTTCAAGGCGCTGGTCCACGTCGCCCCGACGGAGATCGTCGCCCACCGAATCCTGTGGTCGCTGATCTTCCTCGGCGCGCTCGCCGCCTTGTGGAAACGGTGGCCGACGATCCGCGCCGCTCTCGCCAACCGCCGAGTCGCCCTCACCTTGCTGCTGACGGCGATCCTGATCGGGATCAACTGGCTGGTCTACATCTACGCCGTCGTCAGCGGGCATGTGCTGGAGGGCAGCCTGGGCTATTATCTGAACCCTCTCGTCAACGTTCTGCTCGGAGTCTTCCTGCTCAAGGAGAGGCTGAGCATGATGCAGAAGGCCGCCGTGGCCCTTGCCGCCACCGGCGTCGCCATCCTCGCTTTCGGCGCGGGCGGCGCCATCTGGATCAGCCTCACCCTCGCCGCCAGCTTCGCCGTCTACGGTTTCCTGAGGAAGGTGGCGCCGGTCGATTCGCTGGAAGGGCTGTCGATCGAGACCATCTTTCTCGCTCCGCTCGCCTTGGGCTGGGTGCTGTGGCTGAGCGCGGCCGGCGACGGCGACTTCCTGCACGGCCGGGTCACCGACCTGCTGCTCATCCTCGGCGGAGCCTTGACGGCGATTCCGCTCCTCCTCTTCACCGCGGCGGCGAAAAGGCTGCCTTATTCCACCCTGGGCTTCCTGCAGTATGTCGCTCCGTCGCTGCAGTTCCTGCTCGCCGTGCTCGTGTTCGGCGAACCGCTCACCACCGCGCATATCGTCTGCTTCGGCGCGATATGGGTGGCGCTGGCGATTTTCGTGAGCGAGGGCTTGCGCGCCGGACGCGCCGCGCGCGCCGCCGCCGCGGCCGAGGCAGCGGTCTAGCCCGTCGGGCGGGGACCGGCTAAGGCACGTGCGATGTTGAATATCCTCTCCCTTATCGTCGGCGCGATCGCCCTGCTGTTCGCGGTGCCGGCGTTCATCCCGCTGCTCGGCTGGATGAACTGGCTGGTGGTGCCGGTGGCGCTCGTCGGCCTCGGTCTCGGCCTCGCCTCCGGCCGCACCAGCGGCCGCAATCTCAATCTGTTCGTGATCGTGGTCGGGGTGGTTCGGCTGTTCCTTGGCGGAGGCGTATTTTGATTCGCTCGCGGGCCGCTGCGGCCGTTTTCTTTCTTCTGCTTCCCGCCGCCTGCGCCAGCGACCCGACGGTCCGCGAGACCATCTACTCGCCCTGCCATGTGCTGGGCTCCTCCGACTGGAAGGCGCATGTCGAATTCTCGTCCACCGCCAGCCCGATCCCCTATCTGACTCGCAAGCTGGTCGTCACCGGCAAGGTCAGGACCGCCGCGGGCTATTATCCGAGCATCGCCCAGGGGCCGGTTTCCCAGCTCGACGAGCCGGTCCAGCAGGTCCTGATCCGCACCGAGGGCTCGCCCGAGGCGGGCGCGGCGCCCGTCGTCCACGACGTGCGGGCGGTGATGCCGGCGCTGAAGCGCTACGGGGGGGTGGCGATACGCTGCGGCGACGGCATCATCGCCGAGATCCGCGACATTCCCTCGCCGCCCCGCCAGAAGAACGAGAATCCCTGGCGCCTCTAGAGCATGATCGCGCTTGAGTGAATCGGAAGGGATTCACATTGGGCTGATTTTCTGATTCAACCTGTTGGCTGGGGCTGGAGGCCAGCAGGGATGAGCCGAGCCTATTCGATCGATCTTCGGGAGCGGGTGGTGGCGGC
>DASPJA010000036.1:0-43826 GCA_035628835.1 Allosphingosinicella sp.
AAAGCGTCCTGCCTCGCCCTTCGGGCATCGGGGGTGGGGCCACCGAAGGGGTAACCCGCGCCCGGACTTGATCCAGGCTATTGCGGGGAAAGCTCTCAGGTCCAGTGACAGAGGGGGTTGTTTGCGACGGTGTCCGGTCTCGGGCGTTGGAGCAGCGCCCTGGAGAACTGGATCGATGAGCGACTCCCCCGAACTTACACTCCCTCTCGACGCCTGGCACCGTGCCCGAGGCGCGCGCATGGTGTCGTTCGCCGGCTATTCGATGCCGATCCAGTATGAAGGCATCATCGCCGAGCATCGCTGGACTCGCGAGTCCGCGGGGCTGTTCGACGTCAGCCACATGGGCCAGCTGATCGTCGCCGGGCCCGAGGCGGAGAAGGGGCTGGAGAGCGTGCTTCCGGCCGACCTCGCCATCCTCAAGGACGGGCGGCTGCGCTACTCGCTCCTGCTCAACGACGAGGGCGGGATCGTCGACGACCTGATGGCGACCCGGCGAGGCGACCATTTCTACGTCGTCGTCAACGGCGCCACCAAGCAGGGCGATATCGCCTATCTGCGGGAGCGGCTGCCGCGCGGAGTCGTGCTCGATCATATGAAGGAGCAGGCCCTGCTCGCCCTGCAGGGGCCCAGGGCGGTCGACGTGCTCGCCCGTCTCGCGCCCGGGGTCGAGCAGCTCGGCTTCATGACCGGCGGCGCCTTCACGCTCGACGGCACGAACATGTGGATCAGCCGCTCCGGCTATACCGGGGAGGACGGCTTCGAGATTTCGCTCCCGGCCGACCGGGCGCCGGCGGTCGCCGACCTGCTCGCCGCTCAGGAGGAAGTGAAGCCGATCGGACTCGGCGCCCGCGACTCATTGAGGCTCGAGGCGGGGCTGCCGCTCTACGGCCACGATCTCGATACCGACACCACGCCCGTCGAGGCCGATCTCGGCTTCGCCATCTCCAAGCGCCGCCGCGCCGAAGGCGGCTTCGCCGGCTGGCACCGGATCATCCGCGAGGTCGAGGAGGGGCCGGTGCGCCGCAGGGTCGGCCTCGCCGTCGAGGGCCGGCAGCCGGTTCGCGAGGGCGCGGCCGTGGTCGACGGGGACGGCGACGAGGTCGGCAAGGTGACCAGCGGCGGCTTCTCGCCGATGCTCGAGGCGCCGATCGCCATGGCCTATGTGCCGGCCGCCTCGGCGGAGCCCGGCGCCGCCATCCGCCTCGTCCAGCGCGGCAAGATCTTCCAGGCGAAGGTGGCACCCATGCCCTTCGTCCCCCACCGCTACCATCGCAAGGGAGCCGCCTGATGAGCGTATATTATACCGAGGAGCATGAGTGGATCCGGGTCGAGGGCGACCAGGCGACGGTCGGGATCACCGATTTCGCCCAGGGCCAGTTGGGCGACATCGTCTTCGTCGAGCTGCCCGAGGCGGGGCGGCAGGTGGTGAAGGGCGGCGAGGCGGCGGTGGTCGAGTCCGTCAAGGCCGCGTCGGACGTCTATGCTCCGGTCGACGGCGAGATCGTCGAGCCCAATCCGTCGCTCGCCGACGATCCCTCGCTGGTCAACAGCGACCCGGAAGGCGAAGGCTGGTTCTTCCGGCTGCGCCTCGCCGACCCGTCACAGCTCGACGGGCTGATGGACTCGGAGGCCTACAAAGCCTTCACGGACAGCCAGTGAAGCATTGTCCGCTCATCCTGAGTAGCGACCGAGCCTGGCGAGGGCGCGTGTCGAAGGACGGTCCTTCAATACGAGGCTTCGACTTCGCTCAGCCTCTCCTCAGGATGAGCGGCCAGGAGAGTAGCCAGTGACCCTCAACCCCTCCTCCCAATGGTCGCCCAGCGACTATGCCAATAACGCCGCCTTCGTTCCGGCGCTCGGCGCGGCGGCGCTGGAGCTGCTCGATCCGCAGCCCGGCGAGCTGATCCTCGACCTCGGCTGCGGCGACGGCACGCTGACCCGCAAGATCATGGAATCGGGGGCTCGGGTAATCGGTCTCGACGCTTCGGAAGCGATGGTGGAGGCGGCGCGGGCGCAGGGGGTCGACGCTTTCGTCGCCGACGCCCAGGCCCTGAACCTCGATGACCAGGCGGCGCGCTTCGGCCAGTTCGACGCCGCTTTTTCCAACGCCGCCCTGCACTGGATGCTCGATCCCGACGCGGTCGCCTCCGGCGTCTTCTCCGTGCTCAAGCCCGACGGGCGCTTCGTCGGCGAGATGGGCGGGGAGGGCAATATCGCCACCTTGCGCACCGGCATCCGGGCCGAGCTGACCGAGCGCGGCTATTCCGTGCCGGCCGACGACCCGCAATGGTATCCCTCCTGCGAGGAGTTCGTCCGCCTCTATGCCTGCGCCGGCTTCACCCAGATCCAGGTCCGGCTGATCCCGCGGCCGACGCCGCTTCCGGCCGGGGTGGCGGCCTGGGTCAAGACCTTCCGGGCCGGCTGGCTCGACGTCGCCGGCGTCGCGGCGGCGGATCGGGACGAGGTTGCGGCGGCGGTGGAATCGCGCCTGCAGCCGCGGCTTCAGCAGCCGGACGGCAGCTGGATCGCCGATTATGTGCGGCTGCGCTTCACCATGCGCAAGCCGACCGAATGATGGAGTAAAGCCGAATGCGTTACCTTCCCCTCGCCGACTCCGATCGGCAGGAAATGCTCCGGGTCGTCGGCGCCGGCAGCATCGACGAGCTGTTCGTCGACGTGCCCGAGGCGGCCCGGCTGCAGGACAAGATCGAGGGCCTTCCCGACCATCTGAGCGAAATGGGGGTGGAGCGCGAGCTCGCCCGCCTTTCGCGAAGGAACCTCGTCGCCGGGGACGTGCCCTTCTTCCTCGGCTGCGGCGCCTACAAGCATCACATCCCCGCTTCGGTCGACCACCTCATCCAGCGCGGCGAGTTCCTGACCAGCTACACGCCCTACCAGCCGGAGATCGCCCAGGGCACCTTGCAGGCCCTGTTCGAGTTCCAGACCCAGGTGGCGCGGCTCTACGGCTGCGACGTCGCCAACGCCTCCATGTACGACGGCTCGACCGCCTGCTGGGAGGCGATCGGAATGGCCCGGCGGATCACCCGGCGGGGCAAGGCGATCCTCTCCTCGGGACTCCACCCGCATTATGTCTCGGTGGCGAAGACGATGGCGCGGTTCACCGGGGACGTCCTCGACACGGCGCTGCCCGTGCTCAATGCCTGGACGGACACGGAGCGACTGCTCAACGCCCTCGACGGGGAGACCAGCTGCGTCGTGGTCCAATATCCCGACATATTCGGGCGAATCGGCGATCTCTCCGAGCTGGCCGAGCGGGCGCACGGAAAGGGCGCCCTGCTGATCGCGGTGGTGACCGAGCCGGTGGCCCTGGGGCTGATCCGATCGCCCGGCGAGATGGGCGCCGACATCGTGGTCGGCGAGGGCCAGTCGATCGGAGTCGGCCTCAATTTCGGGGGGCCTTATGTCGGCCTCTTCGCGACCCGCGACAAATATGTGAGGCAGATGCCTGGGCGTCTCGCCGGCGAGACCGTGGACGCGGAGGGCAAGCGCGGCTTCGTCCTGACCTTGTCGACCCGCGAGCAGCATATCCGGCGCGAGAAGGCGACCTCGAACATCTGCACCAATTCGGGCCTGTGCGCGCTGGCTTTCTCGATCCACATGACGCTGCTCGGCGAGACCGGGCTGAGGCGGCTTGCCGGGGTCAACCACGCGCGGGCTTCGGCGGCGGCGGAGCGGCTCGCGGCGGTGCCGGGAATCGAGCTCGTCAACCCGGCCTTCTTCAACGAATTCACCCTGCGCCTGCCCAGGGAGGCGCGGCCGGTGGTGCGCTCGATGGCCGAAAAGGGCGTGCTCGGCGGCGTCTCGCTGGGGCGCCTCTATCCCGGCGTCGAGGCGCTCGAGCGGGGGCTGGTGGTGGCGGTGACGGAGACGTCGACCGCCGAGGATGTCGAAGCGCTGGCCGCGGCGCTCGAGGAGGCGCTGGCATGAGCATGAACCGCGAAGGACGGCCGACCCGGCCGGAGGCCGCCGACGGCGCTCCCGCCACCTGGACCGGCAACCGGGCGCTGATGCTCGAGGAGCCCTTGATCTTCGAGCTGGGCGAGGAGGACGGCTGCGGAGTCGACATCGAGGATATCGGATCGTCGGGTAGCAGGCTGAGCGGGCTCGAGCGCAACCGGCCGATCGGCTTGCCCGGCCTCTCCGAGCCGCAGGCCGTCCGCCATTACACCCGCCTCAGCCGCCAGAATTACGCCATCGACCTCGGCCTCTTCCCGCTCGGATCGTGCACGATGAAGCATAATCCGCGCCTGTGCGAGAAGGTGGCGAGGATGCCGGGCTTCGCCGACATCCATCCGCTGCAACCGGTCGACACGGTGCAGGGCGCGCTGGAGCTGATCGCCCGGCTCGGCGGCTGGCTGGTCAAGCTGACCGGGATGCACAGCGTCGCGATGAGCCCCAAGGCCGGCGCCCATGGCGAGCTGTGCGGCCTTCTCGCCATCCGGGCCGCGCTCGAGGCGCGCGGCGACGCGCGCGAGGTCATCCTGGTGCCGGAGAGCGCGCACGGCACCAACCCGGCGACGGCGGCCTTCGTCGGCTACCGCGTCGAGAGCATCCCGGCGACGGACCGCGGCCGGGTCGATTTCGACGCCCTCAAGGCCCGCCTCGGGCCGGACGTGGCGGCGGTGATGATCACCAACCCCAACACCTGCGGGCTGTTCGAGCCGGAGATGGCCGAGATCAGCCGCGCCGTTCACGACGCCGGCGGCCTCGTCTATTGCGACGGCGCCAACTTCAACGCCATCGTCGGCCGCGTGCGGCCGGGCGACCTCGGCATCGACGCCATGCACATCAACCTCCACAAGACCTTCTCGACTCCGCACGGCGGCGGCGGCCCGGGCTCGGGCCCGGTGGTCTTCTCCGAGGCCCTGACCCCGTTCGCGCCGCTTCCCTTCGTCGAGAAGCAGGGCGATCATTTCGCGCTCGTCGAGGAGGAGACCGCGGGCGAGCATCACGGCTCCAGCTTCGGACGGATGGTCGCCTTCCACGGCCAGATGGGCATGTTCACCCGCGCGCTGGCCTACATCATGAGCCACGGCGCCGACGGCCTCAGGCAGGTGTCGGAGGACGCGGTGCTCAACGCCAACTACATCCTCCGCCGGCTCGACGACCTGCTCGACGCCCCGTTCGGCGACAGCGGCCCGTGCATGCACGAGGCGCTGTTCAGCGACAAAGGCTTCGCCGGCGGCCTCACCACCCTCGATCTCGCCAAGGGCCTGATCGACGAAGGCTTCCACCCGATGACCATGTACTTCCCGCTGGTCGTCCACGGCGCGATGCTGATCGAGCCGACCGAGACCGAATCCAAGGCGGCGCTCGACCAGTTCATCGGCGCGGTGCGCTCGGTGGCCGAGCGGGCCAAAGCGGGCGACCAGAGCCTGAAGGCGGCGCCGGTCCACGCCCCGAGGCGGCGGCTGGACGAGACCCTGGCGGCGCGCAAGCCGGTGCTGGTCTGGAAGGACCCGCCGCGGGCGGAAGCGGCGGAGTAGCTGGTGGCGGTGAGTCGCTTCTGCCGCTCATCCTGAGCAGAGGCTGAGCCCTTCGACGCCGCCTGCGGCGGCGCTCGGGATAAACTTCGGCTTTTAGCCGAAGCCGAAGCCTCGTATCGAAGGACGGTCCCTCGGTACGCCGTTTCGACTTCGCTCAACGGCTACTCAGGATGAGCGGTTGTCCGGTGGAGGGGAGAGACGCAATGACGGCGGGGCGGCTCGATAATTTCACCGATGCGGCGTTCGCGTTCGCGGTCAGCCTGCTCGTCATCGGCGGCGCGGGGGCGCCGGCGGACTTCAACGCGCTGGTGCGGGCGCTCGGCGACATTCCCGCTTTCGCCTTCGGTTTCGCCATCGTCGTCCTGTTCTGGTTCGCCCATGTGCGCTGGCGCCGGCTTCGCGGCGAGGGCGACTGGCGCTCTTTGTGCCTGACCCTGCTGCTCGTCTTCCTGGTGCTGATCTACATCCAGCCGCTGCGCGCGATGGCGGCGGCGACGGCGATCTTCTTCACCGGGCAGGGGGGCGGCTTCCGTGGCGACGTCGCCAGCCTCTTCGCCGTCTACGGCACCGGCTTCGTGCTGATGTCGCTGACCATCGCCGCCCTGTTCGCCGACGCCCGGCGCAATCCCGAGCTGGACCGCGCCGGCCGGGCGCAGGCGAAAGGGGAAGTCGGGATCTGGCTGATCCTGGCGGCGACGGGAATTGTCTCGATCCTGCTCTCGCTCACCCGCTTCGGCAATTTCGCCGCTTTCGCTTATTCGACCCTGCCGGTCACCATCGGCCTGTTCACGAGGCGCTTCGACTGGACCGGAGGGCCGGCGGAGGAATGAAGCGCTCGGCGCCCGCCACCGAGCGCAACCGGGAGCCGATCGCGGCCGTGCTTCGCGAGGTTCTGCCGGAGAGCGGAATCGTGCTGGAGATCGCCAGCGGCAGCGGCGAGCACGCCGTCTATTTCGCCCGCCTTTTCCCGAACCGGCTCTGGCAGCCGACCGACCCCGATCGGGCGGCCCTGGAGTCGATCGCGGCGTGGCGGGAGGAAGCGGGCACGCCCAACCTGCTCGAGCCGATATGGCTGGACGCCTCGGCCGAACGCTGGACGGTCGGCGCCGCGGACGCGATCCTGTGCGTCAACATGGTGCATATCAGCCCGTGGGCGGCGACCGTCGGGCTGATGCGGGGCGCGGGGCGGCTGCTCGAGCGGGGCGGGCCGCTGATCCTCTACGGGCCTTACCGGCGGGCGGGCGTGCCGACCGCTCCGAGCAACGAGGCTTTCGACCGGTCGCTCAGGGCGCGAAACCCGGAATGGGGGCTTCGCGAGCTGGAGGCGGTCGAAGCCGAGGCGGCACGGCACCGGCTCCGGCTGGAGCGGATCGTCGAGATGCCGGCGAACAATCTGACGGTCGTGTTTCGGGCCTGACCCGTCATTGCGAACGAAGCGAAGCAATCCAGTGCGGCCTCCGAGACCCGCTGGATTGCTTCGTCGCTACGCCCCTCGCAATGACGGCTGAGCCGTCACTTCTCGTTGAACCTCGGCAGGTTCGCCTGCTCGGGCTTGTCGCTGTCGCGCACCCTTGTGACTCCGTCGCCGTCGCCGACCTGGTCGCTCAGCTCGTCGCGCGCGCCGATGTCGCGCTGGAGGTTGCCGCCGTGCGAGCCGCCGAAGGCGGGGCCGTCCTCCATCTTGTCGATGATGTCGCTGTCGTCGGTCTGCCGGGCGGTCTCGGCGCGGTCGGGGCCGCGGTCGTTGCGGTCGGTCATGATCTTCTCCTTGCCGGACGAATCAATGCCGGGCGGGAGGAGCGGTTCCGAACAGCCGGACGAGCAGAAGGGTCCAGGCGGCGCCGAAGGCCCAGCCGCCGATCACGTCGCTGGGCCAATGGACCTGCAGGACGAGCCGGCACAGGCCGGTGACGAGAGCGATGGCCAGCGCGAGGACGATGGCGGGCAGCCGGAGCCGCGGGCTCGTCGCCAGCAAGGCGATGGCGAGCCATCCGGCCATCGCGTTGGCGGAATGGCCGCTCGGGAAGGCGAGGTTGTGAACCGCGACCTCATGGCCCAGCGGATCGGGGCGGGCGCGGTCGAAGAGGGTCTTCATCGCCTCGATCAGCAGCCGCTCCGAAATGACGATGACGAGGAGCAGGATGGCGCGGCGGCGGTGGCCGCGCAGCAGGAGCCAGCCGGAAACGAGGAGGGAGGCCGCCAATACGGTGACGACGTCGCCGAGATGGGTGAGAAGGCGCGCCGCCGGCACCAGCGCCGGGTCGGCGAAGGCGGCCAGCAGCCGGGGATCGACCTCGGATCGCGGCCCGCCCAGCAGCAGGGCGGCGGCGGCGATCAGCGCGAGCAGCGCCGTCGCGACCGGGAAAATGAGCTTCGCCATCGCCGCTCCCTGCCCGGCGGTGACCGCGGCTGTCCAGCCCGTGCAGGGATTGCGGCAAATCGATTCGGACTCGTAATTGATTCATGTTAGTCGACATGAATCGCGGGGGGAGCCGTGCATGGAATCGAACGAGAGATATTATGCTCGTCGCGCGCTCGAGGAGTTGCGAGCGCTCGAGCGGGCCGTCACGCCGGAGGCGAAGGCTCGGCGGCTGGCTTTGGCCGAAGCGTTCAAGCTCAAGGCCCAGCAATGCGGCGGGGGGCCGATGGCGAGCGCTTCCGCATTTAAATCGCTGATCTGCTGATCCGCGAAACGGATCCGGTCGAGTTCCAGCCGGCACGAACCCCGGGCGGCAGCCCCGGGGCGGCACGTTTCAGAATATCGATCAGAGTAGAAAATCAGTGTTGACGCGGCTGGTCGCCGGGATATTTTCGCACGCAACGGGGGGATTACAAGCAGCGGCGCTCATCCGTTGCAGGTAACCTGCAACATAACGCTGGAATCGGGCATGATTCAGCGCAGGGTGGGGTGCGTCTTCGATGAGTTTCTGGCGATTGCGGCGGGTTTCGGCCGTTGCGGCATCGACCGCTCAGTCGCGTGAGCAGCAGTGCACGACTTTTTGCTGGAGCCATGATGTTCCGGCTACGGGCGCCGGCCGCGCCGGCCCTTCCTGTCGCCGATCGCTCCCTGGCGGATCCAGGCGATGAAAAGAATGTGCCGGCCGGTTCTGGTTGCGTCGTTCGCAGCTACTCTCGGCTGCGCCACTATGTCGGCCGAAGTTTCCAACGCGACCGGCAACTATGCAACGCAAAGCGAGGCGGACGGAGCGTTGCTCAGGTTCGAAGCCGCAAACCCTCAGTGCGAGCTTTGGACGAACTGGCAGAAGATGTGCTCCCGGACCGGAGCCGATGGTAAGGTATCGTGTATCCGGACACGGCGGCTCGACGTCCGCCCTTCCGCTCCATTTTGTGCTGCGACCAAGGACGGCGCGCGGCGGCCAGGACCGGCCGACGGGCTGAAAGCGGTTTCCTCGAGCCTCAGATTTTGCCGCTACCCCTCCGGGAAGCCGCAAGGGCCATCGGCTCAGATCGAGAGCTGCATCTACGAGCAGGACCGGCCGTTCAGCGGCAGGAATCTTCAGGATCGCGAGCATGGCTGGTGCAGGGTCTGGTACGAGGCCGGCAGGATCAGGCCGGCGTCGCGGGATCGGGCGGCGCCCAATGGCCTCTACTGCGCCTCGCGCCGGGTCCCCGATTGGTGCGTCTTCCCGGACGGCCTCGGCCGCGGCCCGGATCTCGCTGCGATCCGGCGGATGCAAGGAAAAGGGAAGGTCGACGACCTCTTCCCGGGAACGCTCATCAACCCAGACGCAATGCCCGTGAGAGGCGTGTTCTGTCGAAGGAGGATTAAGTAATGGCCGGCTCCGTCTCGAACCTTCCAGCTCCCGAGGGCGCAAGCGATATTGGCATCGGCAGCGGCTATTTCATTGGTGACGGTGTCATCATCACGGCGGGCCACGTGATGTTCGAGTTCAATGAAAAGGACAATCCGGCCAACCGGGCAATCCGCACCATGTCGGGCAGTTCGGTCGTCTACGACCCGAGGGGCTATCAGGCTCAGTACCAGTCGGCGATGATGCTCCTCCCCGATCCGGTGCCCTCGCCGACCAACCCGCTCCTGAGCGTCTCCGGCGAATATATCGAGTTCGGCCTGCGAGCCAGCGACATGGTCTTCGTCACCCGTTCCGGCTCGGTTGACAAGGACGATGCCGGCCTGGTGCTCTACTTCAACCGGTCCGACATCACTCTGGACGATCATGGCTTGACATCGGGCACCCGCTACCGGCGCCACGGCACGACGTCTGGGACGGACACGGCGACGAGCTTGACCATCGGCAGCGTCGGCCTGACTCTTAATATCGCCTCGGCCCAGGGCGACAGCGGCGGCGGCAACTACATCGAATTCGAAGGCCGCCGGTTCATCACCGGCAACACGGTTTCCACGAACCTGACGAGCCAGACGCATTCGACCTATATCACCCAGGCCGAATTCTACGCGCTGAACGGGCTCCTGCAGGCGAGCCAAAGCGGCAATGTCACCGCGAGCGAGCCGACCAACATGCTGGTCGGCAGCAATTCGGGCGATTCCGGCGTCGGGACGTATCGGGCCGATATCTTCCTCGGCAAGGACGGCGCCGACCAGTTCCAGGACGATCCGACCGGCTCTCCTGCCTGGGGGAACGACCAGCTGTTCGGCGGCAAGGGCGACGACAGCTTCACCGTCGGCAACGGAAACGACCTCGTCCATGGCGGCGACCACCGATCCTATGGCGGCCAATCCCGAGTCACGCTGGACGACGATGGGACCGACAGCGTCAGCTACGCGGCTGCGCCCGTCGACGGAAACGCGTTCAAGGGCATCGAGATCCGGATCTTCAAGGCGGGGGATTCGCAGATCCCCGGATGGACGTTCGGCGCCGACACCGACAAGGCCTCCGCCGCTTATGTGTTCAGCCGGCACGGAGCCGGCGGCGCGAACGGCGCCGCCAGCGTCGGCAACGACACGCTGATCTCCATCGAGAAAGTCGTCGGCACGTCGGGAGAGGATATCGTCCGGATCGACGACTTCAACATGGCCGTGCTCGCCGGTTCCGACGACAAGGGCGGCCTGGCGGAGATCGATCTCAAGGAAAATCCCGAGGAGGTCGAGAAAGGGGACCTGATCGACCTCACCAAAGTGACCGAGGCCGTCAAAGTCAATCTCGGCTCCGGACAGGTCGAGCTGAAATCAAACTCTTCCGTGGGCTTGCAGGTCACCAACGCAGAGCGTGTCTATGGCGGTGAGGGGGATGACGAGCTCACCGGCAACGAGTCGAAGAACGAGATCTTTGGGGGCAAGGGCGCCGACGTCATCAAGGGCGGCGAGGGCGACGACATTCTCAAGGGCGGCGACGATGATCAATCCGACCGGCTCGAGGGAGGTGCGGGCCAGGACAAGGTCTACACCAAGAACAGCGACGTCGTGACCTCGACCGATGCGGACGATCAAATCTACCTGAACGAGACGCGGCTGACCGGGGGCGAGCGCTCGCTTCCGCCGGCCGATCCGTGCGCCGCGCCCCCTCCGGAAGAGGACGAGGACGGGACGTATGAGGGCTCCGACGGCACCACCTACACTCTTTCCGGCAGCCGTCTGACGGTCACCGGTTCCGGCGGCACCATCACGATCGAGAATTTCCGCAACGGCGACGCCGGGATCCGGCTCAAGCCGACGCGCACCCAGCAGGACCAGGCCGAGTGCCGCCGCGATCCCCTGATCATCGACCTGAACGGCGACCGCGACGTCTACGACAAGCTCGCCGACAGCGGGGCCTATTTCGATCTGGATAATGACGGCTTCGCCGAGCATGTCGCGTGGGCGCAGAAGGGGGACGGCCTCCTGGTGTTCGACCGGAGCGGCAACGGCCTCATCGACGACGGCACCGAGCTGTTCGGAAGCAATTACACCCAGCAGACCGGCGGCCAGCAGCAGCAGCTGGGCCAGGACGGCTTCGCCGACCTGGCGGGGCTCGACACCGATGGCGACTACCGCATCACGGCCGCCGACGCCGACTTCGGCAAGCTCCAGGTGTGGATCGACGCGGACGGCGACGGAATAACCCAGGCCGGCGAGCTCAAGAGCCTGGCCGAGCTCGGGATCGTCTCGATCAGCCTGGCCGCGCGCCTTTCCGACGCCGAGGTCTGCGGCTGCGACGGGACGACCGTCCCCTTGATGTCGGACGTGCTCCGCGCCGACGGCAGCTCGCTGCTCATCTACGACGCCTTCCTGGCGATCGACCAATATGATTCGCGCGAGCTCGATCCCGTCGAGGTTCCGGACGCCCTGCGCGAGCTGCCCTTCCTGATCGGGACCGGCATTCTGAGCGATCTCGACGTCGCCATGGCCCGCGACCCGGGGCTCGAGCAGCTCGTTCGCGAGTTCGCGGCGCTGGATCTCTCCGGATGGGCCGAGATCCCGGCTCGCGTGGAAGAGATCATCCTGCGCTGGACCGGCGCCGACAAGGTGGCCGCGGACAGCCGCGGCCCCGCGATGAACGGGCAGTGGCTGGCCGCGCTCGAGAAGATCAGCGGAAGCGATTTCCAGCAGGCGGCGGTCGGGAGCAATCCGAGGGCCGACGCCGCTGCTTTCCTGATCCAGGACTGGCACGACATCACCCGCCGGGTGACGGCCGAGCTTCTCGGCCAGACCAGCCTCGGCGCCCAGCTCCTGCCGGGGCTGAGCTTCGCCGCAGCCGCCTTCTTCCAGGTCGAGGAGGGGACCAGCCTCGGCGCGGTCCTGAGCAACCTCGTCGCCCACCGCCCCCAGGGCGCGGGCGATCAGGCCCAATATTGGCACGACATGATCGCGACCGTGCTGGAATATCGCGCGGGCTTCGGCCTCACCGAGGCGCAGATCTTCGCCGCGATCGATGCTCTGCCCGAAATCCGGTCGCTCGGCCTCGCGGCGAGCGAGCTCGCCAGGCTGGGCGTGGCCGTCGGCGCGAAGGACGAGCTGATCGGCACGAGCCGCGCCGACGTGCTTCTCGCCAACGTCGCGGACGCGACGCTCAAGGGCGCCGGGGGCGACGACGTCTACGTCGTCTCGGCGGCCGCGACCGGCACGAAGATCGTGGACAGCTACGGCCGCGACCGGCTGGTTCTCCTGGAGCAGTCGCGGGATTCGATCACCGTCGCCGCCGAGTTCGCGGAGGGCGGGGAGTTCGACGCCAGCCTTCCGGCCAAGCTCCGGATCATCCTCACCAACCAGAGCACCGGATGGACGATCGAGCTCGCGGGCCGGCTCGTGAACGGCAGCATCGAGCTGGACGTCGAAACGGTCGACTTCGCCGATCAGAAAGGCGTCTCGCTGGTCGACCTCCTTCCGGAACAGATCGTTTCCAGGGACGGCCGCAAAATCTATTTCGGCGCGAACGACGAGGCTTCGCTGCTCGGCGGCACCGGCGACGACATCATCGTCGGCGGCGGGACCAACGACCGCTACCGCCTCGACTCCACGAGCGGGCAGGACCGCATCAGCGACCGCGGCTCGCCGGAGGGTCTCGCTTCCGCCGATCGGCTATTCATCGATTCCGATCGCGGCGGCGTCACCTTCGAGGTCGCCGGATCCGTCGGGGAAAACCTCGTCGTCCGCAACGCCGAGGGGCAGAGCGTGACCATCGTCCGCCAGTGGAACGAGGCGAACAGGGTGGAGATCTTCGAGTTCGCGGACGGCACGTCGATGACGGCGGAGGAGGTGAAAGCGCTTCTCCTCACCGGGACCGCGGATGCCGACACGATCGAGGGGACGTCGGGCAACGATCTCATCGACGGCCAGGGCGGCGGCGACCTGCTCAAAGGAAATTTCGGGGACGACACCTATGTCTTCGAGCGCGGCTACGGCCTGATGACGGTGACCGATTCGCTCGGAAACAACCATATCCGGTTCGCGGACGATATCGCGAGGGAGGATATCAGCCTGCAACGCCGCTCCGACGGCATCCTGATCAGCGTCATCGGCACGTCCGACGCCGTTCTGGTCGAGGGCGGGCGCTCGTACCAGGACATGATGCTCGACTTCGCGGCCGGGTCGGTCAGCATCACCGACCTCATCCTCGAGCTCGCGAGCCCCGATCAGGTGCCGGACGACGGAGTCATCCGAGGCACCAGCAAAACCGATTTCGACGTCAGCGGCACCTCGGACAACGACGTCATCGACCCGATGGGCGGGGACGAGTGGGTCTCGGGCTACGAAGGCGACGACACCTACCTCTACAGCTCGGGCCGCAAATCCATCTTCGAGGATGACGGCTTCGACGTGATCCGCCTCGCGCCCGATCTCACCTTCGACACGGTCATCCTGCTGGACGGGATGATCACCTTCGAGGGCAAGGACGGCTACAAGAACTACATCGAGGTCGACAATTACATCAACAGCGACGGAACCGCCCAGGCCGGCTCCTCCTGGCGGTTCGTGGAAGGCCTCATCTTCGCCGACGGACGCACGCTCAACATCGCCGGCGGCAAGATCCTCGCCGGCGGCGACGGCGACGACATCCTGTTCAACTTCGGCGACCTGTCCGAAGCCTTCACCCCGGGCCGAGGCAACGACCGAATCTTCGCGAGCGGCGACGGCTGGGGCGGCGACCAAGGGATCAAGACGGTGGTCCTCGGGCAGGACTTCGGCCATGACGTCTTCTACCCCGGGACGAACTTCCGGCTCGATCTGACCGCCTTCACGCTCGATTCCTCGGTCGGGTTGCGCCGCGACGGCAACGATCTCATCGTCTCGACCGACAACGGCGCCAACGACATCCGGGTGAAGCGGGTGTTCGACCCGCTGTGGCTCGAGCAGCCGTACGACCAGAGCAGCCTGCTGTTCGCGGGCGGCGTGTCGCTGAACATGGCGGGGATCGTCGAGCGGATGACGGTGGCGACCGCCGGGGACGACATATTGTTCGGCCGCGCGTCACTCGACGGAGGCGCGGGCAACGACACTCTGATCGGCGGGGAGATCGCCAACGCATACCGGTTCGGCAAGGGCTCCGGGCACGACGTCATCAAGGAGCAGGGCGAAAGCGGACATGAAACCAACATTCCGGACAGCCTGACCCTCGTCGGTCTCAACCGTTCCGACGTCACCTTCCAGCGCGACCCGGCCGATCCGCAGACCATCCTGATCACGATCATCGAAACCGGCGAGACCCTGCGGCTGGACGGATCGCCGTACGACGACCTGCGCTACCTCCATCCGGACGACAATTATAACCCCAACGGCTTCGACGATCTGGGCGCGCATTATATCGAGCGGATCATCTTCGCCAACGGGCAGGTCCTCTCGCAGATGGAGATCGAGCAGCAGCTCATCGACGCCGAGGCGACTTCGGGCAACGACGTCATCCACAGCTTCGGCGCCGACCGGAACAACCCGGTCGGAGTGTATATGGACGGAGGCGCGGGCGACGACATCTACCGGTCGGACTTCATCTGCACCCTGATCCGCTGGAGTGCCGGGTCCGGGTCGGACCGCCTGGTGCAGACCGCCGATTTCGCTCGCGAATGCTTCATCAAATTGTCGGGGATCCAGGCCTCGGACGTTCTGGTCAGCGTCGAGCTTCGCGACGGCCTGGAGCATACGATCTTCCGGGCGCGGGACGGCTCCGAGCTGACGATCCCCTGGGCGCCGAACTTCGGCCGCGACATTTTCGTCACCGCCGAGGACGGCACCGTCTATCAGGTCCGCCAGGCCGGCGCCCTCGTCGCCAACAACGTGTCGACTCCGGGAGACGACTGGATTCGCGGCCAGACGACCGGGCCGTGGACGAGCTGGGATACACCGACTCCGTCGAACGAGTTCTTCGACCCGGGCGCGGGCAACGACATTATCGCTGGCTATGCCGGAAACGACACGGTGAGGTTCGGCCGGGGCGACGGCAGGGACGTCCTGCTCGACAGTCTCGACCTGGGCCCCCGCGAAGACCGGCCGCAAGCCTACACCATCTCCTTCAAGGTGGGCGTCGCACGCGACGACGTGAAGGTCGAATGGGCGCCCGACGGGTCGGGCAACCTCAAGATCAGCATCATCGGCACCGAGGATTCGATCATCGTCTCGCCGCACAATTTCTCGGCGATGACCTTCGCGAACGGCCAGGTGGTTCGAACCAGGAGCATCGGCGACGGAGCGGAAATCCTCGACCTCCAGGCGGTGCGCCCGGTCGCCACCTCCGGCGACGACATATTGTTCGTCGATGGCGGCAAGACGATCGACGGCGGCGCCGGCAACGACACCATCTACCATGTGCAGGGGATGGACCGGCCGAACGGCCGGTCGACCATCGTCTTCGGCCGCGGCTCCGGGAACGACGTGTTCAGCAACGCCACCGGAGTGGCGCTCTACAGCTCCTACTTCTGGCACAACGGCACCAGCCACACGGTCATCCTGACGGGCATCCAATCGCTCGACGAGATCCGGCTGATCAAGTCGGGGGTCGACCTGATCATCGAGATCAAGGACACCGGCGAACGGCTGACCATCAAGAATCAGATACTCCGCGAGCTCAGCAACGACTATGCCGAGACGCCGGTCAGCTCGATCGTTCTTGGGAACGGCGACTATTATTACTATCCCTGGCTGCAGGACATGATCATCGATGACGACTATGTCGGCAACGATGAGATCGAATCCGATCCCGGAGGAGGGGTGCTCGACGGCGGCGTCGGCAACGATCTGCTCAGGGGCAGCACCGGCGACGACAGCTACATCCTCGGCCGCGGCTACGACGAGGACCGGGTGGTGGATTCCGGAGGAACCGCCGACCGGGTGCTGTTCGAGGAGGGGGTCGGCGCCGCCGACGTCGTCTTCAGCCGCACCGGCCCGAACGGCAGCGACCTGCTGATCGAAGTGCTGGGCGAGGACCGGCTGACGATGACCATCGTCAATCAGTTCGGGTCCGCCGGCTCTCGGATCGAGAGCTTCGTCTTCGCCGACGGCGAGTCGCTCGGCTGGGCGGAGGTCCAGCAGGTCATCCTCGACGACCAGTCCACCAGCGCGGCGGACGTCATCGCGGGCTTCGCCACGGCCGACCGGATCGACGGCGCCTCGGGCGGAGACCAGCTCACCGGCCTCGGCGGCAACGACAGGATAGACGGCGGCACGGGCCGCGACACGGCGGTGTTCCGCGGCTCGAGCAGCGAGTATCGGGTCACCACCGTCGACGGAGTCACGACCGTCGAGGATCTCGTCGCCGGGCGGGACGGAGTCGACCAGCTCGTCAACGTCGAGGATTTGCGCTTCCTCGGCGACGAGACCGGAACCGCCGTCACCGCGCCGAACCGGGCGCCGGTCGCCCGGGCCGCCTCGGTGGCGACGATCGAGGATGGTGAGATCGTCATCGCCCGCGCCGACATCATGGCCCTGGCGACGGACGCGGACGGCGACCCGCTGACCCTGTCGGTCGGCGCGGCCAGCAACGGCAGCGTCTGGATCGACAGGGACGGCAACGTGCATTTCCGGCCGGCGGCCGATCATGCCGGGGCGGCTTCGTTCGACTATACGGTCGGCGACGGCAACGGCGGGTCCTCCACCGCGACCTATTCCATCGCCGTCGAGGCCCGCAACGACGCGCCTCGAGCCACGACGACCCGTCTCCCCGACGTGTTCGTCAACGAGGATGGGGCCGTCTCGATCGCTCTGCCGACGGACCTCTTCCGGGATCCGGACGGGCAGGCGCCGGTCCTGTCGCTCGCCGGAGCCGATGGCGGCCCGGCGCCGGCGTGGCTCACGCTCGCCAACGGAGTCGTCGCCGGCACGCCGCCGGCGAACTTCAACGGCCAGCTCGACCTGGCGGTGGTCGCTTCGGACGGCGAGCTGAGCAGCAGCGTGGCGATCAGCCTCAATATCCTCGCGCGCAACGACGCCCCGGTCCTCATCTCCCCGGTCGGGGGCGCGACGGTGCGGCCCGGAGTGCCGTTCGAGCTCGATTTCGGAACCCAGCCGTTCCAGGATGTCGATGGCGACGCGGTCGCCGTCAGCGTCACCTCGGGCGATGGAACCCCGCTTCCCGCCTGGCTGAGCTATTCGGACGGAGTCCTTCGAGGGACGCCGCCGGCGGATTTCCAGGGGCTCGACCTCCTGCTGACGGGCTCGGACGGGCGCTCCTCGACCAAGGTCAATGTCAGCCTGCAGATTCCGGTCAACACCGCCCCCACGGTCGCCAACCCGATCGCCGACTCCAGTTCGAACGAAGACCAGCCGATCGACCTGCTCATTCCGGCGAACGTCTTCTCGGATGGTGAGGGCGATACGCTGTCGTTCATCCTGACCCAAGCCGATGGAAGCCCGCTTCCGTCCTGGCTCGGCTTCGCGGACGGCCGGCTCACCGGAACCCCGCCGGCCGATCATCACGGCGCTCTCGACCTGGTGCTCACCGCCAGCGACGGCTTCCTCTCCGCCAGCGACAGCTTCCGGCTGACCATCCAGCCGGTCAACGACGCTCCGGAGGTCGTCGGCCCGATCGCCGACTTTGGCTTCGCGGAAGACCAGACGGTCGACGTGTCGATACCGGCGGAGACGTTTCGGGACGTCGACGGCGACGCCTTGTCCGTCAGCCTCACCCAGGCCGATGGCAGCCCCCTCCCGTCCTGGCTCAGCTTCGCCGACGGCCGACTGACCGGAACGCCGCCGCAGGATCATCACGGAACGTTGGACCTGGTGCTGACCGCCAGCGATGGAACGTCCGCCGCCAGCGACAGCTTCCGGCTGACGATCAGCCCGGTCAACGACGGGCCCGAGCTGGTCAACCCG
The DNA here is from genome assembly GCA_035628835.1 of Allosphingosinicella sp. Classification (GTDB taxonomy): domain Bacteria; phylum Pseudomonadota; class Alphaproteobacteria; order Sphingomonadales; family Sphingomonadaceae; genus Allosphingosinicella. Next base: position 18,226 of record DASPJA010000036.1, read on the forward strand.
ATCGCGGACGCCGTTTCGGGCGAGGACCAGCCGATCGACCTGCTCATCCCGGCGAACGCCTTCCGGGACGCCGACGGCGATTCGCTCGCGCTCAATCTTGCCCAGGCCGACGGAAGCGCGCTTCCCTCCTGGCTGAGCTTCGCGAACGGCCGGCTGACCGGGACTCCGCCCGCCAACTACCATGGCTCGCTCGACCTGGTGCTGACCGCCGGGGACGGCGCGCTCTCGGCCAGCGACGGCTTCCGGCTGACGATCGAGCCCGTCAACGACGCTCCGGTCGTCACCCTCGCCCTGCTCGACCGCAGCGTTTCCGCGGCGGACCCGGTGGACTTCACGATCCCGGGAGAGACCTTCGCGGATCCGGACGGGGATGCTCTCCAGCTGACGGCCAGGCTCGCCGGGGGCGAGGCCTTGCCTTCCTGGCTGCAGTTCACGGCGGGCCGCTTCCACGGTCAGGCGCCCGCCGGCTATTCGGGAGAGCTGCTCATCGAGGTCAGCGCGAGCGACGGCGCGGCCGCGGCGAGCGACCGGTTCAGCCTCACCATCCGCAAGGCGAACGAAGCGCCGACCGCGAACGACGACCGGCAGTTCTTCACGGTTCAGGGCTACGATCTCGTCGTCCTGCAGGAAGATGTGCTTGCCAACGATACCGACCCCAATGGCGATCCGCTGTCCATCACGGCGTTGGGATCGGCGTCGCATGGAACCGTCAGCTTCGATCCCGACGGCAAGATCCGCTATTCGCCCGACGGCAGCTTCGCGGGCTCGGACCAGTTCACCTACACGGTCACCGACGGCGAATTCGTTTCCACCGCGCTAATCTCGGTCAGGGTCGAAAGCGCCTTCTCGGATTGGGGCCGGGGCAGCGAGTGGGATGACCGCCTGTTCGGCAACCACGTGCTCGTCAACCGCCTGTTCGGAGCGGGCGGCAACGATCATATCAAAGGCGGCAACCTCGAGGATTGGCTGGCCGGCGGGGAAGGTGTCGATCATATCCAGGGCCTTTCCGGCAACGACCATCTGTGGGGCGGAGCCGGCAATGACAAGCTGCTCGGCGGCGGGGGCTTCGACACCGCTTACTTCATGGGCGCCCGGGCGAGCTACTCGATCGTCACGCTCAACGGCGAGCTTTCGGTCGTGGACAATGCCCCCACGGTCGACGGCAATGACGGACGGGATGTGATCGGAAGCATCGAATTGCTGTCCTTCAAGAACGGCGAGACGCTTTCCGTGGTGTCGCCGATCATCCTCGACCTCGACGGGAACGGCGTCCAGACCGTCTCGGCTTCGCGAAGCAGGGCCCGGTTCGACATGAACGGAGACGGGCTCGGTGACGACACGAGCTGGATCGGGCGCCGCGACGCTTTCCTGTTCCTCGACCGGGACGGCAACGGCACGGTCACGAACATCGGCGAGATGAGCTTCACCGGCGACCTGCCGGGAGCCGCTTCCGACCTCGACGGGCTGCGGACGTTCGACAGCAACAAGGACGGCCTCTTGTCCGCGGCGGATGCGCGGTTCGCGGAGTTCAAGGTGTGGCGCGACTCCAACGGAGACGGAGTGGTCGCGGCCCATGAGGTCCTCGGACTCGACGAGATCGGCTTCAAGGCGATGAACCTGACAGGTGTCGGCCACAATTCGACCGTGGCCCTGGGCGACGTTGCCATCATCAACACCGGCAGCTGGACCCGCACCGATGGCCAGACGCTCGGGTTTGCCGACGCCGCGATGACGTTCTTCGCCGGCGGTTCGCGGAACGGCCCGCCCGAGATCCGACACGCCTTCATCGTCGCCGGCCACAAGCGAGGCTGGGATGACGCGCAGTTCGACCTCAAGTCGGTCATGGGCCGGATCCATGAAGCCCGGCGAGCGGACGATCTGGAACAGCTGATCGGCAACCTGCTCGGCAGCTGCGAGGCAACCACTCCCGCCGACCATTTGGACGGCGCCGGCGGATTTGCGGCTATGGCCCAGGATGAGGCAAGCTTCGGCGCATGGCGGAGCTCGCCGGACTGGCAGCGGTGGGAAGACGTCAGGGCGGTCGACATCTTCACGGCTTGATCGAGCAGTCAGCCGGGGGGGGGGTGAAGCATGGACGCCGTGCCCACCCCCCGGCACCTACAGGCCCACCGGCCGCGGGCGACCTGCCGACGGCTCTGGGGGCGCGAAGAGAGCGCCGTTGGAGGTCAAGCCGGTCTCGGGCCTGACGGGGTGGCGCGGATCAGGTCGGATTTACACGGGACCGCGAGAGGGGCTGCGGGGGAGGTGGTGAGCCCTGCTGGATTCGAACCAGCGACCTACTGATTAAAAGTCAGTTGCTCTACCGACTGAGCTAAGGGCCCCTGCGGGCAATTCCCTACGGGCGGGCCGGTACCGGGTCAACCGCCGCGGCGGCGGGCGCTTTCAGCCGAATATGTCGGCGAGCGCTTCCGTCCTGGGGCCATCCTTCCAGTCGCGAAGCTCGACGTAGAGCGAGGTCTGGATGACGCCCCAGACGGCCGAGGTGAGGGTCGCGGCGATTCCGTTGATCAGCAGGTAGCCGAGCGGCATGCCCCCGCCGGCGCTCATCGTCGCGAACTCGGTCATTCCGCCGTACCAGGCGATGGTGAGCATCGCGACGATCCCCGAGAATATCCAGTAGGCGACGACGACGACGAGGGTGAGGCCGAAGACCTTCCAGCGGACTCCGTCGGTCAGCCGGTTGCTCCGGCCGAGCGCCTCGACCGGCCCGAGCCGTTCCTCGACCAGCGCCGGAGCCGCCACCGACCACATGACGTAGAGGATGATTCCCGGCACCAGGAGAAGGAGGAAGCCCAGAGCGAGGCCCAGCGCGCTGAGCAGTCCGAGCAGGAAGAGCGGCAAAGCGACGCTGAGGCCGGCCATGGCCGATTCGCCCAAGCTCGCCTTGCGGCCTTCGCTATAGGCCGTCGTCGCCCGCACCAGCGCGCCCTGGGTGATCATCCCCAGAACGACGGCGACGACGGCTGAGAAGATCGAGATCGCGATCATTCCGGCCGGTCCGAGAACCGACAGGCTCTCGGCCCGGACGGTCTGAATGAAATAGGCCAGGACGAGCGAGGGCAGGGCGCCGAACAGGAAGGCGATGCCGAACGTCGCCACCGGGTTGCTGCCGAGGGTGCCGAAGGCGCGGCTGAATATCCGCCCCATGGAAACGTTGCGGTCGTTCCCTGCCGCTGCAGCCGTAGCCATGACGATGCTCCCTCTCGCGCCTGCCTTCAGACTGAATGCGCGCGGCGGAGCTGTCCAGACTATTTTGGCGTTGCGCGGCGGCGGGCTTAGGCTAATTCTCCGGCATCGCGGCGTGGCGGGCGAGCGGGGAGGGTTTGAGATCGCGGAAAATGCGCAGGATGCGGCGGGCGCGGCCGACCGCCTGGCGGCGGCGCATGACGCGCTGAAGGCCGATTCCTCGATCCAGTTCAGCCTGCAGCCGGCGCCGCCGCCGCCGCAGCCGCCGCAATGGCTTCGCGATCTTCTCGGCTGGCTTGGCGAGCTGCTCGAGCCGCTCGGACGCTTCTTCGGGTGGATCAGCAGCTTCATGCCCGACGCGCCTTATGCTCGGATCCTCCTGTGGACGGTCCTGATCGCGGCCGCCGCGGCCTTCGCGGCCATGGTCTACCAGCGTCTCCGCCACGGCGAGTGGCGGCTGCCCCGGCGCCGCCGCGCCGTCGCGGTCGAAGCCGGCGACGAGGAGGAGGCGTGGGCGCCGGAGGCGGCGCCGGCGCGGTCCTGGCTTCGCGAGGCCGACGCCCTGGCGGCCGAGGGCCGCTATGCCGAGGCCGTCCACCATCTCCTGTTCCGGTCGATCGAGGATATCGGCCGCCGCCGGCCGCGGCTGGTGCGGCCGGCCCTGACCAGCCGCGAGCTCGCCTCGGCCGAGGCGCTTCCGCCGCCGGCGCGGAGCCTGTTCGCGCGAATCGCCGGCCTCGTCGAGCGAAGCCTGTTCGGCGGCCGTCCGGTCGGCGCCGGCGACTGGACCGAGGCGCGCTCCGCTTATGCCGATCTCGTCCTGCCCGGGACCTGGCGGGCATGAGCGACCTCGCCGTCGGCGCCGGCGACCGCGCCGAGGGGGCGTTCCGGCCCGCGACGATCCTGCTGGTCGCCGCGATCGGAATCCTCGCCTTCGCCGGGATGCTGATCCTCGGCGCCTATGGCCCGGACCTGCGCTCCGGCCGCAACGGCGGCGCCCATGCCCTGTCCAACGCGGCGACCGGCTACAGCGGGCTCGTCCAGCTCGCCCGGGCGACCGGGCGCAATCCAGTCATCGTCCGCAACGAGCAGATGCTCGATACCGAGGATCTGGTCGTGCTGACGCCGGAGACCGGCCGGACCAACCTCGATCCCGCCTTGAGGATCCGCCGCGGCCGGCCGACCCTGGTGGTGCTGCCCAAATGGGAGACGGTGCCGGACCGGGTCCGCAGCGGCTGGGTCCGCTCGGCCGGGCTCAAGCATCCGTTCGAAGTCCATAACGTGCTCGCCCCCGCCCACCGGCTGAAGGTCGAGCGCCATCGCAGCCGCGGCATGCAATTGCGGACGGTCCAGGATTATGCGCCGGCGGCGCTGCGATTCGCGGCGCCGGGGCCGCTCCAGACCGTGACCGGCGCCGGATGGACTCCGATCGTCACCGACCCGGCGGGGCGGCTCGTCGTCGCCCGCTTCGGCGACCAGCCCTTCTACCTGCTGTCGGACCCGGACTTGCTCTCCAACCGGGCGATGGGCGACCGGGGCCGGGCCGCCGCCGCGCTGGCGCTGCTCGACCATCTCAATGCCACCGACGCCGGATCGGTCGTCTTCGACGTCACCCTGAACGGCCTCGGCCAGACCCGGAGCCCGCTCAGGCTGATGTTCGATCCTCCCTTCCTGGCGGCGACTCTGGCGATCGCCGCGGCCCTGCTCCTCGTCGGGCTTCAGGCGATCGCGCGCTTCGGTCCGCCGCGCCGTCCCGAACGGGCCATCGCCTTCGGCAAGGCGGCCCTGATCGACAATGCCGCCGCCCTGGTGCGCCAGGCGCGGCGGGAGGCGGCGCTGGGCGGCCGCTATGCCGACATGATCCGGGAGAAAGCGGTGACGGTGTTCGCGGTGCCCGCGAAGCTGCGCGATGCCGCCGTCGACGAATATCTGGACCGGCTCGAAGGGCGAAAGAGCTTTTCCGCGCTCGCCGCGGCGGCGGCACGGGCGCGGCGCAGGGAAGAGCTGCTCGTCGCGGCTCAGGCGCTGCATCAATGGCAAGGGGAGAAAAAAGGGTGAGCGCAGCGCAAGTTCAGGCTCTGGCGGAGACGATCCGCGGCGAGGTGGCCAAGGCCGTGGTCGGGCAGGAGGCGACCGTCGATCTGATGCTCGTCGCCCTGTTCGCGGGCGGGCACATCCTGCTCGAAGGGCCGCCGGGCACGGCCAAGACCCTGATCGCGCACAGCTTCGCCCGGGCGGTGGGGCTGGATTTCGGCCGAATCCAGTTCACTCCGGACCTGATGCCGGGCGACATTATCGGCGCCAACCTGTTCAACTTCCAGACCTCGACCTTCACCCTCACCCGGGGGCCGATCTTCACCGAGTTGCTGCTCGCCGACGAGATCAACCGGACCCCGCCCAAGACCCAGGCGGCCCTGCTCGAGGCGATGCAGGAGCGGACCGTCACCATCGACGGCGAGAGCCTCGCCTTGTCCGATCGCTTCATGGTGGTGGCGACCCAGAATCCGATCGAGCAGCAGGGCGTCTATCCGCTCCCCGAGGCGCAGCTCGACCGCTTCCTGTTCAAGCAGACGGTGGATTACCCGTCCGCCGAGGAGGAAAGGCGGATCATCGCCACCCACGGCGCGCGCCAGGCGGTGATGGAGCCGGAGCAATGGGGCGTCGAGCGCAGGGCCGATTCGGCGGCGATCGGCGCCGCGCTGGAGACGGTGACGTTGGTGAAGCTCGTCGACGAGGTGATCGACTATATCGCGGCTCTGATCCGGGGCACGCGCGACGTCGCCGACCTCGAGACCGGCGCGAGCCCGCGCGCCGGAGCCATGCTCGCCGGAGCCGCCCGCGCCCGGGCCGCGCTCGACGGACGCGACTTCGTCATCCCCGACGACGTCAAGACGCTCGCGCCGGCCCTGCTGCGCCACCGGCTGATTCTCTCCCCCGCCGCCGAGATCAACGGCCGGATGGTGGAGGACGTCGTCACCGACATCATCGAGACGATCGAGGCACCGCGTTGATCTACCCGACCCGCTCGGCGGTGCTCGCGGCGGCGGCCGGAGTGCCGTTCACCCTGGCCGTCGCCGCGATCATGCCGGAGCGCTGGTATGTCGGCATGGCCTGGCCGCTGGCGGTGCTGCTGCTGACGCTCGCCGACGCGCTTGCCGCCGTTCGCCACGGCGAGGCGAGGCTGGATTCGCCCGCCACCGCCTCGGTCGGGGAGACCGTCGAGGCGACCGTCACCGTCACTCTCGAGGGGCGCGGCCTTCCCGCACGCGCCGAGATCGCGGTCGCGGCCAACGCCCTCATCGCTATCGAGGATGACGGGCGGCTGTGGATCGAGCTCGACCGGGGCAAGGGCGCGGGGCTGGTGCCGATGGCCATGACCCGGCGCGGCGCCGGCCGGCTCGAGCAATTGTGGCTGCGCTGGCGCGGACCGCTCGGCCTCGCCTGGCGGCAAAGGCGGATCGAGCTGGACAGGACCATCCTGATCCTGCCGGACGTCCGGCCGGTGCGGGAGCGCGGCGCGCAGGTCTTCCAGCGCCACGCCCTCCAGGGCCTGATCGCCCAGATCAACCGCGGCGACGGCACCGATTTCGACGCCCTCGTCGAATATCGCTCCGGCATGGACCGGCGGGCGATCGACTGGAAGCAATCGGCCCGGCACCGCAAGCTCCACGCCAAGGAATATAGGAGCGAGCGCAACAACCAGATCGTCTTCGCGATCGACGGCGGCCGGCAGATGTCGGAGCCGGTGGCCGGCCTGCCGCGGGTCGACCGGGCGGTGGGGGCGATGCTCCTCACCGGCTGGGTGGCGCTCAAGCTCGGCGACCGGGTGGCGCTTCACGCCTTCGATTCGAGGCCGCGTATCGCCAGCGGCCTGATCTCCGGCTCGGCCGCCTTTCCCGAGCTTCAGCGCCTCGCGGCCGATATCGATTACAGCGCGGAGGAGACCAATTACACCTTCGCCCTCACCACCCTGGCCACCCGGCTGACCCGGCGCTCGATGATCGTCCTGTTCACCGAGTTCACCGATCTCGCCTCGGCCGATTTCATGGTCCGCGCCGCCCGCCGCATGGTCGAGACCCATTTGCTGCTCGTCGTCGTGCTTCGCGACGAGGAGCTGGAGACGATCGCCGACGCGCTGCCTCGGCGGCCCGAGGACGTCACCCGGGCGGTCACCGCCGCGGCCCTGATCCGCGACCGCCGGCTGGTCCTGACCCGGCTTCAGCATCTCGGCGTCCATGTCATCGAGAGCGAATATGACCGGGTCGGCGACCGGCTCGTCGCCGGCTATATCGATCTCAAGAGGAGGAACCTGCTGTGAGCGCCGCGTCCTCGGCGATCGTCGAACACCGGCCGGTGGTGGTCAACGCCAGCCGCTTCCGGGCGGCCCACGAGGCGGACTGGGAGCGCCTGGAACGGCTGGTGACCCGGATGGAGAAAAGGTCGATCCGGGCCCTCTCCGACGACGACATCCTCGCTTTGCCTTTGCTTTACCGGACCACCCTGTCGTCGCTCGCCGTCGCCCGCGACACCTCGCTCGACCGGAGCCTGATCACCTATCTCGAGCAGCTCTCCACCCGCGCCTATTTCCAGATTTACGGAGTCCAGACCTCGGTCTGGAACCAGGTCGGCCATTTCTTCGCCCGCGGCTGGCCCCAGGCGGTTCAGTCGCTGTGGCGCGAGACCCTGGTCTGCGCCGGGCTGATGCTCGCCAGCGCCGTCGTCGCCTTCCTGCTGGTGCGCGGCGATCCCAGCTGGTTCTTCGGGATCATCCCGGAATCGCTCGCCGACGGCCGCGACCCTTCGGCCAGCGCCGAGGCGCTGCGCCGGACGCTCTACGACCGGCACGACGACATGCTGGCGACCTTCGCCACCTATCTGTTCACGCATAACAGCCAGATCGCCATCTTCGCCTTCGCCCTCGGCTTCGCCTTCGCGGTGCCGACGATCCTCCTCATCCTCTACAACGGGCTGATGCTGGGCGCCTTCTTCGCCGTCTTCGCGGCCAAGGGGCTCGCCTTCAACCTCGGCGGCTGGCTGGCCATCCACGGCACCACCGAGCTGTTCGCGATCGCCATCGCCGGCGCGGCCGGGGTTCGGATCGGCACCGCCATCGCCTTTCCCGGCCGGGACACGCGAACCGAATCCGCCGTCCGTGCCGGCCGCTCCGCGGCCCTCGCCATGGCGGGGACGGTGATCATGCTGGCGGTGGCGGGCCTGCTCGAAGGGATCGGCCGCCAGACCATCGTCGACGACGCGACGCGCTACATGATCGGCGGGGCGATGCTGGCCGGCTGGCTCGCTTATTTCTACATGCCGCGAAGGAGGCGCGATGCTTCGCCCCTCCAGCCCTAAGCCGGCCGGCCCGCGCTCGATGCGGCGCGGGTTCGTCACGCCCGAGGGCGTCGATCTCCAGCTCGAGCTCGGCTCCGCCGGAAGCCGGGCGGCGGCGTTCCTGCTCGACGCGCTGATGATCCTCGGCATCCTCATCGCGATGACCATCGGTTTCGGGCTGACCGCGCTGGCGTCGAAGTCGGAAGTGATGATCATCCTCTGGCTGCTCGGCTTCTTCCTCCTGCGCAACGGCTGGTTCTCGCTGTTCGAGATGGGCGGGCGGGGAGCGACTCCGGGTAAGCGGCTGATGGGCCTTCGAGTCGTGGCGCGCGACGGCGCCCGCCTCACCGGCGGAGCCGTCATCGCCCGCAACGCCATGCGCGAGATCGAGGTCTTCCTGCCCTTGTCCTTCCTCGGGCAGCAGACCGCGGAAGGCACGGCGGACGCCTTCCTGGTCATCTTCGCCCTGGTCTGGAGCGGCATCTTCCTGTTCTTTCCGCTGTTCAACCGCGACCGGCTGCGCATCGGCGACATCGTCGCCGGAACCTGGGTGGTGCGCGAGGTCCGCTCCAGGCTCGGCGCCGATCTGGCCAACCCGGTCGAGCGGCCGCGGCGGACGTTCACCGAGGCGGCGCTCAACCTCTACGGAGTCTATGAGCTGCAGACGCTCGAGGACGTGCTCCGCGCCGGCCGCCAGGATGCGATCGCGACCGTCGCCCGAACCATACGCGACAAGGCCGGGATCGAGGAATGGGGCGACGACCGCGAGTTCCTGTCGGACTATTACGCCGCTTTGTGCGCCCGGCTCGAGAGCGGGCTTCTGGTCGGCCGCCGGCGCGAGAACAAGTTCGAGCAGGCCCTGAGCCGCCGCTGACCTCCCCTCCCTCAAGGGAGGGGGGTGGGTCCGCAGAAGGCGGCCGAAACTCCGAGGCTGCAGAAGTCTCGCTACGCTCGCCTACCCACCCCTAACCCTCCCTTCCAGGGAGGGGAGGCTTCGCGCCTTTCCCAACCGGTATAGAAGCTGCCGGACGGTCGCGCCGGTGATCGGGTCGCGCCAGTCGGGAGCGACCTCCGCGAGCGGATCGAGCACGAACCGGCGGCGGCGGAACTCGGGATGGGGGACGACGAGGCCGTCGCCGCCCCAGGCGCCTTCGGACCACAGGATGATGTCGAGGTCGAGTATGCGCGGGCCCCAGCGCCGCCCGCCGCGGCGGCCGAAATCGCGCTCCACCTGCTTCAGCCGGGCGAGCAGGGCAGGGGGATCGAGCTCGCTTCGCAGCAGCGCCACAGCGTTGGCGAAGCCTCGGCCGGCCGGGCCCAAAGCCGGGGTGAGCCGGATCGCGGAGAGCCGCTCCGCGCCGATGGCGGCCGCGGCCGCGCGCAATGTCGCCGCCGGCGCGCCGTGGCGGCCGCGGCGGTTCGAGCCCAAGGCGATCGCATAGAGAAAGTCCAAACCGTTCGCCCCTGAGCTTGTCGAAGGGCTTTCCTTAGCCTTGCGCCGCGAGGGAAGAACAGGGCTTCGACAGGCTCAGCCCGACCGGTAAGGAGCCTGGATGGATATAATCTCTAATCTGTCTCCAGTCCCCGCGCTCGAGGCGCCTCGCGACTGCCCGCTGTGTCCTCGCCTGGTCGGCTTCCGCGAGGCGCTGCGCGAGGAGCATCCCGACTGGTGGAATTCGCCGGTCCCCCATTTCGGCGATCCCCGCGCCTGGCTGGCGATTTGCGGCCTCGCCCCGGGCAAGCAGGGCGCCAACCGCACGGGCCGTCCGTTCACCGGCGATTTCGCCGGCCTCCTGCTCTACGAGACGCTGCTCAAGTTCGGGCTCGCCGAAGGGCGCTACGAGGAGAGGCCGGACGACGGCCTCCGGCTGAACGGAGTCGCCATCGTCAATTCGGTGAAATGCGTCCCGCCCCAGAACAAGCCGACCCCAGACGAGATCGCCACCTGCACCCGAACCTATTTCCAGCCCTCGCTGGCGGCGCTGCCCGATGTGCGCGTGCTGGTCGCCCTCGGCCAGATCGCCCACAACGCGGCGGTGCGCGCGGTCGGCGGCCGCCTGTCGGCCTACCGCTTCGGCCACCTCGCCGAGCACCGCCTGCCCGGCGGCCGGCTGCTCATCGATAGCTATCACTGCTCGCGCTATAACCAGAACACCAACCGGCTGACGCGGTCGATGTTCGAGGCGGTGTTCGAGGCCGCCCTTCGATACGGGCCTTCGCCGGGCTCGGTCCCTACTGAGGATGAGCGGTTGGGGTAATTCTTGATCGCTCATCCTGAGTAGCCGCCGAGCGAAGTCGAAGCGGCGTATCGAAGGACGGTTCAGATATCCTCGGCGATCCTCCGGTAGAGGTCCGGCCGCCGGTCACGGAAGAAGCCGAAGGCGGCGCGGTGCCTCCTCGCCTGCTCGAGGTCCAGGACGGCGGTGATCACCCCCGTCTCCTTGTCCCCGAACTCGGCGAGGATGTCGCCGCGCTCGTCGCAGATGAAGCTGTGGCCGTAGAAGCGCTGGCCGTGCTCGGTGCCGATCCGGTTGGCGGCGACGACCGGGACGACGTTGGAGACGGCATGGCCGATCATCGCCCTCCGCCACATCCGGCTGGTGTCGAGGTCCGGATCGTGCGGCTCGGCGCCGATCGCGGTCGGGAAGAGGAGGATCTCGGCCCCGTCCAGCATCAGGGCCCGCGCCGTCTCGGGATACCATTGGTCCCAGCAGACCGCCGGCCCGACCGTGCCGAAGCGCGTCCGGTAGGTCTTGAATCCGGTATTGCCGGGGCGGAAGTAGAATTTCTCGGAATAGCCCGGACCGTCGGGGATGTGGCTCTTGCGGTAGACTCCCATCACCGCGCCCTGGTCGTCGATCATGGCGAGGCTGTTGTAATGATGGTGGCCTTCCGCCTCGAAGAAGCTGGTCGGGATATAGACCTGGAGCTCGGCCGCCAGCTTCTGCATCGCCGTCACCGCCGGATGCTCGCCGACGGGGAGGGCTCGGGCGAAATGGCCTTCGTCCTGGGTGCGGCAGAAATAATGGCCCTCGAACAATTCGGGCGGCAGGATCAGCTTCGCGCCCCGCCCGGCGGCGTCGCGCACCAGCTCGGAGACGGCGGCGATATTCTCCTCGACGCCGTCGGCGAAGGCGAGCTGCAGGGCGGCGACGGTGAGGCTGGTCATGGCGCCAGTTACCCGTTCGTCCCGAGCGAAGTCGAGGGACCCTTTCGAGCGGAGCCGAGAAGCGGGCTCGCCTTCGCTCGGCGGGGTGTCTCGACTTCGCTCGACACGAACGGAGAAGGGCTCATTTCGGCACCTGCTGGCTGATGCAGTGGAAGCTGCCGCCGCCGGTCAGGGCATGCGGCGCCTGGATCCCCACCGCCCGCCGTCCCGGGAACAGCCGCTCGAGCGCCGCGACCGCCGCCTCGTCGTTGGGCGCGCCGTAGAGCGGCACGACCACCGCGGCATTGCCGATGTAGAAGTTCATGTAGGAGGCGGGGACGATCTCGCCGTCCCGCTCGATCCGGCCGGGCGAGGGGAAGGGCTCGACCCTCAGCCCGAACGCCTCGGCCCGCGCCCGGGCGTCGCGATAGACGGCGGCGTTGGGATCGTCGTCCCCCGCCGGCTCGGGAATGGCCAGGGCGCCCTCCGCCACGAAGCGGGCGAGATTGTCGACATGGCCGTCGGTATGGTCGCCCAGCAGCCCCTCGCCGAGCCACAGCAGCCGCCCGATGCCGAGATCCTCGCTTAGCCGCGCCTCGACCTCCTGGCGCGTCATGCCGGGATTGCGGTTGGGGTTGAGCAGGCATTGCTCGGTGGTGACGGCGAGCCCTGTCCCGTCGACGTCGATCGCCCCGCCTTCCAGCACCCAGCCGCGGCGCGCGGCCTCCATTCCCGCCCCCTCGGCGAGTCGGAGCCCGACCGTGTCGTCGCCCTCCAGCTCATATTTGCCGCCCCAGCCGTTGAAGCGGAAGCTTCTGGGCAAGAGCTTCCGCCCCTCCTTCAGGACGATCGGCCCGGTGTCCCGCAGCCAGATATCGCCGAACGGCTCCTGAAGCACGGTCGCGAAGGGTGCCAGCTTGCGGGCGGCGCGGGCCGAAGCCGGGTCGGCGGCGACCAGGCGAACCTCCTCGCCCGCGCCCCCGGCATGGACGGCGGCCGCGAACGCCGCCACCTCCCGACGCGCCGGCTCGAGATCGTCCTGCCAGAGGTCCGCATGGCTCGGAAAGCCGATCCAGACCCACTCATGCTCGACCCATTCCGGAGGCTGGCGGGCGGTCATCGCATGATCGGGCCGGCATTGCCGCGGCTCCTGTCGCGGATGGCGCGGAATTCGTCGCCGGGATTCCAGTTCGGCCAGTCCTCCGAATCCGCCAGCTCCCGGCCGATCAGCCAGTAGATTTCGAGGTCCCGGATCGCGCCCGACCAGTCCCACTTCGGATCATATTCGTCGCTGGGCTGGTGGTAGCGGTTGGTCCGGTAATCCTCCGCCGCGGCCCGGCCGGCCGCGAGGCCGCCATTGACGAGATCCTCGCCGCCCTCGGCGTAGAGCATCGGCACGCCCTCGCGCGCCAGGCTGAAATGATCGGAGCGGTAATAATAGCCGGCTTGGGGCGAAGGCTCGTTCTTCACCGTCAGGCCGTAGCGGTCGGTGGCCCGCTTCATATAATCCTCGAGCTGCGACTTGCCCTTGCCGATGACGACGAAGTCGCGCGTGTTGCCGGCGACGTTGAGCCCGTCCATGTTCACCCCGCCGACGGTGGCGGCGAGCGGGTAGACCGGATTCTCGGCATAATATTTGGAGCCGAGCAGCCCCGATTCCTCCGCCGTCACCGCCAGGAAGACGAGCGAGCGCTCGGGATTGCCCCGTCGCGCATGGGCCTCGGCGAGCGCGATCAGGCCGGCCGTCCCCGTCGCATTGTCGAGCGCTCCGTTGCAGATGTCGTCGCCGGTCTGGTCGGCGTCGCAGCGGCCGAGATGGTCCCAGTGGGCGGTGTAGATGACATATTCGTTGGGACGCTTGGAGCCGGGCAATATCCCGATCACGTTCCTGGAGGCCTGCTTCTTGATCTGGTTGGTCAGCCCGATCGAGGCGCGGGTCCTGAGCGGCACCGCCTTGAAGCCCGGCCGTCTGGCCGCGGCGGAGAGCGCCGTCAGATCCTCGCCCGAGGCCGACAGGATCCGCCGCGCCGCCTCGTTGGTCAGCCAGCCGATCGCCTTCGACTGGTCCATATGGCCGCCCGGCGCGTCCATATTATATTGCGGCCCGGTCCAGGACGACTGGACCACGTTCCAGCCATAGGCGGCGGGCTCGGTGTCGTGGACGATGAAGGCCCCGGCCGCACCCTGGCGGGCCGCTTCCTCATATTTGTAGGTCCAGCGGCCGTAATAGGTCATCGCCTTGCCGTTGAACGTCCCTTCGAGGTCCTCGTCCTGCCAGTCGGGGTCGTTGACGAGGATGACGACCGTTTTCCCCTTGACGTCGACCCCGGCATAATCGTTCCAGCCGCGCTCGGGCGCGTTGATGCCGTAGCCGACGAAGACCATCTCGCTGTCGCGCAGGTCGATCCTCGGCTGCACCTGGTAGGAGTTGGCGACGAAGTCGGTGCGGTGGGCGAAGGTCATCGGCGCTCCGGCGCCGGAAATGGTGAGCGCGGTGGGCGTGGCCGTGCTCTCGACCAGCGGAACGTCCTGGTACCAGCTGCCCTTGTTGCCCGGCTGCAGGCCGGCCTGCTGGAAGCGCCTGGCGATATAGGCGATGCTCTTGGCCTCGCCTGGGGTGGTCGGCGCCCGGCCCTCATATTCGTCGGAGGACAGGATCTGGGTGGCGGTGGTCAGGGTCGCCAGCGAGATGGGCGGGCCGGTATAGGGACCTGCCGCCGGGCTGTTCTCGCGCGAGGTGGCGCAGGCGGCCAGCAGAAGCGCCGCGGCGGCCGGCAGGGCGACGGATCGGATTGGGGATCGAAGCGGCACGAACATCCTCCTCTCGGCCCCACCCTCAGCGCCCAATGGCAGCAACAATTTGCCCGCGCAAGCTTGCGCTCGGCGGGGCGGGCTGTCATCCTGCCGGGCAGCTTAGGAATGGGGCCTAAGCGATTGGGGGTATTCATGTTTCGGATATTTGGGTTCGGCGCCGTGGCGCTGCTCTTTCTCGTCGGCGCGGGCGCTCCGGCGGATCCGCCGGCCGCCTTCGGAGCCCGTGAGGGCGTGCTCGACATCGCCTTGTCGCCGTCCGGCGGGAAGGTCGCCTTCATCGCGCCCGGCCCGGGCCGTTCGACCTTGCTCTACACGGTCCCGGTCGGCAGCGACTCCGAGCCCCGGCTGGCGCTGAGCGCCGACGGCAAGCCGGAGCGGCTGAGCAGCTGCGGCTGGGTCTCCGAGCAGCGGCTGATCTGCACCGTCTACATGGTCGTCGACACGGTCGTGCCGGGCCAGCCGACCGGCGCCACCCGGCTGGTCGGGGTCGACGCCGACGGCGGCAACGTCAAGCTGCTGAGCCGCCGAGTTAGGGCCGACGATCTCTACGTCTCCCTCGGCGGCGGCGAAGTGATCGATTGGCAGCCGGGGACGGAAGGGGCCGTCCTGATGGGCCGCGAATATGTACCGGAAGGCCGGTCGGGCACCAACATCCAGGATTCGCGGGAGGGCTATGGGGTCGACCGGATCGACACCTCGAGCCTGGCGAGCAAGACCGTCGAGCCGCCCAGGAAGGGCGCCGTCGAATATATCAGCGACGGCCGCGGCAACATCCGGATCATGGCGGTGGCCGACGTCGCCGGAGCCACCGGCTACGACAGCGGCAAGACCACCTATTACTACCGCACCAGGGCCTCGCGCGACTGGAAGACGCTCGGTGTGGTCACCCGCGAGACGACCGTCGATTTCTATCCGATCGCGGTCGATCCGGACCTCGACGTCGCCTACGGCTACAAGAAGGCGGTGGGCGGGCGCGCGGAGCTGTACAGCGTCGCTCTGGATGGTTCGAAAAAGGAGAAGCTGGTCTTCGCCCATCCCGAGGTGGACGTCGACGGCGCTGTCCGGATCGGACGCGCCCACCGGGTGGTCGGCGCCACCTACGCCACCGAGAAGCGCGAGGCGGTCTATTTCGACCCGACCCTCGCCGCGCTCGGCCGCTCGCTGTCCAAGGCGCTGCCCGGACTGCCGCTGATCCGCTTCCTCGATTCCAGCGCCGACGAGAGCAAGTTGCTGCTCTGGGCGGGAAGCGACACCGACGCCGGGCGCTATTATCTGTTCGACAAGGCCGCCAAGCGGCTGGGCGAGCTGATGCTGGCCCGTCCGCAGCTCGAGAACGTGCCGCTCGCGACGATGAAGCCGGTCCGCTACAAGGCCGCCGACGGCACCGAAATCCCCGCTTATCTGACCCTTCCGCCGGGGAGCGACGGCAAGAACCTCCCGGCCCTGGTCATGCCGCATGGCGGCCCGAGCGCGCGCGACGAATGGGGCTTCGACTGGCTCGTCCAGTATTTCGCCCATCGCGGCTATGCGGTGATTCAGCCCAATTATCGCGGCTCGTCGGGCTATGGCGACGCCTGGTACCAGAAGAACGGCTTCCAGTCCTGGCGCTCCGCGGTCGGCGACGTCAACGATGCCGGCCGGTGGCTGGTCGCCCAGGGGATCGCCGATCCGGCCAGGCTCGGGATCTTCGGCTGGTCCTATGGCGGCTATGCGGCGCTCCAGTCGGGAGTCCTCGATCCGGCCCTCTTCAAGGCGGTGGTGGCGGTGGCCCCGGTCACCGATCTGGCCAGCTTCGTCGAGGATAGCTCGGCCTTCACCAACTACAGGCTGGTGCGCGGCTTCGTCGGCTCGGGGCCGCATCTGCGCGAGGGCTCGCCGGCGCAGAATGCCGCCAGCATCAAGGCGCCCGTCCTGCTCTTCCACGGCGACTTCGACCGCAATGTCGGAGTCGCCCAGTCGCGCAAGATGCACGACAGGCTCAAGGGCGCCGGCGTTCGCAGCGAGCTCATCGTCTATCCCGGCCTCGACCATTATCTCGAGGAGGATGCCGCCCGCACCGATCTGCTCAGGCGGAGCGACGCCTTCTTCCGGCAGGCGCTGAAGGTGGAATGAGAAAGGGCGGCTCCCGGGGGAGCCGCCCTTTCGAACTTCAGCCGGGCCTGCCGGTCAGCGCGAGTAGAACTCGACCACCAGGTTCGGCTCCATGCGGACCGGATAGGGGACCTCGTCCAGCGTGGGCACGCGGGTGAAGGTCGCCTTGGCGGTGCCGTCGGGGGCGACATATTCGGGGATGTCGCGCTCGGCGAGGCCCTGCGCCTCCATCACCAGCGCCATCTCCTGCGCCTTGGAGCCCAGCGTGATCTCGTCGCCGACATTGACCCGGCGCGAGGCGATGTTGCACTTCACGCCGTTGACCCGGATATGGCCGTGGCTGACCAGCTGGCGGGCGGCCCAGATCGTCGGCGCGAACTTGGCGCGGTAGACGACCATGTCGAGGCGGCGCTCCAGCAGGCCGATCAAATTCTGTCCGGTGTCGCCCTTCATCTGGGCGGCCTCGGTATAGGTGCGCTTGAACTGCTTCTCGGTGACGTCGCCGTAATAGCCCTTCAGCTTCTGCTTGGCGCGGAGCTGGATTCCGAAGTCGGACATCTTGCCCTTGCGGCGCTGGCCGTGCTGGCCGGGGCCGTATTCGCGCTTGTTGACGGGGCTCTTGGGCCGTCCGAAGACGTTCTCGCCCATCCGGCGGTCGAGTTTGTACTTGGCGCTGCTGCGCTTGCTCATCTCAGGTCCAATCTGCTTGGTTTCACAAGTCCCGGAACCGCACCGCAATACCTGCTGTACTGCGCGGCCACCGCTTCACCGGGGTGCGGGGCCAATTGCGAAGCGCGGCAGATGGCCGCTGGAGGCTGCAAAGTCAACCTCGACAGGCGTTTGGCGGCCGTTAAAGGGAGCGGATGAGCACCGAACGAACCGCTCCGCAGGCCTGCGCGACCATGGCCGAGGTCCGCCACGGGGTCGACCGCCTCGACGAGGAGATCGTCCGCCTCATCGGCGAGCGCTTCCGCTACATGGACGCCGCCGCCCGGATCAAGCCGGACCGCGAGGCCGTCCGCGACGAGGGCCGGAAGGCGCAGGTCCTCGCCAACGTCGCCCGGCTCGCCGAAGAGCATGACGTGCCCGCGGAGGCGGCGGCCGAGCTGTACGAGCGCCTCATCGAAGCCTCCATCGCCTACGAATTCCGCCGCTTCGACTCGACGAGGACTTAGAGGGACGGAAGTCCATGTCCGTTCGGGCTGAGCTTCTCGAAGCCCTCTGCTTCCTTGCCCAGCAGCGGGAAGAAGAGCCCTTCGACAGGCTCAGGGCGAACGGTGGGGGGCTCAGCGCCCCCGCCTCGGATGAGTCAGCGCTCGGATGATCCCCCGCAGAGCCTGAACCTCGCGGTTCGACCACCCGGCCTTGGTGAGGATGGTCCGGATCGTGTTGCGGGTGGCGGGGGTGCGGTCGGGCGGGTGGAAATAGTCCGCCGCCGCCAGCGCCTCGTCGAGTTGGCCGATCAGCCCTTCCAGCTGCTCGTGGCTCGCCCGCGGCTCGGCCGGGTCCCCGAGCGTCGGCACCGCCAGCGCCTCGTGCTTCGACCATTCGTAGGCGATCAGGATGACCGCCTGGGCGAGGTTGAGCGAGGTGAATTCCGGATTGACCGGCACGGTCACGATCTTCCCCGCGACCGCCACCTCGTCCGTCTCCAGCCCCGACCTTTCGGCGCCGAACAGGATGGCCGAGGGTTCCGCCCGCGCCCGAATCTCCCGCGCGGCCCCTTCCGGAGTGACCACCGGCACGACCAGCCCGCGCTTGCGCACCGTGGTGGCATAAACGTGCGCGCAGTCGCCGACCGCTTCCGCCACCGTGCCGAACACCCGCGCCTGCTCGAGGACGATATCGGCGCCGGAAGCGGCCGGCCCGGCCGAAGGATTCGGCCACCCGTCTCGGGGCGCAACCAGCCTCAGGTCGGTAAGCCCGAAATTGAGCATCGCCCGGGCCGCCTTGCCGATATTCTCGCCCAGCTGCGGCCGGACGAGGACGATGGCGGGGGGTTTGCACGCCTTCTCGGCTCTGCTCGAAAGGGTGTCTCGACTTCGCTCGACATGAACGGGGGAGGGGGCGGCTACCCCCTCCGTTCGCCCCGAGCGAAGTCGAGGGGTCCTGTCGAGCGAAGCCGAGACCCTTTCGGCCCGCTCCTTGGGTGGAATGGCGGCCTCGCTGAGGCGCTTCCAATTCCCCGCGATCAGCGCCTCCTTCTTCGCGCGCGACCAGCCCTTCACCCGAAGCTCCGCCTCGAGCGCCTCCGCTCGAGTGGGAAATTCCTCCGCCCACATGAACTCCACGGGCCGCTTGTCGTAGGTATAGCCTCTGATTGCGCCGCTCTGGTGCTCTGCGACGCGGCGGTCGATGTCGTCGGTATGGCCGGTATAGTAGACGCCGTTCGAGCAGCGCAGGATGTAAGTCCAGAAGCTCATTCAGGAATCTCGGCTTCGCTCGATGGGTTGTCTCGACTTCGCTCGACACGAACGGGTTGGAGTGCCGAACCCTTATCCGTTCCCCCCCGAGCGAAGTCGAGGGGCCCTGTCGAGCGTAGCCGAGAAATGAGTTAAGCCCCCTCGCCAGCCTCCCCCACGCTCCCGGCGAACTCCTCGAAATCCCTCGCCTCGCGGAAATCCTTGTAGACGCTGGCGAAGCGAATGTAGGCGACCGGGTCGAGCGCCTTCAGTCCGTCCATCACCAGCTCGCCGATCCGGGTCGAGGCGATCTCGCTGTCGCCGCTGGTCTCGATCTGGCGCTGGAGCGAGGAGACGAGGCGG
Organism: Allosphingosinicella sp.; assembly: GCA_035628835.1. GTDB lineage: Bacteria > Pseudomonadota > Alphaproteobacteria > Sphingomonadales > Sphingomonadaceae > Allosphingosinicella. The sequence continues at coordinate 37,582 of DASPJA010000036.1, forward strand.
TCGATCCGCTCCTGAGGCACCGGGCGCTTGCGGCAGGCGATGGCGATCGAGCGTTCGAGCTTGGTCCGGTCGAACGGCTCTCGGCGGCTGCCGGCCTTGACCACCGTCAGGTCGCGAAGCTGCACCCGCTCGAAGGTGGTGAAGCGGGCGCTGCATTCCTCGCACTGCCGGCGGCGTCGGATCGAGGCGCCGTCCTCGGTCGGGCGGCTGTCCTTCACCTGGCTGTTCTCGTGGGAGCAGAAGGGGCAGCGCATCAGATCTGCGGCCTGAAAACTCCGTTCGCCGCGAGCGAAGTCGAGGGGACCCGCCGAGCGAAGCCGAGGCCATTTCTCGGCTCCGCTCGAAAAGGTGCCTCGACTTCGCTCGACACGAACGGGTGAAGGAACGGCATCAGGCGTCCTGATAGATCGGAAACCGGGCGCAGAGTGCTCGAACGCGGCCCTTCACCTCGGCCTCGACCCCGCCATTGCCCTCCTCGCCATTGTCGCGAAGCCCTTCCAGAACGTCGGCGACCATGTCGGCGATGTCGCGGAACTCCCGGGTGCCGAAGCCGCGCGTGGTTCCGGCGGGGGAGCCGACCCGGATCCCGCTGGTCTTGACCGGGGGGAGGGGATCGAAGGGAATGCCGTTCTTGTTGCAGGTGATGGACGAGCGTTCGAGCGCCTCGTCCGCGTCCTTGCCGGTGATCCCGAGCGGGCGCAGGTCGACGAGGGCGAGGTGCGTGTCGGTTCCGCCCGAGACCAGATCGGCGCCGCGCTCCTTCAGCCGTCCGGCCAGCGCCTTGGCGTTGGCGATGACCGCCCGGGCGTAGCTCTTGAACTCCGGCTGCAGCGCCTCGCCGAAGGCCACCGCCTTGGCGGCGATGACGTGCATCAGCGGCCCGCCCTGGAGGCCGGGGAAGACGGCCGAGTTGATCTTCCTGGCGATGGCCTCGTCGTCGGTCAGAACCATTCCGCCGCGCGGCCCGCGAAGGGTCTTGTGGGTGGTGGTGGTGACGACATGGGCGTGGCCGAACGGGCTCGGGTGCTCGCCCGCCGCGACGAGGCCGGCGAAATGGGCCATGTCGACCATGAAGATCGCGCCGACCTCGTCGGCGATGGCGCGGAAGCGGGCGAAGTCGATATGGCGCGGATAGGCCGAGCCGCCGGCGATGATCAGCCGCGGCCGGTGCTCCCTGGCGAGCGCCTCGACCTGGTCGAAGTCGATGCGGTCGTCGTCGCGGCGAACGCCGTACTGGACGGCGTTGAACCATTTGCCCGACAGCGCCGGCTTGGCGCCGTGGGTGAGGTGGCCGCCGGCGTCGAGCGACATGCCCAGGATGGTGTCCCCCGGCCTGGCCAGCGCCAGCATCACCGCGCCGTTGGCCTGGGCGCCGCTGTGAGGCTGGACGTTGACGAAGCCGCAGCCGAACAATTGCTTCGCCCGCTCGATCGCCAGCGTCTCGACCGCGTCGGACGGAGCGCAGCCCTGATAGTAACGCCGGCCCGGATAGCCTTCCGCATATTTGTTGGTGAGCACCGAGCCCTGCGCCTCGAGCACCGCCCGCGAGACGATATTCTCCGACGCGATCAGCTCGATCTGGTTCTGCTGGCGGTCGAGCTCGGCGGCGATGGCCGCGGCGACGGCGCCGTCGGCCTCCCTCAGCCGGCCGGTGAAGAAGCCCGAATGCTGGACCTCGGCGAAATCGAAGGCGGAAGCGCTGCTCATGCATTTTCCCTGGCGAAATGAGGATGGCTCAGCTTGTCGACGCGGCGCTGGTGGCGGCCGCCGCCGAACGGGGTGGCGAGGAACTGGTCGACGATGTCGCGCGCCGCCTCGATTCCGATCAGCCGGGCGCCCATGGCGACGACGTTGCAGTCGTTATGCTCGCGCGCCAGCCGGGCCGAAAGGCCTTCGGACACCAGGGCGCAGCGGCAGGCCGGATGGCGGTTGACCGAGATCGAGATGCCGATGCCCGAGCCGCACAGGGCGACTCCGCGCCCGGCCTCGCCGGACGCGATCGCCTCCGCCATCCGGTAGCCGTAATCGGGATAGTCGACGCTCTCGGTCGAGGTCGTGCCGAGGTCGAGCACCTCGTGGCCGCCGGAGCGCAGATGCTCGATCAGAAGCATCTTCATCTCGAAGGCGGCATGATCGGCCACGATGGCGATGCGCTCGGCCACGCTGGAGACTCCGTGATTGGATGTTCCACATGCCCTAGGGGAGCGGCGCCGGATTCGCCACAGGATATTGCAATGTGAGGGCGGCGATCGCTGCCCGGCCCGCCATTCCGGCGAAGGCCGGAATCCATCGACACGGTCCCGGCGAAAGACGGACGGGTAGCTCCGGTCCTTCGGCGCGGCGGCTGGCGGAAACCGTCCGGCGCAAATCGCCGCGGGAACAGGAACGCGGGGAATCCGGCGCGGGTTGAGCAGGATCGAAAACGGCCAGGCTTGCGGCCGCGCGCCCCGATCGATTCGACCAGTATGGAGTATCAACGATGACTGACAATTCGACCTCCCTCCCCGAAGGCGCCGGTGCGACGACCGGCGGCAATGGCGGCCATGGTTCGGAGGAGTGGCGGGCCGGCCCCGGCTCCACCCACCGCGAGATCGAGGTCGTCGAGACCGGTCCCAGCGCGGCCGTCGTGGCCGGCGCGGCGCTCGCCGGAGCGATCGTCGGCGCGGCGGTGCCGTTCATGCTTTCCGGCCGGAGCTCGGGCACGAGCCGCCACCAGACCGCCACCGTCGAGGAATCGGTTATCATCGACCGTCCGCCGCGGGAGATTTACGATTTCTGGCGGAACTTCGAGAATCTGCCCCGGTTCATGGACAATATCGAATCGGTGACCAGGATCAACGACGTCCGCTCGCACTGGAAGATCAAGGCTCCGGCCGGCACCAGCGTCGAGTTCAACAGCCTCGTCACCGAGGACATTCCCGGCCGGCTCATCGCCTGGAAGTCGGAGGAGGGGGCGAGCGTCCCCAATCGCGGCCGGGTCGAGTTCATCGAGACCTCGGCGGGCGGCGGCACCAACGTTCGCACCACCATCTCCTACGATCCGCCCGCGGGCGCGTTCGGCCGGATCGTCGCCAGGCTGTTCCAGCGGGAGCCCGGAGTGCAGGCGCGGCAGGATCTCGACCGCCTGAAGCAGCTTCTGGAGAGCTAGGAGCCGCGCGCCGCCGTCATTCCGGCGAAGGCCGGAATCCATGAGCACGGCCGGTGAAAACCCCAGGCGGCGCTGTTCATGGATCCCGGGCCAAGCCCGCGCTGTCGGGGATCGAGGACCTGCGCCAGGTCGCAAGGCCGGGAGGAGTCCGCCCGGGGCCGGCGGGAAAACCGCTCCTTAACCGGCCTCGTGCTAGCTCCCGGGCATGAAAGCGCTCGGCACGCTCTATACGGTGCTCACCATCGCCATCTCCTTCACGATGGACGTGTGGACCGGCACCGCCTTCGCTCTCGCGCCGCTGGCGACGACGATCGGCGGAGCGGTGGTTCGGATCGCCTCCATTCGCGGCGACATCCTGGTCGGCATCTTCGTCGGCGGCGGGCTGATCGGCGGCGGCTGGGCTTTCGGCGAATGGATGCAGCTCCGGGTCGAGCTCCTCGACACGCAGTTCGCCGCCGGATGGTGGATGCTGGCCGGCGCCGCGATCGGCTTCGCCGGCGGGCCGGAGGCGGTCGTCTAGCGCGGCCCGCTCCGTGGCGGTTAGCGAATGAGCCGTCATCCCGGACCTGATCCGGGATCCATTTTCCCGCGAAGCGGGAATCTCCCTTCCTGCGTTGTGCCTTCGCGCCCTCGTGCCTTCTCTTGAAACCGGGTGCCCGGGCGGCCGGCCGGCAGGCGATAAGCCGGGACCGGGTGCAAGGCGGTCCACCGCGCCCAGCTTCAAGCGCGTCCTTCGGGCGCGGTGCCCAACGATCTTCGAGAAAAGGCACGAAGGGACGAAGGCACAAGGTAGAAAGGGATTGGAAAGCCGCTCCGCGGCGATCTCACGGCTCCGGCCACATCCCCGTCTGCCTTATCGCCTCCGCCAGCCCGATCCCCGCCGCCACGGCGAGGTTGAGCGAGCGAGTTCCCGGCGCCTGCGGAATCCGCACCCGGAGATCCGCCCTCGAGTGGACGGCTTCAGGCGCGCCCCGGCTTTCCGAGCCGAAGAGGAGAGTATCGCCCGGCTCGAAACGGGCCTCCGGAAGGGGCACGGCGCCGGCGGTCGTGAACAGCACCAGCCGCCCCGCCAGCCCCGCCTCGAACGCCTCCCACCCCGAATGCCGGGTCACCGCCGCAATCTCCGCATAGTCCATCCCCGCCCGCTTCAGCGCCCGGTCGGAAAAGGGGAAGCCGCACGGCTCGATCATGTCCACGGCCACGCCCAGGCAGGCCGCTAGGCGAAGGATGGTTCCGACATTGCCGGCCTGGTCGGGCTGATGGAGGGCGAGGCGCATCTTGGATTCCTCCCCTGCCTTGGCAGGGGAGGGGGACCGGCTGCAAGCCTGTGGAGGAGCCTTTCCGACTCCGCGGAACCTCTCCACGGCGCTTCGCGCGGTCCCCCCTCCCCGAGGAAACCCGGGGGGTTGAGGGACAGGTACCGGTACCTGTCCCCCGGGGGGGTTGAGGGACAGGTACCGGTACCTGTCCCCCGCATGGATAGGGGACAGATACCGGTACCTGTCCCCTAGGATCACGAAGGCACCAAGAGTCGGAGACGGCGAAGCCGAAACAGCTTTCTCGCCGTGGTAAGCTTAAGGCGCTACGCGCGGTTCCCCCTCGGCCCCTTCGTGCCTTGGTGATCTTTGCGCGAACAAAAATTCTGCCGTCGAAAGCCGCACCCACCTCGCGGAAGGACGTTGACCCCGTCCCTCCACGTCCCGGCGGAGCCAGGCACAGGCCCTCGGCGTGGCGCCGCCCTCCCGTCCCGGGCCAGTCCCGCCCCATCGCCCTCCACCGCGCTTCGCGCGGTCCCCCTCCCCGGGCGAGCCCGGGAGGATTTTCCCCTTACCTCACCCCCGGCGCGAAGGTGCTCGTGTCGCAGCGGTAGGGGGCGCAGCGGCTCCAGGACGGTTGGCGGGGCCCGAACGGCGCTCCGGGGCCCGTGAAGGTGTCGAGGACCCGCACCGCCGTATTCGCCCAATTGTCGCGGGTGCGGAGCTTGGAGGCGAGGCGGTCGAGCTCGGCCCATTTGGAGTCGAGCGCGGAGTCGGCCGCCGACCAGTCGGCCTCCGGAGCCTCGGCCTGGAAGCCGGCGATCCGGCTTTGCAGCTCGGCGAGCCGGTCCTGCTCGCGCTGCATGACGCCCGACAGGCAATCCTCGAACGCGGCGCGGCGGGCGGCCGCGGCGCGCTGCTCCCAGGCGGGGGCGTTCCAGAGCGCCGGTACGGGGATCGAGCAGCCGACCCGCATCCCGATCCGATGCGCCTCGATCTCGGCGAGGGCGCGGGCGACCGGCCCGGGCTCCTGTGCCAGGGCGGCGGGCGCGGCGGCGAGGCTGAGGGCGATCAGGAAGAGCGGACGCATCGGCGATCTCCGTTTCGGGGCCGAGCCGAAAAGCGCACCCGCGCCTGAACCGTCGTTGAACAATCCTCCCGAACGCGCTCGGGGAGGGGGACCGGGCCTTGCCTGCTCGAGGGTAGCTGGCGACGAAGCCGGCGGTCCGAGAGCATGACGGCGGCGGCCGGGCCACTTACCCCTTCCGCCGCACGTCGGGCGGTCCCCACCCCGTCTCCCGCTGGGGAGGATGCGCGAAAATCGCTGTTGGCAAACCCTCACCCGCGCGTCTATCAGGCGCGCCAAGCCGCTCAGGGGAGGCTTTCTCTGCTCCCTTCGGCGCGGCGCTGCGCGGGCTCCTCCTCTTGGCCCATGCATTCCTGTTCGAAGCGCTGAAGGATATTATGGCGACGGTTGAACACAGCGATGGGACGCTGGCCGCGAGTCCGGACACCAAGGTGGACGACGGGCTTCGCCGGCGCGACTTCATCAACATCGCGGCGGTGAGTGTCGCCGGGGTCGGCGCGGCCACCACCCTCTACCCGCTCGTCAACCAGATGAACCCGTCGGCGGACGTGCTCGCTCTGGCCGCGATCGAGGTCGATCTGTCGGCGATCCAGCCGGGGCAGGCGATCAAGACCATCTTCCGCAAGCAGCCGCTCTTCATCCGGCACCTGACGCCGCCCGAGATCGCCGCCGGAATGCAGATGCCCGGCGACCTTCGCGATCCGCAGTCGCTCGCCGAGCGCACCGCCGAGGGCAAGCCGCAATGGCTGATCAC